>JAYNJV010000085.1:0-1853 GCA_038110525.1 Candidatus Poseidoniales archaeon | reverse complement strand
GAAAATGAGCAGATTCTACGTTCGACCATTGTATCACCATTCATCGAGCGTTGAGTTTACGTGCTTCTCGTCCAGTATCCTTGAGCATGAGAATGTCGCCGACACGGATAGGACCTACCACGTTTCGACTGATAATTCGTCCAACATCACGTGGATTTGGTGCTTCGTTGACACGGACTTTGACTTGTGTCGCTTCGCCAGTCATACCTGTTCGGCCGACAATTTCGACGACTTCGGCTGGCCAACTGTCGACAGTTTGTTCTTCAGACATGGGCAATCACCTTTCAGTTCTTGATACCGTTAATGTCGTCAACGATTTCAGTCATCTTTTCACTCGCTTCTCGGTTCATCTCAATGATTGCGATCGAAGCGGTGTGGACACCCTTTGGTAGTCCAGCTTCTTTTGCAAGGAATTCTTGATTTGGAACGTATCCGTATGGGATTCCCTTTTCTTCGCAAATGTAAGGAATGTGAGCAAGAAGTTCTGGAGGATTGACATCTTCTGCGAGAACAATAAACTGAGCAGTTCCTCGTTCTGCGGCTTTTGTCACCTCGTTACTTCCTTTTTTGATTCGGCCATCATTGCTGTTGATTCGAATCATTTCGTAGATTTTTTCTGATAGGTCTTCTGGGGTTTCGTATCGCACATGTACACTCATTGGAATTCACCTTCCTCCTGTTAAGAGCAACTTGCCGCAGAACCACCACCATATAAGGCCTACGGAGTAACCAAAGACAGGACTATTCATATTATGATTGACCAAATCGATGTACCGTGAAGTATTATTCCAATTTTGATGACCATCCAAGGCGTTGTTCAAGTTCTCGAACTCCTCTCGCCAAGGCCTTTCCACATGGAATCACATCTCGTGCATTTTCAAGACTTCCAGTGGCATGAACATCGTCGACATAGCGGAGCAATCTTGGGATGGCACCTCCCGTGAAAAGTCCATGTGAACATGCTGCATGAACTTCGATTGCACCTTGCTCTCGAAGGGCCTCTGCAGCTCGGCAAATTGTGCCTCCAGTTGCTATCATGTCATCAACAATGACAACTTTTTTGCCAACAACATCCAAATCTTTTGCTTCATGACGAATCGTTCGTGCATCGATTCTGACTTTTTCCAAATAAGAAAATTCGCAACCCATTAACTCGGCGACCATGGATGCTCTTTCAATCGCCCCTTTATCTGGCGACAAAATAAAATCTGGCTTGACCGTTTGACTCAAATGTTCTGCAAGTTCTGGCATGGCAGTGGTAAATGCAATAGGAAAATCAAGTTCCTCAAGGACTTTTGGAGCGTGGATGTCAAGACAAATGATACCATCGCATTTTGATGAGAGCAATTTGCCAATTGCCTTTGCTGAAATCACTTCACCTGGCTTGAACCGTTTGTCTTGCCTTGAATACCCAAAATAAGGAATAGCGAGCAAAATTTGCTCATCTACTTTCGGTAAGAGTTGAGGTTCGATGTTGCTGTAATTTGATAAATCACCATTTCGCAAATCTTCAATGCAATCGAGAATGAGTAATGTCTCGACGATTCCTGAGTCCGGAAAGGTGTTGGATACTACGATAACCCTCTCGTGGCGAATGGCATCGATGTCCTCAGTAGCAATTCGGATGTAACCTTCAGTGTCGGGAAATCTGCGCGTCTCGATCGTGACATGTTGGCACCCAAGTTCATGTGCGAGTTGACTCGCTATTGGTGTCATCGAAGTGCTTGAAACGACGACCACTGAAACTCCCCTTGATTCAACCCAGGCGAATTTGATACATCTTCTTTGCGAAGGTGTGGTGCGCGAGGCAGGACTCGAACCTGCGACCTCCCGGTTATCAGCCGGGTGCTCCA
>JAYNJV010000084.1:0-2186 GCA_038110525.1 Candidatus Poseidoniales archaeon | reverse complement strand
CCCACCAAGATTCAACACACAAAAGCATCAGACTGATAGCATTGGAGTGAGTACATAGTTCAACGAGGCGTTTGAATGCAACGATTCCTTGCTTTTTTCATCGTGTCCATTTTGATGATGCCACTCATCGGTTCACTTGAACTTGAGAACAAGCGTGAAGGGTGGGTCGCTACCGACGATTCAGGCACGCAATGGATGAAATCCACAGACCTTACCATCATCCCAGAACAATGGAGCGAAGGATGGTTCCTTGAATCGATACCATGGTGGGAGCGAACTGCACTCGACGAAAATCGAAACCACATTCACGATACGCTTGAATCGGTGACTGGCACCACTGGAATAGGTGTTTCTTACCAAGTCGAAGTGGAACAACACCACCTTGAGCAGTTGAGCCAACTCGGTCTTGAAACCCGTTTTATCATCCCCTCCGTCAACGCTGTACTCCTCGGGCAAATCGATGCAGGATTCGCACCTCAAATTGCTCAACTTGCTGATGTTGCCATGGTCGAAATGTACGGCCAAGTCGTCTTTTTAGGTGATGTACAAACGCCCGCAGTAAAAGCACGAAACTCAACCGTGTATCCAAACGGTGCATGGGATTTAGGCGTGAGCGGCGAAGGGGTCGTCATCGCTATGGTCGATACTGGTGTGGATAATGAACATCCTGGCCTCAATCAAAAATTCGTCGCCGGATATGATGCTGTATGTTATGTTCACACCGACCCAACCTGTGTTGCACAGGGTGGTCGAGAAACCGATGGCACATTCGACCCTGATGATGGAAATCAACACGGAACGGCTTGTATGGGCATGGCCAGTGCAACCGGTCTTGATGCCAATGGTGAGCAAACTGAATTCTACGGCTCAGCCCCCGACGCTGCACTTGTCGATGTTCGTATCGGAACGGACCTCGGAGCTGGTCCTTTCGAGAATTATCTTATCTCTCAGGAATTCTATGAATCGGCAATGAATGGACTCCAATGGATCATCGACCACAAAGACGATGCCTGGCAAGGTGCGGATGAGAGCGTTCATGGTATCGACATCATCTCACTTTCATGGGGCATCACAAGTCACGAAGGTGGCGGTTCAGACGGTGAGGATATGCACAGCCGAATTCTCAATGAGGCCATGGAGGCAGGCATTGTGGTCAGCGTCGCAGCAGGAAATGATGGGCCAAGTAACGACGGACTCTCTGGTATGGGC
Source organism: Candidatus Poseidoniales archaeon (assembly GCA_038110525.1). Taxonomy (GTDB): domain Archaea; phylum Thermoplasmatota; class Poseidoniia; order Poseidoniales; family Poseidoniaceae; genus Poseidonia. The sequence goes on along the minus strand of JAYNJV010000084.1, from coordinate 977 downwards.
TCATCTTCGCTTTCCATTACCGTAGGTGCAACAGACGACAAAAATACCGTCGACAGAACCGATGACACCATCGCATCCTACTCCTCCAGAGGCGAACGCCGCGACAACAACGACGGCAATCCACTCAACGAACTCAAACCCGAGGTTTCAGCACCAGGCACCAACATCGTGCAGGCGGAAGGGTGTGTGACTTCTGGCGTTTGTAACAATTTCTTTGGAGGAGATGCATCTGAAAATGGATACACTGGTCGAGGCTCGGGAACATCGTACGCTACCCCGTCCGTCTCAGGTATTCTTGCATTGATGATTGAAGCAAATCCTGATTTGTCGACTGCAGAGATGAAAGAGATTCTCAAACTCACTGCTGAACGTCGAGGTGAGCCCTCTGCTCCGGATGTTGACCCGTACTGGAACCGGGACTTTGGTTGGGGCATGGTCGACGCGTACGAAGCAGTCAGTCTTGCCATGTATATGCGGGATTCGGCACTGACAGGTGAAGTCGATGTTTCTTCTCAAGTTCACATCACCAACATCACCACAGACAAACAGGCTTCGATTATTTCCATCGAAGGTATCTCTTGGGGCCAAACCTCAGCGATTTCGACCGTTGAAGGTCGAATTGGAACAGGCATGTGGATGACAGCCACCTATGAGGCTCTCGAAAACTCAACTTCGTTTTATGACATCGTCAAATGGAGAATTGCCCTTGATGCACGCTCAATACCAAGCGGCAACTTTTCTGTCGAAATCCGTGCGATGAATGAAGACGGAGTTCAGTCCTTGCCTGTATTTGCATCTGTTGAAAACACCTTGTCGGCAACATCCGAAGGGTCATCGATTTCGATACAGCAATTGATGATGTTTTTTGGCGTGCTCATCATTTTGGTTGCGGTTGCGGTGATACAACTTGGTCGTACCGAACAACCTCTTTTGCTCAACGACTGGAAGCAGAGGGAAGAAATTCTTGAAGCTGAATT
>JAYNJV010000083.1:0-2228 GCA_038110525.1 Candidatus Poseidoniales archaeon | reverse complement strand
ACACCTTCGGCACATGCATGTTCAATTTTTGGAAGAACTGCCTCATCGACCCACTCGCGAACCATGTCGCGAATCATGATTTCCTCTTCTGTGAGTAGGCTTTCAATGTCGTAAAAATCAATGCCTTCGAACCGTTCCATGTTCTCGCCTTAGTCCTTCGTGATGCAGGAGACTCAAGAAGGTATCCAATCATCCTTTGCGGTTTTTCTTGGGATTCTTTCTGTTTCGAAATTCCGAGTATTTTCGTTGGAGAAATGGACTGTTCATGTAAATGAGTCCAAGAATGACACCAGGGACCGAAACTGCAACCGCTGCGAAGACAATGATGGTCATGATACCAGCCTCATCCTCAGCAAGAAGGGGAGAGAAGGAAATGACATGACCAAAATCAGTAATCAGATACCCGTTATTGGTTGAAATTTCCCATGCAAATACAACAGACCTTGCAGCGATAGCGACATCCCATGCCGTAAAGTGTGATCCTTGTGCCATGGAAAAAGCATCATTTTCAAGAGGGTTGTTTCGAAGTATTCCAATTGGAGATAAGAACACGAGGGTTGTGGAATCATGGCCACGAGCAATTCCGCTCATGTCTCCTTCAACATTTTCAGAAAGCAGAAAGTTGGTTTCAAGTCCTTGAGATTGTGAGGCATCGATGAGATTTATTTTGATGGCTTTTGTTTTTAAATTGCTACCAAAGGCAACACATTCATTGAGTGTTGGGTCAGCACAATCAATGCCAATCCATGTTTCTTGATTTGTGCCCGCCAACCATGTCACTTCGTGGTCCTGCGATATGACAGCAATGCCATCACTCAGCGTTGTTACAAAACATATGTTGTAGGTTCTATGGCAGGCAATATCGCTGACTTGGGACTGTTTTGTGTCGTTGAGCATCTCAAAGCCATAGTATTCAGCAAATTTCCAAATGCTTCCATCCGATGCACCAAAGTAGGCAAAATCACCTGCAGGTCGCCACGTTACAGCCTTCAAATCGATACCGATGAGAAGATAAGAACCGTTGAGCATTGACAAACTATTGTCCGATGAGTCAAACCTCATTGCAGTTCCACTATCACCGGCGAGAAGGGCTGTGTTTCCTCGAGGATGCCATTCGACTGAGCGAAGAGCAGTATTGCGATTTGATTGCAACAATAAATCTCGACTCCCGCTATCAGGAGAATTTGCATCGAGAAGCATTGCAAATCCATCCTCACCCACGAGGAGTACATCTTTGCTATCGGGAGATTTTGCACCAGCGATGATTCCGATGGAAGTATCTTTTATGGTTCGCTCAAGCGATAAGTCAACCGTTTGAACCGTTCCTTCGGCCCGAATGTTTGGCAAAAGAAGAAGCAGAAGGAACAAGACTGCAATTCGCCTCATGAACCATCGGAGGAGGTGGATGTCAAAACATCTTTGATTTTCTTTTCCTTCACCGCTTTCGACGGTGAAACTTATGACTCGACGATTGTTGGTAGGTGTATGGAGAGATTTGCGGTCAAGAAGGGCGTAGAAAAATCGATTGGTGGAAATGCAGGATTGTGTAAAAAGGCTGCAGAATTTTTTGACGGAATTGAGGCAACAGGTGATGGACAGTTCACAGGCTCCTTCGGTATTATGACCAAAGTGACAGGTATGTATGATGGAGGAAAATTGGTCGTTGATGTCGAGCAAATGAAAGGTGATGAACTGGGGGATTTTCTGTCCTCGGGCAACGGTAGAGAAGTCGCAATGGAGTCACGACGTCGTTGGTCATCCTTCCTCGATATTGCAACAGGTTACACTGCAAAACAACGTGGAGACAAAGCAAAGGAAGACGCAAAGAAACTCTCAAAGGCGAAATCAGCCATCAGCATGGCCCAAAAATCAATGGAAATGATTCAAAATGTTGAGCAAGAAAAAATCGATACGGCAAATGCATTGATTCAAGACATCGAAGAAATGCTCGCCAACGGCGAAACACCTCCTGAATCGAAGGTCAAAAAACTAAACGATTTATTCTAAGTGATTTATATGGCAGCCACTGGTGCAGAGAATGTCGATTCGATGATTTCTGCCCTTTCCGAAGAGAATGCATCAAGGCTTGAATTGATGATTGGTGGTGTTGAAGAAACCGTCGGCGTCGAGCATCTCGTGAGGTGTCTTTCTGGTGAACCAACATTTGGCGGTGACCAAACAATTCGTTGCTATGTGGGCATAGAGCCGAGTGGAAAAGCACACATCGG
>JAYNJV010000082.1:0-2706 GCA_038110525.1 Candidatus Poseidoniales archaeon | reverse complement strand
TACCCTTTGCTTAAACAAGAAGCAAATGATCAGTTTTGTTTGACGTGTGATGAATGGTGAACCATTGGGCCACCACGGCAAACCCTGGTGCTCCACGTGTGAGGATGTACCGTCATGCGGAGCGGGTTGCCGGGTGGCTTATCGTCGGGTGTTATGACTGACCGGAGGACGTTTGCGTTCAATCATGTTCAGCCAATTCGGGCTCTCATTTCTTCAAGCAATGATTCTGGAAGAGCCACATAGCCCACGTCCATGACGTGTTCCATACCAGCTTCACTAAATCCATATTCAATGAAAGATCGAACGAGATCCCAATCGTCGTTGTTGACGTTCATGTGGCATCATGCCTTACACAACGAGAATGTTATTTTGGATTGAACAATTTTTCGAAATCAACCCGCAGTCGCAGGATGTCGCTATTTACTGATTTGGTTATTCCAAGGCAATGTCGCCTGGAAGAACGCGGGTTGAGTAACGTTGTATTTTGCCATCGAGGTCGATGAGGAATTTTTCAAAATTCCACCGGATTTCTCCTGAGTGACCCGTTGAGTCTTCAACCTTGCAAAGTTCAGCATAGAGTGGGATTTGCTGATCACCGTTCACATCAATCTTCGCCATGAGTGGGAATGTAACATGATATTTTGTTGAAGTGAATTCACATATTTCTTCATGGGTGCCAGGCTCTTGCTTTCCAAATTGATTGCATGGAAATCCTACCACGGTGAGGTGTTCATGTGCTTCATACAGATCTTGAAGTCCAACATATTGTGGTGTAGCTCCACAGGCTGAAGCAACATTGACCACGAGCCATGATGTGCCTCCAAGTTGGCGAAGTGTTGTTTTTTGTCCGTCCATGGTCTCAAATTCAATATCGATGACATTGCTCATAGTCCACGGTTTGCTCTTCAGGTTTTGAATTCTTGCATTTCGCAGGTGAACACAATGCTCTTCAACGGTCGATGGTTGCCCAAACTATGCAAGTTCTTATGGAAACAAGCGCTGGAAACATTACCATCGACCTCTTTCACGGAAGTGCCCCCGAAACTGTGGCAAATTTCGTGAAACTCGTGAACGCCGGACATTACGACGGTCTTCACTTTCACCGCGTGATTGCCGACTTCATGATTCAAGGAGGTTGCCCTCACTCAAGAGACCCAAAATCGAATCGTGCTGGAACTGGTGGACCTGGATGGCAAATTCCCTGTGAACCATCGGCCCTCGCCCTCAAACACGACAAGCCGGGAATTCTATCCATGGCCAATGCAGGTAGAAACACTGGAGGTTCGCAGTTCTTTTTGACAACAGTCGCTACACCATGGCTCAACGGTAACCACGCCGTCTTTGGCGAAGTTGTTGATGGTATGAGCGTGGTTCGAGCCATCGAAGATTGCGAAACCGATGGTCGAGATAGGCCACTTGAACCTCAACAAATTATTCGATGTAGCGTTATTGAGTGAATTCAATGACCGTCCTCGTGATTCACGGTGGGGCAGGAGGAGACGGGCCTTGGAGAGGTCTCAGCGATCTCGACCCTGAGCGAATCAAGTGCATGCAGGCATTGTTGAAAAGTATCGGAGCGAGACTTGAGATGGGCGAATTGAGTGCCCTTGAAGCGGTAAAATTAGCCGTTGAGTGGCTTGAAGACGAACCCCTGTTCAATGCTGGCCGAGGCTCGGTGCTTGACGAAAACCAACGTGTAACGATGGATGCGAGCATCATGGATGGCAAAGATGGGCGAGCAGGTGCAGCAATCGGTTTACAACGCGTGCGCCACCCCATCGATGTAGCGTTCAAATTACTCGAGCAGGAATGGCCCATCATGTTTCATGGCAGTGCTGCCGATGAGTTTGCCCTTCAACAAGGATGTGAAATGGCTGAACAACATTGGCTTGTAACGGATTTACGACAAGCCCAGTGGACCAAATGGGAACAAGCCTCGCTTCGACCTGGGACAACGGATGAAGATGACATGGCTGCACTTGACCATGATTTGGAAAACGAAGGGCATGGAACAGTCGGAGCTGTCGCACTCGATGTTCATGGCAATCTCGCAGCAGCAACCTCAACAGGAGGTATGACTGGAAAGCCTACTGGACGAGTAGGTGACACCCCGATTATCGGGGCTGGAACGTGGGCAGACCACAATGTTGCCATCTCTTGTACGGGTGTTGGCGAGGCGTTCATTCAAACGTGTGCAGCACACTCGCTTGCATCCAATGTCAATTTCCTTGAAATGACACTCGCTGATGCTGCTACAAGCGTCATGAATGCCGTTGAACCATTCGGTGGTCGTGGAGGATTGATTGCTATCTCAAAGAATGGGGAGGTGGCGATGCCCTACCAAACTCGTTTGATGTACAGAGGATATTACGCCAACGGAGAAGGAAAAGTTGCCATTGGACCTGAAGACTACGGTATCGAGTAGGGATTTCCACCTATGCGAAACCTCAAGATATTGACCCACAAGTGGCTTGTTAATGGCTCGACTATGGCGTGCAGTGTTGGCATGCTTGGTGCTCACTACGCTACCATTGTCTGGAAATATTGGCATAGAAGTGGTCGAAGAAGTACCTCCTGCTTGGCCAGAAGGGAGTGAAGCGTACGACAATATGGTCGAGATGGCTAATTTTGGATACCGTCGAATCGATACCAATGCGAATCAAAATGCAAGAGATTGGATTGCATCCCAGTTGGAAAGTTTTGGGT
>JAYNJV010000081.1:0-2785 GCA_038110525.1 Candidatus Poseidoniales archaeon | reverse complement strand
CTGGTGCGTCCGCTCTAAGTTAAAGCGACAGGGCTTTGAATGAAATCTCTTTTCATCGGTCATGGAAGACCCAAAGGCACCAGGTAAACCAGGGCCAGTATTGCAAGACAGTGTGGTTGGGGGAGACCTCCATACTGGTAACATCATTCATAATCACTACCATGTTACACAAACGACAACCGCAGTCTCTCCCTCACCTGCGGGAGCCACGGAACAAATTGCAGCCGGACCACAACGGCGACCTGCCATCTACGTCAATCCCTCTGGGAATCCTCTTGGAACCGAGGATCGAAACCTTGTTTTGGCCTATGTCTTCTGTATCTGTCTTGGCTATTTGGGGGCACATCGTTTCTATCTTGGCCATATTGGCATGGGTGTTCTGTATATCTTCACCTTCGGTTTTTTCGGACTTGGTTGGTTCATTGACCTCTTCATTTTGCCCGATATGGTGCATGTGCGCAATCGACGTTCCCCCCCCTCTTGATATTCAACAATCTAAACCGATGCATTCATTAGGTGCTAAATTATATCAGGTTTATGAGTGACGGAATTCGTGTGGTCGATGGTGTTGAGTGGTGGCAGGGCGATGATGGATCCTGGTTTTTTCGAAATCAGGGCACAGCCGAATGGCTCATCGATGAGACCCGTAACGGCCCTCAAATCAGCCCGCTTCAACAAAAAATGGAAGACATTGGCGAATTGTTCTCGGTTGTTGAATCGGCGACTGCGAGCGATGGGACCCTTATTGAGATCGTTGAGTATAACGAATTACTCGGATCGAGCGATGTCCGTACATCAGAAGCTCTGTTCTACACTGTCCGCTCGGGTGCCAAACTCAAAATGGTCCGAATCCAACTCAACAACTCAAAGGTCCGAGTCGAACCCGGTGCTCTCTACTTCATGAAAGGCCAGTTGGCCATGCAGGTTTCCACCGGAGGAGGGTTGGTCAAAGGACTGAAGCGAAAACTTCTCTCGAACGAGACATTCTTCGTGAACGAAATTCACGGAACAGGAGAGATTTATCTTGAACCTTCTTTTGGGCATTTCTTTTTGCGTGAGATTCGAGGGCCAGGTCAAGGCATCATTTGCGACAAAGGCATGTTTTTTGCAGGGGTCGGACAACTCAAAGCTAGTGCAAAGATGCAGGGGTCCGTATCCTCAGCAGTCTTCGGAGGCGAGGGTTTGTTTCAATCCCACATCACTGGTTCGGGTATTGCCGTGCTTTACAGCCCCGTGCCAAAACAGGAGATCATGAAATATACACTCAAGGACGACAAGTTGTTTGTTGATGGCAACTTTGCCCTACTACGCAATGAGGGCGTCAAATTCAAAGTTGAGCGTTCAAGTAAGCGGTTGATTGGTTCTTTGGTTTCTGGTGAAGGGCTTCTTCAAACCTTCAGCGGTACTGGTGAAGTATGGATTGCTCCAACGCAAGGTGTGTACGAAAAACTCGTCACTGAGAAGGGCATGGCATCCTTTGGCAATAATCCGACATCTTCAGGAACAAAGGTTCGTTCTGGTTCGAAGCGACGAAAGTGATTGGAATCGCATTCATAGATGCCATTCTGCTCTTCAAACTATACCAAGGACAAGAATATTCTGATTATCAATGTTAAATAGACCTGTTTAAAACCTCATTTTAGGCATCGTTAGAGGCGTGAGGAAACACATCGTTGTGAACAACATCATTTCGTAAAATCCTGCACCAGGCACTAATGTGGACGTATACGAATCGAAGCCAGAAGCCTCGCAACCAGTATATTCAACATAACCAAATGCACCTATTCCAAAGGAATCGGTATCATCGCATTCAAATGAAGTATTTTCATCATTCTCCGATGTTTCCGGGTCTTCAAATGGGGTGAAATTCATCGTGAAATAAGCAAGGGCGACCAACATCAAGACTCCAGTGATCACTGACATGACTGAAATTGAAGACCTCACATGGTGCTCAGTTCCAAAGAAGAGCAAAAAAATAAATGAGATGCCCATGAGAAAAAATGCTATATTGACAAGAAATTTTGTGGTTTCTTTCGTATCAATGCTTGTTCTGTAATCGTATTGGTCAATCCACTCCGAATTTGTTTGATAATATCGACCATTTGTTTGGGAAGTATCATTTTCAGTTCCCGCATAATCAATTGAATTTGTTGAAAATTCAGTCAATGCATACAAATCATGCTCAAGTTCTATGGTTGTTGCTTCAGTGTAATTTCCACGGAAATTTTCTCCCTTCTCTGTGATTGTGTACGAGGTTAAATGCCACGAGTGCGTATTCCCTAATATCAATAGAAAAATCATAAGTCCTAACCAATACACATATCGTTTTTGGAAAGCGATTGAGTTGGACGAGTTCGACATCATCGTCGTAGCCACAAATCCATACTTTTGTGGCGAACCTTTTGGTCCTTGAGCAGACTTATTGAGAGCCATGCCGTTTCCCGATGGAGTGCCTGTTGGCCCATATGGTGATGCTGAGGACATTATGCCATGATCTGACGGGGTGCCTGTTGGCCCATAGGAGTGTGTGGTTTGCCGACCCTCACCGCATTGTAGGCAATATGTATCAATTGCCTTAATACTTGAACCACAACGCAAGCAACTGGGCATGTGTATTCTTTTAAGTTGTATATTAAAAAAAATTCGATGAGCCTATTTTCAGGAAGGTGGGCAAGGAATGAACGTGTTCAACCGACGATGCACTCATATAGTGATGGTAGGTCGGCTGACTGTTCACCATGAAGCGAGGCTCACGTGCTTGGAAAAAAACCGGTAATCAGCGGTG
>JAYNJV010000080.1:0-2795 GCA_038110525.1 Candidatus Poseidoniales archaeon | reverse complement strand
CCAAGCAAATCTGGTGGCCCTCCTTCAGGAGGTCCGGGCGGTGGCCCTCCTGGTCCAAAGAAAGGCGGTCCTCCTTCACGAGGTCCGGGCGGTGGTCCTCCGGGCCCAAAGAAAGGCGGACCTCCTTCAGGAGGTCCGGGCGGTGGTCCTCCGGGTCCAAAGAAAGGCGGTCCTCCCGGTCCTCGAAAGTAATTTTGAGAACAAGGTGGAACAATGGAATCAAAAACAGATTTCCCAAAGATTTCGTTCAAAGGTACGTTACGCCCTTCTCAACAAGCAGCAGTATCGATTATTCAACCCCAAATTGTTCAAGGTGAAAAGAAACTTCATATCGTAGCACCACCGGGTTCTGGAAAAACAATCCTGGGATTGTATGTTTGGGCTGAACTTATCAAAAAGCCCGCACTTGTTTTATCCCCCAATTCAGCAATTCAAGCACAATGGTTGGCAAGAACTTCACTTTTTGATTTGAATGGACATGATGATGAAATGAGCTTAGATGGAAAGCAACCTGGTTTGCTGACCTCTCTTACATATCAATCTGTAACGATGCCTCGCACAAAATCAGATACACTTGACGATAGAGCAATGATGCTTTGGGCCCAATCATTGATCATCAAAGAAGAAGCAACTTCAGAGGAGCAAGCAATGGATTGGATTGCAAGTTTGGCTTCTTCCAATAAGAAAGAATTTGAACGCAATATGAAAAAATACAAGAAAGCGGAACGTGAAGTTCTTAGCCAAGAACAAGGTATTTTGAATTGGCTAAATCCATCGTCAAAAGAAACAATTGAGGAATTGAAATCAAAGAATATTGGACTCGTTATCTTTGATGAATGCCATCATTTAACGGAGCATTGGGGTGAGGTTCTCGTTGAGTTAATCGAGTATCTTGGAAATCCCTTTGTGTTGGGTTTAACTGCTACCCCACCAGATCATGCATTTATGGAAGAATCAAATTTGTACAAGAACATGCTTGGAGAAATCGATTATGAGGTGCCAATTCCTGCTTTAGTTCGCGAATCCAATCTCTCGCCATATCAGGACTTGTGTTTTTTTGTACGACCAACGTTGGATGAGATTGAATATATTTCAAAGGCAGATGAAGATGTTTACGAAATTTTGGACTTGCTCAATGAACCAAATGAGACCCGTCTACCGATTCATGAGTGGATTCTTGAAATCATGAACACAAGGACATTGTTGAACCGGTCATATTCATCACCTGAAGAATTTTTGAAAAAAGAACCATCTCTCGGTTCCAATCTATCTGCATGGTTTTCATATTCTGAAACCCCAATTCCATATGGATATGAGAAGTATATTGTCAAGACATCAAAAGATGAAGTCATCAATAATTTTGAGCAATCCTTACAGAATAGAATCATGTCTTTTGTCTCCATCATTGATTATTACACAAGGTATGTACTCATTCGGTCAACTCATGAAACAGACCATCAACTTGCGGAACAAGTGAAGAAAAGGATGCGGTTGATTGGCATCCAAATCAGTGATGGCGGGGCTACTCCTTGCGCTTCTCCTGTTTCGAGAATTCTCGCCTACAGTAAAGCAAAAACAGAAGCAGTCCTCACAATCTTAGGCAACGAATATCAAGAATTAAAACAAGATATGCGAGCAGTCATTGTAACAGATTATGAAAAAACTTCATCGACAGCTGTTGTTGAAGGCATTCATGATGATGAGGTTGGAGGTGCCATATCAATTTACAAAGCACTCGTCGAAGACGAAACAACTGACCTGCTCAATCCAGTCTTGATGACTGGGAGTACGGTGTTTGTTGACGATGATTTGGCTCCAACATTCATTGAATTTATGAAAAATTGGATTGCTGAGCACAATCTCAACATCGAAATTAATGATGAGTTGATTGACGGCTTCCATCAAATTCATGGCTCAGGAAAAGATTGGGCACCACGATATTATTCCACAATCATCACCGAATTTTTCCAATTGGGTCACACGCAATGTCTTGTTGGAACGAGAGGGCTGTTGGGCGAAGGGTGGGATGCGTCGAGAATAAATGTCCTTCTTGATTTAACATCAGTGACAACAAACATGAGTATCAATCAACTTAGGGGTCGCTCAATACGCCTCGACAAATTATGGCCAGAAAAAGTTGCAAACAATTGGGATGTCATCTGTCTAGCTGAGGAATTCATCAAGGGATACGATGATTATACTCGATTCAAGAAAAAACATGTGCAATTGTACGGTGTCTGTGATGATGGTTCAATCGAAAAAGGAGTTGCCCACGTTCATTCTGCATTCACAGAATTGAAACCAGAAGTGGTGAATGAGAGTATGGGGCTGTTTAACAAAGAGATGCTTGAGCGTTCAAAACAACGTATGAACGTTCGAGAACTGTGGGGGATAGGCCAACCATTCGCAGCGGAATCAAGTCGAGCCGTCAACATAAAGCCAGGTACAGGATTTGGCACTGGATTCACATTTGGAAAAAACAGAACGGCACTGAAGGACGACATCCTTGCACGATATATTGCCATGGCCATCTCTAGAACAATGTGGGACCTCGGTATGATCAACAATTCCGTCCAACTTGGGGGCGGTGGAAGAGGCGGGGGCTGGCTTCGTTATTATCTCAAAGGAGCAACACCAGAACAGGCTGAGATTTTTACCACAGCGATGCATGAAGCCATGGGGCCACTTGATGATGCAAGGTATGTCATCGATAGGTCAGCGATGTTCTTCAAAGACACACTTCTTTCAAAATTCATGCCTGAAGTTATTGCAAAATATATTCGCAAAAAATCAGT
>JAYNJV010000079.1:0-2874 GCA_038110525.1 Candidatus Poseidoniales archaeon | reverse complement strand
AATTCACCATCATCAGCAAAGGTTGGTAACGCTACTCTTGGGATATTGGAATGGGCGAGCGACTCGGTTGTGGTTTGAACGGTAAACGGTTTTCCACGGACGTGGTAGGTGTATTCTCCTGAAGCATATTGTTGAGCGAGGTCTCGAAATGCTTGCAAATCTTTTCTTGCATCTTCAAGTTGGGAAATGAGTTCGTCAATTTGTGTTTGCAAGTCGTCTGCAACACTTCCTTGCCCCCGTTGTCTTGCATGGTTGGCAGCGGTCTCCAAGTGCTGGCAAAGGCGTAATTTCTGAGCCATCTCCTCGTTGTGCTTGTGATAATCGCGCACTGTTGCCGAAATTTCTGCAAGGTAATTGACACGCTCTGGGGGGATGACACCCTTTGCCCCACCAAATTCATCGGTCGGCGGAGAGGCTTCAAAGCCGACGAGGTTGGCGACTTTCATCCAAAGTCGGTCAACACCAGCATCGGCGAATTGGCTTGCAATCGTAGCGACCACCGGCAGTTCTTCATCTGAAATGTCGAAGAGGTTGCGATTTCGTCGAACCTGTTTCCGAATAGCACGCAGTGCATCTTCACTCCCTCGCTTCTCAAATTTGTTGAGAACCACAACATCAGCGACATCGAGCATCTCAATTTTTTCAAGTTGAGTGTGGGCACCGAATTCAGCTGTCATGACATACAGGGAATGGTCGGCAACCGAGGTGATAGCATCGCTACCTTGGCCAATGCCGCTCGTCTCACAAAAGATGAGGTCGAATCCTACAGCCTTTGCTACTTCGATGGCACGGTCGAGATGTTGGCTGATTTCCGAACCCGATCCTCGGGATGCGAGGGAGCGCATGTAGAGGTCGTTGTTTGAAAGCGAATTCATTCGAATTCGGTCACCGAGCAATGCTCCACCAGTTCGCTTTCTCGTTGGGTCAACGCACAAGAGACAGACTCGTTTTCCTGGGTTGTCACGCTGAATTCGGAGCATCAACTCATCGAGAAGGCTTGATTTTCCTGCCCCTCCTGTTCCCGTAAATCCGATGACAGGAACATCGGTTGTCGAAGAGCGACAACGCTCCAACGCCTCTCGAAACGAAGCATCATCCATGGATTCGCTCAGTGTAAGAAGAAGTCCAACCTTTGCTGTGTCTATGGCGTTGACAGGACCATCGAGGCTTGCCATTCGCTCTTCACTGATGAGGTCAACTTCCGATGCTTGGCCCATCAAGTGGTGAATCATGCCCATGAGCCCCATGGTTCGTCCATCATCAGGCGAGTAAATTTTTGATATTCCTGCTTGGTGAAGCGTTTTGATTTCTGGAGGGGTAATCGTCCCACCTCCACCTCCAAAGATGCGAATATGGTTGCACCCTGCTTCGTCGAGGAGTTCTCGGATGTAGGTGAAGTATTCCACGTGTCCGCCTTGATACGATGTCAGTGCTACAGCGTGGGCATCCTCTTGAATGGCGCAATCGACCACATCCTTTGCTGAACGGTCATGTCCAAGATGGATGACTTCCGCACCACTCGATTGAATGAGCCGTCGCATGACATTGATGGCTGCATCGTGACCGTCGAACAATGAAGCAGCGGTTATGACACGCACAGGACCTGTGGATGTCGAAAAGGTGACTTCATCACCCTGCTCATCATCGCTCATGCCCTTCCCATTATGTAATGGTTCATGAAATACACCTTTTCTTCCAATACACAATGTTTGCAATCATGGAAGAAAACCAATCCCAATTTCTTCACGTTTAACAACTTGATACCGCGCCGACAAGATTGGGGGATTCCAATGGTTCGCGAACTCATCCGCATCGAGGGTGTCGACAGAAGTTTTGGGCCAGTCGATGTTCTCAAAGACATCACCTTCAATGTCAACGATGGTGACCGAATCGGTATCGTGGGCCACAACGGTGCTGGAAAAACCACATTGCTCAACACCATTAGCGAACAAGCACAAGATGTTGGTGATGTCGAACTTGCTCCTGGTATTCGCCTTGCTTACCTTACACAAATTCGTGATTTAGAATCAACAAAAACCATCGAGGAAGAATTGAGTCGAAAAGGTCGCCAATTCCAAGAACTCGAAGAAGAAATTGCCTCCATCGAAGCACAAATGGTGGACCCTGCATTTTACGAGGGGAATTGGGAGCCTGTGATGGAACGTTATACTGAATTGCAACAAACACTTGCATCGAGCGGTGGAGGAAACGTCGCTGGTATCGCTAAAGGAATTCTTGAGCGCCTTGGACTTGACAAGCATCCTATGGAAATGCCTGTCGCACAACTCTCTGGCGGTGAAAAGGCAAAACTTGCTCTTGCTCGCCAACTCGTGGGACTTGCTGGCATTGACGTGATCTTTCTCGACGAACCTACAAATCACCTTGATATTCGAACAACTGAATGGCTTGAAGCCTTTCTTCGAGACTTCAAAGGTGCCCAACTCATCGTTTCACACGATCGTTATTTCCTTGACCAAGTGTGCACGAGAATCATTGAAATTGACAATTTAAGGGCTTGGCCATGGAAGGGCAACTACTCCCAATTCATAGCACAAAAGGCAGCCAGTGAGTCCTCGCTCAATGACCAAATCAAGACCACTGAAAAGAAGATTCAAGCGACACTCGGGGCCCTTCAACAAATGAAGAGGGCGAATAAATACGACAAATCGATCTCTGCAAAACACAAAATGGTCGAGCGACTTCAACAAGAACTCAAGGCACTCAAATCAAGAATTCCAAAGAAACGCAAACCCCTCATTATCAAACTCGAAGCCATCGAGAAAGGAAGCATGGATGTGCTCAACATTGAGGGCGGAACCAAAACCTTTGATGGTCTCAAGCGCCCTATCCTCAACAATCAAAACCTCGAAGTTC
>JAYNJV010000078.1:0-2887 GCA_038110525.1 Candidatus Poseidoniales archaeon | reverse complement strand
GATGATTGCATACCGCAACGACTTTCGTTGATTGACGGGCGAACTGAGCGGGACACATTGGTGATTGCATGATTCCTCACAATGCCATCATTGGTCTTACGCCCCTCCCTCATGACCATGTGGTGTGGCAACAAGCGAAGCCGTGGAAAATAGTACGGTCCATGCTTGGCATTGTCTTTCTCTGTTTTCTCCTCTCCAACATCACCATACTCATCGCTGCAGGATTTCTTGATGCGAATTTCAATTATGTTCTCGGCCCCATGGATTCTGTCCTTGTGTTCAGTGGAGGAATTTGTTCCTTACCACTCATCGCCCTTTTGTTGCTTTCGAGAAAGCCTCAATTGACCCACAGCATTGTGGCGACGCCTCATGCCAATGGAGCTTCAGTTCATCCACTTGGAGGAAATATGGTCGTTCAAACACCTGTTCCCACACTTGTTCGTCATCACTTGGTTCGAACAAACGTTCCTCTCGATATGCCAAAAACAAGTCATTTGTGGATGATTTTTATCTTTGGCATTGTGATTTCCACGTTGTGTTTGTTGCCTCTTGCCCTTGGTAAAATCAATATTGTGACGATTCTTCTGGCTATTTTTGTCCTCATTCCGGCATGGTTGATTGGATTTTCAACACCGGTCTTTGGATGGTGGTCGATCACAAGTCGGCACATGGGATTCCAGATTGGTGCCAAGGATGGTGAGCTCATGCTCATGGCAGGCATGCTTGCGGGAGTTCCAGCGATCATCATCAATTCCTTACTGTCACCCATTGTGATTACCACCTTTGATATCCCAATGGATGCGATGACGGACCTCGGGTATGGAATGATTCTCTTTTTATCGGCACCCATTGGCGAAGAAATTTCAAAGGCTCTTGCCGTGTTGCTCCTGTTTCGATACTTAGAAACGCCGCGTCACGGATTTTATGTTGGCTCAACAGTAGGACTCGGTTTTGCTCTGGTCGAAAACGCTCAGTACATTTTGGGTTCGCTTGCAGTTGGCGATGGAGGTATTTCTTTTCTCATCACCTCGGTGATTCGTGGAATCGGTTCGATTCCCGGCCATGCTCTATGGACAGGTATTTCGGGATACGCCATAGCATCAAGTCTGCAATGGAAAACAAGAGATTCACATTCTGTATACGACTTTCGTTCCTCTGCACCAAAAACCGAATGGGTCCTGTTTGAGAAATCAACCGGCCAAGTCGTCTCGACCTCAAGATTAACAGCACGCCCATCTGATTGGCTCTCGAGGTGGGTGAGGAAACATCGAAAGCATGCATGGAATTTACCGACACATTGGACGCAAGGTCTCTTTCTTGCTATTGCAGGTCATGCGTTTTGGAATGGTTCGTCTTGGGCTATTGGTCTGTTGGAATTCGAATCAATTGTCTTGTATGCCATCGTCAACATTGGATGGATTCTTGTTCTCGTCTTCTTGTTGTGGCTTGCCATCGTGCGAATCGTCCCTCCAATATTCCAAGTTGAAGAGGAAAATGTAGCCGACCCACTTAATTGATAAACTACACCAATCGAGAAGAACACAGGCGAACGATACTGTTTGATGCAAGGTACTTTTCCGGGAGGGGTACTATGGACTTTTTTTCTAGTGGACTCAATACGACGAATTTAGCAGTGACGATTGTCATTCTTTTTGCACTCATTTTGATGTCCACAAAGGCAAAAATGCTCGATAAAAACGGTGTCATTGCCGCCTCAGTACTCGGATTTATCGTCGGTGGCCTCGGTCATTGGACATGGCTCATCATATTGCTTGGATTTTTGCTGTCAAGTCACAAAGCCACGAAATGGAGGTTTGGGGAAAAACAAACACTTGGCTTATGTGAATCAGAGGATGGTCATCGAGGTTGGAAAAATGTGGTTGCAAATGGCTTTTTCCCTGGTGTCATGTGTATCATTGCGTTTCAATTTGATAACTACGAAGCAGGCATATGGATTTTTGGAGCATCAGTGGCCGTTGCCGCTTCTGATACCTTTGCCTCAGAAATTGGCTGCCTCGACCCAAGGGTGCGAATGATCACCACAATGAAACCATGTGAGCAAGGTGAGAATGGTGGCTTTTCACCAAACGGTCAATTAGCAGCGTTCCTTGGTTCGCTGATTGTGTCACTCTGCACATTTATCAGTGCCTACCTCACAAACGTTGTCTCATTCGACGATGGCATTGCCTTAACTGGCGTGCTCGTCGCCACGGGTTGGATTGGTTGTCAAATCGATAGCATTCTTGGAGCTACTCTTGAAAATCGCGGACTTCTTACCAAAGGAACGGTTAATGCATTTTCAATTCTCGGTGGTGTTATCATCATGTGGGTCTATCTTGGCATGCCATTCTTCGCATGAAGCCATTGTTTTATTGAACTTGGACGATGTGGTTTATTCATGCGGAGGCAAGTGAGTATTTTCCTACTCTCTTTGCTGATCTCCTCAATCTGCGTTAGCCTTGGTGCATTTGCAGCGGAAGGTGACATTCGTTACGATGCAGGTTTCGAAGAATGGGATATTGTAGCAATGGAACGACTTTTCGTTGAGGGTGCAGATGTTGACTCAGCCGTGTTACAACGGGGCCAGACCGATTCCGCGGTGGGCGGTTTTGTTGTTGGCGTCACAGGAGGGCCAGTACCAGTGTTTAGTTTGGAAAGCCCTCCAGTGCACGAGTCGATCGATACAAATGTCCAAATGTCAGTATTCTTTTCAATGATTCTTCAAACTAATTCTGGGCCTACATCCTGCACTCGGCAAACCTTCACCGATAGTTCAACCAGTCTTTTTTACACCGTTCGAGTCGCTGGCCAAGAAGTGTATCAAGAAGAAGTTACAGAGACGATCAATAAAGTCACACAAAACGACGCCATGAATTTCTCAGGTGCG
>JAYNJV010000077.1:0-3049 GCA_038110525.1 Candidatus Poseidoniales archaeon | reverse complement strand
ACATATGGTGACGGTGAATGGACAATAACCATTCAAAATGACAAGGTCAATGATTTGCTCGTCGAATCCTTTGTCATCCGCCTCTATTACAAGTAAACCGGTGAACACAGTGAGAAAAACACGAATCGTTTCAACCCTCGGTCCAGCAACAGCGACCAAAAAAGACATCTTGGATTTGCTTCAATCAGGTGCTGATGTGTTCAGGCTCAATTATTCACATGGAAAGCCTGAAGACAAAACTGAATTATATTCCATCATCCGCGAACTTGAGAAAGAAAGTGGTCAGCCGACTTGTATTTTAGCAGACCTACCTGGCCCAAAAATTCGAATTGGCACCATCGACAAAGAGGTTCTTTTGGCTCAAGGCAGCACGGTGTCATTGCACATTGGTCGAAGTCAAATCGAGGGTGCCTTCGATGGAAATCTTCCAGTTGAAATCGATGGAATAGAAGACCAAATCCAAAAAGATGCATCGATTCTCATCGCTGATGGATTGGTTGAACTCACCGTCGAGTCAATCGATGGCAAAGTCATCAATTGTGTTGTCAAGAATGGAGGCATTGTCGATACAGGAAAGGGTCTCAATTTTCCAGGAACTCATCTTAATGTGCCCGCATTCGGTCCAAAAGATGTTCTTGCACTTGAGCATGCACTCAAATGCGAAGCGGATTATGTTGCTGTGAGTTATGTGAGGACGGCAGCCGACCTCATTCCCGTGAAGGATTACATCAAAAAATCGGGCGTACATACACCAATTGTAGCCAAAATTGAACACCCTCTTGCGCTCAAAAATTTGGATGAAATTCTCGATTATTGTCAAGCCGTCATGGTAGCACGCGGTGATTTGGGCGTTGAAATACCACTCGAAGATGTCCCAATAGCACAAGAACATATCATTTCAAAAGCAATCGAACGTGGAATGGTGTCGATTGTCGCTACACAAATGCTCGAGACCATGACAACAAATCCTCGGCCAACGCGTGCCGAAGTTACCGACGTCTCGTCCGCAATTCGGCAAGGTGCATCATGTGTGATGCTTTCCGGAGAAACAGCCGTAGGGGAATATCCATCGCTCTCAGTTGAAACGATGGCTCGAATTGCATCTTCAACAGAACAATCCTTTGCGTCAACTGGCAGTCGGCCTACTGCTCTTGCTCGATTTCGAAGTACCCGAGCCATCGCTCACGCTGGAGTGCTGCTTGCAGAAATTTCTGGTGCAGCTCGAATCGTAGTAGCAACTGAACATGGCAATGCTCCAAGACTCGTTGCGGGATATCGACCTGAAGTTCCAGTCACTGCAGTCAGCAATCGAATTCGAGCACTACGGCGAACATGTATGTTATCAGGTGTTGATACGGTCATGGTCGAAGAGTACGAACGAGGTTCTGCAACAATGAAAGCCGCCATCGAGGCATTGGTCAAAGATGGACGACTTGAACCAGGAGACAAGGTTATTGCGATGTCTGGAAGCCCGAAAGCAATCACGGGAAGTACGAGCACGCTACGACTTTACAGTATCCTAGGAGATGGAACGGTCAAGACCGATGAATAGCACGGCAGAATTGAACAGAAAATGTACAATTCTTGAATCGCGGTCTTCAAATAGGGGTTGTATTTCGGATGGTCTGCTAAGGAGCGATTATTATGCCATCAGAATGGGAAGACAAGAGTAAGCCACATCGTAACATTGTGTTCATTGGTCACGTTGATCACGGAAAGTCCACTACAGTCGGTCGACTTCTCCTCGATTCAGGCCACATTGAGCAACACGTTATCGACAAGAACGAAAAACTTGCAGCAGAATCAGGTAAAGCTGGTTTCGGACTTGCATACGTTATGGACGGTTTGAAAGAAGAGCGAGAACGTGGTATTACCATCGACGTCGCACATAAGGAGTTCTTTACTCCTAAGTGGTACTGGACAATCATCGACGCACCAGGTCACCGAGACTTCGTGAAGAACATGATTACCGGTGCTTCCCAAGCGGACACAGCGGTTCTCCTCTGTGCTGCAAACGATGGTGTGAACGCTCAAACTCGAGAACACGCTTTCCTCGCAAAGGTTCTTGGTGTTAGTGGCCTCATTGTCCACGTAAACAAGATGGATATTTCAGGTGTTGACTGGAGCGAAGACAAGTACAAGGAAGCTTGCAGCCAAGTTTCAGACCTCCTCAAGCGTGCTGGTTTCAAGCCGGACGATGTTCCAATGATCCCAGCATCATCCCTCAACGGCGACAACGTGTTCAAGAAATCAGACAAGTGCCCATGGTACAGCGGACCAACTTTGTTCGAAGCAATCGATGCAATGGCAGAACCAAACAAGCCAGTTGACAAGCCTCTGCGACTACCTATTCAGGATGTCTATAAGATCGGCGGTATCGGAACAGTTCCAGTCGGTAAAATCGAAACTGGTACACTGAACACAGGTAAGACCGTTGTGTTCAACCCGTCCCAAAAGTCTGCTGAAGTCAAGTCCATCGAAATGCACCACACAATGGTATCAAGTGCTGGACCTGGTGACAACGTTGGTTTCAACGTTCGTGGTCTTTCAACCACTGACATTCGACGTGGAGACGTTGCAGGATATGCTGACAGTGCACCAACATTCGTCCGACACGACGAAACCTTCGTTGGTCAAATTCAACTTATGGACATCCCAAAGGTTGTTTCAGTTGGTTACACCCCAGTTTTCCACGCACACACCGCTCAAGTCGCTGTGAAATTCATGGAACTCCTTGAAAAGACCAGCAAAGCAGGCAAAGAACCAAACCCATCATTCCTCAAGACTGGTGACGCATGTTTGATTCGATTCCAACCAACAAAGCCAATGGCAATTGAACAGATGGATACTTTCCCCGAACTTTCTCGATTCGCTATTCGAGACATGGGTAAGACCGTCGCTGCTGGCGTTTGTTTGAAGATCGAAAAGAAGTGATTCGTTCATACAAGTGACACTTGAAGAGGAAGGGACAATCAATGGCAGCTGTGACCGTCATCAAATTGACTGGCGAGAACCACAGCGATATTGACCTTGTAGCAAGTCAAATCAA
>JAYNJV010000076.1:0-3479 GCA_038110525.1 Candidatus Poseidoniales archaeon | reverse complement strand
AAAATCGGGCTTCGATACTGTCTGCATTTTCGTTCTTTGAAAGGAAATGAAACATCGTGCCAAAGGGGTTCGACGACGAATCCTCGCGGAATCGACACAGCACAACGTGAGCGATGAAAGCCGAGCCAATGCCTGGAATTGAAGGGAAGATGTCGCTTGAATAATCACTCAAACTCCAAAGGGTCACCGAGGTTAATGCCGTGACCATCATCGCGATGGTGTGGAACGAATCAGGCTTGTAGCCCATGATTTGGAGGATGAGAAGGGGAATGAAAATTGAGCCGAGTCCGTACACAGCGAGAACCACTAAATCGAAGACAGAATCGTTTTTTGTGAAGAGGGCGAAGAGGGAGATGAGGGTGGCAAACACAGCCATCACGAGCGTCACACGTTTGGTGGTTTTGTGGTCTTCACTCCATTCAGGCTTGACATCATCGGTAATAGCAGCGGTACAAGCGAGCACCAAACTGTCAGCGGTTGACATTGTAGCAGCAAAAATTGATGCCAAAATCAAACCGACCCAAAACGGACTGAGGACTTCAAGAGCCATCATAGGAAGGCCCATTTCAGGGTCGAAATTCCCGTCGAAAAAGATGGCACGAGAGACAAGTCCGATGATGAACATAAGTGCGATGAACGGCGTTTGCCAAACGAAAAACCAAATCATGGCTTGAATCCTATCCTTGTCTTCACCAAGGGTCATCACTCGAGATACGACTTGTGGTTGACCCGCTACGCCAAGTCCTCCAAGGAAGAAGGCAAAGAGCCACAACGCAAGACCAAATTTCAGTCCATAAGGAAACATTTCAGTGGTTGCAGGGTCGACGATAGTGAGTTGGTCATGAAGCCCTGAAAAGCCACCAACCTCAGAAAGTGCTGTGATACATAGGAGGGTTGAGCCGGCGATCATCACCACAGATTGAGCAGCATCGGTCCAAATTGAAGCACGTACACCGCCAGCATAACAATAGGCGACGACGAGGACAAAACCGATGAGGATTCCAACGATTTTTTCCCATCCGAGAATGGCATTGAGGGCGACACCTCCAGCGGTGAGTTGGGCGGCGGCGTAAATGGAGAGAAACAAAACCGAAAGGGCGGCGGCAAGTTTTGCTTCGGGTGCACCTCGAGTGGTCGAAACAAGGGATGAGAGGGAGCGGACATTTTGTTTGGTCGCCTCGCGTTGAATGTGTCTGTAGAGCCAAATCCATGCGACGAGTTGGCCGATGGTGGAAATCACACCGATCCAAATGGCAGCATAACCCATCAAGTAGACAAAGCTGATGAAACCGATGAACATGTATCCACTGTTCCATGTACTCACGGCTGAAAGTGCTGCAAGGGCTGGGTGCATTCCACGGCCGGCAACGAGATAATCGTCGGTGGTGTCTTTCTTGACTCGCATGCTCGCCAAGCCGACACCGGCAAAGAACAACATGAACAGTGTAAACGAAATAAACGCGGTCGTATTTGCGTCCATCATTTCACCTCGACATTCCAACGAGAAATTGCACTTTCTTCAATGTCACTCATGCTACCGGGGATGAGGATGGTGTTGAGTCGACCACCTTCGACAGAAGATAACTGACCGATGGTGGTGGTGTACATCGCTTCATCTTCACAACCCAAATCACTGCATACGATGGCTGTCCATGTATCAAATGCATCGAGCGTTCCGTCGTTGTTGGCTTCGAGAAGTTTTTGCTTCATCAGTTGTAAAGCGTTGTGAGCATCACTTGGCGTCATGGGTTGTTGCTGCCCGACGCCTTGCCCAGTCGGGTCGAGGTCGAGGAGGACAAGGGTATGGAAACCGTTGGTTTTGTTGAGCAGAATGACCTCGAGAGGCGAGGTTGCAATCCATGAGCCGTGCGGATAGGTGAGCGTTGTTTGCCTTCCAAATTTGTAATTTGATAATCCAGAAGTACCACTTGCGAGGGTTGTGATGGACAAACCGTGTTCGATATGGCAGGCGACACCTTGCTCAAGACATCGAAGCTGCAGGTCAACATGTGTGGTTGCTTGGAGGGGGTCGCCCACCACCAAAACACCAATTGAAGCGGTTTTTGCCCTTTCTAGAAGTTCTTCTGGTTGTTCAATCGCAGGTCGCATTACCCGTTCGATGGGCCCGATGTGGTTTTCGAGATGTTGTAGTTCATGTTCTGGCCACAGCGCGGTATATGCCTCGTACAACCGTTCATCGCATCGTTTTGCGGTGCTAAGGGCTTTGCTGGTCATCAATTCCATCCGCCCAGGACCCATCCCAATGAGGTAGAGGCCTGCTTCAAGTGGTGAAACATCTTCATCCGCCATCGCTAAACCTCCGACACTCGTAGCCGTTCCGAATCCGATGCGACTTTTGAGTGTGCCGAGCAAATCCACCCAAATGTGGATTGAACAATGCAGGGCAGAAGGGTGGTTGTTTCTTGGCCTCTCCATCCATCGTCTCGAGGATGGCCAAAGGGGTATTCCTCTCAATGATACCGCTCCTCCAAGCGACGCAGAGGTTTGGCAAGGTCATCGAATTCTCGTGGTTGAAGATAAGACGCCTCAAGCACTGAGGTACACCGACCATATCCCTGCACAATATGCTCATCTTCCCGCTGAAACATGGCCAGCAAGTTTTGAGAAGCAAGGCGATATCCTGATGGTTAAATTCGAGCAGGACGAGTACAAAGAAATCATTGCAAAGGCCATGCTTGACCATTTCAACAACATCCGACTTGTATGCGCGGATGATGGTGTTCAAGGTGATTTCCGCGTACGAGATTTGTCCATAGTCGCCTCGAGAGATGGCTCAACATCAACTCAAACCACGGTCAAGGAACACGGACTTGAGATCCATACCAATCCTGGTGTCGCCTATTATTCATCGAGATTATCCCACGAACGAGAAGTGACCTGCGAGTGTATTGAGGCACTGGTCAACAAGAAGCAGCGAAAGGTGGTTGTTGCAGATTTATACGCTGGTGTTGGCCCGTCATTTGGCCTTCTTTTCCAACGCGATTTACTTTCAGGCTATATCGCCAATGACCTCAATCCTGAGGCCGTGGAACTCCTTCGCCTCAACATTGAACATTTCTCAAGGCGAAGTCACCCTATGTCGCTATCGATGGTGTGCTGTGAGGATGCAAGAGCACTTGCCCAAAGTGATGAGCTAAAACACGCAGTTGACGTGTTGCTCGTCAATTTACCACACGACAGTATCGACCATCTTCCACACTTGTTTTCGTGTCTCGTGGTCGACCAGACCTCGCTCATCCGTGGCTGGACGATTCTTGAAAGGCATGAATTGCAGCACTTGTCTAAACAACTCGAAAAGGTGTGCTACGAGGCAGGAGCAACGGTCGAAAACATCGACATTCACGATGTGAAAGGTTATTCCCTTGCCAAGGTGTTTGCCTCGTATACTCTCGAGGTTTGCGTTCGTTCGAATCGTTGACTTGATGAAGCAGAGCGAACTGCCCCTGTTCATGGAGAAC
>JAYNJV010000075.1:0-3523 GCA_038110525.1 Candidatus Poseidoniales archaeon | reverse complement strand
GCTCCCTCCATGAACGGGCGAATTCAATGGTGTGTTTTAACCCAACGCCTACAAGGAAATTTATTGATGAATGAATTATGACCACAACGAACCACCAAGTTCCTCCCACTCTATCGATTGTGGATGGCATGAGTTGTGATAATTTGTGAATTCTCCAAACACCCATTTTTCATTCACTCGGTACAAATCAACTCTTGTGTAATCAATATCTTCAGCGAGTTTTTCTGCAACGGACACAAGTGAAGAAATGCCCTCATGCCCAAGGATGGTCACAATTTCAGGAGGAGTAAATTCTTCACTCCATCTTGGACTTGTTTGATGAATTCGTTGGCCTTCCATGTTGTAAATTGATTGTGAATGTGAACTCATGCGTCCAACATCGTATTGAATAAATCCCGCTTTCCCATGAAACACGTGAACTTTCCAATCATTTGGAAGTGTATTGTTTTCGAGCAGCAATTCTTCAACCATAACCCCACGAGGAGAAATTTGTGCAGCCCCCCATTCAAGTGCAACAGGGAAGGGTTGGCGAAGACACCAATTCACCGCCCTTTGAATTCTCCATTTGGGCCACCAACGACCATGTTGGTCTCTTGAATTTCTGATGATTCTGTAGCGGTTATCCTGTTTTGAAAAGAGTCTCAATTTCCGCTCGACATCAAGCATAGGTGAAGGACCATTGTCCATCAAAAAAAGAACATCGCCCGACCAATGATTGGTTTTGATCACACATCGTTCTGGTACGTGATTCCAGTCGATGACCCCCGTTTCAGACCAGTAAAACAATTTAGGCAGTTCGCACACATTTTTTTCTTCCACAACGCGTCTTGAAGCGTACTTATCCTCGAGAATTGGTAGAAGTGGATTTCTGTCATGAAGGCATCTTTTGATTTGTTTTTGGCTATAATGGTGGCTTTTTGATTCATCAATTCGGTGCCATGGTTGGGTTCCACCTGGTAGAATGGTCCCCCCCATGAGGAGCGCTGTCGTCGTTTATTGATGAGGATGCCTCAAAAATGTGAAAAATATGCAATTGATTCTTGAAGTATCATCTTATGGCAATCACCATGACGAACGAATCTGGCTCGACTTCATTTTTTAGAAAATGGCTCATGCGTCAATACTGGCGTATGCAACAATCCCAAGCAGTGGTCGGTTTGTTGTTGTGGGGCACCACCATCACACTCTTGGTGTGGCCCTATGTGCGCTGGCGGTTTGAATCTTCGTGCAGCGACACCCTGTGTTTCAACGACACCTTGCTCGGTGTACCGGCCACCTATCTCGGTCTCTTGACTATCTTCATGACCGTCATGTTAGGCGTCTTGACCGTCGGTTATCTCTACGACCAGGTCTTTTCGCTTTGGACCGAATACAGCAGCGTTGCCATGGAACGCAACCCATACGTGACCTATGCTCTGACGCCCAATTGGATGATGATCACAGCGTTGCAAGCCGAACTCCTAAGGCGGCAATCGGAAGGCGACGAAGCCATGCAGGCCCAAGCGGATTGGTTTTTAGCCTGGTGCAAGCAATACGCCGACGGGGAAATGTTTGCGAGAGCAGTTCAGCAATGGGACATCGATTTTGGACCAACCCCAACCTTCTGGTTTACCGATGATGATGCAATGTCAAGGGCAAGAGCCCTTGAATTCGATGATGGTAGCAAAGAATAGACTTCATCAACCTTGGGCGATGGTAAACACTCATGGCCCGCCCATCAAAATACGCTCCTGAGCGCATTGAAATTCGGAAAGAGGCCGAGCGAATTGTTGCTTTTATCCGAGAATTTGGTCCTGTCACTATGGGCGATATTCTTGCGGCTTGGGAACAAAAAGGCGAGACGATTGAGCCCCATGTCCTCAATCGAGCCTTGAGGAAATCTCCATTTATTGTCCATGTAGGATACACTTCAGAAGACGATGGAAAGAAACACCTTTGGGCGTTTGAAGTTGGTGAGTAAATCAAGCTCGGCCTTCATCAAACATCTCTCGAAGGCTCCCGTCTTGAAGCATTTCGAGTGCGATGTCGGACCCACCAATCAATTCTCCATGGACGAAAATTTGTGGCATGGTTGGGAAATCCGACCACTGACAAATCGATGGAATGGCTCGGGGGTCAAGCAAAACGTTGACCGCTGCAAATGGCTCGCCAAGTTGTTGTAACACTTGCGCAGCACGATTTGAAAATCCACATTGGGGTGCATCTGGTGTTCCTTTCATGAACAACACCAAGGGGTGTTCATTGACTATTGCTTGTAATTCATCTGGGGTCCAATCCATTCTTATTCCTCCTTATTTCTCATCAATCTGGATACATGGATGCCTTGGCCCCCGCCATGAGGGTCAAATGCTGTATCGCCCGAGACAGCGGCTTGTTCGGGAGTCATGCACTTTAGATCGAGAGCGTGAATTGGGTGGGGAATGTGCTGCTTCATGACAGCAAGGACTTGCTTTTGCCGTTGCAAAGGACGAACGCCTTCGAACGATTCAGAGATGATTCGGACATGGAAATGGTCACCAGACCTATGCAAATCGATGACCTCAACATCTGCATCTGGGACGGCTTTCAGAATTTCTGCTTCGACCCAAGCCACATCAACCATGTCGTGCCACCATTCCTTCGTATCGGTTTTCTGTATTGAACCTGTGCTTTTTGAAGCATGGTTTCAAGTATCAAAGAAAGGTCCAACATGTGTGGAAAATGCTTCTCATCGACGCCCAGCTCTTGGAAGAGATGCTGGATGGTTGCTTGGTGCTGAAATCATCTCTGTCTTTCTTGCCTTCTTTGGACAAATCATCCTAACACGTATGCTTCTACCGGTTGAGTACGGATGGCTCGTCCTCGCCATTGATGTGTATGCGTCATTGTTTCTCATCACAGATCTTGGTCTTCCAACGTTGCTCGCTCGTGATGGTTCAAATCGACCTCATGCTGTACGCCATGCAGTATGGAGAACGTACAAGATGCAAGGAACTGCTTTTGCCTTTTTCGTCCTTCTCGCGCTCATCATTCAGCCTCTCGATTTCTTTGGTCAAGATGCTCCTAAATTTTTAGCCATCCTTGGTATTCTCATCTCTTTTATTCATATTGCATCATATAGTCCAAGGACTGCACTGCGTTCGATTGGACACGCACATCAGGAGGCGATTTCAAAGGTCATTGAGCGAACGGTCATTGTTGCTGGTTATCTCCTCCTTTTTTGGTATGGATCCGACCAGGTGATTTCCTACGCTATTGTGTTCGCAATCGGCGGTCTAGTCAGCGTTTTTTATTCATTATTCATTTTGCATAATTTAACTTCCAAGGCTGGTTTCCAAGAAAATTCCGAAGGACTTGGCCCCGATTGGATTTCGAATCGCGTCTTATTCTATTCAGCATTGCCGTTTGCCATCACATTAAGCATTCTTCCCTACGTGATTCGGATTGAAAAATTCATGATCGCACTTGTTTCAAACGTTGACGCTATGGCGGTATTCCATGTTGCACAATTAGCTTGGTTGGCAGGACTTGTCGTTCCTGCTGC
>JAYNJV010000074.1:0-3741 GCA_038110525.1 Candidatus Poseidoniales archaeon | reverse complement strand
TATCAACACCAGCGTTTTGGAGTGCCTGCTCGAGAGCATCAAAGTCGTAGGTTGTTGTATCGACGATGTCGGCTAATTCTGTCGATTCGGCCATGACTTGTTGTGCAGTCATCGCTTCAACACCAGTGATGTATCGAATGCTCACATGAGCTGGGGCATCGCTGGAATATCCTGCGGTTTCAGGGCCGGTGAGAATGTACCAGTTGCCATTTGCATCCATCACATACACACCAACACCAACGACGGTTGCATGTTGATTGCTCCACATTGGAGCCCACATTCCATCCTCGTATGGGAAATCGTCGGCGACAATATCGCCAAGTCGGTCTTCAAGGTTCATTCCAAACGTTTCGAGTACGTTTGGGAAATTGGATTCGGCAAGCGCTTCAATAACGGCCACTAATCGGTCGCTTGGTTCAGGATCTTGTTTTGCTGTTGAACAAACAAAGAGAGACTGGTACGTTTGGCCAGCGTCGGCATCGTGCAATGAGACATCGAAGCAATATTCACCTTCTTGGGGTGCAATGAATTCGTATTGATAATCAGTTTCTTCTTCACCGAGAAGGATTGACCCAGTTTCTACAGTATTTCCAAGTTCATCGTAGACCGTAAACACAAGTTCGGTTTCAGGGAATGTGCTCGAGGCACCGTCCGCATTCACCCAGCCATTCACGATCAAGGTCATGTCGTTGTTTCTTGATTCCGCAGAATACAATTTGTAGCCAAACCATTGCGACGAACATGGTGCATTTGGGTTGGTACTGAGTGTTCCAAATTGTCCGGAGAATGTTGCCATCATACAATACTCATTGTTTCCGACCTCCATGTCGACGGGGATGGTGCCAGAGGCATACAAGAAATCGCTGTAAATATAATCTTCACAAAGTGCGTGATATGAGGAACAAATCATGTTGGATTCAGTGTACACTGGGTTTCCATCGACGTACATGGTGATGTCGAGGTCAAACATTTCTACCCCTTCATCGAGACCGTTTTCACAGTCAAATTCACCATCGTTGACAAACGAAAACAACACGGTCGTTCCATCGGTACAATCAAAGGTGTCTGCAGAATCTGTGGATTCATCGCTTCCATCGGTACAATCTGCTTCGCCGTCATTGGCCCAAGACCAGTAAATTGTTTCACCGTTAGCACACAAGAATTCAATTTCGCTGTATGTACCTTCTGGCAAATCGTTACTGATGTACCATTCAAATTCGCCCCAACTGTACATGTAACCGCTTACTGCAAAGTCGGGTTCATCTGAACCATCAGAACAATCTGCTTCACCATCGTTGTACCACCATTGGTAAATTTCTTCACCGTTGTCGCACATCCAATACTCAGAGGATTCTTCGTTGTCCCAAATACTATCGTAGGAGGATTCGGAGGAACTGTCAAGGCCATCGAGCCAACCAAACAAACCATCTTCGGCAAGTAGATTGTCTTCAAGGTCTTCTGAAATCGTCTCACCAAGGTCGAGTGAGACACCTGCAATGGTCGATGCCATCATTCCAAACATGAGTGGTTGGCCTGGGGGACAGGATTCACAAGCGCTCACTGATGTTGATGAGCCGTCACCAAGGTCAACAGATAACGAATTGCCATGAATAAAGTCAAAATCGTCTGCGAATTCCATGGTAAATGTTCCAGCATTGGACAGTTCATCAGACACGCTGACATCGAATTGTCCTTGGTCAAGTCCAAAATCTTCGGTTGGAATGCCGGACAAGGAAAAGGCATAATCAACGGTTGCGGAGTAATCTCCTGAAACTTCACTACAATCATCATTCATCCAAATCTGATTCGACCATTCATCGATACTTCGTTCGTCATCACAGTTCCAGTAGATGTCGTTACCGCTTGAGAAATCAACATACAGGGTGCTTGGTTCACCAAGCCTCCATTCGGATTGGGCTCCTTGAATTTCATAACCCAGTTCAATCGCTGCGTTGAAATCCACTGGTACTTCCTCGCCACCGCCTTCAAGCAGTACATCGATGCTTAGGCTTGCATCAAATTCAACATTCATTGCAAAATCAAGGTCGGAGCCAATTAAATTGCTATCAGCGTCAAGATACTCTGTGTAGACCATGTCGACGGTCAAAACCTGTTCCATATCGGTCTGAATATCGATGTCAAATGAAGTAGGGTCCTGACCAAAGGTTTGTTCATTCCAATCCGTCAAAAGGATGCCTGTGACCAACATCCCATGGCGCAGAGTAACCTCGTTGGTTCGACTCCACACATCAACATCGTTTCCATACTTGTCTTGAATGACTTGAGGTGACATATCTTCGGTGTAGTGAACATAAACATTCGAACTTCCAGAGTTGATTTGCGCAATGTCAAGATTAAATCCTGCATCGTCTGCTGCACCCATGATTTCAATGAAAATTTCATTCAAGTTGATCCCTGTGAAATTTTCTAAGTCAGTGTCAATGCTCGCCCAATCGTATTCAACGCCGTAGTAGTATTCGGTTTCAGTTGATGCCTGTCCGGATGCTGCGGGGGCAACAATCGAACAAAGAAAAAGGGCGGTCAAAAGGACAGATAGTTTGGCTTTTCGGATTTCCATGAACACCTGTCCCAACTATTCAGTCTTAAAACCTTTGAAAATTGATTACTTTAGTGCTTTGCAGACTGCGACGAAATTTTCAAACATTTCTTTGCCGAATTCGGAATCGTTCACCTCAGGATGAAACTGTAAGCCAAACCTCGTACCTTCCTCATTTTCCATCCCCTGAACTTGACACGAAGGACTGCTTGCTGTGACAAAAAATCCTTCCGGAACGACATGGACTTCGTCGTTGTGGGACTCCCACACCATCTGTTTCAGTGGTGTTCCAGCAAAAATGGTGCCCCCGCCATCAATAAGTTCAATCTCCATCGCCCCGAATTCAGGTTCGGGCGATTCGCGGGCATCTCCGCCGTAATAGCGTGCCATGAATTGATGGCCAGCACAGATGCCCAAAATTGGGATATCGAGTTCAAGAAATGCCGCACAATTGCCTAATTCTCCTGAGAGTCCAATACGTGCTGCTCCGCCCGAGAGAATCAGTCCGTCGAGGTCACGCAATTCATCGACCGGTGTTGTGTTGTCAATGATTTGAGTATCGACTTTGAGATACTTGAGCATTCTCCACTCTCTGTGCGTCCATTGTCCTCCGTTATCCACCACATCGATGACGAGAGGGGCGTCAGACATTGTTGCTCAAAAAAGCGTGAAGGAAGACGAGTCATGAACATACCGATGGGTCAAAGAGGAAGGGGTGAGTCGGATATTCATGGGCAGAAGGGGAGTCGTTGCTTGTTTTGTTCTGCTCTTCATGGTCTCAACCGTTCCAACATCTTCCGCTTGTGAAACTGAAGTCGCCAATGCCTTTCAAGGAAAATTTCCTTCGCCTACAGGCATATCACCAAACAAAGATGATTCGATTCGCGAATCGGTTCGGTTAGCAAAAATCGGACAGAATGTTGCACGAGAAATGCTCTGGCAGGTCCTCATGGGGGCGAATTTGACCGAAGCACAAGTCAAAGTCGAAATCGATAGGGCACTGGTTGAAAATGGTAGTAATCCAGACTGGCCATCGTTTGGAACCATTGTGGCCGCAGGCGAAAACGGAGCGATACCTCACGGCGACCCCGTCAACGACGGGGCAGGGCCACGAGTGATTCAACCAGGTGATGTGGTCGTGGTTGACCTCGGTGCAAGGGTCAACGATTGGGTCAGTGATGTGA
>JAYNJV010000073.1:0-4151 GCA_038110525.1 Candidatus Poseidoniales archaeon | reverse complement strand
ATTCGATTTCGATGATGGATTGCCATTGTTCTTAACTACACCATCTCATTGATAACCTTGTGTAAAATAAATCTAAACAGATTTTTGTGTTTTTTGAAGAATTTTGAGGATACCGCAAGCATATTGAATAGAAATACAGTCAGCCGATCGAGGCAAGCATATGTCCGAGCAAAAAAAAGTGGCTTTTTTGACTTGTATGGTTCTTTCAGCATTCATTTTCCCTATACTTCCTGCACATGCTGATGGTGGAGGTAGCATCGTAAATTTTTATGACGGTTCAGCCCAATATCAACTTGATTTGGGTGGTCAAACCACAACAAGTGTATCGATTAACCTCGTGCGAAATACCACCATTGAAAATGCGACATTCATGATTCAAACCACATCTTCATATCAATCACCCGGCCAACTATGGCTCGATATCGACGAAGATGGACAAGATGAATGGAATTTTACCAACCCTTCGTACGGTTCTATCGGTGACCAAAATGTGTTTGACGGAGGATCAGTTGTTGATACAATTTCATCAACAGTCAATTCCATGTCAAATTCTTCAGATATTTTCCTACCTCATGGCTTAACCATCGATTCAATCAACCTCGATACGATATATCAGTCAAACGTAGGTGGCGGATTTTATCCAATTGGTCAAGTCAAAGACATTCAAACCAGCGACGTTGACGGAGATGCACTTGACGATGCGGTTTTACTTGCACAAAACGGCACATCAACGGAAATTCATGTGTTTTCAATGTCAAGCGGAGGTGTTTCTTCCATCGCATCGCATTCGACTTGTGCAAGCAATAGGGTGCTTGCTGATGATTTTGACGGCGATGGATATGGAGATGTTGCATCAGTCAACCTTACCTCAGGCAAATTGTGTATTCATATGTATAACTCAACAACCAGTCAGTTTGACCAACAGGTCAACAATTCAATTTCTCAAACTATTATTGACATTGCAGTTGGAGACCTCACAGGAGATGGTGCCTCGGATTTAATCACTATTCGAAACAATGGCGAAGTTGCACTGCAAGAATTCGATGCCAGGAATACCGTGTTTGCGGCCATTGGCCAAAACGGGAACGCCACCATCAACGAAAACAATTCAGCGGTTCCCGCTACGCTCGTCGCACTCTATGTCATGAAATTCGACGGCCCTTCTTCAGATTATACCGCCATCGTGACCGATAATTCGTTTGAAGTTCACAGCACTGAAGTGATTTACCAAGCATCGAGTGGGCTTTCTCCGACATCCGTGGTCTTTGACGGTTTGCCATCAGGAGCAATCCCCGGTGACCTTGATGGAGATTCAGACATCGATTTCATCGCATCAAGCCCACAGGGCCTTGTTTTCGCCAACAATACTGGCTCTACATGGTCAATTTCGACACAAACATCTGCATTGGATTTGACTTCAGCAAGAACCTTTGACCACGACGGTGATGGTCAATTTTCAGTGTTTATACCAGATGCCGGAGTTACCGACAACAATCCCGCAACACAAGAAGGAAAACTCGTGGGCCATCATGTCACCGAGTCAAGTTTGAATTCCACCGAATTTTATCTCGAACCATGGACGAATCCAACGATGGTCCAAACGCTCGATTTTGATGGCGATGGCATCACAGATC
Source organism: Candidatus Poseidoniales archaeon (assembly GCA_038110525.1). Lineage (GTDB taxonomy): Archaea > Thermoplasmatota > Poseidoniia > Poseidoniales > Poseidoniaceae > Poseidonia. Next base: position 2,517 of record JAYNJV010000073.1, on the reverse strand, counting down.
AGGTTGTTGCAGCAGGAGAAGGTAATCAAAAAGGCGTCTATATCGGCACTTGGCACAGGGCGATGTACGACATAGACAAAAATGGAGATATGGATGTCTCTGCCGAAGGGTACGCTGGTAATGGGGCGGCAGGCTCCTCACCATTGCAAATATCCGATTTGGCAAATCAACTTGCCAACATGCTCTCATTAGCATCCAATGGATGGAGCTATTCAACCGATGGATATGGAGTGAAAATGTCAACATTCAACATGAGTTACGATTCAAGCGGAAATGGAACGTTTGTCTTGAGCAATATGTCCATTCGTTACACAGCCGATTTTATTGTTGATATCAATCCACACATCATCGGTAATCTTACCAATATCATGAATCAAAAGATGATTCTTGGAAGCGGGACGTTTTCATTCGATTTGCCGTTTAACAGTTCTGCACAAGGTTCAGTGAATTTAGCCTCCCTTAGCATTCTTTACTCGGACGGAGCTCCAAATCTTGTTGTTCCCCCCACACCGGTATTGAGACTGGATCAACTGACATCGACAATGGTTCAAATTGCATGGCAAAACCAATCTTATTTCGGTGAAGGTTTGTTGAATTTTGCCGTGTATCGTACACCACTTGGTGGAACAGTTGACACTGCTGCACAACCATATGATTCTACAATTACAAATCTATCCATTGATGTCAATGTCGTTGCAAACACAACCTATTCCTATTACGTACGTTCGATTCATGATTTCGGAATTGTTAGCAATCTTTCCGAACCACTCAATGTAACAGTTCCCTTCCCACCTGCTCCTGGGCAGATAGAAAATGTCAGTGCGAGCGATCGCCCTAATGATGATGGGAGTGCGATTCTCGTTTCATGGGATGCAGGAAATTCGAGTGTGGAAGAATATCATATCTTTGTAGGCACATCATCATTCTCGAATGTGAGCGGAATGAATATTGCAGAGACGGTGAATAGTTCGGTCACCAGTATGGAGATCATCCAAGATGCTTCTGGACAAACGCTTGTGGATGGAACTGGATATTATATTGGGGTTGTTGGTGCTGATGAACATGGAAATTTCACCACGACAGTTGTATCTGTCGGACCTATTTATCCACGGAATGATGTTGTTTTAGATACAACAGTGACAATATCCGTAACAAACTCTTCCCACCTTTCCGATCAACATACTATTGTCCTCGACGAATCATTTGAAATTCAAATCAATCTCGAATCGAGTGAAAGTATTGTCGCCTCGAAAGAAGTGACAGTTACATTGTCTCATGATTCAGGCTCACATCAAGTTGACCTTGTCACCGATGATGCAGGGTTTGGCTCTATTTCATTGACGGACTTTTCAACCATCACCGAAGTCACCACAATGCTTGGTCAACTCACCATTGAAGCATCATTTGCTGGTCAAGATGTTCCAACCGAGCAACCTCTTGCACCTACTTCTTCAGAATTAATGGTCCTTAGTGGAGCAATGATCGATGTATCAATTCCATCCGAATCAGAACTCATTGATGGCCAATATGCTGTCGAAATTACATTGACATCTACACCGTCAATTCCAGATGACCTTCTATCGACAGGCACACTTGAGTGGAAACGAAAATCTTCCGACGGATCGCTCCACGATGAGGGTACTACCTCGATATCAGGCACCATGCTTCTTACAGGTATTGCTGAAGACGGACAATTGCTTGAGATTCGATTGACAGGTATCGAAGAGCATCTATTTTATTCACAAACGGCGGCTGAGGTGACCTTGAACTACGCCGATGATTCCAATCAAAACAACACGACTGAAGATTGGAGTCCAACTGATATTGACGATGTCATCTTGAGTTGCCCAGATCTTTCGATTCCATTTGAAGTGGGTGCGAGTTCGATAATACATGAATGTAGTTTAGAGAATCCAAATCCATTTTCGGCCGATGTTTCATTTGTCATTGAAAGTATGGACATTGTCGGCGTTTCGTTTTCAGCAGACGGCTTGACTCTTCAAGACAATGAGACGAAGACGGTGACCATTCTTCTTACCCGAGATACAACAGTCGTTCTCACTTCTGGAGGGTCTTATGATTCGACAATCACCATTCAAACAACATGGACTGAATCAGCCGACTTGACCTCTTCTTCCGCCTCTTTACTACGTTGGAATATTGAAGACCCTATCATCGATACTACAGAGCCAAGTGATACATCAGAATCGACATCAGGTCTTCAAAGCATATTGCTGCCTGTTGGAGGTGGAATACTGGCGCTTGTCGTCGTTATTCTCGTTGTTTCAAAGATTGTTTCTGCAAGGTCCGACCTTGAGGATGAAGACGATGGTGATGATTGGTATGAAGAAGCAATGGACATGGTTCAACCCACCGATGAACCCGAAGAAAAAGAGGATGGACAGGTTGAGACAAAATCACTTGATACCCTGAAAGCAGAAGGAAAAACCATTGGTGAAGATGCACCTGAAGATCGAGGTATTGACTTCAGTCTTGGTCAAAAAGGCCAAATGTCCG
>JAYNJV010000072.1:0-4323 GCA_038110525.1 Candidatus Poseidoniales archaeon | reverse complement strand
AACCCGGGTCAAAGGAATGAGAGTCCTTTATGATGGGCCACTACACCATACGAGCAAGGCAAACGAAGGGGAGAATCACCTGTATTTATGCATCACGATACCGATTTACGTTTTGGAATCATACAATGTGGAGTTGAAGTTAAAGTGAAAAAAGGGTCATTGCTCCATAGTTCAATTTCACTTTAAGTTTCGTCCGCCCTTTGTCTGTTGATATACCAGCGTCAACAAGTCGAGTTCATGAACAACGAAATTGAAGAATTAAAATTTTCAGAACTCGTAAAAACAACAAAGAAGACCAGTGAACCCGTATGGATGTCAAAAGTATCCACACATGTTGCAAGCTCGACTGGACAATTGCCCAGGTATTCAAGTGAACTCACCTGGCAAGCGTTTTCCGGCGTAGGATATGCACCTACTACTGCAGTTCGATCAACAACACTTCAGTTGTTATCCAACCGCCAAAAGAAAGTGCGAGGTGAGGCATGATGAGTCGAACACAGCGTATGCGCTCAGAAATCGTCGAATATCTTGGCGATGTTGGTGAAGCCAACACCACATCGATTCTTGACCACATCAACACTCGATTCCGATGGGGTGCAACCATGAACCAAATCGGAAATGTTCTCGCCCGTGACCGACGATTTACCAAGGTCGGATTCGACGAAGCAACGGACTCGTTTGGATACCGAGTTCGAGTGTGTGTTTGGGCTTGTGCTCAAAATTAAAGCGAAGCCATCATATCTTCTCACATGATGTAGTGTCCATGGGGGCACTTAGAGCATACCTTGAATTGTGCAGACCCAAAAATTTGGTTCTTGCTGGTGCGACCGTGCCACTAGGGGCGATGTTTGCTCTCGAATCGAATTTGCAAACCTATCCTTTTGGTGTGGTTGCTTGCCATTCCGTCGCCGTGCTTGCCTTTACTGCTGCGGGTAACACCATGAACGATATCAAAGATGTGGAAATAGATAGGACAGCCCACCCCTCTCGACCTTTACCTTCGGGGCTTGTATCACTACAAGGTGCACGAACATTTTCCATCTTATTGTGGTGTGCAAGTCTTGTATCGCTCGTCACAGGCCTCTACATTCAAGGCTCAGGATTTTCCTCCGAGGACGGTGCTGCCACAGTCATTTATGTGCTTGCAATTCTGTTGATGATGACGTATGACCACGGGCCAGCGACCAAAGAAAAAGGCTTCATCGGTAACGTTGTGATATCACTTCTCGTCGCCGCAGTTATACTGTATGGTGCAGCTGGGGTAGGCAGCATTTGGAAGCCATATTTGTGGTGGATTTTTGGTACCGTGTTCTTTGTCAATTTAGCGAGAGAATGCGTGAAGGATTGTTTAGATATGGAATCTGATCAAGGAAAGAGGACGACCCTTCCGATGAAGATTGGGAAAGAAAAGACGAGAATGTGGGCTTATGTCTTCATCATGCTCGGATTGGTTTGTTTGTATATGCCTTTTTGGAGGGGTCCGTTTATTTTTGGACAACTCATTTTTCAAAGTCCCGCACTTCTTTTACTCATAAGTTTGAATGGACCGCTGTTCAAAGGAGATGATGACCTCGTCGTTTCACGGATTCGCATTGGTATGCTTTTGGGTCTTGTTGGATTTTGTCTTGCCGTCATTATGTAAGGCCAATGAATTCACCCATTGCTTCCCATGCATCTGGGTTAATCAAATACACAAGTAAAGACATTTGAGCCCACATACGATTTTCGGCTTGGTCAAACACGATGCTGTTTTCATGGTCCATCACTTCATCTGTGACTTCGTCTCCTCGGTGAGCAGGAAGGCAGTGCATAAAGGCCCAATTTTCATCCATATTTTGAATCAAATCCATATTGACTTGAAATCCATCAAAAGCCTTGACTTTGTCTTTGAGATGTTCTTCTCCCATTGAAATGAAAACATCGGTGTACACGACATTGGCATCCTTTACCGCTTCAATTGGGTCGTTTGTCGAAAATATACTCGCACCTGTCGTTGATGCAATTTCATGAGCACGCTTGACAACATCCTCATCAGGTTCATACCCTTTTGGTGTAGCATACTTGAAATCATAACCAAGCATCACTGAAGCAAGCATGTAATCATGCAAGACATTGTTTCCATCGCCTACCCATGCAAGTGTGACTTTTTCATCTCCAAAGTGCTCGAGAACTGTCATTAAATCAGCTGCAGCTTGACATGGATGATGTTTATCTGAAAGGGCGTTCAACACGGGCACTGTTGCATGCTTTGCCAGTTCACACACATCAGCATGTGCAAAACATCGGTAGGTCATCGCTCCTAAGAATCTCGATAGGACCTGAGCAGTGTCCGAGACGCTTTCTGACGACCCGAGTTGAATATCATTTTTGAGTAAAGTGAGGGGCTGTCCTCCAAGTCGAGAAATACCTACTTCGAATGAAACCCTTGTTCGAGTCGAGGGCTTTTCGTAAATCGAACCAACGGTCAACGTATCAAGAGGCATGAAGTTCAATGCGACTTCATTTCCTGATTTCCATGATGATTTGAATGCAATTGCCCAACGTAAAATCGTCTCAAAATCTTCGCTGACATCATCAATGGCAAGTAAATGACGGTCCATGATGTAGGGTTCGTTGTTCGGCTTCTATACATTTTGAAGGCACTTATTGGCGTTCGTGCTCAATGTCTTGCGCAAAACCATCACGTGCATCGCTCATTCCACCAAAGAGGGCTTGGGCAAAAGTAAGAATATCAGCCATTCCATCTTCAAGTTCTGATGAAAGTGGAGTAAGTCCCGGTGCTTGTGAAAAATTCTGCATCAAACGAAGTTGATTGATGGCAAACTCAGTTCGCTGACCACCTGCTTCTTTGTACAAGGCAAACTCAAGACTTTCGAGGCGCTCAGACCATTCAAGGATGCGGTCGAGGTCTTCTGGCTGGAGTAAATCTGATTTTGAAAGGAAATTTTTGGTCGGAAGGCCAAGGCGAAATTCCACGATTGATGAAAGGAGCATTTGAGATACAAATCCGGAGGGAGACCTTGAGAGCATTGGATCGAACAAATAGATGATTGCTGCTTGTTCTTTTCCAAGTTGCTCGATGAGGTGACTGCTCGCTTCACGAAATGCAAACAGTTCCACTTGTCCAGGTGTATCAACAACGATGAGTTCTCCAGATAGGGCGTGGAGTTGCTCTGCAACATCTTCGGCTTGAGCTGCAACCAAATCGGCGGCGAGAATTTGTGCGCCATTTGGTCCAAGGTCGTATTCATCCATGACTTCAGCGAGTGAAATAAGTTCTCGGACATCAAATTCAGCGTCATAATGAACTCGCTCTGCACCTGGGTCGAGGTTTACAGCGATCACTTCAGTTTCCAAAAACCGTGACCATCGCTGGAACGCAGTAACAAGTGAGGATTTACCTGCACCAGCAGTCCCAACGACAAATAAAACAGGAGGTGAAGCGTGGTCTAATCCAACCATAATCGAGCCTACCGACGACCCTACATGAATGCTGTGATTGATAAAACGGCAATTTATTTCATGATTTTAGGGGAGAATGGTTATGTGTTCAAGATGAATCCGAGATTTTGCCGCCGAGCGCGGCTTATGAGGATTTGATATGACAGATGAAAAACCACCTATGCCCCCAGGACTACCTCCTATGCCTCCAGCACCTTCAATGCCAGGGGAAATGCCACCGCCACCACCTGGTATGGGTGCTCCACCGCCCCCTCCTGCTCCTCCGGGTATGGATGCACCACCAGCACCGCCTGGTTTGCCACCGATGCCACCGATGCCATCTGGCTTCGATGCACCACCTGCTCCTCCTGGTTTGCCCGAAATGCCACCAATGCCGCCGGGCATGGATGCGCCACCAGCACCTCCAGGTCTAGAAGCACCACCTGCTCCTCCTGGTTTGCCCGAAATGCCACCAATGCCGCCGGGCATGGATGCGCCACCAGCACCTCCAGGTCTGGAAGCACCACCAGCACCTCCAGGTTTGCCCGAAATGCCTCCAATGCCGCCGGGCATGGACGAGCCACCAGCACCACCTGCTCCTCCTGAAATGCCACCAATGCTTGAGCCTACCCTCGAGGAAGAGGCCGTAGCTGAAGATGGTGATGTGGAAGAAACATTGACTGAAGTTGTTGAAAATTTTGAAGTTGAAGATGCACCCGAAGATGTTGCAATGAATGAAGGAGCATCTGAAGAGGAAGGTTCGGAAGAAGCAGTTGAAGGTTTTGCTGAAGTTACAGTTGAATCAGAATCTGAAGAGGAACCAGAAGTTCCTCTTGATATGCCTCCGATGCCACCTGGCATAGATGCGCCACCAGCACCTCC
>JAYNJV010000071.1:0-4812 GCA_038110525.1 Candidatus Poseidoniales archaeon | reverse complement strand
ATCAGCGAAGGAGAGGGCTTGTTGACCATTCGGAAGTGTTCTCTCAAAAGGAAGTTTGTCGAGATAATTGTGCTGATGACGGTTCATGACCGCACGAACAAGGGAGAAACCATTCGAATGGATTCCATGTGATGCTAAGCCAATGAGGACATCATCTTCGAGGATGTGTTCCCCAGTGATTTGCTCACCCTTTCGAACGTAACCTAATGCAGTTCCCGACACATCAACTTCTTTGACAATGTCGGGTAAAGATGCTGTCTCTCCTCCAGCAAGTGTAACCTTCGCCAAACGGCAGGCTTCGGAGAGCGAAGCTCCCAATTGTTTGTGAAATTCAGGGTCGGGTTTTGGAACAGCGACATAATCCACGAACGCGAGTGGCTCTGCACCAACGCACAATAAATCGTTGACGTTCATCGCCATACAGTCGATGCCAACACTTTCAAACCGATTGACCTCTGAGGCGATTTGTAGTTTGCTTCCAACGCCATCGGTTGCAAGGGCAAGGTAGTATTCACCAAATTCGATGAGTCCGCCAAAACCCCCAGGCACTGAAACGGGTGCACCGAAGGTGCCAGCATGGCGTACACTTTTCCCAAGGGAAGAGATAAGTGAAGCGACAGCTTTACCTTCCAGTTCGATATCAACTCCCGAACTGGAGTAGTCCATTGGCTCGCCCATATGTTCGTCACTAGGTGAATGTTGATGAACAATTCGTCCTCAAATCTTCACTTTATGATTCAGTACATCAAAACGGTGTAGGAATTTGATGTGTATTATGGAAAGCAAACACTTATGGTGTATTCAAAAAACCAGGACTTATGCCATTGCTTCGTGTCCTGCTTGCTCTCACGATGTTGTTGTTGACTTCATATTCTTATTCTCCTTCATGGGTCCTCGACTCCGAACAAGAAGTTCAACGCACTGACCTCCAATCGACCATTCCGCAATTTGGCACCGGATTCGATGAAACCGTCATTGCATCAAGCGCTCAAGGATTGAATACTCCTCGAGATTTAGAATTTCATCCTTCATCAACCAGAAGTGATGAATTGTGGGTAGTGAATCGAGCAGATGACAGCGTTGTCATTATCCACGACACTGGAAAATCAACACAAACGGCTGAAAAACGACTTGATAGTTTTCGAAATCATTTCATGGAAGAAGTGAGCGCGATAGCCTTTGGTTCGTACCATCCTGAATTTGACTATCAATTTGCAACGGCTCAAGAATCAAGAAATACCTACAATGGCCAAGGCTCACCGAACAATTTCATGGGCCCAGCATTGTGGCCATCCGCCTTGACTCATTTTGCAGTGGAACACCAGAACGACGGATTACTCGGTAGCCATACTGATATGTTGCACGAGTCCCCAAACGGAATGGGTATTGCCCATGATTCAGGCAATGCATATTGGTATTTTGATGGATATTATGGCAATCTTGTCTACTATGATTTTCAAACTGACCACGATACTGGAGAAGATGACCACTCCGATGGAATTGTTCGCCGCCATACCGACATTCAACTCTCTCGATTGGGAAATATTCCTGGTCACATGGTCATGGATCAAAGCAATGGTATTCTCTACATTTCAGATACGGGCACCAATAGGGTCCTTTGGGTCAACACAAGAGACACTTCAGTTCAAACCTCTAGCATGATGAGTCATTCATCCAGATTGGAACCTTTGCAAGAATATACAGCTGTTACCGGAAGAGAATTCGGTGTACTTGCAACCAATGTGCCTAATCCAAGCGGTATTGCTCTTGATGGAGATAGGTTATTTGTGAGTGCAAATGGAAATGGTAGTTTGTGGGCTTTTGACTTAAGTGCAAATGGGAAATCTGCAACAGTCAATACCATTGTTGAAACCACTGCAAACAGTATCATGGGCATTGAGATTGGCCCGGATTCAAAGTTATATTATGTCGATGGGACCATGAACAAAGTCGTTCGACTTGACCCCTTTGATGACCAAGATAATGACCACATTCGAGACAGTGAAGATAACTGCCCACTGGTCGCAAACCCCTCACAATTTGATTATGATAACGATGGCATTGGAAATGAATGTGATAACGATGGTGATGGCGATGGCGTCACCTCAGATGTTGATGATTGCGAATTTGGAATATCGGATTGGACCTCCACCAGCAACTCCGATTATGATGGTGATGGTTGCAACGATTTGAGTGAAGACAGCGATGACGACAACGATGGTGTTGAAGACGTTGATGACGTATGTCCAACTGGCACACTTGGAACTTTGAGCACTCAGGCATCGGATTTTGATGGAGACGGGTGCATCGATGCCAATGAAGACACCGATGATGACAATGACGCGGTGTTGGACATCAATGACGATTGTCCACAAAGCCCGAAAGAATTTCAATCCAATCCGTTAAGTGACATCGATGGCGATGGATGCCAAGATTCAACTGAAGATACAGATGACGACGGGGATGGTTATTCCGACGATATCGACTTGTGTCCGACAATTGAAGGTTCCGCATCTGAAGGGGCCTATGTTGGCTGCGTCGATGGGGACGGTGATGGTTGGGCAGATGCCGAAGATGCGTATCCAATGAATTCCACCCAGTGGTTGGATACCGATGAAGATGGATTTGGAGATGAAGTGAACGGAGATTTTGGTGATGCTTGTCCCACAATTTCGGGTACATCCTTCATCGATCGGTTTGGTTGTGCAGATTCAGACGGAGACGGGTATTCAAACCCTTCAGATTCATACACACCACTCGATGGGGCCGACGCTTTGCCAAACGACCCAACGCAATGGTCGGATGCTGATGGCGATGGCTATGGCGACCAAGTCAACGGCAATGACCCAGACACTTGTCCTGAAGTCTACGGAACTTCATCGGAAGGGTTTGTGCTTGGCTGCCTTGATAGTGATGGTGATGGTTGGGCTGATTCTCATGATGCCTTCCCTGCGGACCAAACCCAGTGGCAAGACGCCGATAGTGATGGGTTTGGTGATTCAGTACTAGGAACCACCCCTGATGATTGCCCCAATGATTTCGGAACATCAACACTCGACAAATTTGGATGTATAGATAGCGACGGTGATGGATGGAGTGATGAGGTTGATGCTTTTCAGTTCGACGCTGAAAGGTGGAGTGATACGGACGGTGATAGTTATCCAGACCAACTCAACCTGACGGATTCCGATGTTTGTCCAAACGAAGCCGGTACGTCAACAAAAGATCGATTTGGATGCTTGGATACCGACGGCGATGGTGTGTCAGACCAAAACGATGCATATCCGAAGGATGCATCTCGAAGTGAAACCTCGATGATGGATGGCTCAATGCTTTGGATTTCGTTCCTCATTTTTGTTGTGTTTGGTGCTGGTGGGGTTGTGACATACATAAAGAAACAAAAAAGGTCGGTTGACTTGGATTTTGATGTCGTCGACCAAGTGGTTGCTCAAACGCAATTTGTTGATTTCAAGCCCGTGGCACCTCTGCCTGCTCCGAGCCCTCAATCGCAACAAATTGCAGGGCCGCCGCTCCCCCCAGAAGGGCTCCCGCCAGGTTGGACCATGGAGCAATGGGCATATTATGGTCATCAATACCTCGAAAACCAAAGAAATTGACACATCTTAGAGCTGTGAAAGTTTGGCAAGAGAAAGGTCGAGCCGATGGTCAATTCCAGAGTGTGTTCCTTCAAATTCCTCGTAGATGTGAACAATATCGAGGCCACGAAGGGCATGATGAAGCAGTCTTGAGCCATACTGGATATTGTATTGGTCTTGACGTCCACAATCGATGAAAAGAACCCCCAGTTCTTTGAGAGCATCCCCATTGGCCTCAACCATCTTGAGTGGGTCCCACATTGTCCATCTCGCCCATTTCTTTTCATCCAATTGATGATGCAATGTTGTTAGTGGTAAAACGATATCGTCGATGTTGAGGCTTGAAGGAGGGTCATAACTTGCAGCCAAAGCAACCATCATCATGTCGTGCATCATCTCATGAGAAATGGATGAAATGGATTTGGTGTGCTCGAGAAATTCACCGATTGTGGTCCATTGTTGCAAACGCCGAAGTGTGTGATAAAAATCATGTTTGTACATGTATTCAAAACCAACATCGCCTGAATGACTTGCAATGCCTACCCATCGCTTGGGAAAGAGCATGGCATTGACCATGGCACCATAACCTCCCGAAGACTTTCCGAGCAAACAGAACGTACCATTGACAGAAAACCTTTGATGCATCTGTTCTTGCAATTCGGTTGAAAGCCATGTTGCCCATTGCCCGAGCAAAGGCGAATCAACAAATTGGTTTCCTCCCAATGAAGTGAACGTGTCGGGTAGGACAAGAAACACAGGTTTCATTTTTCCTTCCTTGACCAACCGCTCGTGCCTTTGGAGAATCGTTTCTGAAAACGCCTTCCATCCTGCTCTTGCAGGCCCACTCGAGGTGAATGGGGCGAGGTAGATGAGTACAGGTAATGATTCACCTTGAGCAAGTATCTGTTGGGCTTCATGAGATGTGTGCACCAGGATTTCTCTTTCTGTTGGGTCACCGAGTTTGTTCTCTAAGAGCGAAGAATCGAAACAAAACCGCTCGACGCGCCCTCGAAGTGGTTCAAAAAAATGCTTGGGCATACCATGAACAGGTGCGAGGTCAATTTGAATGTGACCGTGGCAGAGTTCCACGTGCAGGGGATTTCATTTCAACACTTTCTCAATCATTTGATTTTGGTTCCATCGGAAATGAGGGGGGGCCTTTGAACAAGAGAATTGTTCATAAGATGTTGGCAACTGCTCTTCTAAGGCGAGGTGA
>JAYNJV010000070.1:0-4890 GCA_038110525.1 Candidatus Poseidoniales archaeon | reverse complement strand
CTCATCCAGATGGTGTTTTCCACATCTGCTCCGTGTCCGTGTGCACTCATGATGTCGCCTCCTTGGGTTCACCTTTCCACAATTTTTCTTTGAGGGTCGGTGCTTCACTGTGATGACCATACAACGCGTTCATGTCTTCTTGTGTTGGTATGTCATGGAAGGACGGTGTTGGTGGAGGTGATGTGGTCGACCACTCGAGTGACCATCCGCCCCATGGATCTTTACCAATAGGTTCGCCTCGCTTTCCTGAGTAGATGATATTCCATACGAGGAGAAGTTGGCTCAATCCGAAGATGAAAGCAAAGATGGACACGGCCATGTTGTATTCTGCAAATCCAGATTCAATCGTGTACGTGTGGGTTCGACGTGGCATGCCCATGATGCCGAGTGCGTGCATTGGCCAAAAGGCAGCATTGTACGCTGAGAATCCAATGAGGAAATGCCACAATCCAAGGGTTTCGTTGAGTTTACGTCCAGTCACCTTTGGATACCAGTAGTACAATCCTGAAAAGAGGGCAAAGACCGTTCCGCCGATGAACACATAGTGGAAGTGAGCGACGACGAAGTAGGAATCGTGGAAGTGAATATCAAGACCTGCAACAGGGAAGAACATTCCTGAAATCCCGCCGAGTGTGAACGTCACAAGGAATCCGAGGGACCACAATGTGTGGGTTTTCATCACAAGGGAACCGCCCCAGAGCGTTGCAAGCCAATTGAAGATTTTCGCCCCTGTTGGAATGGCAACGAGCATGGTTGTGATCATGAATGCGGCACGCCAGAATGGGTCCATACCAGAAGTGAGCATGTGGTGGCCCCATACAATGAATCCAACGATACCAATTCCCGCCATGGCAAACACCATCGATTTGTATCCGAAAATCGACCGTCGTGCAGAGGTGGCGAGTACTTCTGATACAATACCAAAGGCTGGCACAATCACAACATACACTTCAGGATGTCCGAAGAACCAGAACAAATGCTGGAAGAGAAGCGGGTCACCTCCAGCAACGAAGAAATGCGTGCCGAGCGTGTGGTCAAACAGCAAAAAGAACACACCGATAACAAGGGCTGGTAGTGACATGTAGAGCATAAACACGCTGATGAAAACTGACCAAGTAAACAGCGGCATTCGCATCCAAGAGACACCTGGGGCTCGCATCGTGAACACGGTTGTGATGAAATTCACACCGCTGAGTGTCGAAGAGGCACCGAGCATGGCCATTCCAGAAATAAATGAAATTGTACCTAAGTTCGCACCATAACCTGACAAGCTTTCTCCGAGGTTCGCCTCAGAAAGCGATGCGTATGGAGGATACATCACCCAAGTGATGTCAGCACCTTGACCAGACCAGATTCCCGAGAAAATGAGCGGTGCTGAAAACACAAGCAGCCAAAGACCCATGGCGTTAATTCGAGGGAAAGCGAGGTCTTTTGCCCCAATTTGTAGAGGCAAGACGTAGTTCATGAAACCTGCAATCATTGGCATCGCACCAAGGAAAATCATGGTTGTTCCGTGGAGTGTGAAAAACGAGTTGTATTCGTCATAGGTGAGGAAATCATTCTCTGGTAAGGCGAGTTGAACTCTGAACAAAAGGGCGAGAAGACCACCCACAAGGAAGAAGAAGAATCCGAAGAGGAAATACATCACACCGACTTCTTTGTGGTCGGTTGTTGTCAACCAAGGCTTGAGGAACGACCAGAACTTCGCCATCGTGAAGGTTTCTGGTGAGCGACGGTAGAACACCCAAAGAATACCGACGAAAATGAGACCGACGGCGAGGCCGACAGCGGTAATGAAGATGACAAGTGCTGAGGCACTTGGGCCGGTTGCCCCAGCGTTGATGCCAGGAATTGAAATCTCAACTTTGTTCCAGTAATCGCCGGATGTACCTCCACCTGCGCCTGAGTTTCCGTTGACTGCGTTTCCGTAAACAACAAGTTCCACTGTTTTGGTATCATCTGCTGGTGCTGTGAATTCGAATTCCCATGAACGGAATTTGTTGCCGTCAGCCGTATGAGTTAAACCGCCTTCAAGTTCTTGGACCAATGTTTGGTCGACACCACTCAATGTTGCACCACCACTTGCAACAAATATTCGGAAACCACCATACGCAACGGTTCGACTGCCGTCGGTGACCACTCCATCGCCGTCAAGTGTCATCACGTCATTTTGAATCGTAATACTGAACGCATATGTTTCGCTTGCGTTGAACGATTCAGGCAATCCCGTGACTGTGATTTTCGTGTCATCCGAAGGTGTCAGTCCGTGACAAAAACATCCAGGGGTATTCGCAACTTCGCCAATGCCGTTTGGTGCAGCAGAAAATTGCGGCATGGCAAAGATAGAGGCGAGAAAAGCGAGGGTGACGAGGACGAGAATACTGCGACGCATCAATAACCGCCTCCAGTTGTATCGGCTTTGACGCCAGAGTCGTAATCACAGAATTGGGGGGTTCCGACACCATTCCATTCTCGAGCAACGACCTTCACGTAACCGTTCATCATCGAGTGTTGATTGCCGCAGTATTCAGCACATCGCAGTGGAAATTCTCCGGGTCTATCTGGTGTAGCCATCATCACAGTTCCACTTTCAAGACCAGGGACTAAGTCTTCTTTGACCCCCCATTCGGGTAACCAAAACGAGTGTTGAACACCAACATAATTTGGATTTGAATCATCAGATGGTAGAGAGTGCATCGTAAAGACTGTGTTCTCATCGCATGGCAGAATCATCGGTTCGTTGGAGGCAGATGAGAACATGTGGCCTTCAGGGATGTGCATCCAGGTGTGGACGAGGTTTCCCTCTGCATCCGTGACTTCGATGGTCGTGAAAGTGCCAGAATCAAAAATTTGGCTCATGGTAAACATTCCTGTCATCTGGTCGAGAGGGTAGGTGTTTTCTTCACCAGCCATGATGATGGTCACGTTGGTGGCCGATGATTGAGAAGCATCAACGGTCAGTGTGCTTGCCCAATTCACATCGACTTTGGTCAATCGTGAATCGTCTTCCCATGTGAGCTCTTCATCGTAATGAAATTCCCAAAACCATTGTTTTCCCACGATGGTCATGTCATTGGTTTCGTTATCATCTTCGGGTATTTTCCATACTTCTGTGTTTGATGACAAAGCCAAAACAACGAGCCATACGACGATGATGGTGGGAAGAATATAGAAGAGCAATTCAATTCGAGTGTTGTGACGATCAACAGGGAAGGACCCTACCTTGATATGGTCAATATGTGTTGTATTCGGTTCGATACCATCGCGGTAACGTAGGACTGCCAAAAACAGCCAACCGAAGGTAAAGATACCTACAAGGATAGACCAAAACATAAACTTCTCGTACAGAACTGCGAAGACTGTATCTCGTGCAACCATGCACTCACCAACCGAACCGCCGTGGCGGATGGACTTAAGCATTTGTTGATAGGTGTTTGGAATGTAGCGTTCTTCAATTCGAATTGATTTGTTCGCAGTGTTTCGGTTTCAAAGCATTTTGAAAGAATACAAATACGAAAAATTTCTTTGTTTTCGAGGTCTCCGAATCTGAAACTTTCCCACCGCTCTTTCTTCTAACATGAGATGATTTGTTAATGAGGTTCTCCGACCATCTTCTGTGCGACACTCAATTCCAGACGAAGAACGATGGAATATTGCTGGTCAAACGCTCGCTGAAGCAAGAATTTTGAATCGAGTTCATGGAATTCCTATCCTCGTCGAAGGTAAACGGGATGTTGAAACATTACGAGCACTCGGCTTTACGGGACCTCTGGAACAGATTCATCGAGGTAAGCCGCTCGATACTGTACTTGTCACGATGGTTGAATTGTATACAAATCAACAAAGCAACGTTGGATTTTGTCTGTATCTCCTCATGGATTGGGATAGAACGGGTGGACGCTTACAACATCAATTTCGCAGAAATTTTGAATCTCTTGATTTCAAATTTGATGAGTCGCTTCGCACGACGTTGATGAAATATTTGTTTTCAATCACCACAACGGTTGAAGGCTTGATCGGTTTTCAAGACCAATTGTTGCAGAGCATGGATGATTATGACCCACAACATCATTCAAACTCAAAGGCGTGACTGTCTTCTTTTACTGTGTTGAGAACAACATGTGTAAACGACCTTGCAACTCCATCGAGAGTGAACACGGTTTTGGTTAAATTATCCAAGTCTTGACGATTTTTCACGCGAGCAAGGACAATCGAGTCCCAATCTCCAGTGACATCATACACTGCAAACACCCTCGGGTCCGACGAAATTTTGTGTTGAACCTCGATCATTTTGCCCTTGACAATCCTAAGTCCCGCCATAATGGTCATGCCATAACCAATTTTTTCTGGATTGATTTTGACCTGATAACCAAGAATAACCCCCTCTTCTTCCAATCTTCGCAATCGATTAGCAACTGTGCCTTGCGAAATACCAACGACTTTGGCTAAATCGCGTTGACTTCTCCTCGCATCTTCTTGCAGTGCTTTGAGTAAAGACTGGTCGATGTGGTCAAGATTCAAACTCATGGTTGTTCCTCGAGTATGCATTTAATTTCAAGACTTCGTTGTCTTAGACTGATGTTCTTCGGGTGGTTCTATGGAAAGTTGTTGCTTCCAAATTCCCAACACCTCGATATCCAATCGAATTGATATTCGACAGTTGATTGTTTGATGTTCCTTGAATGTTAATTTCACAATTTTTTCTTCATTTGTTCGCAAATTGAAGGTTGACGGACGTTGTTTGAACAACCATGGTGGTTCGACTGACCATGAAAGGACATTTGTTGGACTTGCACCGTTGGTCATGGACAACATGAGGACATACCCTTCACCCTCTTGCCAATGTGCCGTCAATTTGGGAATGAGTTGATCTCGACGGCGGGCACTTTG
>JAYNJV010000069.1:0-5006 GCA_038110525.1 Candidatus Poseidoniales archaeon | reverse complement strand
GCATCGTTGATGTTGAAGGATAACCAATCCGACATGTCGTGTGTAAACACCATGAGTTTGCGGAGTGAGAAGTCGATGATATGGTATTCGGTTGAATGGAAAGAATCGGATTCATTATTTAGGAGAATAACCAACCCCCTTTATGGAGCGCCGAAGAAGGGATTTGCCTGTCACGATGTATCGTATACTTCTTTACTTGTCTCGAATGAAGGTGAGAGAGGATGAAACCCGTCGATTGATGAGAATTGAAAGGGCGACAGGGATCGAACGAAAAGAGCTCAGACTCCATCTCCAAAAATTAGTTGAATCGGGGTATGTTGAAGCCATTGAAGGTGGGAAAACAGGAAGAGGAGGTCACACAATTATCACGTATGACATACTTGAATCGGGCAGAACCTTGCGAAGTGACTTAGGTCGATGGATCGATTTATGCATAAGAATGGAATATTATCCCGCTGAATTCTTTTTCCTTCCAAGTGATGCTTGATAGCGGGTAATTTAACCCCCTATAAACACTCTCGTTTGATTATATATTTCCGTTCCATGGGATGTTCATGACCGGCAAAAAATCCGTCGATAAGGTGAGTAAAGGTTTGAACTCACTCATTGATGAATTCTCATCTGCTGTCAAGGAAATGGTAAACGCTGGTGAAGCAACTGTTGTGCATCTTGCTGTTGGCTCAAGTCGAGTCATCAAAGCTGCGATCGACGCAACTGGGGAAGTCACCAAAATTACTGTTGAAACAGCTGGCAACGTCGTAGGAACAGTTGCAGATGGTGTAAAAAATGTGGTGAGCCATGTTGGTCATAAAAAGGAGGAAGAAAAAGAATGATAGGTAGATTATTTGCGATTACATTTATCGCAGGAATGGCAGGTTTAGCAGTTGGAATGGCAGATAGCGCTTTCAGGCATTATTACTATAAAATCGCTGAAGGTGAAGATAGAAAATCACTATTTGTCCATGATGTTGAATCAGTAAAGCATTATGAAGGAAGTGTTGAAGAATGATACCGGCAATTATTGGTGGCGTGTTTGTGATTGCAATCGGGGTTGAATACCTCGCCCTCGGTGCTGCAGCAGGAACAGGTTATGGACTTGGAAGAAAATATGGTCGAAAAGCATGTGAAGCATTGGATAATATCAAAATCCCAATTCCCCAATTCCACAAAGACGATTGAATAGTGAATTTGATGTATTTGATTGAGATGGAAGTTCGTGGGCGTTGAATCGATTTCAATTCCAGACTTTCCGCCTTCAGGTCCTTGGGATTTATACGTCCTTTTTTTGATATGGTTGCCATTCATTTTTCGGACGATTTTACTTTCAAAACCACTTTACAGAGTCATCAAGGCATTTGCCCCTCACACAGGTTGGGCAGTGAAACAAATTCGAGATTTACCAATCCGCGGCTTTGCAATCTTAATCTTTAATGAATCATTTGCATTTTTGATACCGCCTCTCAGTGTGCTTATATTGAGATTATTTGCAAATCCTGTTGGATGGCAAACTTGGGGTGAAGTGACCACCTTAGGTTGGATATTCCTTTTGGTCCTAATTTTGGGATGGATTATTGCGGATCTGTTTCGGATATTACGTGTTCGAAGAATGCTGCTTGCAATCTTAAAATATGATATTGGAAAATTGCAAAAGATAGCAGACACTGGATTGAAGACCCGAAATTTTATTCGACGTTTTGCAAAGAAAAAAACCAAAAATACTCCTGACGAATCTGACGCAGGAAAATCAGCCAGCAGAGTTGGAAAGAGGGCTTTGAAAGTCTGGGGATACAGGGCTTGGAGAGCAAGAAAACTAAGTCCTGGTACATTGCTTGCTTCTGTTGCAGTTGGTGCGGCAATCGAAGGAGCTCGAGCGGGGGCAGGTAAAGTCTCAGACCTCATCGATGAGAAAATGCAAGAGAAATTTAATGAAATTGCAAAAACCAACTCATCAAATTTACTTCTGTTATTCCTTAGAGATTTAATTATGGGTGTGTTACCTATTGTATATCTCGCCGCACTTAAACAATTTTTGTGATAGCCGTCACATTGATGCACTTCATCCTTGTCGGATAGACTGAGGACACACATGTCTCAATTGATACTGCTGCGCCACGGCCAATCGGTTTGGAATAAGAAGGGCTTGTTCACAGGATGGGTCGATGTTCCACTCTCAAAGAAAGGCATTGAAGAGGCAATGGAAGCAGGTGCTCAGTTATCTGAGATTTCAATTGATGAAGTGCATGTTTCAAATCTTATTCGGGCCCAAATGACTGCTATGCTCGCCCTTGCAGAGCATCCTGGAACAGCCTCTCCACGCCTGTTGAACCAAACAGAATCAGTAGGCCACGAAGGTTGGGCGGCTATCCACGATGATGAGCAACCTATCCTTCCCGTGCATGTATCTTGGAAACTCAATGAGCGAATGTATGGTGAACTTCAAGGCAAGAATAAACAAGCCTCGATGGAAGAGTTTGGGGAAGAACAAGTTCGTATTTGGCGACGCTCCTATGATGTGCCACCACCTGGTGGTGAGAGTCTCAAAATGACAGCAGAGCGAACACTCCCTTACTTTGAATCAAGTATTCTACCATCATTACAAAAAGGAAACAATGTCCTCGTTGTAGCCCATGGAAACTCACTTCGAAGCATCGTTATGGCCATTGAAAAGTTCACTCCGGAACAAATCCTACAAGTGGAAATTCCGACTGGACAACCCATGATCTACGAAGTTGACGAACAAGCCTCAACATTTGTGAGAATAAACAATCCATAGGTCGAGTGGAGGCTGTGTTCCAGCCGAGAAACATTTACATCATGCCTTGACGCATTCCTTAACATGCCTCTGCCATGGCGATTTGACGGATTCCCAGGACGAATCTTGTATGTGGACCTCGACCATGGAACCTGTGTAGCAAGAGAGATTCCTCATGAGTGGTGTCTTGAGCACCTCGGCGGCAAGGCATTAGCGACCAAACTGCTCGTTGATTGGGATACGACGAAGTACGACGAAGCGATGCAGAATCGACACCCAGTCAACGGCCGAGTTGACTCAGCATCTCACGCCTCTACACCTCTTCTCATCATGACAGGTCCTTACCAAGCCTCAAAAGTTGGATCATCCGGACGGGCGGTGGTCGTGACCCGTTCACCACTGACCGAGTGCTATATCGATACTTACATCGGTGGAAATTTAGGCCATGAAATTCGACGAGCAGGATGGGATGGCATCTTCATCACCGGTCAAGCACCGGACTGGCAACGACTCGAAATTTGCGATGATGTCGCCATGCTACTTCCCGCAGATAACTTGCTTGGAATGACCACGTGGGAGGTTGAAGAGCGACTTAACTGCCTTGGAGAGTGTCTTTCTATAGGTCCAGCAGGAGAGCGTGGAATCCGTATTGCTTCCCCATTAACAGCCGGTCGAAGAGCAGCAGGTCGTGGCGGCACGGGAGCCTCATTTGGATTCAAACGACTCAAATGCATCACCGTGATTGCGACCAAGCAAGCGGTCGAAGAAATTCGATACGCCCAAGATTTTGACCTCAATGAGGCGATTAAAACGCAGCGTTCTGAAATGGGTATGCGTCGAAAAGCAGCTGACCCTTTCTATTCATTTGGTACCAGTAGAGGCCCTCTGTATGCTTCGGAAAATGGGCGAATGCCAACAGGCAATTATTCCTCAACCGATGGAAACATACCTGTGCTTGCCCAACTCAAAGTGGGCGGAGGCTCGGGCGGAGTTACGCCCGATGCTGTGGCCCAAGGGGCAACACCCGTGCAAATTTCCATGCCGCTTGATGCGTTCAAATTATCTGGAGAATATTGGCACCAACAGTTACCCGATGCCAAACAATCAGGATGCTGTACGCCATGTCCAATCGCATGTGAGGCTGCCGATCGGCCGACCATCGACGGTGAGAAACTCAAAGGTCGGCCACTTCATCACAAACGTGTCGAGCGACCCGAGTACGAAACGCTCGCAATGATGGGAGCAAATCTTGGTTTAACCTCAAGCCTTGATGTTATGGATGGCAACGACGCCTGCAATCGCCTCGGCATTGATACTATTTCTGCAGGTGCAGCACTTTCGCTCATATGCGAAATATCCATGCGTGGCTGGCTTCCTGAATCTTGGTCATCGAGTTTCCCAGCACCGTTTGCGTTTGGCCGATTTAAACAAGGTGACGAAGTGCCTTGGGAGTTTGGTGTCCCTGAACTTCCCCCTCTTGCTCTTCATTGTCTTGCTCATGCTACGCCAGGCGATGGTAGTCTCTTTGGTACACTTACCGCTGGTGCAGTGGTTGCTTCCCATGTGATTGAAGAGATGACTGGACACCCCACCTCTCGACTTACTGCACATTGCAAAGGTCTTGACCTACCTGCATGGGACCCGCGTGGAAAGCGTGGAAATGCGATGGCCTACATGACAGCAAATGTTGGTGCTTCACACATGCGTGCTGGCTACAAAGAACCGACGGGCTTACCTGACGCTTCTGCCGTTGATTTGATGGAAGAACTCATCGAGAGCCAAAACGAAATTGTCATTCGAGATTCAATGATTTTGTGTGCTTTTGCAAAGGGTGCTACGCCTGATGCAGTGATGCTTCAAGCATGGCAAGCGATGACTGGTGAAGACTGCACTTGGCAGGATTTGCTTGATAGGGCCGCTGAGCAATGGGATTTGGCACGACAGTGGAACGTCGAACATTGGCACCGATTGCAGATGGAGACCAAGCAGCAAGACATTCTTTCATGGCGGCTTCGAAAAGAGCCGTTGCCGAGCGGTATTGCATCGGGTATGGTTTCTTTTGTTGATGATGATGATGAAGAGGCTTGCCTCTCGAGATACTATGTTTTGCGAGGCTGGAGTGCCAACGGCGAGCCTGTTATTATTACTTGATTTTAGCCTGAACATTTCTTAGCATAAATTATCGTTGTTATTTTACTGATTTGAATATGGAACGCCATCATCATCGACAAGGACAACATTCACACCAAATCCA
>JAYNJV010000068.1:0-5089 GCA_038110525.1 Candidatus Poseidoniales archaeon | reverse complement strand
TGACGCCACAAGATTGGATTCAACAATATGAATCCAGCGTGAATCGATCATAATGGATTAATGGGTAGCGTGTGAAAAGGCCCACTGCGAACCCATTCCACCGATCAAGTTGGTTGGAAGGGCCCATGCTCAAACCGACTCGACCATGTCATAAATTGATAGCCTTGGAAAAAGGTACGTATTCGAGGGGCCCGTCGTCAATAGATGTTTAATAGTTGAATTCCTCAAATTGACCATGGAGGAATCTTTGCAATCTGATGAAACGGAATCTTTCTTTGATACGACAAAATCCAGAAAACTACCAATTCCTCTGATGATTTTTGGAATAATTCTAGTTTCTATTGCATTGGTTCTTGATTTTGATAAAGATGGATTGAGTAACATAAGCGAAATAATCACTCATGATACTGATTTTTTGGAATTGGATTCTGATCGAGATGGTTTGAATGATAAATATGAGATAGATAACAACCTAGACCCTTCGTCCGAAGATTCTGATTTCGATGGGTTGAAAGATGGTCAAGAGGTCAAATATACCTTTTCTAACCCACTAATCGCAGATACTGACAACGATTCGCTTTCTGATGGTGTAGAAGTAATGACGCTGAATACAAACCCGTTAATTGCAGATTCCGACTACGATAACCTTTCAGATTATTATGAAATAGAGGTCTCTCAAACAAACCCAAACAAGGCAGATTCTGATGGTGACAATATCACTGACGGTGATGAAATTAACACGTATCGAACAAATCCAATGATGTTCGATTCTGATCAAGATGAATTAAGTGATTACCAAGAGATATTCGAATATCTAACTGAACCGAATGAGTTTGACTCGGATGAGGATTCACTTAGCGATGGGTATGAAGTCTTGACGACTAAGTCCAATCCACTGCTTGCAGATACCGACGCAGATGGGATAGAAGACAGTCTTGATGTGGATCCACTTGCAGATGTTCAGGTATTACTCGAGTTTGGCTTTCAGGCGAACTTTGGAGATTCTTGGTCGGCTCCAGACCCATATTTTGAATTCTATATGAGCCATAATAATCAGACAGTTTCATATTCTTCTACTCAAATTTTCCTCGATACATATGTCAAGCAACTAGATGCTAGCGGAGCCCTCATTTATGATTGGGATGATTCTAGTGAATTTTTAGAAATTCAAATATCTGGATATGACTCTGATTCATGGAATGCCGACGAAAGATTAGATTTGGGGGGGCCTGATACTTCTGACATCACAATCACGCTCACTTTTGACTCAATCATTAACCAATGGACAATGAGTTACACCTCATCATATGGAACCGATCAAGACGCAAGTTATTACGAGGGATACCCTTGTGATTTTTCTTTAAGAATCTCAGTAATTGTCTAGTTTTGAAAAAAATGAATGGGTTTGTATGTTAACCCATATCACTTCATTTCAATTCTTCAAGGGTTCTCTGTGGGCAGTATTCAAAAATAGCCCACTGCTCGGTCGAGTGGGTGCCAAGGTCGAACCCAAACGTCCGTAGGCGGACGAGTGGGTACCGTCTCACTCATTCTGAACGTAAGGGCCCCCTCACGTTCAGGATTCCCGGGGCCATTTAGTTAAACGAAAATAAGTGAAATTTCGAGGACCGTATCAATTATACTTTCAAGTGATTTGCCAGTTACATGGGAGACGGACCGAAGCATCCGATATCCTTTGAGAAATTCTCATTCCAGTTACATTTTCCTGAGGCACTCCGTTTTTATGAATCGATATACAAGACTAGCTCGGTATATGATTACAATCCAGCTGATTACCACGGACCGATGCTAGGAAGTCATTTGGAAATTTTCCAACTAAGGAATGATGGCATTGCTCCACCCATCAACCGTCCTGAATATTTGTTGCATTGGCTTGAGATTGGTCAAAAGGAAGCCTTCGGTCCGGGTCATGTTGAAACAAATGAATACTATCCACTGCAAGCAGATTTTGCAAAACAGTTTGTTAGTAAAGAGAAAGCGAGAACTGAAAGATTCCTTGGAAAGCGACAAGAAGAAAAACAGAAGAAATTGGATGAAGCCAGTAATCCGATTATTTTTGTATTTAATTGGATTGAGGAAATAGACAACCAGTTGGAGCAACATTTCTCGAATCCCGAAGACATCAGGCACGATATCAAAGAAATGATCGATTGTGCAAATTCGGGGTCATATCGTGCCTGTCTTACAATGGCAGGTAGAGTGTTGGAGCAAGTGCTGAATCAGATGATATCAGTAAATCAATTATCGGTAGACGAACAGGCTGGAGTAGGGTTGAAAATAAAAGCCCTGAGAGAGGGAGAGGTATATTTGGATCCATCCATCAAGGATATCTGGAATATCATCAATAAACAAAGAATCGTTGGTGTTCATGCGAAAGAGGCTGTACCGATTCCAAGTGAAGACGATGTGAACATGGTTATTTTTGCCGTTAAGGGTTGCTTGACTCGACTCATGGCTGGTCCTAATGGGTTTGAATAGAATCCAATATCGAATATGAAATCTTTTATCATGGTCATGGAATCAAGATCTTGCATGGCAAACACTGTTTTGGCAATCCTAGGAGACTCGGCCGTGCCGAGTTTGGCCCTTCTTCACTCAGGACAGTACGATAACTTAGTGTTCTTTTACACAGGAGAAAACAAGGGCAAAGCCGTTATGTTTTCTAAATTCAGTAAACTCGCGTTTCCCGAAATCAATGTGGAGATAAACGAAATTCCCTCGATCAGCGATCCGGCAAGCATTGTTGAATACGCGAAGAAATTTTGCTCAGAGCATAAAAATGATTTTTCCATTTTTGTCACGGCGGGGGCAAAACAAACAATCCTCCCGTTTGTTGCACAAGCACCTGAAGCAACAATCGTTTCACTGCTAGATTCTCCCCTCCGGCTCATCGTGAGGCAGAATAATGTCGAAAACGAACATCTCTTGAATGGAATCGTATTGAATCACATCCTTGCCACCCGAGGATGGCACTTTAATGAGACATTACGCAAAGGGGATCAACAATTTGTAAATGTACAACCACGGTTCGATGCTCATACGGGTAGGTTATTTTTTACCGGAACATCTTGGCTTAGACGAGCAAACAGAGAAGATGAAATTCACTCACTTTCCAAGAACCTAAAAAACCAGGTAAAAAACGAAGACCAAATTCTTATTGGTGAACTGCTACAACTCGCCGAAGATTTCGGTAAGAACGGCGCAAGTTACAGTATCAAAGGTGCATTAAGGTCCCCAAACAGAGCCGTTTTGCCGCCCTTCATCAGGCACGAAATACCATTGGACGAGGAGGAATAGAAAATGGAAGAGAAAATCAAAACTC
The DNA here is from genome assembly GCA_038110525.1 of Candidatus Poseidoniales archaeon. GTDB lineage: Archaea > Thermoplasmatota > Poseidoniia > Poseidoniales > Poseidoniaceae > Poseidonia. The sequence continues at coordinate 1,746 of JAYNJV010000068.1, read as the reverse complement.
TTTACACCATCTTCAACAGAAACGACCCAACGCCTACAGCCAATGCTCTGCGAACCATCGATTTTGAAAACGCTGTGGTGTTGATTCTTGGGCTAGAAGATTTCAATCCAACGCATCTCGAAAATCTTGCCCGATTCAAAACGTGGTTGACTGGTTCCCCACGGTACCATGTCGAAGAGGAAGAAGAAGAATATGGATGGCCAGACATGTTTTGGAAACAAAATTGGGAGTGGGATGGCATTGATTCTGAAAAGGTAAGTTTTCTTACAGCAGAGGGAATTACCTCGGATCTCGCGAATTCAATCGCCTCCGAGGACACCGTTGATGTCACTTCAGGTACGAAAATACAGGTCGCAACACTGATCCAAGAGCTGCATAATAATCACCGCAACCCAAACATCGTGTTGCAAATCCAAAACAATCAAACCTTGAATATTTCAACAGGGAATCTCACTCCACAAATGACACCATTGAATCTAAGGGAACGGGTTTGGTTGTCAAGCGGCTATATTATTGATTACGAGGTCAAAGGAGACCCAAAAATTGGGGAGATTTGGATAGGAACAAGAAAGAAAGTCAGCAATAGAGGGGTCTTCCCAAAGGTAGGTGAAATTTCAAAAAAACTTAGAAAGAACATCAACCTAGTCCAAGGATACTGGCTTGAAGAAGCCGTAACGCACATGATGTCAACCTGGTCAACTGTCTCGGAAACCTACCTCGGTCCGAGATTGATTACACCATCGTTCTCCCGTGCTGCTGGAGCCGCATTTTTTACCATCACCGCTCGATTGGCTCAAGACAAGCACGGAAGAGGGCCACTGACAGAATACAAGGAATCCATACTCAATATTGACGAACTTGAGGACTACGAAGAAAAGCGCCATCAAGCGTTTGAATTTTTACTCAAAACCGAATTTAACCGAAAACAAATTCGATCTATTCACCAATGCCTGCACTCGGTTGAGTTTGATTCGGTAGCTTTTGATGCGAGCTCAGGCAAAGTGTATGTTGTTGAATGTAAAGCAATGACCGAGGCCAGTCAATATTTCACCGCTGGTGTTCCGGGTCGGGTATTCGCCATTACAAAGCTGGTGTTTCCAACAACTGGGGTGCCAATGCTGGCATATTGTGGAACAACCTCGAAAATATCAAGCGGAGTCTATCAAATTGCTTGGCCGGAACTTGCTACCGAGGAGATTTTATCTCAACTTCCAAAGACCTACATAGTGGACGAGGTAAAAAAACTACATGCTAATTTCGAGAATTTGAGGCCTCTGTTGAACATTATCAGAGCCGACCCCAGAGCTTGGGAACTATTCGTTGACATTGTGAGAGAAAATGGAATCAATACCAAAGGCCTCTGGAAGAAAATGCATGGATTGGGTAAATCTTACAAGCTTTTTGAACTCGACCATAAAAAACGTCACTCAGTGGATTGGATTTCTTTTAGAGATGAAAAACAAGGATGACCGAGGACCAACCTCACAGATGACACAGACTTGGATGTAAACAAAGTAATTACCTGTTAAGCGCAGGCTCTACTACGAGTGAGTCACCACCATAAGAAATGCAAAACCCAAGTGGATGTCGATGCCTATCAAAGTTTTTTGCATTCAACATTATTCTTAAGAAAGAGTATAAATGTGGGTGCTATTAACATTCTTGTGAACGCATGAATCCATACCCATTGATTGAGGTTCTCATGAACCCAAACTCAAACAGCTGGAAGAATTCCAATTCGTGCAA
>JAYNJV010000067.1:2863-5315 GCA_038110525.1 Candidatus Poseidoniales archaeon | reverse complement strand
AGAGCCTTGAGGCCCGCTTGTCCATGGTGCTCCCACAGCGCCGTCAAGATGTCATTGCAGTGAGCATCGGTGTGAATTCGTAATGTGCCTCCATCTTGTTTGACGATGTTTCCCTTCACGCCAATGAACAGTTGTCCCGATTCCTCGTGAGGGGAAGCAATGGCGTCGAGCAACAACTCGCATGCTAATTCTTGCTCATCTTTTGACCCGTGAACAGAGGAAAATTGTTCTCGAATGCCGTCTATATTTTCACCATCAAACCAATGGTTTCCAATCAATACGCCACGGTCAATGCCGCCGATGATGGCGTTTTGCAAACTTTCTGCCACGGTACCTTCGTTATGGGTAAGGCCTTGCCATCCGTTGAGGACGTAGTTGGTGTTTTGTTGGCATTGTTCTGGTAAACTTTCATTCGAATCCCAGCCATTTGGATACCATACTGTATCGATGTCAAGAATTGAAGACAATCGTGGTGGAAGCATTGAGAGTGCGAGGTGATGGATAAACGATGTCTCTTTCTTTTTGTTGTCCTCGAACTGGTCAAACCCAATGGCTACCCGTGGACCATGATGGAATTTAAGGACAACATACCCCTGTCCGGTTGGCGATAACGAAGCAACACACTCACTATCAATACCCGAGGTTACGAAGTATTCGACACCGTCGTGATTTGAAGAATGAAACGAGAACCGAGACCGTTTAAGCACATCTTCAAGCCAACCCTCAGGAACATTCGGGTGTGGGCCTGTACAGACAAATCCGCCTTCCCAGCTAAAGAAAAACATGCCATGACGGGCATGATCTTCCCAAGGAAAGAGTCGCAAAGTGAGGTGATTGAAATTTTGAATGCCTGCAAGATAGCCCTGTTTTCCATCACCGCGACGAATAAAGGAAGCAGATCCAAAACTGCCCGAACTGAAATTACCAACCAGCGAAATATCATCATCGTGGGCTGCCCGAAGAGAGCCTGCAAAGGCCTTGACAAGCGAATCTTCTCGCTTCGCAACCATCTTCTTGGTGAGCCATTTCACATCGTTTTTATGTCGAATGACCGATTCAAATTTCTCTAAACTTTTGGTCACAGGGTCTTTTCTTCCCCATGATAATCGGCCGTGAAACCTCATTTCAGGCAAGGCAACGCGAGGGTTTTCAAGCAATTCATCGAGTTGTTTTCGAATTTTTTTGGCTGTTGCCTCGTTGGCTTGTTTGGTGCCTCGCATCCGAATACGTTGCTTTTTTTGTCCTTCCATTTCGACTTTCGAAGGACCTGCCATATGCTCGCCAAACAGCCCGAAACAGCGCTATGGTTTGACTTCTTCGTGCCACCATTCCTCAAAAAGAGATGGCATTAAACAAAGGTGACCGTCCTTGAGAAGATGAGTTGCCACAGTTCAATTCCTGTCGTTCCATCTTGGCTGGCGAAGAAGATATTGCCACCATGAAGATAGATTTCACCGACATATCCACCCGATGGGTCCAAGTCGACAACTTGCCACGTCGTTCCATTCACCGCATTATGGGCCCACAATTCTTCACCTGTCGTGCCATCGTTAGCTGAGAAATAGATGGTGTATTGGTGTGCCGTCAAATCTTCAGGACCATTGCTTCCAGAGCTGGATTGAATATTCGATACTTCCCAAAAGGAGTTGTTGACAGTATCGTAAACCCACAATTCGAAGTACGAGCCTGATGTTGCTTGCATGTACAATCTTGTACCCATGACGGTAATGTATGAAGGTGAACTTGCTGCAACACCCGTCCGAATATCTGCAGCCGTCCATGTTGAATTGTTTGTTGTTTCATAGACCTGCAATTCTTTTCCAACACTTCCATCATTTGCAGACATGTAAATCGACGTTCCCATAACGACCAAACTTGAAGGGCTTGAAGCAAGAACTCCTGGGTTGATATCGATATCATAGGAGATGCCGGAGGTTGTATTGTACATTCTCAATTCATTGGAGGTGGCATAATAGAGATGAGAACCAACGACGACGATCTCTGTCGGCCCTGAACCATCATCGACTTTCCAAACGCTGGAATTTGATTGCTCATACGCCCAAAGGTCAAACACACCAGCACCATCACGGGCTGAAAAATACACTGTCGTACCCAACAAGGTGAATTGTCCTGCAAAACTACCCGAAGTTCCAGGGTTGATATCCGCAATTCTCCACGCCGTGGTGTTTGCTGGATTGAATATCCATGGTTCAAGTCCAGCCGAAGCGTCGCTACCGAGGAACATGAGGTGACTTCCCACGGCTTTTAGACCGAGGACAGTACCCGAGTAGACTGAAGTCAATGTTCCGTTCATGTCAAGAGACCATAATTCTGCACTCCCTCCTGCACTTGCAGTGAAATACATTGTTGAGTTCACTGTGACGAAATTTGATGGAGCGCTGTTACCAGAACCTACGTTCATATCTACCACTTGAGAGACGGAGAAGGTTGT
>JAYNJV010000067.1:1182-2763 GCA_038110525.1 Candidatus Poseidoniales archaeon | reverse complement strand
GCGAAGCCAGAATCATTGGCAACAAAGAAAATTTGATTTTGTATGGATGCATCACAGACTGGTAAATCCGAAGAAGATTGAACGAGGTGAAAACTTGAACCTGCTGTACCATTTTCACCTTGCCGACCTTCTTGTCCAGCGGGTCCTTGAGGACCTTCGGCAAACATGGAAGAATACAAGGAAAGTGGTGCAACGATGAGCATACACACAACGAGAATGAATTGGGTCTTGTTGTGCAAGAATGTTGCCGCTCCAGCGTCAACTGAGCCGGGTTTCGATTCGACAATCTCAGGCAGAGCATTCGTGGCCGCTACAACAGATGTGACCGTTTCAACTTGAATTCCTTGGTCAATTCTCCATTGATCGATTTGTTCTTGTGTCCAACCTTGCCCCAATAGTTGTTCATCAGTCCACATGTTTTGAATCCTGAATCGCCCCCTATTAACCGATTTGGTACAACGATTTGACAAAATTTTTTTAAAAAAACACATTCTTTATCAATGAAAAAACGAGGTCGAAAGAAATATTTGATAAGTTGTGAGGAAAAAAAATCATGAACAAAAAAGGAGCGATTCTCATTGCAATGTTCATCCTTGCAATCTCTTTATCCGGATGTTTACGAGATGGCAAGGAAAAAGCAATTCCAATTGAAGTCAATGCTGAGGATTACAATGTCCTCTACATTGGACATAGTTTTGGTCGTGTCTTTGCTGAAACCTTGGAAGATTATGCAATAGCCTCAGATTTTTCCAACCATTCTTCGCTGATTGAATTCAGTGGAGGGGCTTCTGGAGCTCCAGATGCGTTGTGGGAAGACGATGAACATCGCAAGAACATCAAAGCGTATTTGGACACAGGAGAAATTGATGTGTTGATTATGATTTGTTGTAGCATAGAGTTCATCGAAAACGGACTTCAATCCGATGCTGCAATATGGAATTTTACGACGTATGCAGTGGAGAAAAACCCTAACATTCGAATTGGATTAGCCATGCCGTGGAAAGATTTCCCAGGCGAATATGAAAATGGAACTGAATACAGGAACAACACCGACGTTGCTTTCAATGCATGGATGAATCTTTCATCGAATTTGAGTTCTGACTTTCCAACAACCGATGTGTTCAATTTTCATCACGGTGCTGTGATGTATCAACTACGAGATATGTTTGAAGCTGGTGAATTAAAGGATGATGTTGAACAACTCACGGGCGAAAAGGCAACTTCGATCTTCACTGATGCAAAAGGACATGCTGGTCAAATTGCTATCGATACCGGGGCACTCATTTGGCTTCATGCGGTTCACGGAATTGAACCAATGGACATGCCAATTTTTGAACGGTGGAATGTTGATATTCGACAAATTGCTCATGATGTTCTCTTCGAGCAATCACAAGAATAGAGAGATATTGTCACTATTTGTTTCATTCACATGAAGTGAAGAATTGATGAAATTTGACCTTGTACCATCAACATGGTCGAAGCAGTTCTGCTTGGTATCGCTCAAGATGGAGGCAGACCGCAACCGGGATGCAACAAAGACTGCTGCATAGACGTTTCATCGGTGGACGAAGCCTATCCAGT
>JAYNJV010000067.1:0-1082 GCA_038110525.1 Candidatus Poseidoniales archaeon | reverse complement strand
TTTTTGGTGCGAACGAAGAGCAAAACCCTCCTCTATTTACCAGACCACGACACATGGAAAGAAACTCTGCAGGAACAAGATATTCGGTCGTGGTTCGCTTCGCTAAGCGTTGACATCGCTCTCATCGATGGGACTTTTTGGAGCCTCGATGAGTTATCCCATCGCGTACAAGCGGAGGTACCACATCCACCCGTTTGTGAAACGATTGACATGCTCGGGCAAAGACAACATGGTGACCCTGAAATCGAATTTATTCATCTCAATCATACCAATCCCCTGTACGATACTTCAGGCAAAGAATACTCCCAAGTCAAACAACTTGGATGGGATGTTGGTAGGCAAGGCAAGCGTTACTCGTTGGGTTAAGCAACCGGTGTTGGTTTGCCCACACTCTGAACATAGTCGACAGTAACGATGACTTCGATGGTCTCGCCAGCGTCGTTGGTGAAAAAGGTGAGTGTTTGAGTCTCAAGCGAGAGCGTGATGATGAATTCACCTTGCATTGGGGATTGATCCATGAGTTGTGAGGTGTAAGCGTTCATCGTTGACTTCGGTCCAGTTGAGTTGGTGATGATAGCATCGAGTGAGGTTTGGTAGACATAAGCAACCATCACGGGGTTATCGCACTCTTCGTTGGTTTGTTGGTCGGCGACAACCGCTTCAAGCGGTCCTTCAACCCCATCAAAATCGGGAGTGGTCGTCACAATATCACAGATGTTTTGTCCGGAGTTATCTCTTGTATCGGAGTAGAGAATTTGGAATTGAATTTGATAAATCGCCCCAGCATCTTCTGAAAGCCCCCACTCGGCAATGTTGGTTTCGAAATCAACCGACTCTCCGTCATCGAGGTCAAAAATTTCCGAATAGGTAACGGTGCTCGTTGCGATGTCAAGTTGGTACAATGCACCCGAGTTGGCTCCAGCGTCAAGAGGTTCTGGTGGGTCGGAGATGACATAAGCGGTTTCAAGCCCGACGACGACCAAAAGTGCGATGACGCCAGCCGATAGAAGTTGATTTGGTCGAATCAAAAATCGGGCTTCGATACTGTCTGCATTTTCGTTCTTTGAAAGGAAATGAAACAT
>JAYNJV010000066.1:0-5394 GCA_038110525.1 Candidatus Poseidoniales archaeon | reverse complement strand
GGAGGGCCACCGCCCGGACCTCCTGAAGGAGGGCCACCAGATTTGCTTGGGCCGGGAGGGCCGCCTTTCTTTGGGCCCGGAGGACCACCGCCGGGACCTCCTGAAGGAGGACCGCCTTTCTTTGGACCGGGGGGGCCGCCAGATTTGCTCGGGCCGGGAGGTCCGCCTGTCTTTGGACCGGGTGGACCATCTGATTTGCTCGGGCCAGGGGGTCCTCCACGACTTGGACCAGGAGGACCGCCAGATTTGCTCGGGCCGGGGGGTCCCCCACGATTAGGGCCAGGAGGGCTACCTCCCCTTCTTGGAGCAGGAGATGATTGTTCTGGTTCATCTTCATCCTCAAACATGGCACCGCAATGAGGGCACTTAGGGTCTGATTCTTTGACAAACCCGTCGCACATTTCACATGCAAACATTTCTTCATCGGATTCATCTTCTCCAATTTTTTCTGTTTTACCATCTTTGTTCCTAAAGAGTTGAATTTCAGCTGTGAAATCGTAGCCCTTGAGGGCAATCTCAGTTTGAATGGCTTGTTCAAAGGCTTGGGTTAAATCTTCGGGCGTATCGAGTACTCTCCCGTCATCGACATAGGTCAAATTCACTGTAAGAATATCATCAACGAGTTTGACTTGAGGAGATTCAACGGCAACCCCACGTTTTCGAGCAACTCTTCTCGATGCAACTTCAGCCATTCGTCGAAGCAATGCATCGTTCGGTGCATCATCTGCGTTCACACCAGTAAGAATTTGTGCAGCATTCACTTCTGATGCTCCTTTGCTTTTCAAGTGTTGAGGAACATCTCCGCCAAGACTTGACAACACATCTGACGCAGCATTTTGGTTCATATTCAACCACTGTGAGCGTCGTTCATCCTTCACTGCTCTTTCGGCTTCAGCAAGTCGATTGACCATTGCATCAGTTTGTGAAACTTCTGGGTTGTGAGCGATCATCGTTCCACCAGAATGGGATGGGTCAAATTGGTTCCTGTTTGCATGAGGAATAGCGCCACTTCCAAGGCTCGGGCCTCTTGCCCCTTTCGGCATGTCAGAAGGTTGTGAGGATGGTACATTCATCATTTGATTGTTCATTGGAACGACATTTTGTGGTCGACCCATCATGTTTGGATTGCCCATTGGCATATTTTGATTTGGGAACCCCATCTGGTTTTGTTGGTACATATTTGGTGGAAGATTTGGATTTTGCTGAATATTCTGTGCCATGTTTTGGAATTGGTCAGTTTGCATGTTTGGGAATGCACCCATGTTTGCTTCTTGTTGCATTCTTGCATTCATACCAGCGACTGGCTCAAAATCTCGTTGTGGCATAGAGGGCTGGAATGACCCTGCAATCGAGTTGTCTTGTCGAGCCCCGCACTCTGGACAAAACATGCTGTCGTCGGGAATCATCTCGTTACATGAGCCACAATTCACGCTTCGCCCTCCCCTGTTCGGTGGTCAAACTCCTTAGACTAAAGCATTGTGATATTTAGTTAAGAAGAAGACCCAACATACATCCTCCTACCATGACTATTTCTAAACCTTCTTCTTGGCTTTCAATGGTGGGAGTCGATGGAAAGCGATGATGTCATCGTTGTAGGTGGAGGACTTGCTGGTGTTTCCAGTGCCCTTGCACTTGCAGATGCTGGCAAACAAGTGACCCTCATTGAGGCACGACGATTTCTTGGTGGAAGAGTCGCGAGCGTCGAACATCCTCGCCTTCATTTTCAAATGGACAACTGCCAGCATGCTGCCTTCAGAATTTATTCTCGCTTTTTTCAATTCTTACTTCGTTGCAATGCTTCGAGGTCAATGAAAATGCAACGCAAAACGGTTTTACCATTTTTTGACCCAAAAACTCAGCAATTTGCTTCAATTCAATCAGGGAAGTTGAGTCCGCCAAATCATATGGTCGGATCGATGCTGAAATTTCCATTTTTAGGTCTCAAGGATAAAATAGCCATGAGGAAAGTTGTCAAAAAATTGGATAAAATGACCGAGCAAGACGTTTGGGGGCTTGATGAAGTCAGTTTTTACGATTGGCTCATCGAACATGGACAAACTCAAGATGCAATCGAAAAATTTTGGGGATTTTTCATCTTAGCAGCACTCAATATCGATGTCAAAGAAGCGAGTGCAGCTCAAGGTTGTATGCTCTACAAGACAGGAATTTTTGGTTCAAATGAAGCCTTTGATGTGGCGTGCTTTCAACATCATCTCTCGCATATTTTCCAAAATGAAATCCTCGCGGCATTAAAAGATGCAGGTGTCGATGTTCATCTTTCGTCATCCGTCAACAGCATTGAAGTTGATACTTTAGGAGAATGTACTGTAAGCACCAATGCCAAAGTCTTCCATAGCAAAAAAACAGTGCTTGCAACACCACCACACATTACAAGAAAACTGCTGGAATCTTCAGGTTCAATTCTTTCAACATCAAAAGATAAATTGGAGATATTTGAACGAATTCAGTACACAGCATTGATGGGGATTCACGCGTTCTATAGAGGAGAGAAATCCCCTAAAACATTTTCTTTCGCCGCTGTCCTTGGTGAACCCCTCATTCAAATGGTGTTTAATCGAAATCATGAATTGCAAGAACCAGTAGCACCTGGAATTCAATGGCTCTCCGTGCCAGTAAGTCATGCTGATGCTTTATTGAAGATGGATGATGAAGACATCTTGCTTGAATTGCAAAGAGTATTGAGTCGAATGTTTCCAGAAACCAAGGACAATTTACCCGTAGAGACTCTCATAGTTCGCATGCCAAAAGCAACTTTTGCAGCCCGACCAGGAACATATGATTCAAGGCCACTGCCAGATCATATTCATCCCTCAATTGCCTTAGCAGGATGCTATACAGCAACAAAATGGCCCAGCACAATGGAAGGAGCAATTCGCTCAGGTTGTTCTGCTGCTGCCCATATCCTTGGCATCAATTGGAATCCTGATTCAAATTGGAACGGATGGCCGGAGCCACCAACTCGAAAGGATGATCATATTGGCGAATGGAGAATGTGACCATGTCCGAAAAATTTGACTGGGGCGAACATACCATCGATGGTGACGCCGTCAAATTAGCAGGATGGGGTCTTCATCAAAACCTCAACGATGCCCAAAAATATTGTGAGAAGATAGCAAAAGCACATTATGAAAATTTCATTATCACCAATCACTTTACACCCATCGAAGTACGACAACACATTCAGAATGTGTACGCATTCTGCAGATATGGCGATGATTTAGGCGATGATGCACCATTTCCACCAGACCAACGCATGCTCTTACTCAAAACATGGCTTGAGGATTTACGTATTGCACATGAAGGAAACTGGTCAGGCCAACCCCAACACCCAATTTTAATTGCATTAGCACACACTTCGAAAAAATACAACATTCCTATTGAACCCTATGAAAAACTCATCACTGCGTTTATGTGGGACCAAGAACGGTTACAGTATTCAACATGGAATGAGCTTCAAGAATATTGTATTCACTCAGCAGACCCGGTTGGCCATCTGTTTTTGTATGTCTACGGGCATGATGACGATGAATTGAGAACGATATCCGATGCCACATGTACAGCACTTCAACTCGCAAATCACTGGCAAGATATCCGAAGAGATTTGGCCCAAGGGCGTCGGTATTTACCGCTTGAAACAATGGAAAAACACAATTATACTCTCGAAGATTACAACAATATGGTCTATGACGAGCGATGGATTTCAATTCTAAAACACGAAGTCGACCGTGCCCAGAACCTCTTCGACAAAGGTAAAGCATTGTGGGGAAAGGTTGACCCGCACCTCGCTGTTGACCTTGAGATGTTCACACTCGGGGGAGAAGAAATTCTCAAATCAATTCGAAAGCAAAAATACAATACTTGGAGCAAACGGCCAAAAGTAAGTAAACTCCGACAAGCAAGACTGCTTTTCTATGCAAAGCGAAAATGGAAGAAAATTTCAAAGAAATAAAGACCTCATTTTTCCGTCATATTCGAACACTGTCTTTGCAGGAAAATGAAAGCCCACATAAAGAAAGGAATCAAAAAGGAAGACGCATAGGATAAAATGGTCGGGATGTTAGAACGCAGGAAACCATTAGACTTGCTCTTCCCGCTCAAAGGGAATGCACGGTCGACGGTGGCCTCTGAACCATCAAAGCCAACGACTCTTTCTCGATTCCGCGCTGGTGTGACCCTCGCTAAAGACGCAGTCAAAGCGGTGAGCGTTACTGCAATGGAAGCCATCAGGGAAGGTGCTCAATTCATTGGTATAGTTGGAGAGAAGAATGAACTCGTCGACCCATTTGCACATCTTGATGCCCCCATTTGGTCTGAAAACCCACCACACGAACTTTACAAATTGGCTTACAGATATTGTGAAGAATTGACCATGCGAGAAGCAGGTAACTTCTATCATTCTTTCAAATACCTTCCAGATGAGCAACGTTTCGCAATGTGTGCCATTTACGCATTCTGCCGCAGGGCAGACGACATTGCTGACGGCGATTGGAGTGACCGCTTTCCCGGAAGTAAAGGTGCTCTTGACCCTGAAGCCGTTGAATACCGAGAACAACTCGAAAGTCTCCAAGACCTTTCGACTATCATCGATACTGAAGCGTATGAAAAGAAAATCTCACAATTATTTTTCTTTAGAAAGAAGCTTTCAACCTGCTACACAGAAGTGTATTCGACTGACCCTGTATTCTTGGCACTCAAAGATACTGTCGAGCGATATAACATCTCAAAACAACACTTTGATGACCTCATCACTGGAATGGAAGATGACCTCTACCACAACAGATACCGCACATTTGAGGAATTGTATCTTTACTGCTACAGAGTCGCCTCCGTGGTTGGTTTAATGTGCATTGAAATCTATGGGTATGAAGACCCTCGTGCCAAAAAATTCGCCGAATCATGGGGTATTTTCATGCAACTTACCAATGTCCTTCGAGATGTAGGCGAGGATATTCAACGTGATCGAATTTACTTGCCTCTTGATGAACTTGAACGCAACAAAATGACTGCCGAGGAATTGGAGGGTAGAATTGTGGTCAACAAACACTGGGAACCATATTGTCATCATTATGCAAAGCGTGCTCGAACCTATTTGGAAGAAGCGAGGCAATTGCTTCCTCTGCTTCCTCGAAGGACGCGATATTCGCCTGCCGCAATGATCGCTTTTTATGACAAAATTTTGAGACAAATTGAGAAACAACAAGGTGACGTCTTCACAACGAGAGTCAAACTCAACCCCGTTCAGAAGATTTCACTCGCTGCAGCAGTCTATCTACGACACCGATTCCTCCCTGCTTTCCTCGACCCAATTTGGGCTGGACTTGCACGAATTGGAATTCTTCCAGCTGTTTGAGTTTGGGTTCATGAGAACCTCAA
>JAYNJV010000065.1:3250-5712 GCA_038110525.1 Candidatus Poseidoniales archaeon | reverse complement strand
TTTCGTAGGGCGGAATGATTTGACGCTGAAACAGCCATCTCGATAAACCGGTAAGGCCAACGCCAACAAGAGAGACTGCAACTGCGATAATCGGAGAGAACATCTCTAACTTCCATCCGAAATATGCAATGACCCAAAGGGTAACTGCAACCCAAATCCAAATCTTGATCATCTGGCGAGTGGATAATTTAGCCTGAATTCGAGAAACGTGTTTGAGCCAACCGCGACAATGCATTTCAAGCATGGTATCCTTGAACGCAATTGCGTAGGCAAGTTGGAGTAAACAAGCATGGTATCTCCAAATCCATGCACCACCGTTTGCAGTTGCGAGTGCCTTTTGACTTGACCATTTTTTAGGCACGATGGACGACCACGTATCAAAAATGACTTCCTGGTCTTTGCCTGAAACTCCTTGTGTGTACTCCCACTTGAATTCGGTCATCATCAACAAGGCCAAACTTGGAATGCGGTCGGATTTAACCAAAAGTGATTGTGTTAAATCATGTGGTAAAGCAAGCAAAAAATCTCGTCCTTTCCACATCACCTTGGAATGTGTTTCCAAACGAATGTTGGGTATGCCTTGTGTGGCTGCGCTGTGAGGGGCTCTCCACAACGTGCTGGTTTCCATTTTTTCCTCAAGTGAATTGAGGTCGGCATTCCATGTTCGTTCGGTGTTTGGCGTTGCGAATTCAGCGAGTGCTTCATGCGCTGAAGACATTCTTTGAATGAAATTTCGAATATCAACAAACGAAGTGTCTTGTTCTTCTTTGTACATTGGATAGACGAGAACGGCATCAGCATCATTGAGAAGAATTCCTGACACGGGTAACAGAACTCCCACATTGGCAAGGGCTTGTTCCCACGGAGCGTATCTGGCCAATGTTGACAAAACGGCGGTATGAAGCAGAGGTGATACAAGCACGCGGTACTTGTCGTCAATGGAGTAATGGACGCCGGATGAATCGTGCTTGAGCAGGGTGATGGTTTCGATAGATTGCGGCCATTCACCCCAAGGTTGACCTGCATCGAACACGCCCTTCCACCATTGTGGGTCTTCGACAACCGTATAGTCCCAGCAATCGATAAAACCCCATTGAGTGGGGAAGCGTGCATTGGCGACAACATCTTCAAAGGTTGAAGAGGTCAACCCAATTGGCCACCATGCCTCGTTGCCCATGCATCATGGCCCACTTGGTGATTTAGAAGGCTGTTGATTGCGAAGTTTCACAATGGGAGATATGAAACGCTCTCTTTGTCACCCTGCTCTGTGGGGGCGAAGCAATGGGTATTTCTGACCGAGTAGGCGACGCTCTTGGCCAAGCCCTCGATGCCCGATTAATTCGTGAAATCAATGAACACCCAGTCAAAGTCAATCATCTTGCCATCATCATGGACGGCAACAGAAGATTTGCATGGACATCGAACCTCAACACAGAAGTTGGTCACCGTATTGGAAAGCAAAAACTTGAACGTGTGCTCGACTGGGTCTTGGAACTCAATATTCCATGGTTAACGGTGTACGCACTTTCAACCGAAAATCTCAACCGAGACCAAAAGGAACTTGATGTGCTGTTCAACCTGTACAACGAGGGGCTTAGAGAAATTGCAGATGATCCTCGTATTCATGAAAATAAAGTCCGTGTTCAAATCATTGGTCGACGTGATTTACTTCCAAAAATAGTCACAGACGCCATCGATTATGCAGAATCAAAAACGGCATCCTACGACCAGTTCGTCTTTACAGTATGTCTTGCTTATGGTAGTCGCGAGGAGTTAATTTTTGCAATTCAATCCATTGCTCAGGATTACAAAAATGGCACATTATCCCTTGAAGAAATTAATGAACATGCGGTTTCAAGTCGACTGTACACAGCAGATATGCCCGACCCTGACCTCGTGGTTCGAACAAGTGGTGAAGAACGTATTTCCAACTTCTTACTTTGGCAAATGGCCTATTCGGAATTGTATTTCACAGATGTGTTTTGGCCTTCGTTTCAAAAACGCGACCTCCTCAAAGCCGTGCGAACCTATCAAGACCGCTCGAGACGATTTGGTGAGTAAATGACGGTGTGTGACGAGTGTCAAGGTTGGCTTAATCCAGCACTTGCAGCTGATGCTGCGGTTCGCAGAGGTGATGAAATCCTTCTCATTCAACGTAAATTTCCACCCATGCAGGGGGCATGGGCTTTACCTGGAGGGTTTGTCGATCAAGGTGAAACACCTGAACATGCTGCACTACGCGAACTCAAAGAAGAGGCTGGTCTTGATGGTCAACAACCTCGCTTGCTCATGGTCATGGGTGACCCAAAACGAGATCCCCGCAAACACATCGTCAGCGTGGTGTATGAGATTCAAGTCGACGCAGAGTGTCAACCACATGCTGGAGACGATGCTTCCGATGCTCGCTTTTGGCCCATTTCAAACATCCTCAGTGGTTCAATTCAACTCGCTGGAGACCACCT
>JAYNJV010000065.1:0-3150 GCA_038110525.1 Candidatus Poseidoniales archaeon | reverse complement strand
CTCGCCATTGGCATCGATATCGGTGGCTCAGGTTGTCGAATCGCCTGCGTTGATACATCAACTGGTGAGATTCAAGGGGAAGGCATCCGCTTTGCTCACGACCTTGATTCCAGTCAAGATGAAATCATTCAAAATATTCGAACGGGATTGAGGGAGTTTCCATCTCACCTGCCTATTGGTATTGGTTTTCCTGGAATGACAAAGGCAACGAGGGTCGAATCTGCACCCAACTTAGGCAAGGCTTGGCATGGTTTTGATGCTGCAAAAGCGTTTGCAACCGAGTCCCAGCCCGTCTATTTGCTCAACGACGCTGACGCTGCAGCATTATGTGAATATCATTTGGGATGTGGAAAAGATGGAGCAGGGCGGATGCTGATGGTGACCATTGGTACTGGACTTGGAACAGGAGTTGTCGAAAATGGCGTCTTACAACCCCATCGAGACCTCGGACTCGAGCGATTTCCAGGCAGAGTTGAAAATTTGGAAACATACGCCAGTGGGAGAGCAAAAATGATCCGAAATCTCGATTATCATCAATGGATTCTTGATTTTAACATCGTCCTTCAACATTTCATCGAACGAACCAATGCTCAACGTGTCGTTCTTGGAGGGGCAATTTGCAATGAATGGAGTCATTTTTGTTATCTGATTGAATGTCAAGTGCCATTCCAAAAAGCAACATTTGTGGACACTGCTGGCATCATTGGTGCTGCGTTGTTTGCTCTTCAACATCAGCAGTGAAAAGTGCATTAAATTGGTTCAATGCCTCTGGCCAAGGCATTTCTTCAAGAGCGTCAGTCAAATGAATTCCAGCAAGAAATTGAGCTTTAAGATTGAGCCATTCGTCACCTTCGCAAGGTTTTTGCCATCGAAACAAAGGTGCACCATCACGTTCCAACCGGTCGAGGAATCCTCGTTTTGCCCTGCTCACAAGAAGTGTTGGTGTTCCAAGAATCACCGCTTCACTCGCCATCGTTACCGATTGGGTGATGACACCATCCGAAGAGGACAACATCGAGTCAAGTTTCCAAGGGTCTTCTATACCGTGTTCCTCATCAACAAATGTCACATCACATCCATCCCATGCCGTGGAGGGTAATGGAATAATTTCATCTTCATCATGGTGACCATCGCCAAGTAACCTTCGAACAAGAATGTGAGGGGGATTTCGCACATGCTTCGATTTAAGTTGTGGTTTGAGATGAATATGACCATGTAATCCATCGATTCTATGGATTCGACAACCAACCGATGCCTCAAATCCTCCATCGAGGGAGGAATCCCAGTGTGTTGGTATGACCACATCGGTAGCATATTTTTTTGCGAGCGTATGAGCAAGATGGTTAATCTCCGTGTCTGAAATGTACCATCGTTCATACGAAGATCCCCGATGCTTTCGAATGGAAGCGTGGGCCCAGTGTTCAAGTGGTGCTCCGATACTGACCACCCGTTGGACAGGCATTCCATTTCGAAGGGCATCTTTGAACACTTTTTTGACCGTCCGAAGCCGTTGTAATGCCTTGCGACGTTTTGCTTTTCCAACAGGACGTTCAACCCAGATTATTTCTCTTCGGGGCAGAATCCCTTCTGATGTTGCAAGCATTTTTTCGACTTCAGGCCGCCGCGTTGCCACAATAATATCTCTAGTTTTGGATGTTTGGAGTTGACCTGTCAACAGGCGAACGTGAGCAGGATGGTCAAGTACCCAACATGTTCGCATAATTTGAGGAGTTTGTCCATTGAATGTCAATCCTTTTCCTGCTTGATTTGACAGGGGGAAATATCATCAATGGGAAATGAATAATCACGACATGGCCCAACCATGCCCATCGTGTGGACAACAACTCCTCGTGCAAACCAAAACCTGTTCGTATTGCGGTGTTGATTTACCCCAAGTTTCAACATTCAGCCCTGTAAATGAACCAAATCCACAATCGATCACGATTGGTCAACCTGCAATGCCGAATCCAAATCAACCAGTTATCATCAATAACGCTCAACCACAACAGATTGTTTACATCCCTCTAAAATTTTCTCCAAAGCCAAATTGGAGAAATTGGTCGTATCTTGTCATCGCGGTGGGCGTAATCCTTTCGATAATCGCCACTTTCTTCGATGCAGGCAGCATGGAAAGTGGGGCGACGATGTTTCTCGCAAATTCGGTTTGCTGCATGTCCATTGGCGTTGCGGCATTCATGGACGCTGCATATTATAGCATGAAATCTGATTGGGAACAATCAACTGGACAATCAAATACGGGCTCTAAAATTGGAATGATTTTTGATATTGTGTTTGGTCTCGTTGCACTGTTCTTCGTCTCTGTTTTCTTATTTGCATGGTGATCATCGCATCTGTTTTCTTTGACTCAAGGATTCGAATTCGTAATTCTATGAACACAATTGATAAACAGTCGGAAAAAAACACCGGTTATGCAATCAAAACGAGTTGTTGTCCTCACGGGCGCGGGAATTTCAGCAGAATCGGGAATCCGAACTTTTCGTGATAACGATGGACTTTGGGAGGAGCATCGAATTGAAGATGTCGCAACGCCTGAAGGTTGGCGAGAAAACCCTCAATTGGTTTGGAATTTTTATCAGGCAAGAAGAAGGCAAATGCTTGAAGTTGAGCCAAATCCAGCGCATTTTGCCTTAGCAGAATTTGAAAATGCACTACAATACTTCACACTCATCACTCAAAATGTCGATGATTTACACGAACGTGCAGGAAGTTCAACGGTTCTTCACATGCATGGTAACCTCAAAACACTTCGATGCGAACAAAGCGGACGAAGCGAATTAAGAATGAGTGACGAAGACCTCCGTCCTCATTTCGTAAAGTGTACGTGTTGTGCTGAGCCCTCAAGACTACGACCTGATATCGTGTGGTTTGGTGAAGCCCCAATACACATGCGTGAGATTTACGCCGCTCTTGAGGAGTGTGAGGTGTTCATCGTAGTCGGTAGTTCAGGCCATGTCTATCCTGCGTCTGGTATGGTCAATATCGCCAAAATGATTGGGGCTCGAACGATTCTTGTGAATTTGGAAGAGCCAATCAATGCCTACGATTTCGACGAAATCCATTATGGTAAGGCGGGGGAACTCTTGCCAAAGCTCGTTCAACGCTGGCTCAACGAATCATAACCTCATCAAA
>JAYNJV010000064.1:0-5789 GCA_038110525.1 Candidatus Poseidoniales archaeon | reverse complement strand
TGGATGTTGTATTCTTCTTTCTTCATTTTCCCATCTCCGGCCTATTGGCTTGTATTGTTCCTCTCTATAGACGCCATATAATCTCTTCGATAAAAATAACATATTTTCCAATTGTAATTGTCGCATAATTTATGATTTTTCAATTGAATCTCAATTTTTAATTCGCATTAGAATGTCGCATAATTTTTCAAATTTTAATACATTTTTTGACATAAGAACAAATGAAAATAAATCCACTTCCAATTGAATTCTTGGGTTGTAAAAAAACTTCCTGGGCTCTTCTGTTTAATTTTGCCCGGGGAATATTGAAATTTTATACCTTCACCGTTATGTTAGGGACTTCAATGGAGGTACACATCTCACCCACGATTCCGAAACCTCTCTTTTTTGCACTGCTAGAACGATTATTACAGAACGGATGGCAACCTACAATGACTGAGGAGGCTCATGCATCAATACCTTCCCAAGATTGGAAATTCTATGGCATAGATCCGAATATGGTCCTTTCGAGGCAAATTGAACTCGCCCAGGCTTTCATCTCCATGCGCTCGGATCAGATTCCTGAAGGTGTGAATGGCAATAATTTCTTGATATCCCTCGATAAATCAATTGAAAAATCACAAAAAAATACTGTTATCTTTCAAATCCATGACCTCTTAGCATATGACACTTCACTGCCAATGTTTGAAACAATTCATCATTGGAAAGATAGCATCGAAGTAGAAAGCGATGATCAAGCATATTATTGGGTGAGTCCACGCGATGTCTCCGATGCTATTGTTACGTGCTTGAGTATCCAATCCCTCCCGGATATCATCGAAATTTGTGGTCGACGTGGATGGTCAATCGAAGATACACAAAGTGAATTTAGTGTGCTTTTCTCGAGATGGAATCAAAGTAAATCCGGCGAAATTCGCCATGATTCACTTCAAAACAATGAACTCCCTCTTATGATTCAAGCTTACACAGGGACTCCACCAAATCGACCCAATTTAGAACCACTTCATGAAATTCTACTTCAGAAGCGACAGGATGGTTGGAGGCCATACGTCCCTTTACGTACCATGCTAATGGAATTGATAGCTTCAATTGAAAAAATGTAATTTCAATTGAAAATTACTGCACCGAGTAATGGTAAAAGTAGACTCGCATCCCCTTCAACACAAACATGAGGTGCCTCTGGCCTCATCTTTCCCCATGAGATGGCCTCGCGTAGTCTTGCGCCAGAAAGACTTCCATCGTGTTCTGGAGCTGTAGTGATGTACACAGCACTATCAAGGCCACCGCGATATTGGTTCCACCAAATAACGTGATGCTTTGAAATCCCTCCGCCGATCATGAGTGCATGAGAAGTTTCAACATCCCAGGTTAAGTCACTCATCACTTGTTCATCTGCGAGTGTATCGATATGAAATTCCCTATGTTTTTGTCGAAACATGAACAATTGTGCACCGATTGACCCATCGGTGATTCCTGGAATACATACTGGAATTTGATGCTTCGCAGCCCAATAGATAATCGAATCGGGTGTGCCGATTCGTCGACCTAATTCCCACACAAGGTGTATGCTTCCAAAGCCGACCCATGCATCTGCACCTGTGAGTCCTGTCTCCTTTTGACGGTCTTGATAGATGTCTTCTAGAACAGGTTGAAGTACAATTTCAAGAATTTCACCATAAGATGAATTCGGAACAATGACATTTCCAAGGCGCATCAACTCGTGTTCGCCAAGGACGCGGTCATCGAGGTCGAACGAACCATGGTAGTAGTTTTTGTGGGCCCTCGCAATATCGTGGTCAAGTGTTCCACATGTGGTTGATATGACATTGAATGCTCTTTTTTTAATCGCTTCAACAAAGAACGCTCTTGTCCCGGTAGCACACAAACATGCCGGAAAAGAGAGCCAATTCGTTACCTTCGAGGCATCATGGTCCACACTTTTGAGTGCGTCAATCATATCTTCGACGATGTCTTTTGCTTCGACGAATTTCGTTGCAGTAAACCCGCCTGCTTGGCGCATCTGCTCAAACAAACCGTTGATGTGTTGGGCATCTGAAAAAGAATAATCCTTCACTGGCTGGTCAAAGGAGCGAGGGTCAAACGAATCACTCATGGACCTTCTGTTGACATGGAGTCAATGATATTTTGCTCCTGTTACTCCTCTGTATTTTCGATGCGATATATTTCGTCTCTTAATGCTGCAGCACGCTCGAAATCGAGTTCTAAAGCAGCTTGTTCCATTTGTTCACGAAGAAGTTGCAACATCTCTTCTTTTGACATATTCTCAGTATCTGGTGAGTTGAAATCTTGAGAATTTTTCAATTGATTATTAGAATTTTCAATTGAAATTTTTGAACCGAGCCATGAACCTGCACCAAGTTGCATTCGCTGTGCCCAATCTCCGTCTTTCCGACCACCTTTTCGAGAAATAAGGCGCTTGGCTCCATCCTTTGATGTGGTGGTCCCAACCAGAAGGTCGTCAAGGTCAGCCGCCATGGTAGGAAGTGCCTTTTGAATCGTTTCAGGAACGATACCATGCTCCGTGTTGTAATGCTGTTGTCGCTCTCGTCTTTCGAGAGTTTGACGAATTGATGCAGCCATCGCAGGTGAGACATCATCCGAATACAAGATCACCTTTCCCTCGGAATTTCGTGCAGCCCTTCCAATTGTTTGAAGCAAACTTCGTTCATTTCGAAGGAAACCTTGTTTTCCTGCATCAAAAATAGCGACTAAACTGACCTCCGGGATATCAAGCCCTTCTCTGAGGAGATTAATTCCAACGATGACATCAATGTGCCCAAGGCGAAGGGCATTGATGATTTCAGTACGTTCGATGGTATCGATTTCAGAATGAAGATGATGAGCTTTGACGCCCATCCTATTGAGGTATTCGGCAACCTCCTCTGCAAATTTAATGGTCATGACGGTGACAAGCGTACGTTGTCCTTTCTCGACCCGTTGATTGATTTCAGACAACAAGTCATTGACTTGTCCACTCGTTGACCTCACCTCAATTTCTGGGTCGAGCAGCCCAGTCGGGCGAATTTCCATTTTTGCGATGTGCTGTATTGATTGAAGCATATCGTACATCGATTCAGCCTCAGGATGGCGCTTGTCAAGTTCTGGCTTTTTAGCCCCACCACCTGAACCAACATGCAACAATGCGTTCGGCACATTTTGTTTTGTTACCTCACAGAGATGACGTAACTCACGTTCACCAGGTGTTGCCGAGACATAGACCATTTGAGGGACAAGGGATTGAAATTCAGGCAGTTTTAGTGGGCGATTATCAGCAGCCGATGGTAATCGAAATCCGTGGGTGATAAGAGAGTCCTTTCGAGATTTATCACCAAAGAACATTCCTCCTATTTGGGGAAGGCTCACATGGGATTCGTCCATGATCACAAGAAATTTGTCTGAATCGCCGTGGAATTGTTTAGCACATGCAGCAAAAAAATCGAGAAGACAATAGGGGCGTTCACCGGGCTTCCTGCCGTCAAAATGACGCGAGTAATTTTCAATCGATTGGCAATGGCCTATTTCTCTTAACATTTCTAAGTCATAATCAGTTCTTTGTTGTAGCCTCATGTGTTCAACCGGCTGGTCTT
This sequence comes from Candidatus Poseidoniales archaeon, assembly GCA_038110525.1. Taxonomy (GTDB): domain Archaea; phylum Thermoplasmatota; class Poseidoniia; order Poseidoniales; family Poseidoniaceae; genus Poseidonia. The sequence continues at coordinate 2,181 of JAYNJV010000064.1, read as the reverse complement.
GCTTCGCATAATATCCTAAGCGATCTTTCAATTCAATCTCAATGGATTCAAGTGCCTTTTCAAAACGGTCTTGACTGGTCATGAAGAATTCCTTCGGATGAATCCATGCTTCGTCAAGTGGTTCAAGCACTTCCCAAGTGACAGGGTCGCAAACACTGATGCCCGTGATACCATCAAAATCAAAGGTGATACGGATGGGGTCATCTCGGCTTGGCATCCAAATATCAAGTACTTCGCCACGAAGACGTACTTCGCCTCGAGCCAAATCGTTTGGTGTACGTTTGTATTGTAAATCAATGAATTCACGTAGGACATCTGTTGGATCGATATTCTGTCCCACATAACATCGTGCATGGTGTTCAAGAAATGTCTCGGGAGGATTAAGACCGTAAATACATGAAACTGAAGAAACAACGACGCAATCTGGACGTGTGACCAACGATGCAACGGTAGCAAACCGTTCTTGCTCAATCCTTTCGTTAATGCCCATCTCTTTTTCTATGTATAAATCGCGTTGGGCTAAGTACGCCTCAGGTTGGTAATAGTCGTAGTGGGAGACAAAGTATTCGACAGCATTGTGGGGAAAGTATCCAGCCATTTCGTGGTACAATTGCCTTGCAAGTGTCTTGTTATGGCTCATGATGAGGGTTGGAATATTCAGTTTCTGAATAATGTGGGCCATAGTGTAGGTCTTACCACTGCCCGTTACACCAAGTAACACACAACGCTCTTGGCCATTTTCCAATTGAGAAATTAATTTTTCAATTGCTTTTGGCTGGTCACCTGAGGGTTCAAAGTCTGAAACGAGTTGAAATCGTTTTACATCGGGGTGCAAGTCCTCAAGGGCAGCTCCTTCAAGGGCTTTCGACAAGTCAAAAGGATGGCGAACATCGAGGTCAGCAATGCCTGAATCAGCATTTGAAAGGGATTCAAACAATCCCTCGTCATCCCACTGTGTCACAACAACCACCAATGTTCAGGGAAGATAAAGTCCACCATTCACATGGAGTATGGCCCCTGTAATATAACCAGAATCCTGGCCCAACAGAAACGAGACCGTGCTTGCAATGTCTTCTGGTGTTCCTATTCTCTGTAGAGGAACTTCATGTTCCCGTTGGGCTCTTTTTTCATCACTATCGCCCGACAAAATGTCAGTATCCACATATCCTGGGGCAATGACATTGACCCTTTTTCCTTCTTTTGCAATCGATAAGGCAAGGGAACGTGCCCACACCGCAAGGGCTGCTTTTGATGCTGCATAATCCGCTCCGTGGGGCGAGCCTTTTGTTCCAAGTTGCGATCCAATCACAACCATTCGTGCATTTGGGGTCAAATGAGGTTGAATCGTTGACCACACATGTACGGCACCATTGAAATTCGTGTTCATCGTTGATTGCAATCGCTCCATGGTGAGTTCATTGGCATCCATTCGCTCGTACACACCATGATTGAGCACGACGACATCGACTTTCCTCATCATCCACGGGTGTATACCGAGCAGGTCAACTTCACCTTGGTTTGAACAATCGACCTTCACAGCAAGGGCGTCAGCCTCGGTTCCTCGAATCTCATCAACGAGCATCTCTGCGGGTTTTGAGGAAGTATTGTAGGTCAGAAGAATATCGTAACCATCCATTGCAAGCCGAGTACAAATTGCACTGCCTATACCTCTTCCTCCTCCTGTGACCAAGGCAACTGGGCGGCTCATGGTATGGCCAGATGCTCATTAATCATCAATACATGTGTTCTATTCATCTGAAAGGAATTGTGCCAAATTTGGCGGTTGCCACCCTTCAGGTTTCATGACTTTTCCATCTTCTCTTCGAAGCACCTTCCCATCAACGAGTTTGGCCATGTTTGACCTGTGGACTTCATTGAATGCATCATCGTAAATGTGTTGCATACCGTGGTTGATGATCGTACCAGCAAGAATATAGCCAATATCGGCAAGTGCATCGAGAATTTCAACCAAATCTCCATTTCGAGCAGCTTCGGCGTATTCTTGTACCTCTTCTTCGAGTAGTTTGATTCGTAATTCAATTCGTTCGTTAGGGCCAAGACCGGGGTCATGAAGCGTTGGGATTTCGAAGGCGTTGTTGAATTCAAGCAAGGACTTGACGATAGGATTCATGTATCAAAGCAAAACCATAGGGCTCTTCAATTTTCCACACCAACTTTTAC
>JAYNJV010000063.1:0-6165 GCA_038110525.1 Candidatus Poseidoniales archaeon | reverse complement strand
CCTTTTCATTTTAACATCATTCTGGTTCAAAGTGAAGCTGTAATTTTCCAAAGGCATTGAGTTCGAGCACAGGTTTGAATCCATCGTGAGGTGTGAGTTCAATTGAACGTATGATTTGGTCTGCGGTTCCTGGCGGTAATCGAAGGGCAAAACCCTGTGTAGTTTCAATGAGTGTCTCGGGCACAAACGTTTGTTGGACTGCTGTTGATTGCACCATTTCTTGATGCCGTAGACAGAACTCAGTGTTTCGAAACGCTAAAGCATTGCAACCATCTTTGGAACAATTTTTTCGACGATTTTTCTTTTGCAAGGACGTTGAATCGTCCTCCTCTTCCAATTCGTCTTCACTTGAGGGCGTGAGGGCTGGTTCAACTTCATCGTCTTCAATCGAGGTCTCATCCTCGACGTCGAATGACTCATCATTGGTATTGATCATCTGAGGGATGGAGCCTTGTTGATTCATTTGCTGCTGCAGGAGTGGCTGAATACTCGAACGGAATTGGAGATAAACGAAACCATAACCAAGAGCCAAAAGACCCAAGCCCACGATGGTTAAATTTGCATACAAATCATTGTCGACCAAGGTATAGAACATCAATCCAGAGAGCATGGAGCCATAGACTCCGAGTGCCCGTCGCCAACGTACACTGTGGTACTTTTCGTTGAAGCCAGTAATAGCGAGGCTCGCAAGAAGAACCGTGAGCAAAATGAAGGCGAGTTCAGCTTGTGAACTAAATCCATACCACACACCAACAATTGCCGAAAGCGTACCTGCTATACCCAACCGTTCTACAAATTCGAAGAATTCATCGTTTGAATCCCAAGTAAAGATTCCTAGGTCGTACAGTGTATCTTCCTTAATGCTCAAGCCGAGCAAGACGACGCCCTCTATGCCGAGCAGAATTCCAACAAGAATTTCTCTCATGCTCTCATCGGCAACATCGAACTGATAGAGTACATTTCCAAGGGTGAGTCCATGCAAAAGTGGCAAGAAAAGAAGGGAGATTTTCTCACCGTTTTTCACAACATCAATGGTTGCCCAAATGCTTGCAATGAGCATCCCAAGTCCATTGAATGCATCGAATGAGAGGAGCAGCGCTCCAAGACTGATATACCGAAGTTCTGTGCTAAGTTTCTTTTTGAGTGCCTCTTCTTCCTCTTCTCCGACGTTTTGATGATTGATGGTTAATTTGCCTTGTGAAGCAAGATAGGCAAGAATGGTAACTTGAAGCCCACCATAGAACATGGACAAACTGAAAATCTCCCCATTGAGTGTATCCAAAGCATCGGAAAACCCGATGATCCACGATACAAGAGTGGCGATAGAGAGGCCCGTCATCCAATGCACGTCACCACGGTACCATGCATTGAGCACAGCAAACGTAACGAGGACGAGAGGGAGCCATGCGGCATCTGGAAGAGAAGCCCACATAGCAAATAAAAACCAAACAAATGGCATAACCCACGGCATTTTGATTTCTCTTTCTTCATTTTTCACATCAGTAAGGCTGATTGCTAGGGCTGTCAACATGTAAGCAGCAGTAAGGAAACCTGTGAAACGACCAAACCATAACACGCGCTCTTCAAGATAGTAGGATGGGTGATTGCCAAGCCCGTCAAAGATTCTGTCCATGAGGCCTGCCTCTAATCCAAACAGATCATTTGCCAATGTGAAGACAAAGACCAATGGAGCAACGGTAAGAACACCCAATCGATATTTCAAACTTTGATAGGCGACCAAGCCAAACATCGTCAAAAAGAGCAAACCACCAGACGCATCAAAGCAGCCGAGAAGCAACAATGTCCCCATCATCAAATTATCTGCAGTGCGGTTTAGGCCTTCTTCATCCAACCCTCGTTTAATGATGAGGGCGTTGACAATTAAGGGTGCTGCAAGAAATAGAATATCGTGCAAGAGGCCAGATTGAATCACGATTGCATCGCTTGCACCACGTTGCAATTCGTCGAGCATAGGGGCACTAAAAAGAGCGATGAAAAGGAGATGGACTGCACCAATAAAGCGTGTATATGAGGAAATTGAATCCATGGCCATGACCTGATGCAACAACAAACCGATTGGAAGGGCCAAGAGGAGTGGAAGAATGATGGAAACTGTCCCACCCGATGTATTGATTGTTGCAAATCCTACTGTTATAGAAATCAATGAAAAAATCAGGGAAAATCGTGCCAATTCACCCCACTTTGTTGGCAAGCTCTCTTCATCATCACCATCTGATTTAACCCAAGCATTGTGTTCTGAACTGTACTTCCATTGTGATGTTGATGAACTCAGGACAAAGTACAGAAGTTCGCCGAAATCCAACTCTATTTTTCGAACCGAGAAGAAGAGGACATACACAAGAACGCCGAGAAGAACAAATTCGATGGATGCGCCGGAGAGAAGATCGTTGGTGTAAGGGATATTCATTTTCCCAGTCAAGATGAGTCCGAGAGTAAAGAACATCGTGGTGATGAGTGAAAGGGTGGCATTTCTCCTCTCAATGAAATCATCTTCAGCAACAGTTCTCATTTTATCGAAGACAACGAAGAGAAGGAATGCCGTAATAGCCCACCCAGTAATCCAGTATTCGGAATTGAGTATTGTATCGGTGATGGCCACACAAACCAATGATTGAAGAGCATATTGAATGTCAATCTTACCAATTCGAAGAGCGGTCCACGCAATTGCAATCAATGAAATGGCGATAACTAAGTTGACCTCTGGTGCATCAATTCCGTAGCCGAGCAAATCCGAAATCAAATAGGCGATGGAAAGGGCTGAAATCGTGAAATTTGCCACCCACTTCCTCGTGACTTTTGCAAAGAACAGCATGTAGACGACCATGAGAACTGCCGTTATCCAAGGCAGGATTGCTTCATCACCATTCAGTGTCCAAAGAGCAAAAGCAAGACCAATTGGCATTGCTGGAACTCGGTTCGCATGGACAGCGGGGAAATAGGCAGCCAAGGTGGCAAACCAAAGAATGACAGGAAGTGTGAGCGTATCAGCAAAGGCTGTGTCCGACATTCGAATGGGGCCAAGTATGGCGTTAGCATCGAAATTGTTGGCAACCAGCATGGCGAGGACAACTTCACCAATCAGGATAAATGAGGTCCGTTCCATCAATTTTTGATTCAGTTTCGGACTTGTGGCCAAGTAGCCTTGAATGATGATGATGAACACCATGAGCGATAAGGCTCCTCCGACACCATCTGCAGGTGCATTTTCATTCATCAATTCGTAAATGAGGGGGATGATGCCGCAGACCGATGCAATAGCCGTGAATGTAATGGATTTGTTTGACTGAATCGAAACCCACATGGCCAACGATGTAAGCAGGACAATAGCCGAGCCCAGCTCATAGGAAACGACACTGTTGGAATAATCAATCCATGGTCCAACGCCGACAAGAAGGAGCGCGAGAGGAATACTCGCCGCTACGGTCCACGAGAAGGTTAACTCTCCAGAATATCTGTGAAGAAGTCGAATTTGTCCAAGAACAAGGACGATAGCCCCAGCGGTTTGAGCGTAAATGAGGTTTGCATTTGGAACCCAATCCCCTTCGAGTGCAGTTTTTGCTCCGAATGCAGAGAATGTGCCGAGAGGTTCTTCAAAGGTGAGCCATCCGGCGATAAATCGAATTCCCCATAATAATCCAACTGCCATGAAAAAGAACGATACACCAAGGATATAATTTTGTGAGGGCATCAGAACGTTCTCGTTCTTTCTTCCATGAAACTCGACCATTGCTAAAGCAATACCTGCCGACACAAACCCACCAATGAAGAGGATGAGGTAATTCCAATTTGTCGCATCGTCGCTAAAGGCAATACCGAGCAAGCCAGTCCAAATCGCAAGCATTGCTCCACCGAACATGATGACTTCAGTGAACCTGGCAAGGAAATCATCGCCCCCTGTTGTTTGACCTACTTGGCGAATAATAACCGGAGTTTCCTCTTCTTGTTTCGCCATAACCGATGATTGTAGGATGGCTTGGGGCATGACCGTATTTCGCGTTGGTGCAGGCATTTTCCTCGAGAACAAATCGACCTCAATCATATTTAATTGAATTGCCAATAACAAAAAAAACCGTGCGGAATTTCCCAACTTGCTCGGCCTTGGTCCCTATTTTTCATCAAAAATGAGTTCTAATGTTTGTTGTTCAAGAAGTGGGCGGATTCGTTCGAGGGCATTGTTTGTGTATTCTTCGCTGATCTCCGAACCAATGAATTGACGTTGATGAACGATGGCCATTTTTGCTACCGTTCCCGAACCCATCATTGGGTCGTACACGATGTCGCCTGGGTTGCTCCAACTCAGAATGTGATCTCCAGCCAACTCTTCAGGAAAAATAGCTGGGTGGCCGTGGTTTTTTGTTCCGACATTGACAAACCACACATTGTCCCTTCGTTTGAATTCATCAACAACAAAGTCGGGCACTTCATCTCGAACCCCACTCGGATGTTTTCGGGCACCTTTGACGGTCTTACCACCAAGTTTTGCAGGAACATCTTTGATGAGGTTGACGGTTTTTGCTTTTCCTTTGCTAAAGATGAACATGTATTCAAAACTCTGACGATAACAGTAGTTCGAACCAAAGTTGAAACTGTTGGGCTTGAACCAAATCATCGTATCGTGCAAGAAAAATCCACATTCTTTGAAGAACAAAGCCTGTTTAAACGACGTCCCTGTTTCATTGCCTTTGATGGTTGCATCGTTGACAATCCAAACCACGATGCCACCTTTTTTCATCACTCTGTACAATTCTTTGACGATTGACTGAAATTCAAAGGTGTAGCCGTCGTAGTCTTTCAAATTGTCATATGGGGGCGAAGTGACAACAAGGTCGATGAATTCATCCTCCATCTTCGCCATTGTATCTAAGCAATTTTCATTGAAAATCGTATTCAATTTCACGAAATTTTCCACCTTACTGTATGCTCGATACCATGTTGTAATGACACATTTGCTTGATGAAAAATTAATGACGACCACACATAAAGTTTGGTGTAGAATTTTTCGGACACATGTTGTTCTAATTTTAGTGAAGAGAGGTAACGAATCGAACCAAGCCCCAATATGAACGGAGGTTGATTTATATTCCATCGAAAATTCGTCAAAATTGGGTGAGCGAATGCTTTCTGTAGAAAAAAAAGCAAAGGCAGTGACGCTCTCTTTGCTCATGTTCGCTCTTGCCCAGACCACCTACATCGGGGCGATGCAGGGATGGTCGTACCCGACAGAGCTTGACGAACCTTCTCCACAACATCCCTCCGCCGCTCTTGAAAACCTCTTTCCCGACCTTGATTTGCGGCTTTTCGTCGACCCATCCAACAGCAGTTCGTACAGCGGGAGCGGAACGAATCTTATTGATTTGTCAACGTACGATCACAACGGAACGATTGATGGAGCAACATGGGACGCTGACCGCACACGATTCACGTACGATGGGACCTGCACAGGGACCTCACCCGATTTCGTTTGCGATGAAGTGAACTTTACAGAAACCAACGATCACGACCCCGCTGCAGGCGGTGATTGGTCGGTTTCGACGTGGTTCAACGCATCAACGATTCAACAATCCGTCATCGTTGGGAAAGTGGATGACGGGGGTGCGTCGGTTGATGTCGGTTGGATGATTCGCATGAACAGCAATGGTGTGCGAGTTGATGTTGGGACAACTGGCAATTCATCTTCAGCCTGGACCTCCCACGAAGCCATTGCAACCGACCGATGGTACCATGTCGTCTTGGTTGCATCCAAAGGGACTTCGCTTGCGATGTTCATCGACGGCGTTGAGGCTGACAACATCTCATTGGCGAGCAGCGGGGACCTGCGCAACACGGCGAATGGCGTTAGCATCGGTTCGTACAATGCAGGTGAATACAATCAACCCTTTGACGGACAAATTGGAGCGGTCATGGCCTATGCAGACGCCCTAAATCTAACAGCAGTCAACCAATTGTACAATGCAAGCAAAGGAGTCTATAGCAACACAACATCCCTGAGTTATGCACCACAAAACATGACCCTCGAAAAGGGCACAACAATGACGACGAATACACCAAGCGTGAGCGGTGGGGCTGTGACGTCCTGGGAAATTGACCCAAGCCTGCCAAGTGGCCTTTCCTTCGGCTCGACCAACGGCAGCATTTGGGGAACGC
>JAYNJV010000062.1:0-6503 GCA_038110525.1 Candidatus Poseidoniales archaeon | reverse complement strand
CAAAACTTGGCCTTGGAGATGGAGATACCGTTGTTGAAGCGGGCCTTGGAAGTGGAGGCTTATCGATGCACTTGGCAAGAGTGCTTGGTAGGCACGGCACCTTGGTGACTGTTGAGGCAAGAGAGGAGCACGCCTTGGTTGGCCTTGAAAATCTTGAGAGGGCAAAACAAACTTGGGATGGATTTCCAAGTCACATCCATCACAACGGGAAAATCGAATCAGTAGCACCTCACCTGCTTTCCGAAGGTTTCCTTGCAGATGCCATCATTCTCGATTTACCCGACCACGCACCCGCTATCGATGCAACGGCAGGGTTGTTACAAGTCGGCGGTCGAATGGCATGCTACTGCCCTGTTTCCAATCAACTTGAACAAGCATGGCTCGCATGCGAAAAAAATGGGCTTTCCGTTGAATGGGCGGGGGAAATCATTGAACGACAATGGGGCAGGGCGTCAAAAGGTGGAATGCGCCCTGTCAATGGTCCGTTCGGCCATACAGCATTTCTCATTGTCGCTGTTCGACATTAGAATTTTTGAGTAGGCGGACCCACGACGCGAATCATTGAGTCACATTTTGGACATGTGAACTTGAATGGCGGTGTTGAGTTCCTTGGGACGCCAAGTTTTGTCTCACAAGATGGACAACGTACTTTGTTGTCATCGTCAATTCGACACTCATTGAAACCGAGAACTTCCTCTTTGGAGTCGTCAACCTGTTCAATTTCTTCTTCTTCGACAATGGATGCAATTGAATCCTTGCGTCGGCGCAAGAGCATGAAGAACACCACTGCAGCAAGCCAACCGAAGGATGCAAACCCAATCGCTTGAGATTGCGTGACTTCGATTCCGAGAGGAAGTGACAATCCATTTGGTGGTAAATCAGGGCCGTCGACGGTAACCTCGATGGACGAGTATTCATCTTGAACCACGATGTTTGAAATTTCACTTGTCACTCGAATGTTGAGCTCAGCCGTTGCTGAATTTCGAAGCAACGAATTGAGTGTGACTTTGAAATCAACGGATTCACCTTGGGCGAGTGTAAATTCATTGGTTGCGACGGAGCCTTGAATTCGGAGCCATGACACCTCGAAATTTGCTTCTCCGCTTCCAAAGAGTTCGATTGTACCTGCCGCTTCTGCATTCGCATCGTTGGTCAATCGCACGATAAACGAGGCACCTCCTTCGAAAGCCATTGATATTTCTTCGACATCCGTTTCGATGGAAATGGCGTGCTCACTTGACCACGTTGGAAGGACTGTGTAAACCGTTGATTCTTCCATCACGATGTTGCTTCGTGCCGCACTCGATACTCTGAAGGTTAACTGATGTGCACCAGCCGTGGCAGTCTCTGGAATATCGCATCGCCACAGAAGAGGTGCTGAAGAGGAGCCTGGCCCAAGTTCAAGTGTTGAGCCGATTCCGCAAGAGAGTCCAACTGTTGTGATGTAGAGCGAATCGAGTGAATTGCCAGTGTTCGTGAGAATCACATTCCCGTAAATCGCACCACCTGGGGCGACAACATCGTTGTCTTTGAACACCGTTATTTCGCTCGATACCGACAGAGGAAGAATGGTGATGGAAGCACTATCCATTGTGTTGTAGTCGGTTGTCGAAGTAGCGGTGACGGTGAGGGTCAGACTTGAACTCGGAGCACCATTATTACCCTCACGAATACCCAACAAGACGATTTGAGTTGATGCTGGGGAAATGGTCACCGTCGTTCTTGAAAGGGTCGTAGAGTAATAGGATGAGGACTCGGAAGTATCAAGTTCGATAAGGAAGGTATCGGTCGTTGTTCCAACATTGGTGACTTCAAGGGAAATATTGGTGGTGTAGAGAGGTGATGGGGACACCGAGCTTTCAAGACTTGAAATTTCAACATCATACCTTTGCTCCACAATCAAATCAACAGTCAGGGTTTCGGTTGCAGACCCATCACTGAGCACGATATCAATTGAATATGTTCCGGGATAGGTTGCAGGGCTTGCTATCATTTCAACATCGAAGGTAGAAGTGGTTCCAATCGACAAATCAAGTGGTTGGTTTCCGAATGAAAACGAGGCAGTAACTCCTGCTGGGACTCCTGAAATCGATGCGGTCAGCGACAAATTTTGACTTCCTGTATTTTCAACTTCAATCGGTGTCGAGGCATTCGAACCCGGCATCAAAAGGATACGTTGATCGTTTGGCCCCTCCATAGAAAACATTGGTACTTCTGCAACATTTACCGAAACGAGTGTTTGGACAGTTTGGCCACCGTAGGTCACCTCAAACGGCTGCTCGATGAGACCGGACACCAAGGTATCAGCTTCAATCGAAACCTCCCAAATGCCAAAGGTTCCGGCTTCGATGGAAAGTTGACGAAGTTGACTGGTTGAAGAGGTGGATGAAACGACGTCACTTGATAGACCGTAGACATCGGTGAAATCGAGGTAAAACACCGCTGTATCGCTTCCGTTGTTGTACAATCGTACATCGAAGTGTTCAGCCGTTCCCGGTACAAGGTCAATGGTTTGTGAAGGGGCAACCAGTTCGAAATGAACAAACTCATCGATTTCGATGTCGAAATACACTGGTGACAGGAAATAACCACCGCCTATTCTCGATCCATAGAACATAAATTCACAAGAATCACCCATGGAAGCATCTTGGTCGACTGTGACGTTCACTGAAATATTCATGATGTCGGATGGTGCAAATCCAATGGTCTGTTGATTTGGTAAACCTGCATCACAGGGTCCATCATCAACATGGTCGAAATACCAGGTCATGTTGAGTTGGACATTTCCAGTGTTTGTGACCTGAATCGATGTTGACGTGGTCTGGCCAGCAAAGAAATCATCGTCATGGCGAAGAAACTCGGGCATAACTCCTGGATTTTCTTCCACTTGAACAACAATCAGGGTGGATGTCGAAATGTTACCATTCAACGAACCTGCGTACATCCTAAATCCATAAAATTCGGGGATTGCATCCGATGGGACTGTAATGGTGAGATTCACTTCACGGGTTTCTAAACTCGACATGTTTGACAAAAAGTCGGTATCAAAATGAAGTGACCAACCTGCTGGTATCGGATAAGGTGGGCTGTTGTACGAACGTCCTGAAGGTGAAGGCATCGTGATCGAAGAAGTATTGCCGCTTCCATTGCCGGATGAATTACCAGTTGAGTTGGTCGAGAAATTCGCCCACCATCCCGATAAATCTGGTTCTTGTCCGACATCAAGCAGAATTGAATCTTTCACCGAACCTAAATTGAGAACATCGAGGGTAAAGGTTTGGGAGCTGCCACTCGACATATTCTTGAGTGAAGTATCTGGTGATTGGTGTCGAATCTCCGGTAAGTATGAAGGGATGACGCTGACAAAAACCTCGATGGTCGAGGTGTCGCCTGTATCGGTTTCCTCTACATTGATGACAAAGGAAGAGGAATTTTCTGAACTCGCTACACTTGAAAGGCGAATGACGATGGTTGTGGTGGTTGAAGTGGTGGGCACCACATAGGTGACGTTATCTTGCGTCAAATTCACATCCCAAACTCCGTCAAGTGATGTAGAATCGATACTGAGGTTGTAATCATCAATAATCGAGCCGTTGTTTTCAATGGTCAGCGTGATGTTGGTCGAATCGCCCGGTTGAAGTTGAACATGGTTTCTGTCAACCGAAAGCAAGATTTCATCACTCGCTTGAGCATTGAGTGAGAAAAGAGGCGCTGCTAAACTAAAAAGAATGCAACATAGGAGCAAAGTTGCATCGATTTGCCTTCTGGCCATACCCTGTCCAACCCCTATGTCTTCATGATTCTTATGACCGTCAAGGGTTAAAATGCTCTCATTTTTCAAATTGAGACTCAATGTGTTTCATTCCTCTTTTACAGCGTTTGGTAGATTGTCCCATGAAGCATCACAAGTCCCGATTGTGCTGACCATACACGCATATTTCTGCCGTATCTCATATCCGAATGGTTCATGTTCTCCAGCGAAACCGAACCAACATGACCACTTGGCATTCGACTGCATACCGAACCCATACCCTTGGTGAAATTCAATCCAATGGTGAGTCGCTGCTCGGCTCAACCGTCACGGTCGCTGGCTTCATGGAAGCAAACCGTGGAAAAGGTGCCATTTGTTTTGTCGACCTTCGAGATGGCACTGGAACAACACAGATCTTTCTCAAAGATGACCGAATAGGTGCAGAGCAACTCGATGCTGTTCAGCGATGCACTCGGGAATCCACCTTGCAATTCACTGGCGAAGTTGCACTCAAGCGACCTCCAAAAGTCGCAGAAGGTGAACCTACACCTCCACCCGCCTATGAGATTCTGGCCGATTCGGTAACCTTCATCGCCAAGGCCGAAGCACCCCTGCCACTTGGTGTAACCGATACTGTCCACGTCGAACTCGACACCCGACTTGACAATCGGTTTCTCGATTTGCGAAGAGCACACGTCAATGCCATGTTTAGACTACGTGGCAAGGTTCTCGAATATGGTCGTCGGCACCTTATCGAGGAAGGTTTTGTTGAAACCCACACACCGAAAATCGTCGCCACGGCTACGGAGGGCGGTACAGACTTGTTTCCAATGCAATATTTTGAAACTCCAGCCTACCTCAACCAGTCTCCTCAACTGTTCAAACAATTGTGCATGAGCGGTGGCCTCGAGCGCGTCTTCGAAATTGGCCCTGCATTTCGTGCAGAAAAACACGACACATATCGGCACTTGAACGAGTTTATCTCCTTTGATATCGAATGTTCTTGGGCCAACGACGATGACGTCATGGGCGTCCTCGAGCGAATGATTCATCACATTTGGAAATCAATTTCAGAAGATGAAGAAAGTCAACGGTATGTCGGCGCAATCAATGCCTATCGTGCTGCTCACGATGAGGCCCCTATCGAAATCATCGTTCCACAATTACCGTTCCCAAGGGTCGAATATTGCGATGCCATTCGAATCATCAAAGAGAAGGGTGGGAAAATCGAATGGGGCGATGATATCGATGCAGAGAATTCTGACCTTCTTGCTCAAGACCTGCCACAATTTTACTTCATTCCACGCTGGCCAATGTCACTCAAACCATTTTACATCCACCATGTTGAAGGGCAACTCGGTTCGACTGGCCAACAATTGAGCCGGGGATTCGATTTGAATTTTGGTCGAGATGAAATGACTTCAGGCGGTCAACGTGAACATCGAATTGACACATTATGTGATAATTTACGAAAGATGAATCTTGACCCAGAGGAATTTGAATTCTATGTTGCAGGATTCCGGCATGGCGTTCCTCCCCACGCTGGTTGGGGCCTTGGTGTTGAGCGAATTTTGATGAAACTCACGGGCGCAAAAAATGTTCGGGAGACCGTTCTCTTCCCACGAGACCGCCGTCGAGTCGTACCTTGACAAGGCTCATAGGTTTCGTGGACGTGTGAACAACATGGCAGTCGACCGAATGCAGTGGGGGGCCGAGCCTTGGCAATTTGCTGACCTCTATATGCCCGACGAGCCTTCACCATTCCAACGTGACGAAGGCGTGCCATGTATCATGCTCATTCACGGTGGCTTTTGGAAAGAACAATACACACTTGACCTCATGAGACCAATCGCTCTTGACCTCGCTGATGCCGGTATTGCGTCGTGGAATATTGAATTCAAGCGTTGGAGCGAAGGTGATGAAGGGGTCTGGATGGACACACTTTCGGACGTCATGCGGGCTTGGGGCCAACTCGCTCTTTTGCCGTCCATCGATATCATGCGCTCAATGGTCATGGGGCATTCAGCAGGAGGCCATCTCGCTCTTCTGCTCGCTGCAGTGGCGGAACGAAAACCATGGCTCGTCTTTGCTCAATCCCCAATTGCCGACCTTGTTTCTGCTGATGCTGCTCGGCTTTCGGATGATGGTGACGCGATTCGACGATGGATCGGTGCATCACCAGAAGCGTTGCCAGAAGTGTGGTCGAAACTCAATCCTGTTCACAATACGCCTCAAACCACCGTGGTATTGTTTCACGGCGAAGAAGACGTCGATGTTCCTATCGCTCAATCCGAGACCTACGCAAGGGTCATGAAAGCTCGAGGTTGCGAGATTCAGTCGGTGTTTGTACCAGGAGACCACTTCTCAGTGATCGATGCTGCGAGCGACGATTGGCTTGTTCAACTCAGTACCATTTGTGACTGGTTGTGAATGCGAAGGCCTATGACCAACCACCTTGTCGCTTGAACCATGGACATTCTTGGCCATGATTTTCCATACTCGCCCACATCCTTGGCAGGAAAGCATGCTTTTGTGTGCGGTGCCAGCAAAGGCATTGGAGCCGCGACCGCTCTATTGCTTGCAAAGTGTGGTGCAGATGTGACGGTTGCTGCTCGTGATGAGCAAGCACTTGAGTCACTGGTTCATTCGATGGCAGAACTTGGCACAGGGCATCACGGCATGGTCGTGGTTGACTTGGAAAACGAAGAAGATGTACGAGAAACAGCAAACTCGGTTCTTGAAAGTCGAGGGC
>JAYNJV010000061.1:0-6581 GCA_038110525.1 Candidatus Poseidoniales archaeon | reverse complement strand
TGAATCGTTGTTGGACCACCCTCGACAAGAAGACGCTGGATGTTTTGGTCTGCGAGCATGTGGAGTAACGATTCGAGAGAGGTAAAGGAGGTGGTGAGGTGCAAAAAGTCCCCTTGTTGCTGAGTGAATTTTGCGTTTGGCGGGCACTTTCCATTCGGGTCAATCACGATGCGAAGCGGTTGACTCTTGACATTGATACCACGCACCGTCAGTTGCGGGTCATCACGGACAACTGTATTTGCTCCTACAAGTATCGCATCGACATCGGCCCGCAGTTCGTGCACGTGCCTGAGGCACTCTTCAGAAGTAAATCGCTTTGATGTTCCTGACCGGTCGTCGACCGAGCCCTCTAGATTTTGTGCTAATTTGACCGTCACGAGTGGTCTGCGATGCTCACACCAATGCATGAATGGTAGCATCTGTTCATGGGCTTCATGCTTGCACAAGCCGTTTCGAACATGTATCCCTGCGTCGATGAGTGCCTGACTTCCTTTTCCACGAACGGTAGGGTTAGGGTCTTCATGGGCAATGACGACTTCTTTGATGCCAGCCCACATCAAAGCCTCAGTACAAGGTGGAGTTCTTCCGAAGTGATTGCATGGTTCAAGGGTGACATAGGCTGTTGAACCATTGGGTGAAATGCCACGCTCCTCAGCGTCGTGGATCGCCATCTGTTCAGCGTGCAAACCACCGAGGTGGTCATGCCAGCCCTCAGCGATGATGTTACCATCTTTGACAAGCACACAACCCACAAGAGGATTGGGGCTCACTCTTGTTCGACCACGTTCGGCGATCTCGAGCGCTCGAGCCATGAAGGAGGTTTCATCCTCGGACCACTCGCTCATGGAAGTCGCGTCAACCCCCTCCTTGAAGATATGTTGCATACTACCCTTAACAGAATATTCAAGCATCTATACGCCTACGCGACGAGCATGGGTTTGTTCCACTGCATCGTCAATCCTGCGAGTAGAGATTATCGGTGTGGAAAACAATGGCCGAAAATTCGTGCAGCAATTGAACAACGTGGACATGAAGTCAAAGAATACATGACACAACATGTTGGTCATGCTTCCCATCTTTCCCGAGAAATTCGAACACGCTGGGAAGAGCATGGTGAGGGTGGAGAAGCAGAAGGAAAGCCTCCCGTCGTTGTCTCGGTTGGGGGCGACGGAGTCGCTCATGAGGTCGCCAGCGGAATTCGAGGTTCTGACCTCATCTTGGCACAAATCCCATTTGGGTCTGGAAACGATTTTTGCATTACAAACAACATCTCTCGCAAAAACCTCGACCAAGCCATCGATGTTTTGGAACATGGCATTGACCGTCATTGTGGTGCATGGAGACTCGAAGGATTCGCTTGCGAAGAAGAAAAAGGATATCCAGTTGCTCAACAAAATCCCTGGGATGGAAGCCCACATGGTGAAGGAAGAATTGTTCGTTGGGTGTTTCTTGAATCCGATGCTGGAATCACCTCTGCAATTTCAAGAGCAAAATTGCGTCGAGCGAAATGGCTCAAGGGTCCAAAAAAGTACACCTATCTTGGCGTAACGACCATTCCAGTTTGGCCTCGTAGGAAAATTCAGATGCAAATTGATGACCTCACGCCATGGCAAGGCGACATCACGATGTTTACTGCAACTACTGGAGAAACATTTGGTGGTGGGTATAAGGTGAACCCTGGAATGTATCCAACCCGTGAAAAAGGACTTGTCGTCTTTGCACCTAAACTTTCAAGGCTTTCAATGTTGCAATTGATGGGCCCGGTCAAAAAAGGAAAACATATCGGCAAATGGGGCATCTATCAGCAAGATGCCATGAAGATTGAACTTTGGCCGCTCTCAAAAAATGGGACTCCAAGTGATCGACCATTGCATCCACCGACCTATATTCAAGCCGATGGTGAACCACTGATTCAATTACCAGCTACATTGGAGTGGCATCGAAATCAAATCGTTGTTCGAGGGGCAACACAGGTTGATTGGCCATCAGAATGAAAAATTTGAGAAATCGTCGTCCTCATCATCATCGTAAGTCTGCTTTTGTGGGGGGCCACGACGCACGGGCTCTGCTTCTGGTTCTGCATCGGACCGGTGAGAAGTCTCCGCTTCACTTTTCACGGCACGTCGTCGACGGACAGGAGGTTGTCGCTTGATTTCCTGTTCGACTGGCTCGGGCTGTGCAACAGCACTGGAGCGAGTTGAAGGAGGCGGTCCACGAGTGCGGGCAGGTTCTGGTGCTGGTTCTGGTGCAGAAGTTGATGAACCAACGGATGGCAATTCTGTTGCCACCACAGACGTAGAAGATTTTTTGATTGGTGCTTGGCTACCCGGTCCAGAATTTCGAGATGATTTACCAGCAGAAGCAAGAACGCTATCTAAATCAAAACCTCCAAGTTCATCGTTATCTCCCTCAGATGGAAGGATGGTGGATGATTTGCGTTGCTCAATTTTTGCCTTCTCTTCGGCTTCTTTACGTTGGCGTTTCAAACGTTCTTCAGGCGACTCCATACCTTCTTTCTTGGCAACTTTCATGTCGGATTTGACTTTTGCCACCTTCGACATACCCGCATCACCAACAAGGACCTTCATCTGGTCTTTGGCGTCTTTAAGAAGCATGGTCTTCGAAAACACGAATGCTGCTACTGCTCCACCCAAACCGAAGATAAAGAATGAGGAAATGTATCCAGCACGCCCTCCAATGAATGCAACATCACCGTGAACCCATTCATCTGCGTTGTTTCCCGATAGGGAAATGACTCCACCTTCAACGGCGATTTCCTCAACGTACACATAGTGTGTTATCTTGCCTTGTGAACCTTTGAATGATAATGCACAATTTGAATTTGCAGTAATCGGATTGCTGTTTACTGGAGCGATCTTGCCTGTGATGGCTACAGGTTGATGCCACTCAGTTAATGCTACCATGCCATCCAAAATGTTCTGTGAAGTTGGGATGAGGCCAAGGACATACCAATTCTCTTCAAGTTCAAATTTTGTGAGGTCGACACTTCCCGCACCTGTGTCGGGTGCAAGTGGATCTTCCCAAGATTTGAGGTCAATTCGAGGACCTTCGCCTGCGACAATGCTTCCTGCTTGTTCAAAACTCATACTTTGAATGGCTACGGAAATGGCCGTACTTTTGCGAATGACCGTAAGATCGTTGGAATCGGCAAACGGCTTTTCGAAGGCCTCATGTGAATCATAGAGAAAACTCGATGCGAGGTACCCTGTAAATTCAAATCCGACGCCACCGTTGTTTGTTGAATTGGAATCTTGGTTCGTATCACAACCCACTGAAGGCAACGTTCTCGAACTCGTGGTGGCAAACGGTGTGAGCGTATAGGTTCCATCGCTGTTTTCTTCGACATGAACTGCATCTGTGGATTTTCCCCAGTCTGGTGCTGATGGTCCAATACAACCTGCAAACACCAAAGAGGCGAGGATGAAGAATGCCAGTGCACCTCGGCGCATGAACATATGAGAAATGATTGAGTTTGAGAACCCTTCCCTCAATTTTTTTGTTGTGGCGCGGTCGGAGAGATTCGAACTCCCGAGTCCAGGGGACACCGGATTTCAAATCCGGCGCAATACCAGGCTATGCGACGACCGCAGTCAAATTAGCCAAATCACATCATTTTTTACGGCTTTCCCTTGGCTCATCTATTCGATATTGAGAAATGAAGAGGGCCAAAACAAAACTAAGCAGCGTGCTTGAAAGAGAAAACCCGGGTAATGATGGAGATTTCCCAACGCCGAGGGTGTTCTCTTTTTCCATGAGAGTACGTACATCTTTGACAAAATCTTCGGGCAGCCATTGGTCGCCGGCCCACATCACTCTTGGTGTACGATCTGCATCCAAAATGTAGGTTGCAGTGGAGTGGCCGATTGTGTAATTCTTGGTTCTGTCCTCAACACAAAGAAGTGGGGTTGAGTCGGACCAACTGTATCCTTGGTCGCACATGCAGTGAAGGGTTTCGTTCTCACCCATCAACCATCCGTGGCCACCGCAAACTTCGTTGGCCTGTCCAAAAGAAGAGGGCGATGGGGCGTCTGATATATTCGTGGTTGACGGTATCCATGCCATTCGTGTTGTTGCATTGACTTCATCCATGCCAACTTGAGACTCTTCCCATGCGGTTGTTGTTTCATTCCACGTTGCCAGTTGCCACCACCACGATTCTGTTTCCGTAGGTGTTTGGTCAATTGTAGAAAGATAATGGCCCCACTGTGAGAACACAATCTCTGCACTGATTTGATTGTGCGCAAGTGCTGAAGCAGTCGCAGCAAAGCCGTTCCATGATGATATATTCGATTCAATCATCGTCTCATTGGGGTACATGAGCGTCATACTTGCTGCAGAGGTGAGGTCTGGTTGGTCCAAGAGGCTGTGGTTGGAGGAGGAAGGCAACCATGCAAAATGCGGCGTTTCAAGAACATCAAGGCTGTCGATTCCTTCGTTTGAAACGACCCATGTATCGTATGTATCACTCCAATAACGTAGTTCCCACCACCAATCTTCAGTTGATTCGACATTTTCGAAACCAGTTACAAAATGCCCGTATTCACTATTCGATGCATTGACTTCGATGTCGAGTCGGTTGGCGAGCACCTGAGTCCAAGTCCAACCATCAAATTCAATCATGTAATTGTGCCAAGTCCCATTCGGATGTTGAACAAGAATGGCGTTTGAACGCAATTCCTGATGAAATGTAGCCAATTCATCATCTTCATACACATTTTGAACCGCAATACCAAATGTAGCCCAAATCGGAAGTAATTCGTCTTCGGTGCCCGTAAGGTGTGGCCATGTCACTTGGTGTATTTGAGTAAACTCAGCGAGTTTCTCTGGAGTATCGTGCTGTGGGTCTGTTGTTATTGAAATAAAGGTCACATGTCGTTGTTCTTCTTCGGTAAGAAGCAGTTCAACCGATTTCATAGATTGGGTAATGATTGGGCAAACATCTGGGCATCGTGTAAAAATGAACGATACAACGATGATATCGTTTGACTCGTAATCAAAATTATACTCCGAACCATTTTGAGTAGTGAGGACAAAGTTTTGAATTGGTTGCCTACTAAGTTGGTAGCCAATAAACGCCGCTTGTGCTGCTGTGGAAAGGAGGAGAATGCAGGCTAATACGACGATAACCAATTTGCGAAGCATGTATTGCCCTCAGCGTTGGCCAGCATAATCCCAATTCGGAGTGCACCATTCTGGAAGTCCTGTGACGGCTCCGGGATTGGACAGGCCAATACCCCAAAGCATGAGCAATACAAACAAAACTGGAAACAGTGCAGTTCGCAAGTAGATGATTGGGTCGCCTCGCAAGTGCATAAAATATGCTGCAATGCCATAGCCTTTGACTATACCAACTCCGATGAGGATGGACCAAACAATCATCAAATCAAGTTCGATGTAAACAGCTCCCACTTCAAAAATAGTGAAAATCATCAAAACGACGAAGTTCCAGAAATAGATATCCTTGCCCATGATTAATTTATGATCGCCCATTCTTCTTCACCTCAATACAAATAAAACGCTGGGAAAATTGCAACCCAAGCCAAATCAACAAAGTGCCAATACAAACCAAAGTATTCGATGCCTTGTCCATTTTCTTCATCGAATCCTACCGTGTCAGCTTTGAAAATCATGTAGAGCATGACAAGTAGACCAATGAACACGTGCAATCCGTGTGCACCTGTTGCGATGTAAAATATGGAGCCCGCTTGGGTTCCAATATCAAATCCTTCAGCGACAAGATGACTCCATTCAATGAGTTTGAGCACGATAAAGAGGGAACCAAGAAGGAAAGTTGCAATCAAATAATTTCGAATCGCAATCTTTTGGGTGGGCATGATTTTGCCCATGAATCCTTTTGGTGCCTCCCAGTGGTGAGCCTTGGCTGTCTTGAGTGCGAGCACGATAGTGTAGGATGAAATGATAAGTGCAAATGTGTTGATTGCACCAGGAAGCAAGGTCATGAAATCACCTTGTCCACCGATGATTGTACCATCCTCCAACACCATTTGACCGCCGTTGGGTCGAAGGAAATCCGATGCTGTGAGTGTATCAACTGCAGAACAGTTTGGATTGCCATCTTGAACTTGCCAGAACGTACACCATTCTGTTCTCATTCTCAAATACGAGGAGAAGAATGTTGCGAACACCATGACTTCAGACATCAAAAAGACCCAAAGTCCTGCTTTTCGAATGTGTTGACCCTCAAAAGGATGGGAGGTCGCAATTTGCTCACCATGGCCGATAAACGGCAAGTCTTCTCGCCACCAATTTGCAACACCTATGGCCACAATGATGAGTCCGAGCAGACTAAGTCCCATATCTCCAACACTACCGCCTGCATCGGTCATGAGCATGGCTTTTGCAGCATCAACAAACATTGGGAATCCCATCAGGAACAGCATGATTCCGAGAGCAAAGACAATTGGAGATGCAGAACCATGATGCTCGTGGCCATATTCATCACCATGTCCATGGTCGTCACCATGATCGCCAGATGGTTGAATCGAATTCATGAAGCCTCCAAACCCAATGAATAGAGCATAGACAACACACATGAGCAG
>JAYNJV010000060.1:0-6854 GCA_038110525.1 Candidatus Poseidoniales archaeon | reverse complement strand
ACAAGGAACACAACGATACTTGAAAACAAAGCGGCAACTGGATTTACGTGCGTTAGTAGTATAGTTTCGAACCCATTGGCTTGAATCATTTCGTAATTCGTTGCTTCCCTAAACATGTAGAAAATCATTGGTAGTGTTCCTGATGGGGGATTTTGTAGCGAGTAAGGTACGCCTGCGGTTGTTGGAAGCGGTGAAAGCGTACCCACGAATGTAGATTGTGCAACACCTGCAGCGATAAAGAGGGAGATACCTGAGCCAATACCCCATTTACTCACGAGTTCATCGAGAAGGAACACGAGATATGAGCCCGCAAACAATTGTGCAACGATGACAAAGTTCGCCCAACCAAGCCCATAGGCGTCGATGAGCCATTCACTCGGGTCAAGGAATCCGTATGTTTGAGGAATTGCTTCGATTGGAATCATGATGAGAACGAGAAGTTTCTGAACACCTTGATACATCGCTTTGTCTTCACTGTTCGACAAATCCAATCGGATGATTTTTGCACCAGCGAACAATTGCATAATAATGGACCCTGTAACGATTGGTCCGATTCCAAGATGCATGATCGTACCTGATGCACCAGCCATGATAGATCTAAATCCACTGAACAAGTCAAGGGCTTGGCCGGATAAACCAAAGAGCATGACATTGGTCATAGCAAAATAGATGATGAGAACGAATGTCGTTGTCCACATTTTTTCATTGAAGCGGACGTGCCTGTCTGGTTTGGTGATGGTTGGATACACATCGACGAATCTTCGAAGAGCGTAAAGACGACTACTCGCCTCTCCTTCCCACATGAATGAAGTAAGAATTGCTGCTGCACCGAATCCAAGTAAGAGAATACCTACGAGGAAAAATCCAACGCCATCATCATATCCACCCCAAGCACTTGGTCGGACATACCAAACTGCAATTGCGGCAAAAATAAGCCAACCGAGAAGTTTTCCAAACCGACCAATCACAGGCATTTCTTTCATCGAAGCAGGTAAATCTCGTTGGAAACATAGCAACAAATATCCGAGATAGAAGACAGAGAAAATCAGCCCAAACACTGCAGCTTCGTATGGTTGACCTGTTCCTGCCAATTCTTCTGATTGCCAGTAGATGAGAAGACCATAATACAATGCACCGGTTAACGCAACTGCCCATCCGATTTTCTTGTGTTTTGTCATTGTCTCACCTTATCCATTCGATATTGATGTGCTTTTCATAGTTGAGGTCATTCCTCTTCCCATTCGCCCCATTCGTCGTCTTGTTCGATGGTTCCACCAGCGGCTTCAATCTTTTCGACGGCTCGTTGGCTTGCTTCTGAAACAGTAACAGTTAGGGCTTTGGATATACGTCCACTTCCAAGGAGTTTATCGATTCCCATTTCAGAGAGGTTGATCGAATCTTTTCCATTCGCCATTTCTTCAAGTTGTCCGACATTTGCAGTGACTGAGACATTTCGGAGTGATGGATGCCGGTTAAATCCGTGCATGCCCCAATGTTGTGGCATATACTTGATTCGTGTCATGACTCGGTGTTTGTTCATACCAGCGTTTCCACGTCCACCGCGCTTTCCAGCACCTCGACCAGCTTTGTGACCTCGGCCGTGTGTACGGCATCGTCCTCTGTGTTTGTTTGCTTTAATTCCCATACTATCACCTTCAAATCATTCTTTCAACGAGGGCACCAATGTGCTCTCCTCGAGAACCGAGGGCTCCACCAACGACGAATGAACGCTTGATACCACCCCAACCCTTTGAACCACGAGGAGGATGTAGCCTGAAGACTCTTTTTAGTTCAGGAATATCCTTGACTTGTGCTTCGTTATTTGCAATTGCTTTTGCAAATTCTTGGATTGTTGAATATGGTGTGTGTTCTTTGACAACAGCATCTGTCAATGGTGCATCGCCTGACATCCTTCCACGCTCAGAAAGCATACGTGCAATGAGGTCTTCGCTTGCATCTCCCCAGGTGATGTAGTCTTTGGCTTTTTGAAGCATACCCACATATTGAGGGTTGTCTGGAATAATCACTGCGTGGTTCACTTTGGTGAGGTTAAGATGATGCATCGTTTCTTTGATGCTTCGCTCAACCTTGACATCACTTCGTGCTCGTACGACAATAATACTCATTCAAACTTCCTCCCTTTGTGGATATAGAGACGTTCACGTTGTTCAGGTGTGACACGAGTGAGGTTGATATTTTGCAATGCGTTGAATACTGCGGCTGCGAAGTTGATGCTCGTTCTGGTTTGACCTTTTGTTCGAGAGAGAACATCGGTTACACCTGCAAGTGTCAAGACTTTCTTACCTGTTTCTCCAACGACAAGACCCTTACCTTTCGCAGCAGGCATCAGAGTTACTCGAGTTGAAGCAGCTCTACCTTCAATCTTGAATGGTACTGATGTACCAGGTCCTGTCGAAGATTCCCATGAACCGTTGCCTCGTTGGATGGAAATAATGTTGAGTTTTGCAGCACGAATCGCTTTTCGAATTGCGTTTGGTACATCCTTCGCCTTCGCCATGCCAAGTCCAACATATCCGTCTTTGTTGCCAACGCATGCCATCACATTGAATCGCATTCTTCGGCCACTATCAGTCATTCGTTGAATGTTGTTTACTGCAATAACTTCATCAACGAGATTTGGGATGAGGGCATCGATAATTTCGACTTCTCGAATAGGTAGTCCAGTTGCTTTTGCTTGTTCAAAGGTCACAACCTTTCCTGCCATGACAGCGTGACCAAGCCTTGTCTTTGGTTGCCAGCTTCGGAGATTCATGATAGGATCCATTTGACCTCGACCACCTCGGCGTCGTTCAACGAGTTCTTCTCCAGCATCTTCTGGAGCGAATGCTTGAACAAGTCCAGGTGCTAAGTTCATTGTTTCTTCGTCAGTCATCAAAATGCCTCCTCAATTTTCTTTTGTGTAGCCTCAACGGCTTTTGCGACTTTGTCGCTAATGTGTTCGCCGTTAATTCGCTCTTCAGATGGAAGAATGTCTTCGTCATGTGGTACTTCAAGACCAGCGTCAACCATACCTTTGAGTGCAGCATAGACTCTGGAGCCAGTTGAATTAGCTGCCAGCCCCATGTCAAGAATTGCTTCGGATTCTCCTGATTTCAAGGCAGACTTTCCGAGTGCATATCCAACAAGATATGATGCAGGAACTGATTTTCTTGAGAAATCCGAAGGCCAACCGTATTTCTTGACAAGGTCTGTCCCTGTCATCGTGACAACAACTTCATCCCCTTCGGCATTGTATCGTGTAAGTTGGCATGTGGTTCTTGTGTTTGAAACTCGCACGACTGCTCTTGAGGTTTGACTTCGAAGGAGTTTGAGCCTTCGATGGTAGTTTGTCAATCCAGCCTTTCGTCGTCGAGGAATTGAACGTCCTGTTTTACCTGCCATCAGTTTTCACCGCCTTTGAATTTTACACCTTCAATTTCCATTTGAGAACGCATATGAGCGATTGAACGATACGAACCACCTTTTGACTTGAGGTAGTACCTTCGATATTGATTTGGTGAAATCGTTCCTTCCTCTCTGAAATCTTTCAGGATTCGGCGTTGTGCTCGAATCGTTTTCATCCATCGCTGCTTTCTTGGGTTTCTTGCGTTGGATGAACCAGTTCGAGAACCTTGGCCCTTTTGGCGACCCTTTCTTCGTTGTTCAATTCGTTGTCGTGCACGGACTCGGGATGTACCTTTGACAGGTTTTGCCTTGATCCATCCTTCTTCGATAAACTCTCGAATATCTTCGGTTTGAACTGCAGATGCAACTTGGTCAGTGAAGTCTGGGTGGACCCAAACTCGATGGACTCCACATCCTAATATTCGTGCTGCAAGTCTCTTTTGGTTTGTGAGTTGCATCAGACATCCCTCCTTCTGTTGAGGACGCGAATTCCCAATTCATCAGCCCTCGAATAAATGAGTTCTCTCTTTCGTCCGCCAACGGTTTTCCCAACGCGTGCTGCTTCAGTTTCGGGATCAATCATCTCAAGGTCGGCTGTGTTCATGACACGCACTTCTCTAAATCCTGATGGGTGAAGACCTCTTGCATCCTTGACCTTTCCGTGTCCGATACGGACAAGTGAACTTCGGTACTTGAAATTCCTTCGTTGTTTGTTATCCATACCATGTGGCTTTCGCCAGCCGGAACGAGATAATCGCTTGTATCGGAACCATTCGGTTCGCTTGAAGACCGGAGTTTTCTTTTGTTGTTCAGCTCGTAGGGCCAGTGCGTTCTTGATGTCCTCGGACAAAACGGGTTTTTGCTTGACCATGTACACATCTTCTTCGTCATCATCGTCCCAGTCGTCATCATCCCATGAGTCGTCATCGGAATTTTCGGATTCCTCAAGGGATGTGTCATCTTGGTCAAGATCCATATCTTCACCGCCATCTTTTCCATCGGATTCGATGAGTCGTGCGATAAGGTCGTCTTTCTTGCCAGATAACGCAAGCTCTCGCTCTTTGAGCAATTCTTTGAGTTCAGCAACAGTCATTGATTCGTAATCTGCCATCTTTCATCACTCCTTATTGATGAGGTAAATCCCATCTTGAAACACCCTTCTGTCTCGGTTTTTGACCGTAGTGCAACGTTCAATGTTTGCAGCGGTTTGACCAACGCTTTCTTTATCAATTCCAGAAACAACGATATCGACCTTGTTATCGATCTTGACATTCACGCCGTCGAGAATAACTGCCGTTCGAGGAACTTTTTCACCGAAATAATTGTTGACGGTGAACATTGAGTTTTGAATGCTCAAGGTCATAGGAAAGTGGGAATAAAACGCTTTGAGCGTGTAGGTGAAGCCTTCGTTTACACCCTTTACCATGTTTTTCAAATGAGCATTCCAAGTACCGATGAGTGCTTTTTGCTTTCGTCGAGGGACATCAATGTTCAGGATGATGTTTTGGCCCTCCATGAACACGTGAATGTCACTTGAAACAAATGCTCTTTTGAGTGAACCCTTAGGTCCGTTGACTGTGATAACGCCATCTTCTCCAAGTTGAGCGCTGACGCCCTCAGGGAGTTCAATGACATGTTCGATTCTGTCTACTTTCACCATCGTATCACCTCAATACACATAGGCGAGAAGTTTCCCGCCGATTCTCGCATCTTTTGCATCGTAGTGGTTCATCACACCAGAGTTTGTGGTCAGAATGAGCAAACCAAAGTCTTGAGCAGGAAGGTAACGTGTTTCCCACTTTTCAAATTCTTGACGCTTCACACTGTGACGTGGCTTGACCGTTCCACAACGGTTAATCTTTCCTCGTAGTTGGACACTAAAGGTGCCACCGCGACCGTTATCGTGCTTTTCGAATTCTCCAATGTAACCTGATTTTTGCATGATGAGCAAAACGTTTCCAAGCAGTTTTGATGCAGGATGCAACTCAACATCGTATCGTCCTGCTTGCTCAGCGTTGTACATTTTCACAAGGGCATCGTTTAATGGATCTATTTGCATTTTTCTTCCCTCCTCAACTCATCTTTTTGAAGCCAATTTCATGGGCTGTATCTCTGAAGCATTGTCGGCACAATCGTAGACCATGTCGTCGAATCATGCCTCGCTTTCTACCACATCGGCGGCATCCAACAGTTCGTCCAATTCTAATTCCGTGATCTTTTGCCATTATTACTCCTCCAGAATGGTGATGTTGTAGTTCTCTACAAACCATGCACGAGATTGATCTGCTGTGACCTTGTGACGCGGTCCAACCTTTGCAGTTGCCTTGCGTCGGCGACTTACTCGATGACCAGGTCGTTCAAGGACCACGGTGATGTCCATTCCAAAAATACCGATTTCTGGGTCGTATTTTTGGTCGGGGAAATCTGTGTAGTCTCGAATACCAAAGGAAAGGTTTCCTTCTCGGTCAAAGTTCCATGAAGGAATGGTGTTGTCACGGACCCAAAATGCTTCTTTCAAGAAAGATTGAATCTTATCTTTGTTGCGAATCGTAACTTTGCATCCAATTGGTGCACCAACACGGACTTTCAAATCGCGGTTTTGAATTCGACCAAGTGTTCGTTGTGGCTTTACGCCTGTGACAAGCTCAAGAACATTCTCGGCGTTGAGGAGTTGTTGACCTCCTTCACCGACGCCAATGTTGACACACACCTTCGCAATTCTTGGCTGTGCCATTGGATTTGCAGTTTCGCTCATCGTACCACCTCAATGCTAGGCATGGTTGCGTTACCAATGGCGAACACATTTCGTGCAATTGTACCAAAATCCTCAAACAACACTTCATTCGGCATGCTTGAACGCTTGACAATGTATTCAGTCACATCTGCAGTCGAACCGACGTGGACACCACCAATGAGGTAACACCTCGTTCCTTCACCAAATTTGATGTGTTCCATGATCTTTTGTTCAGGAAGGCCCAGTTTGAGAGAGTCGCCAGTTTTGTATTCGCTTGCGTTATCCACGAGAATGTTTCTTCCATCGTGGAGATTGAGTTGAGTCTTGCCTCCTTTGATGGTGGTTTTCCCTTCAATTCGGCAAATTTTCCAGCCTGCCTCATCCTTTGAAATCGCAGAGTATCGAAGCCTTCCGTTGTGGTCAAGGACACATCGGAAGTTGTTTTCTCCAAGAGTGAGGACATCCATGAGACCAACACCACGTCGTGTGTCTTTGATGATTTTTCCATCAACCGATACCTTTCCTGCTTGTAGGATGTATCGAACTTCTCTCATCGTGTTTGCAAATTGCAGGATGTCACGAATCACCACACCTACAGGGATACACATTTCAAGTGAATGTGCACCTGGATTTGGTCGACTAACCCAGATATTTGTCTTACGAGTAATTGGCCAACTTCGTGGCATTGCGAGTCTTTTCATGTGATTACTGCTCA
>JAYNJV010000059.1:0-6899 GCA_038110525.1 Candidatus Poseidoniales archaeon | reverse complement strand
CAAAATCACCGAGAAGCTACGGTGTATGTCGGTGTTTCAAAAATTGCGGGGGGAGGCATTTCGATGCAAGATTTTCGACAAATTCAAGCCATTGATTTCCCTTCAATGCGTCAAATCAATAAATTTACAACCGCCGAAAGCGTTTACGCTTTCGTTGTTGTGCTCGATGGTGTTTATTCATACAATGATAATAGCATTGTTCACTATCAAATCGTAGTGGATTTGAGAGAATTCCCTGAGTGTCCAAGAGCATATGTGATTTCTCCTCAGTGCGTAGACATTCAACACTCAAATATCTTCAGAGCATCAACAACCCTCACAATCCGTCCGAATAAACCGATGTGCGAGATTTGTATCGGTTCAGGATTTAGAGAGCTTTGGCCTACATTAAGCCATTCTCCATTGATGAAACTTGGAATCTTTCTGGACCAAGTAATCCATGTCTTAAAACATCCAAATCCTGATGACCCAGCACGTGTGGTGGAATAATGTCTAGATATCTAAGACAGCAAGGTCTTGTTGATCAAGACAAATTATCTTCATTGAGAATCTTGATATCCGGAGATGTTGAAAGTCTAGCAGACCTCATCGTCTTGCTTGAACAGTTAGGAGCATCAAAAAAGAATTCAGGTAAAGTTGGAATTCTCTGCGATAATCCAACCCGGCCTACATCAATTTTCTGGAAATTAGCATTTTCAAAAATTAATACATTCACTGAGTTGTGTCATTACCACCCTTTGCGATATGAATTGATTGATTCAAATGAAATTGATATTCTGAGATGGGATGTGCATCTTGCATTTAATTCAACATTTCGACATGTGAAAACAATTTATGGGAAAAATTGGGGTGCGAGGGCTATTGTTTCTACATCACCTATACCTTCGTCGTTAGATATGACGGAGATAAGCGCACTTACTCCATTTTCTAGAATAATGGCTGGCGCTGCACTTCTAGAACTTATGATTGAACAATTGGGTTTGAAACATAAAACACAAGTGAGTGGTTCTTGGTTCACCATCACAAGTCGAATTGAAACAACAAACATGGAAGAAGCTTCTCAACATGTGAAAGCCAAAGGAGGATTGCCAGTATCATATCATCCTACAGAAGATGGATTGGGCATACTTTGTAGAGTTAGAATTCCCACGCCTGAAGGATTAGATCCGTTCGATTTTCTTCAATTTGAAAAACATCAAAGTACCCAAACTCTGAGTCAAACAACAAGAGATGTTGGATTTTTACCTTGGGATAGTCCCAAATCGAACTATGAACAAATTGTACATTCAGACCCATCAAATTTCACCATTCTTGGTGCTGGCGGTCTCGGCAGTTGGTCAATACCATTGCTTGTTCATTCTTTAAATCAAGGAAAAATAACCGTTGTAGATAGCGATTTATCAATTGATGAACATAATCTCAATCGACAAGTGTTGTACAATGAAAAGCATCTAGGAATGCCAAAAGCGAGAGTGGCTGTTCAACGACTTCAAGAACTGAATTCTTGCATTGAAATTGAAGGTTTTGTTGAACAGTTGTGCCTCGGGCACGTCAAGAAACATGATGACGATATTGGGGCAAAGATTGACGACATTGAATTAGATGATGATGAGTCAAGTCCACTTGTTGAACGACTCAAAGAAAAATCAGTTTATCTCGGATGTCTCGATAATATGCGTGCCCGTTCAATTTTGAATCACATCGCCCTTCGTAATCAATGTGTCATGGTGAATGGTGGAACTGAGTCAACAGATGGAATTGTAGAAATTTTTGGCGAACAAGGTTGTATGGTTTGTCGTTATGGAAAAGAAACAGCCCATTCGATTGAAGTCATTTCTTGCACAGAAGAAGGTTCGCGTCCGATTTCATCCATCGTAACTTCAAGTGCATGGACAGGAGCAATGATGGCGATGTTTGCTTTTTTATCTGCAAATAGTGTTGCCGTTTCGAATTTTAACCGAATGCTTTGGTCTGGAGGGTCGTCCTCATCTCAAAGTGTACTTGGAAAACCACCTTGGTACGATGAAGATTGTTTATGTCATATTTAACGAAATTACAAAGGCTGAAAAAAGAAAAGGAATGAAGAATATGGTTCAACTAAAGTGCAAAGCCGATTTTGATATTGAACAAAACATGATTGGTGTTAACATTGTGGATGCCATTGACATTGACATACAAACAGGTACGCCTGTGATCATTCGAGGGAAAAATAAAACAGTTGCTCAAATTAAAATTGTTGATGAAGTCGCCCAGGGTCAAGCCGCAATGAACTCAACGATGAGGTTGAATGCTGGAATTGGTGATGGCGAAGACGTTGAAATCGAGTTTTTACCTTCCCAACCATTAGAAAAAGTAAGGCTCCAACCACTCATTCAAGGAATCGATGAAATAACGTTACGGCAAGCCTTCCAAAGCTTAAATGATGTATATGTTTGTAAAAACAGCAGACTTGTAGGTGTAGTGAACGGTGATCCGGTTGAATTTTGTGTGACAAGATGCAAACCTGCTCATGGCTGGTTAACAGAAAGTACCTCGGTTGAACTATCGACCAAGGCGTATATGAAATTGAATAATAACATTCCAACGGTGTCATTTTCTGATATCGGTGGCTTGGATCAAACGATTGACGAAATCATTGAGATTGCCATTGTTCCACTTCTTCATCCAGAAATATATCAAAGGGCAGGGCAAGACCCACCAAAAGGCATCTTGTTGTATGGCCCTCCTGGTGTAGGAAAAACATTGCTCGCCAAAGCATTGGCACGCGAGGCACAGTGTAATTTTGTGTCAATCAATGGTCCCGAATTGTTTTCTGCTGCTTATGGTGAATCAGAAAAGATGCTCAAAGAAATTTTTCAAAAAGCAAAGAAAGAAGCACCAACTGTGATTTTTATTGACGAGATTGATGCAATTGCGAACTCGAGAAAAGTTGGAAGTGGGCAATTAGAAAAGAGAATTCTGACTCAACTCCTCACGGAACTGGATGGTTTTGAAGATAGAGGCCAGGTCCTTGTTGTCGGTTCAACCAACACAATGGATCAAATCGACGAGGCCTTGCTTCGTGCAGGGCGTTTTGACCGTCGAATTCAAGTTCCCTTCCCCAACATAGAAGGTAGATTACATATTTTGGCAATTCATACCTCTTCGATGCCATTGGCTGCAGATTTTAGTATTGAAAAATGGGCAGAAAAAACAGCAGGGTACACAGGAGCAGATTTAGCAAATTTGTGCCGTCACGCCACTGTGCACGCGATTACCCGAACTTTTGGAAAAGAAAGAATTGCCAAACCTGAACCTTGTTCCGAAGAGGAACTGAAACAACTCGAAATTGTGGATCTTGATTTTTCTGAATCCATGGAGAAATCAATGCCATATCAGGTTTCTTTGAGAAGACCAACGAACCTAGGATTCCATAATATCGACGACATTATCGGCCACAGCGAAGCAAAAGATGAGTTGAAAGAGCATCTTATTCTTCCAATCCTTTACAAAGAAAAGTATCAAGCTATGGGGCTAAATTGCAATGGTGGTGTTATCCTCTACGGACCACCCGGTACTGGAAAAACGATGTTAGGAAAGGCAGTAGCCAGTCTTTCCCAAGTTCAGTTTATGGCTGTTTCAGGTCCTGAATTATTGTCAAAGTGGGTTGGTGAGTCAGAACGTGCGGTTCGAGAATTGTTTCAACGTGCACAAGAAGCTGCGCCTGTTGTGATATTTTTCGATGAATTTGATGCACTAGGTAGGCAAAGAGATGGTGCAGAAAGCTCCCACCACTCAAGTTCAGTGGTTGCACAGTTGTTGTCAATGATGGATGGATTAAATGACAATGAAGACATTTATCTGATGGCTTCAACCAACGAAATTGAACTTGTGGACAAAGCATTTCTTCGTCCAGGAAGATTCGAACGTTCAATTTATGTCGGACCATTAGATAAATCACAGTATCTTGAATTTTTCTCCAAAGAAATTGAGAATGTTGCTCATAACATAGACCGACATGAATTTGATAGGTTCATGAAAAAACTAGTTGATGAAGCAACAGGTGCAGATCTTTTCGGACTATCAAAATCCGCAAAAAGAAATGCAGTGGCACGGGCGATTAAGACGGATTCCGAGACGATGTTGACAATAAACGACTTTGATACTGCTCTAAAGAATTCGCCCCATTTGTTTTCAGGTTTCGTGGTTAATCACAATGAAATCTTGGAATGGGACGATAATGAAGATTTTTAATTTTGAATGTTTATTGGCGATGTCAATCATTTTTGTAAATCAAGCTCGCTAAATTACAAGTTATGAATAATCATTCGTCAAATATAACACAAAACTGAACGTTGAATTTTTGGTATAATTGAAATCTGAAGGAAGGAGTTGAAATTCTAATGCAAATAAACTCAAGTAACGAAAAGTTCTCTCGGCAAAGAGGATTATTGAAACAGCACATCTTACAAAATCTAAATGTCGTTTTTTCAGAATCGTCTCATATCCCAGAAACTTTTGTTCGTACAATGGAAAAGATCTCTCAACAATTAGGCGTCACTCATTTTCCTGGAATAACAAATGAACCCCACTTCAAGGTTCAGTGGATTGATGAGCCAGGATTGATTGAGTTTGATACGGATACAATTCCAATTCATTTTGGACAAAAAGGTGTTTTCTTGAACGGCAAACATGGTGGTGATGAAATCGAAGGAATTTTTGAGCAATCAGTGGCCACGATTGCATCATGTCTTGTCTGGAGTGAAATCATTCGAAGGTCAAAAGCTTATCAGCCCGTTGAAATCCCTAAAATAACGGTTAGCGTCAATGTGAGAGTGAATGAAAATTCTTTGTATAGGAATGTTAATGATTTAACTTTTGATTTAGGGGGCCATCATTTTTCAAAAAATATTCGTGATATTAACGATGGTACCTCTCACCGAAGAGTTTCGTTGAGGCTCGATCAAAATGACCCCATTACTCAACACTTCCTTAATACATTGGATGTGAACTTTAGAGACGAACATATCGAGTCCAAATTCCCGGAATTAGAATTCCAATTGTTACCAATTCATGATCGGTTGGAAGGCCATATCAGTATTGTTGGGGCTGGTGGATTAGGAACATGGTGCCTGTATAATTTAGTTGAAGGATTACAAAAATCAATCAACCCAATGGTTAACTTCCTTATTTTTGATAAAGATTTAGAAGTTGAAAAGCACAATTTAAACCGACAGGTCATCTTCACAGAAGACGATATCGGGAAAGCAAAAATTCACGCCACAAAAGAGTGGCTAAAACATAGATTACCCACCTCAGAAATTGATATTGCGTACGAACTCACTGATATGATGACGAAGCGGTCATTTGTTGAGACTTCAGATGGGATTGACCTGGATGATTTGTTTGTCGATCATGAAGATCATTCGTTTGATGGTATTGAAGATGAATTGGGCATTGCAGACATCATTTCGATTTTCGATCGAACAAATCTCATCATTGGTTGTTTGGACGCTATGCGCCCAAGGGTTCTTGCTAATCTCATAGCAACAGAACGTGGAATCCCATACATCAATGCTGGCGTGTCCAATTTTTATTCACAATTTCAACTATTCACCAGCACAAACCTTGTCGAACTGTATGGAAAAGACATTGCAACAGATGTTCGAGTTAGTTCTTGTCAAGAAGATGGCGATGTACCATTATCATCGATGGTGTTGACCAATGCCTTTGCAGGCGCATTTCAAGCGATTTCTATCATTCAAATGTTGAATGGTCAAAAAGAAAATGTTCTCACATCTTGCCTATGGAATGCATATGACAACGATATACATGTGAATTTTTCTGATGTCCAAGATACAACAAACACCTCGATTCAGTCCATGAAGAATGCATTGTGGGGAAGAGGTGATCTCGAATGAAGATTTTGCATCATTTACCTGTGTTGTGGTATGGGGAGTTTGTTTCAAAAATACGCTGCCTATGTGGTACAATACATTTCCTCGATTTTCAATCTTATAGAAAACTGGCGATTCTTTCATTGACTGATACTTTTCCTATTTGTCAATGTGGTGAACACCTATTCACGTTACAACAATAAAAAGGAGGCAATCATTTGAATCAGTTCGTTTTTTCAAAATTTTATTCTAAATCTCCGGAATTTGAACCTCTCATTCAACACGAATTATCAAAAAGAGAACAAAAGCGAAAGTCATTCTTAGAGGAAGCGGAACAAATTGTTCAAAACAGAATAGAAAAATTTGTATCCCTCCATTCAATTCGAAAAAGAATTTCAAAAGCAGCAAAAGGTGGGATTTGTAATTTAGACATACCTATTCATAGAAATTTTAAATTTCATTGCGATCTAAGTTCACCTTACATTCGATTGTTTGACAAATTCACGAATGTTGAGTTTTGCGTAAGTCACAATCAATTTTTAGACACTTTGGAAGATTATCTTTTTCGTGAGGACAAGTTCAATGGGTCGATTGTCATCGAGACTGATGGAAGGACCAATGTATCTGAGCTCATCAAAATCGAATTGAATTGGGAAAAATTACATCCCGAACCAGTTGTGTTTGACTTTCTTTGGAATGATCATGTTTCGATTGATGATTTTAGTGAGAATGAAACATTTCAGGACCTGTTTGAAAGGCAGGGATATTTCCCAAGAGATCAAACAACATTGGTCATTGAAAATGAATCCGCTTTAATGCATGTGCGGGTTTCAAGAAAAATTCGTTTGAATGAAAAAGTGGCCAAATATTCAGGTTCAACACTCAAAGTTCGCCCAATCAATTTTCAAGATGAAGGTATTGACCTTTGAGATATTCAAGATTCGTGAGATTTTTTACAAGAAAAAACGGATTCAAGAAACAGAAGAAATGAAAGGTGAGAAAAATGATGAACACAATGATTCC
>JAYNJV010000058.1:0-7133 GCA_038110525.1 Candidatus Poseidoniales archaeon | reverse complement strand
AAAGGGTTGTTGCCCCCTTCCCCTCTTCGGACGGGGAGGTGGCCCCAAATTTTTTTATTTTCAATTTTGTGTCCAAAGTTTCCGAAACTATGGTAAGATGATATATAGACTGCCTTGATTGGTTGTTGAGCAGTGATGGGGATGAAATACGGAGTTGTGTACACGCCCCCGCACCTAGCGGAATTCACAACCCAATTAATGGCGAATTATATCAGCGTTGAAAAACCCACAATCTTGGACCCAGCATGCGGAGAGGGTGCACTTTTGGAGGCAGCCAAGGCCTCAATCCCAAACGCAGAACGTTTCGTTGGTATTGACATTGATGAAGATGTAAATTCTAACATCAATTCTTCCATAGAGTTTCATTTTAATGATGCCATTTTGCCCAAATCTGGAATTAAATCTGCAGAATTTTGGAAAGCAAAAATTGGCCCCGTCCACGCCTCTCCTGTGAATCCTCCATGGAGTAGCGAAAAAATGCACCAATTAGATGAGTTGATTGCGGCGGGATTTGAGTTGCCCGAGGGCCAGTTTGATAGTTATGTATTGTTCATTGAACTTGTTTATCATTTGCTTGATGAGAATGGAGTTGCGGCTTTCATCCTTCCTGAATCATTTTTTGAAGAACAGAATAGAGCAGTGAGAAAGTTCTTGCTTGAAAATACCGAAATTAAGGTCGTCGCTGACTTGGGAGAAGGATTGTTTGATGATGTATACAGGGGGTGCGTAGTCGTGGTTTTTAAAAAGAAGATACCCTCCAATAACCATCAAACAACATGTTTTAAATTAGGGAACCAAGAAAAAAAGAACATTCAAGCGAACAAATCATCCTTAATGGACGAGTACAGTAAATCCTGTCATGAGGTATTTCAAACAAGATGGACAAGAGATGAGACCTTCGAAATTAGCGTTGAATTGAGAGTTTACGAACAAGAATTGTTTGATAAAATCACAAATGATTGTATCAATTGGGACGACCATTTCGCGTATTCACGAGGAGTAGAATTATCCAAGTCCGGACGTGTCGTTGAATGCTCAAAATGCAATCATCTCCAAGGCTTCACGCAAGAACAGGAAAAAAAAGGATTGAAAGCCTGCAGCGATTGTAAAGAAACCGTCTTGATTTCTGAACAGTTTATTCGGACTGTAATTATTGACTCATGGCGACATGGCACCACCCCAATTATCGTTGGAGAGGGTTTACACAGGTACAGGATCTCAAATGAACGTTTCATCGAAAACGGACACCAGTCGATAAATTACAAACTCCCCGAGACTTTCCAAACGGAAAAACTCCTAATCCGCAAAACAGGGTTGGGGATAAATGCAAGTCTCGATTCTGCCCATAGGCAAATCATTCAAGTAATTCACAGTATTAGACAAAAGGAAAAAACCGAAATGCCCATTCCATTGAGTTATCTCCTGGCTTTGGTTAACTCAAGGGTCGTTTATTACATCGCTTTAAAAAGATGGGGAGAAACTGAATGGAGATCACATCCTTACATGACAAAAGCCAAAATCTTCTCACTTTCAATAAAACCCTACATCGGTGATGAAAAAGACCTGAAAATTTGTTCACTTGCCCAGCAACTCAACTCAAAATACACCCGGGAGACAGACATTGAACTTGAGAAACTCGTGATGGAAAAATACAACCTTACGCTGGAACAAAAACACACCGTTATTCAAGCAATAAACAAGACACAAGATTTGGGTGCCATCAACGAAATGAAAGCGGAGGTGTGTGAATTTGTATAGGTACATCGGCAATAAATCAAAACTATTGCCCCACATCATTGATAAAATCAATCGAGTGATTGGAGATAAGAAAACCGTTGTTGACCTTATGGCAGGGACTGGACTTGTCGCTCTATCATTGCGTAAAGCAGGGTATTCCGTCATTGCCTCTGATATGATGACATATTCATACCATCATCTCAACGTGCATCTCAAATTATCAGCGCCCCCACAGTTTCAAAGTCTCCCTCTATCCAATTCGTCGCCAGTTACGATGCAGCCAAATCGATATGAACAAGTGCTCATCGTTCTTAATCATCTTGAGCCGGTTAAGGGATTTTTTTACAATGAATTCAGTCCTGAAGGAACTCCGAAAGAAGATGTGCCGCCAAGGAAGTATTTCTCTGCTGAAAATGCTGGAAAAATTGATGCAATTCGGTTGAAGATAAAAGAATGGCTGGAGAGAGGTTTTCTTTCTGATCTTGAAGAATCACTGCTTAAACACACCCTCATCATGGCCGTAAACGAAGTCGCCAATATCTCAGGTACCTACGGCCATTACCTCGCATCATTGAACTTGAACGCACGACAGCGAATTGAACTGCGGCCCGTTGAGTTTGAAGAATCTAATCCAAGTGGTCACCAAGTACATCTTGAATTTGCAGAAAAATTGGCAGCTGATATTAAGGCAGACCTCTGTTATATCGACCCCCCGTACATGAAACGCCAATACGCTGCAAACTACCACATATTGGAAACAATAGCAAGAGGAGATGAGCCAGATGCTAAAGGCAAGAGTGGCCTTAGGGATTGGTGGGATCAACACTCCAAACTCTGCACAAAAACTCAAGGCTTGCAAAGTTTGAAAACAATTTTTGACTCAATGGATTGCCCCCTGTTTCTTGTGAGCTACAGCGAGGATGGCTTGTTTACATTGGAACAGTTAACCGAATTGTTCGAAACTTTTGGTGAAGTTGAAGTTGATATTATTGATCACAATCGATTCAGGAGTAATGAAAGCCCACTTCCAAAAACGCTCAGAGAATACTTAATATCTGTAAGGAAGAAGTAAAACTCATGCAGCCTCCCAATGAACCAGATCCCATCGAGGGCGAACAGAACATTGTTCAAGAGCTCGATGAGTCCGCTGGCCAAAGGTTGGCAAGAGTACTCTATGAAATGCTGCAAGAAAGGAATTTTATTTCAAGGATTGAAATTGAGGAGCGACTGAACGATGGAGACTATGAATACTCAAAGGGAACATTTAACGGGAATACGAATTTGACAAGCAGAGGTGCAACAGAAACACAACACATCGGCGAAAACGCAGAGGGAGTGGGCGGCCAGATACGTAAAACCTCGTACATCATGTATGAACAAGATCGGAGATCGCGAATGGGGTTCTGTTTAGAAGATTTTGATAAATCCGCGTCCACCAACGAAGACTACAAAAATAGAACCTACCTTTTTTCTGACGCAAATTGGCAAGGGAATCGGAATTTGGAAGAGGAGAACACAATCATCGTTGACCCAGAGAATCAAGATGCCGAAGAGGGCATTGAAATCG
Source organism: Candidatus Poseidoniales archaeon (assembly GCA_038110525.1). Classification (GTDB taxonomy): domain Archaea; phylum Thermoplasmatota; class Poseidoniia; order Poseidoniales; family Poseidoniaceae; genus Poseidonia. The sequence goes on along the minus strand of JAYNJV010000058.1, from coordinate 3,829 downwards.
GGGAGATGAACGATTTTATCTCCGTTCTTATCGACGCTTGGCGGGATGGTAACTGTATTACCCGGGAGGATATTGAAGGTCGCCTCAACCAAATAAATGTCAATCACCTCCCCGAAAGGTTGTTTGCAGAACGTTATGTCGAAGAGAATTTTTCAGTGGTGGATAACCGGTTAAACGACCTCCGTATCTTCATCATACGGACGAACCGAAGAAAATACTATGCGGGATTCGTAAAGGCCGAGCAACGACCTCAGGATTGGCCAAATCACCCCTCGGTTCAGGCAATTTTCGACGGTCCAGTATTTGTCGGAGAAGTTAACCCACCAAGCCTTGTATTTACGAACAATCGAGAAATACCATTCGAACTCCATGAGAACGGAGTTGATGAAGATGAAGTAATAGAAGACGAATTGAACGAAAGAGCAGAAGACAATGACGCAGATGCTTGTTTAGAATTTGTTGAATTCATCTTTAGTAAGCCCTTGACTAAAGGCGATTATCTTCAAGCGATCTATGCGTTGCGCCAACCAGATGGTGGCGGAGGTCAGCAATATTTTGACATCCCTAGAGCTGTTGTTCCAGACTTGATGCGATTTCTCAGTTATGCAACCGTCACAGCATGTGATCAATATGGGCGCCTTACATTCAAAATTGATGCTTTCGGTGTTGGATGGCTCGACAAAACCCAAGTCATCGAATTTGCTCCGAGAACTGGTGGACGATACAAAATCTCTCGTGTGAGACCACCACACTTTGCATGGACACCGGAATATGATTTCCCCGGATTACCTCTTGAATATCAGGTTCTCAATCAATATGAGACCGGCTCGAACATTGTGTACTATGGAGTGCCGGGAAGTGGTAAGAGCTACCAAATAAGACAAGAAAGTTGGATGCGCAATGCGCATGTAGAAACTATCGTCTTTCATCCTGAATACACCTACTCGGACTTCATCGGCCAAATCATTCCAAAAACAAATGGCAATCAAATTATGTATGATTTTTCACCCGGGCCGTTTACAAAAATGCTCAAATTGTCCCATGATAACCCAAGCGGTAAATTCGTCCTTATCATCGAGGAAATTAATCGTGGAAATGCGCCTGCAATCTTTGGAGATATCTTCCAGTTGCTCGATCGAAGAGTCATTACAACCAACATGGGTCAAACCGGAGAGAGTGAATACGGCGTCCACAATGAAAACGTTGCTTTTGAAGTACATGGGTCTACCGAAGTAGAAGTAAAAATCCCCCGGAACCTTTGGATTGTTGCCACAATGAACACCTCAGACCAAAACGTGTTCACACTTGATACAGCCTTCCAGCGACGATGGAGAATGAAACTGGTAAACAACGCTTTCGAGGACACTCATCCGTTCAAGGATGATAAAATTCTTGATACCGACATCTCATGGCAAACCTTCTGTACCACGATCAACAATGTTATTTCAACGAACATATCCTCTCTCTCATCAATGGAGGACAAACGGTTGGGCGTGTATTTTATCCAGCGAAGCGATCTGAATACGGACGGAAACGAATCGCCCTTCGCCGACAAGGTGCTGAAATATCTATGGGATGATGTCTGTAGATTCGACAAAAAATTGATTTTTGTTGAAGCTTTTGACACTCTCGAAGCTGTAATCAAACATTTCAATACCAACGAGGGTCCTGCGCGATTTGGTGTGTTCAATGAGAGGATACGCACAACGTTTTATCCTCCTCTACCTGATCCTCAACCTGCACCTTGACCGGTGATTGATAGAAACAGGAGGAGAGGCATTTGGTCATTGTCAATCGGCCAATTCGAGAACAATCACCTCCTCTGCATTCCATGTGCAAAGTCGCAATAAACGGTAATGACTTCGTTGGTATTCACCTTTCGGGGGACGATATCAATATCACCTTCCCCATGGGTTATGCCGTACCTAAGCACGAGAAAGATTTACGGCAAGACATTCAAGCATTGATGGGATTGTTCAAAACTCAGCATCATCAAGGTACCACGCTCGGCCAAAACGCGGGTTCCATCATCAATGGAGAATTCCCTGTGCAGGCCTACCTCACCATCATTGAATCATTTCTTTCGAACGGATACCAAATTGAGTCGGAACCGTCATACAGCGTACGGCAAAAAGGACGACCGCATTGGCCAAAAACAGTGCGAAAAATTAGGCCCTTCCTTCAAGAAGTAGATGGCCAACATTCGTTTGTATACACCGAGTTTGTTGTAAATAGTGCCAAGTTAAAAACTGACGCCCTAATCACGATCATCCATCGTCAGTGTGTGCACGAATCTTTTGAGAAACTCGGCTGGCTGTACACAACATTCCAGCCAGAGGAACCTCGTAGTATCTTAAATCGCAATGTGGCCCTTGCCATCGTTCGTCAGGCTGCAAGTAACACCTTTGACGACCAAAAACGACGGATATTGAACGCGATGAGAGATATTCTATCTTTCCAATCGTCTGAAGCCAACCTTCGAAGATTCCGCTTTGGAACGGATACATTTTGGACGCTTTGGGAAAAGATGGTTGACCTCGCATTTAGAAATCTACCCCCTGGTAAAACCACGAAAGACTACCATCCGCAGGCGCACTGGATAGGAATTGGGGATCCGATGGATCTAAGACCGGACACCATTCACCACGATGTCGAGAATGAGGTTTGCTATATCCTTGATGCAAAATACTACAGACACTACGGTGACATTGGAGCCAGCGATATCCAAAAACAGATTACATATGCAGAATCCATCCACAAAAAATACGATATAGAGGAAGAGAAGTTGTTCAATGCTTTTTTGGTGCCTAAAAAACTGAGCGAAAGCGATTTCCCGTTTGCCCACAAAGACTCAGCCCACTCTGATTGGCGAGGAAACATCCAGCCTTACGAACATGTTCAGGCAGTACACATTGACACACGTTGGATGTTGCAGAATTTCAATAAGATGCCAAATCAATACAAGGAAAACCTCAAGCAGATCATCAAGGAAAAAGCCGAAGAGAATGTTAACGGTGTGCGAAGAGTACCTTGAACTTGCTTAACAGATAACTGCTGTTCGAAAATGAGTTGAAAAAGGTTGATCCTATGGAAGTGCGAGGATTAACTTTCGGGAATGGTTTGACAATCGGGAACGGTACAAATGGCAAATCTGTAATTCATGCCGTTACGGTGGATTATGCCCACACCGCTGCGGGGATTTTCATTTTGATAAGGCAACCGTTGATTCAATCGTTATTCTAACGAATCAAAGGGTCAATGCACAAACCCACTGATTCGTTTTGACCTCATCGAGCTTGCACGGGGTCCTGTCAGACGCTACCCTTTGTATTCGAAGAAGCACCAAGGCCACTCGAATCTCACGAGTAGGTTATGTTTTCGACTGATGAAATCAGTTTACAAATTGTGCAGTCTTTCGTGCTAGATAGGGGATATATCCAATCAAAAATAACATAAATCCGATTCCTGATAGAAAAGACAAGACTGCAATTTCCATGGAAATGCCAACAGCCAAACCAATGGCCATCATTACTGTTAGTGCAACGGTTTCTAAGAAGCTTGAAATTGCTGCCTTCCATGAATCAGCATAAGAGAAAGAAGATGCATCGCTTCGAGCGTCTTTGAGTGCCTTGCCGACAGGATAGATGATCATTTGACCATATGCAATAATCGTCGTCATCGCCGCACCCAATACAAGAATGAGTCCAACAATCTCATTTTCCGAAGATAATCCAACGAGAACCGCCATAATCCAGACAACGGTGAGAACAATTCCGGACACAATCCATCCGCCAATCGAGATTAAACCATATTTGAAGACGCTCATTGC
>JAYNJV010000057.1:0-7732 GCA_038110525.1 Candidatus Poseidoniales archaeon | reverse complement strand
ATCTTCTGCTTTGACCACGAGTTCTACACCAGCATCGTTGGGTGTTGGAAGGTCCTCAAGAGCGTACGCTGATGGCATTACAAACGACATCATTGAACCGCCATCTTCGTGCCACATGAGCACGGGGGCGGTCATGGCAATGCGTTGACTGTTAGTATTGCCACCAAAGATGTAGCCAGCAATTCGACGAAAAGAGCCCCGATTGACCATGTCGCCCGTTCCATCACTTTTGAGGCAGGCCTGGATATTTGAAGCGTATTTTCGAATTTCAAAATCTTTGAAGGATTCAACGACTTCGAAGGCTGGCTCTTCAAGTTGCTCCGCCATGACTTTTCGCTATCATGAAGTGTTAAGAATTGCTCGCTATTCTACAAACCCAATTCAATTTTCAAACATTCAAGCAAGTACGCATATTCTTCGATGGAGTTGTACAATTGGGCCGAAATTCTCACAAATCGCCCCTTAGGACTATCCCACTGCATGACTGGAATTTGAATACCGTATTGTTCCCGTAGTCGCGTATGGAGTGGGTCTGGAGCAAAAATATTGATTTCACCATCGTGGGGTAACGGAAGAGTTGCGATTGAACCGAGCATTGATTCAGGACATGGTGCTTCGATTCCGAGACCTTCAAGCAACATTGCTCTCGCTTCAACAACAAGGTCGTGGTTGTGCTTCATGATGCCGTTCCATCCGCCTTCATGCAGGTGTGCTATACCATCAATCACCAATGGAAGGGAGAGGAGAGCAGAGAGGTCTCGTGTTCCTGTCCAATCAAATTCAAGTTCAAATCGACTTTTCACACCCTCAGGAACCGTATGGCCATGGCTAATGGTCAGCGGATGAATGTTCTTCTGCTTGTCTTTACGAACGTACAGAAAGGCTGCTCCTTTCGGAGCACATAGCCATTTGTGGCAATTGCTCGTCACATACGAAGCCCCAAGTTCAGAGAGATTGAGTGGAATCATTCCAATCCCATGTGCTGCGTCGAGTAAGACCTCAATTCCTTGTCCTTCAAGTTCCTTGATCATCGTTTCAAATGGGAGACGGAGTGCGGTTGGAGATGTGACTGAATCGATCATGGCAAACACAGTTCGCTCAGTCACGGCTTGGCGCATCGCTATGAGGACCTGTTCTTCGGTTTGAAGAGGAAATGGAATACTGAACGTGACCACTGTAGCACCCCATCGATTGGCTACGAAATCAATGGCGTTTCGGCAGGCTTTGTAAGCATGGTCTGGAACGAGAATTTCGTCACCTTGCTTGAAGGTCAGCGAACGCAGAATAGTATTGACACCCGTAGTAGCGTTTTCGAGCAAGGCAAGTTCGCTTGCATCGCATCCAACCATCTTTGCTACGGCTCTTTTTGCTTGCAAGTGAGGCTCCAATGCTCCGTGTTCGAAGAAGTGAATCGGGTCTTTTTCCATGAGCCGGACCCATTTTCGTTGCTCCTCAAGAACAAAGGTGGGGGTGGCTCCGAACGAACCATGATTGAGGAATACGATGTCTTTGTCGAGATTCCAGAATCGATTGTAGTGGCTTCGTTCCGGTTTCTTCATCGCTTCAGCCACCTAACCTATGGTGGAGAAGTTGAATCTTAAACCTACAGGGAACTTGTTATCGTGGTGCGGGGGGCAGGATTTGAACCTGCGAACCGATAAGGAATGGGGCCTAAACCCACCGCCGTTGACCAAGCTGGGCGACCCCCGCGTAGTTTCGGCTCAGCGAGAATCGGTTTTGAAACCGTCGATTCATACCGTAGCAGAAAATCCAGTGCCTTCAATGATTTCAAGCAATTGAGCGGTGGAAATGGAGTCATCAGTCACAATGGTGCCTTTGTTTTCAGCATGTGAAATATCAGCGCTCTTGACACCAGGCGTGTTCATGAGCACGTTGGTAACTCGGCCTGAGCACCCTCCACAAGTCATTCCAGTGATTGAAACATGATGTGTTGTGTCCATATTCCTTCCACTTCGACTTCCCTCTTGAATCCTTTGAATTTCAAGTATTGAACACGGAAGGCTTCCAAAATCGAAGCAACAGAGAATTACTGACCACGCTGACACTTGATAGCGACATGGCTGCGGCAGCAAATGCAGGTGGCAGGAACCATCCAGTGCTAAAGAAGAACACCCCCATAGCAAAGGGAATGCCGATGATGTTGTAGACGAATGCCCAAGCTAGGTTGGATTTGATTTTTCTCATCGTGACTTGGCCGAGTTCAAGGGCTGCAATGGCACCGGAAAGGTCATTTCTTGATAGCACAATATCCGCAGATTCGAGAGCGATTTGGCTTCCATCACCCATGGCAACACCAACATCCGCCTGCACAAGGGCAGCAGCATCGTTGATTCCATCACCGACCATGGCAACAATCTTGCCTTCTTGTTGGTACTTCGCAACGATTGAGCCTTTTTCTTCCGGTAAGACACCAGAGTGAACGGTATCAATGCCAAGTTCATCCGCGACATTTCTCGCAGCAATCTCTCGGTCACCTGTGACCATGCAGATGGTCATACCCATCATCTTAGCACGCTTAAGAGCGTACGGCGTCGACTCACGTATTCGGTCCTTGAATTCAATCGTGCCAAGCAAACGCTTGCCAAGGACGACCAAGGCAAGCGATGCTCCTCGTTCACCGCCCAAACTGAGGCGCTCTTCATGTTCCGTTGAAAATGGAAATTCATGGATTTGCAACAATTGTCGTGTGCCGATCATCGCTTTTTGACCACCTATCGTACCAATTACGCCCATGCCCGGGAAGGTCTTCACGTCGGTAGCGACTGGTTTGTCTGAGGTCAAATTTGACCATGCCGTATGCACGGCTGTTGCGTAGGGGTGGGTTGAATGGTCTTCGAGGGCGGAGGCGATTTGAAGCACTTCCTTGACCTCACCATCAATCCATTCGATATGACTCACCCTCGGTTTTCCTGTCGTGAGGGTGCCCGTTTTATCGACGAGCAGTACCTCGGTTTTGTGCGAGGCTTCAAGTGCCTCAATTCCTTTGATGAGCAATCCGAAATTCGCACCTCGGCCAGTACCGACGACGAGGGCTGTAGGTGTGGCAAGACCAAGGGCACAAGGACAGGCGATGACCATGGTTGAAACAAAGACCATGATGGCAATTTCATGGGCTTCCATGGCATGATTTGGTGCCCAAGTAGAGCCATTGAAGTACCACAATACGGATGCGATGAGTGCGAGGACAACCACAATAGGCACGAAGATACTCGAAATACGGTCGACCAAACGCTGAATGGGTGCCTTGCCCATTTGGGCTTGTTCAACAAATTGGATGATTTTTGCAAGATGAGAATCATCCACGGTTGAGATTGTTGTGACTTCAAGGGTTCCATCGAGAACAATCGTACCAGCACGGATTTCATCGCCTTGTTGCTTACGAACAGGGTATGGCTCACCCGTCATCATGGATTCGTCGATGCTTGAACGACCATCGATGATGAGAGCATCAAGAGGTACGGTATCGCCTGCGAGTAGACGCAGGTGTGTTTCACGCTCAATCACTTCGACATCCTTCAACTCAACTTCGCCTGAACCATCGAGAACTCGTACTTGCCGAGGTTGAAGCCGCATCAGACTGTGAATGGCATCGGTAGCTTTCAGTTTTGCATTGGCTTCGAGGACGTTACCAAGCAAGACAAAGCCGATGATGAAAGAAACACCGTCAAAAAAGACGTGCTTGGCTTCGAGGAAGATGTCCGGGCTACTGGACCACAATGGTGCAACGGTAACAAGCACCGACCAGACATAGCCAACTGTTGTACCCAAATGGACAAGCACATCCATGTTTGCTGAACCATGACGTAGAGATGCATACGCTCCTTTGTGAAAGTCATATCCTGACCAGACATAAATCGGTGTGGAGAGCAAAAGAGCCAACACCCATCGAAGGTCCATCTTTTGCCAAGTACCGAGTGAATCCACGAACATCGTCAGGACAAAGACTGGAGCAATCATCACAAAGGCAAGGGCAACTTTTCGCTTTTGCAGCACTACGTGTTGTTCAGCCTCATCTCGAAGTTGAAGCGGGCTTTTGAGTTCAGTTGCTTGGAATCCTGCTTTTCGAATCGCATCCATGCTCTTTGATTTGATATCGGCCTCTGCAAAGCCATCCTTGAGTTGTATCCACGCTTTTTCGAGTGGTAAATTAACACTTACATGTTGTACACCATCGATTTTCTCAACCACCCTCGACACAGATGCGACACAGGCAGCACAGGTCATGCCTTGAACACTCAGCGTTACTTTCTCGTCCATCATATCACCAACAATCAAGGCTGACAACAATCGATGAGGGTCTTTTGTTCAGTGTTGTCAAAGGTGACGCAACCGCAACCACAGGTGCACATCCAGCCGACGCCATCCCAGCCTTTGCCACCTTCTTGACGAACGTACAGTCGCTTCATTTTACAATCGCAGGCACAAGCCTGTGCTTTGATTCTGACCATGCTTTGGGGTTTTTTGTAGTCAATATAAACCTTGTCTTTTTGTAGTCAAAAATTATTCATTGAGGATTCGAACGTCCAATTCTCCAGACCAGATATCAACACCTTGAATGACACATGAGACCAATTGACCGACATGTAACCACACTTGTTGCTCGACGGTTTCTTCGGTCTCCGCACTCAACACTTTGAGGTTGTATTCATCGGTCACAAGTTGCACCTTGGGTTGAAATTGCTTGAAATGAACTCGACCCGATATGTAGCCTTCATCACCAAGGTCAAGAAAAATCCACGGTGTTCGTAAACCGACGACCCTCGCTTTCCATTTGGAGTCGAGAGCGTATGGCGTTGTATGCTCAAACAGTTGTCCTCCTTCGAGAAGTTTGAGCCCAAAAGCGTTGGCCACAAGCCCCCATTCAAGCGATTGGGCTGCCCTTGCTCTTTGATTGCACTGCTCGACTAAACTGTCAATCCCTTCTTCATCGTGAATCCATGAGGTTGAGTGAAGCAAGGATTTGAGTTGACGATGGACGAGCAAATCTGGGTACCGACGAATAGGCGAAGTAAAATGCACATATGCATCAAGGTTGAGCCCAAAATGACCATTATTTTCTGAGGCATAATACGCCCTTTGCATGAGTTGAAACAAGCCTTGGTCGACCACTCGTCGCGTCGAAGATTTGAGTGCACTGGCTTGCAATTGGGCTTTTTCAAGAGATTTCAAAATGTCTCCTCGTGCCTCAGGGTCAAGGACAGAAGAGAGGTACGGGGGTGTTTCGTCCTTGTTTTCTTTGTGAAGGGCACTTGTATCAATGGTTATACCAGCACCCATCATTCCGAGAATATTTGCGAATTCGTCATCAGAGGATTGACCATGTTTCCTCGTGCTGGGCATAGGGAGTTGAATGGTCAAATCCAAGGCTGAAAATGTTGCATTGACCGATTCGACCTCAGGGGGGTCGGGCGGTGGATGACATCGCCAAGGAAGTGGAGCACCTCTTTTACCAAGGAAATGACCGATAGCAGCATTGGTTGCAACCATGAAAGATTCAATCATTTTCGTTGCTTCATTTGGCCACTTGACTTCGATCCGAATACGACCATCCTTTGTGATTCTCGGCCTCATTTCTGGTTGCTCCAAACGCAATTTGATTTCACCCTCTTGCCATCGTTTTGCAAGAAAAAAGTGTTCATCAAAATCAGAATTCCCAAGGGCTTGCTCATAGGATAGATTTGTTCGCACCCGAATGACTGCCTCAAACACTTCGGTATCAACGATACTGGCATCCTTGTCGATGTGAAGGCATACCACCATCGCCAGTCGGTCAACTTCGGCACGCAAAGAACACAATTCGTCAGCGAGGCGAGGGGGAAGCATGGGCAATACGGCGTGTGGTAAATAGACGGATGTCGCCCTTGCGTACGCTTCGTCATCAAGCGATGTTTGAGGTACAACATAGTGGGCCACATCAGCAATGGCAACCCACAATTTCTGTCCATTTGCACTGGTTTCAAGGCAAATAGCGTCGTCAAAATCTTTGGCATCAACGGGGTCGATGGTAACAAATTCGAGATGTCGTAAATCTGTTCGTCCACGAGAAATTTCGAGTGCCCCATCCACCTCGGGTAGAGATGAAACGTGGTCGACAAGGGATGTGGGATAAACAGGAGCAAACGGGTTCTTGCCTTCTCTTCTCAAGTGATGCAAGCGAGATGTCATGATATCGTGTGCATTCCACACACCGAGTTGTACCAAAAGTAGGGCCATCGATGGTTCAGCATGTCTAAACCGAAGTTTGCTGAGCCTCATAGCACATTTCTTGGCTTGCTCAACCAATTCAAATCCTGGCCAATGTCGTAATTCAGTTGATTGGTCTATGCTAAATTCGCTCGGGAGCCGTTCACTTTTGAGTAAGGATTGCCAAGCTTCGATAAGAATAGATGCGTTTGCCGAAGGTGCAGATGCCTCGTTTTGCAAATCTTCAATCGAAGTGGATTCAAACAGACTTTTCCACTCTTCCATTCTCGTAATCAACCGTTCTATATCTTTTGGAGAGCGGAATTGGAGGGTGTTTTTTTCGCCTCGAACAGCGTATGTTCCGCTCTTTCGAGCCTCGCCAAATGCATGCTGAAGGTCAGCGTCATACGCATTTGCAAATTCCTTTTTTTGCTTGTACTGTTGGGTGACATGTTCATGTTCGACCAACTTCAATGTGAGGGTTTCCACATCCCACTCTTGATTCCACCACTCACCAGGCATCGATTGAACCCGCTTCCACAGACGGATTGAGATATCCAACTTGGGTCCTTTTGATTTGGCTTTTTTGTGTGTGCCTTTTTTTGACATTCGATGACCTCTGCTCATAATCCAAGATCTCGAAGTTTCTCCAAGGCTTGACGTTGTTCGCTGGTCAACGAGTCACTTTCAACTTCTGGCAAAATAAATTCAACATCGAGTGGCCCACCATTGAAACCCTCGCCTCCAATCCGTCGACGGTCCCCACTTTGAGAATTGGGCTCAACTTTCAGACGTACCGTTTTGCCACTCGGGAGTTTAGTAGAAACCGTCCCACCAAGCACAAGTGTCGAGTAAGGAACTTCTACGAACTGAATCAGTGTATCCCCGTCCCAAGCCCTGTGTTCTCCAGGGTCGATACGTAAGGTGACATGAACATCACCTGTTTCACCCTCTGGGTGATCGTGTCCTTGCCCTTTGAGTGTTTTTTTCTCACCGTGTTGAACTCCTGGTTGTAATTTCAGTTTGAGTGTCACTTTTTTGGTTTCCATGCCCCTTCCTGAGGTTTTGAATCGCTTGAATGAAAAAGGAAATTCGCCACCTGTCTGGGCTTGTTCTGGCGAGAGTTCGAGAGCGACATTGATGGGTGCTGCTTTCTCGGTTTGCCGCTGTCTTGGTTGTCCTCCGAATTGTTGATGTGGCTGACCACCGCCAAACATAGATGAAAAAATATCTTGGAAACCACCCATACCCGAGCCGTCCATATTGAACCGCACGTTTCCACCTCCGAATCCTTGCCCGAACATGTTTGACATGTGTTGTTGCTGGTCAAATTCTTGTCGTGCTTCGGGTGTCTCAATCTTCTCATAGGCTGCCTGTATTTCTTTGAACTTTGATTCAGCCGCTGGGTTGCCAGGATTACGGTCGGGATGGTACTGCCGTGCAAGTTTTCTGTAGGCTCGCTTGATTTCGGCATCGGTGGCACTTTTTGACACACCGAGGACCTCGTATGGATTACGCCCACTCATCA
>JAYNJV010000056.1:0-8493 GCA_038110525.1 Candidatus Poseidoniales archaeon | reverse complement strand
CAGTCAGGTGCTCTACCAACTGAGCTAAGTGAGGCAAGTCATCCGAAACAGCACCACTACTTAATTTTCATCAAAAATATACCTTGATTGTTTTTTTGAAAAGTGTCCAAAGAAAGGTTGGACTGCACTTGGAGGTGAAAAGATTTGAAAAGGAGTGAGTTGATGATTGAGTGATGGTCGAAAAAACACACTTTTCACCCCTGTCGCGAGGGTTGAGGTTATGTAGGGAAAGATTCGGCTGGCTTATGAGAGAGTGTAGGGATGGGACCTGAACGTTCTTCTGCGGGTGGCGGCATGTCAATGAATCAGGATAAAGCGTTTGCAGACATGATTCAGGGTCTCAAGAATGAGACCATTGCGCGCGGTGCAACAGCCCTTCTCGATGATGAAATGGGCTCCTTTGGTGTCCCCAATCCCCGGATTCTCATCGTAGGTTGTGGAGGCTCGGGCAACAACACACTCAACCGAATTACTCACCTCGGTGTTGAAGGTGCAGCAACCGTCGCTATCAACACCGATAAGCAACATCTTGATCATACTCGTGCTTTGCAAAAACTACTGGTTGGACGGCACATCACGCGCGGTCTTGGAGCCGGCGGTGACCCAAGCACTGGACGGCGCTGTGCCGAATCTGGACGCGAAATGATTCGACGAATCGTCACTGGAACCGACCTTGTCTTTATTGCCTCAGGACTCGGCGGTGGTTCTGGTACTGGAATCTGCCCTATCGTCGCTGAAGAAGCAAAATCCGCGGGCGCTCTCGTCGTGGGTATCGTCACCACTCCATTCCGAGTCGAACGCCGACAACGAATGACCCGTGCCCTTGAGGGCCTTGAGATGCTTCGCCGAGCCGCAGATGCCGTTCTCGTACTCGACAACAATCGATTGCTCCACTTCGTCCCCGACATGCCTCTCGATGAGGCGTTTTCTATCATGGACCAACTCGTGGCTGAAATTGTCAAAGGCATCGTTGAAACCATCACATTGCCATCGCTGATCAATCTCGATTTCGCAGACCTTCGCACCATCATGAACAACGGTGGTGTGACCATGATGCTTTACGGTGAATCCGATAGAGGACCCGAAGACGTTGTTCATGAAACACTGCATCATCCACTCCTCGATATCGATATCACAAACGCCACTGGAGTGCTCATTCACGTCACTGGTGGAAAGTACATGACCCTCGAAGCGGCAAATCAAGTGGTCGAACTGATGACAGCAAAAGTAAGCGATGATGCGAACGTCATTTGGGGAGCTCGGCAAGACCCAACCTTTGGCGACACCATCAAAGTCATGGCCATCATCACCGGTGTAGGCGGTCAAGAATTACGGTCGAGTCGAATGACCCCCGATGTACTCGGTGAAGCACTACGACTCACACGAGAACAAGGTACGAGCAACCGTAAAGACGACCAAATCGATTTTCACCGCTTTGAATAAGGTTCTCGTTCAAGACATTCTTTTACAAACCAAAGCAAGTCTCCTCACACATGGAACATCGCGTGGTACTCACGGGAAGTGGCGGTCTGAGTAAAGTCTCAACCGAGGAAATGCAAACACCAGAATGCGGTCCTCACGAAGTTCGTATTCGAGTAGCCTATGCGGGTATCAATTTCGCTGACCTTTTGATGCGACTCGGATTGTATCAACCTCGTCCACCCTATCCATTTACCCCCGGATACGAAGCGAGTGGAGTTGTGGACAGTGTCGGCAAGGATGTCTCAAACGTGCGTGTTGGTGACCGGGTTGTCGCTGGTATGCGGCATGGCGGTCAATCTTCGATGGTCATTTGTGATGCTTCGGGCGTCATCCCATTGCCCGATGAGATTCCACTCGATGTGGCTGCATCAACACCTGTAACTTACATGACTGCCTATCATATCCTCAAGCATTTAGGACACATTCAACCACATCATTCCGTTCTCGTCCACGGAGGTGCTGGTGGAGTAGGAACTGCAGCGTTACAAATTTGTTCATGGTTGGGCGTCAATCAAGTCTTTGCGACATCGTCTTCATCAAAACATCACATCATCAAACAGTACGGAGCCATCGCCATCGACAGACATAACGAGGATTTTGTCAGCATCGTCAAACAAAAAACGAATGGCAGAGGTGTGGATTTTGTTCTCGACCCGATTGGAGGGGATCATCTTCGCCGCAGCTTATCTGTGGTGTGCGAAGGAGGGGCGTTGTACTGTTACGGACTTTCTGCTGCGGCTCCTTCCGCAAAGCGTTCATTGCTTAGCGCCGTGAAAGCTCTACGAAGAACACCGAAATTTGAGCCTCTCAAATTGATGAACAAAAACCGCGGAGTCTTTGGCATCCACATGGGCACATGGAGCGACGAAGTCGTGATGCAAAGCCACATGGAGGCTTTGTTTCAAGGAATTTCAGATGGACATCTTGCTCCGATCATCGACCGATGCTTCGCTTCTCATGAAGTTGGGCAAGCCCACAATTATTTGCACAATGCAAAAAATATTGGAAAAGTGTTGCTCAAATTTCACGATATCGAGTAACTCATCATTTCACAACCTTTCATGATGCTTCAAGGTCCATACCTTAGAAGCGTTGAAAAATAAGGCATGAAATGGCTTTACCATGCGAAGTCGTCCAATCGTTGCGATTGTGTTGGCATTCTGTCTTCTCCTACCCGTTCAAGGTACGGGTGCATCGTCGATGCAAGATGAGCAGCCGCCTGACCCAAAACAACCGAATGAAAATTCGTCCACCATGTATCTGTATCACGACGGATATGCAGAAGCCTGGACACACTTTGCAAACAATGACACGATGTCGACAGCAGATGGTGAATACCGTGAAGAAAAAGACAACGGCGTTATCGATATCAAATTACGATTCATCATGAAACCTGAACTTGTCCCTCGGCTTAATCTCACAGTGGGTGGTGAAGCCCGTGGAACCCTTCGCCTCGATCTTGGTGGCGACTGGGAAAACGGAGGGGACGGAAATTGCAACAACGATTGTGAAAACATGAACATCACGATTTATCACGGACCGAACATCATTCACAAACAACAGTTAACGGGACTCCAAGAAGGAAACCAATCGTATCCATTCATGTTTACCATTCCCGAAGACCATGCCGTTTGGGATGGTCGAGACGACAATCCCGTCATTGAAATCACCATGAAACTCAAAGGCGATCGCAGTAATGTTGGCCCAGGTGGCATTTTGGTACAGGGCACACCAGCACACTTCGCACTCATCCTCGGCATGGAAAGCCGCCTTGACTTACCTATCGACCCAGAGACGTGGACCGACTCATTCCAAGCAGGTGAAGATGGTCTCAAAGAGCCAGAAGACACGCCAGGATTTACCTTCGTAGCCGGGGCAGCAGCACTTTCAATGGCATTTTTCTACAATGTGCGAAGAGAGGAAGAGACTTCACTTGATGAGTGAAAGCACGCCATCAAGAGAGAATGTTGTCGTGTTTTGCTCACCTGATTTGAGATTTTTGATGGTGACTTGACCCTGCTCAAGGTCCTGCGGCCCGACCACAATACAGTGCGTCGCTCCAATACTGTTGGCCCATGACATCGCTTTTCCAATTTTTCGACCTCGGAGTTCGAGGTCAACCCTGAAGCCCGCTTTTCGCAAACCTGCAGTGAGGGCAAGCACATGTTGTGGCTCAATATTGAACGGGATCATCGCAATACTTGGTGCGGCGTTCAATTCACCGGGAACGGTTTCAGCCCTTCCTTCGTGTTGGGCCTGCGCTTCGAGAGCAAGGAGAACGCGGTCAAAACCAAGGCCGAAACCACAACACGGGTCGAGGTCCTCAAGCCCAAACAAATGCATGAGTTTGTATGAACCTCCGCCAAGAACTTGGCTTTCCCCTCCCAGTTCTGGCACATGGATTTCAAACACCATTCCTGTGTAGTAATCAAGACCTCTTGCGACGGTCAAATCAATGCTCAATCTTGGAGGTGCTTCTGCAAGGGAGGATAGGGCATTGCATGTGGTTCGTAATTCATCGAGTGGCGTCGTATCGACACCCTCGATTTTTGATAGAATGGCGTGGGCTTGTTCAAGAGTTTCAACTCCACCTGACAAGCCTTGAATGTCAAACAGTGGTTGTGCTGTGGCCCGCTCGATGTGTTGAGAGGCGAGAAATGCTTCAAGGCCAGCAGTATCTCGTTTATCGATGAGCCGCATCGCTGTGGCTATGGGGGCTTCTCCACCTTCCGAAGCCTTGGTCGACAAGCCCAAAGCACCCAACACTGCATTAAGAATTCCGACGTGACCGATGCGAAGTTCCCAGTTTTTGACGCCTGCCTCTGAAAGCATATTGACCGCTACTGCAACAATTTCTGCTTCTGTGAGCGGTCCGGGTGCACCAATAATTTCGATGCCGTACTGAAAAAACTCTCGATATCGCCCTTTTTTGAACTCCTCATATCGATAACATTGTCCAAAATAGGACAATCGAAGCGGTTTGGTTTCATTTCGCAATTCTTCGGCAACCATTCGCATAACAGGAGCGGTCATCTCCGGGCGAAGGGTGAGATGGCGACCACCTTTGTCTTCAAAGGCATATAATTGACCAACAACGCCTTCACCTGATTTCGCAGTAAAGAGTTCTAAGGTTTCAAAGATGGGCGTTTGGACTCGAAAAAATCCATGTCGTCCACCGACATCATCGAGAATTCGCTCAAAGGCAAGGCGGCGAGCCATCTCTTGGGGAAGAAAATCCCTCGTTCCTCGAGGTTTGGCCACCATGAACCTCTCACATGGTGAGTGTTCATCATATCTTTGGTATTCCCTGCGTTAGAAAGTTGAATTTTAACTCCAAGAAACATCGGTCCAAAAATCTAGTTCGTTGGAATTAGAACGGTGTTCAACATCAAAATTGCCACCATCTTTTGTTCGTACAGGTTCGATAAATTGAGCTTCTTCAATTTCATTTTGTTCAATCAAGGGTTCTTCCTCTTCGTGCGGTTCTTCAATTTGCACGTCAATATTCTCTTCGTTACCTACATCTTCTAAGGTTTCAGTGTCATGTTCTTGCTGCTCGACATCGTCTATGATTTCGGCTGGTGTTTCGATGTCAACTTCCACGTTCTCGAGCTCATCTTCCTCATCCAAGTCTTCAAGGTCAGGTAAATCTGGAGCCTCTGGTAAGTTTTCTCTCTCTTCTTCCGAGACTTCACCAAGTTTTTTCATACGTTCAATCAACTCCCAATCGGGTGCTTGTGGCGGTAGTTCCTGAACACCCTCGTCTTGCCGAACTTGGACCATGTCTGGAGCAGCCAAAAGGTCTGTGTCATCGACTTGCTCAAGTTCACTTGGGTCAAGTGATACAGCACGATGGTTTTCATTTGCATCTTTGCCTTTTGCAAATCTCTCGCTTGATGTTACTTCTTGTATAGGCGGAGCATCAACACCGAGTGTACTCCATGCACTGGTGACGATTTCTTTCTCTGGAATGACAGCCCTTGTCCGCTCTTCTGCTTTTCTTCGCTCGTAAGCAGCTCGTTCTTCGGCTTCTTCCTGTTCGACCTTCATTTGATTCTCGACTTTTCGCCACATGCGGCGTTCTTCTTTGAGTTGGCGACGTTCTTCTTCTCGTTCAATCATGAGGGGTGTCGGCTTGTCGAACTTCCTCCAAAAGAAGTAACTGATGGCGATGAAAATAAGCGAAATGATGAGGCCAGTGGTGAGGGTGCTCACCAAATCTTCCATAACACAACCTCATCAATCTACGATTTCCGCATCCATGAAAGCATCGATGTCATCTTTGCGGTCTCGGATGTCCGAAATGAGATCATCCGAACCTCCTGGCAACATGGAGATATCAACATCGGCCCCCTCTGGAATGTTTCGATACACTGGTCGGGCAACAAGATATTTGTTGAACCACATAAACAATGCAGCGACGACGCCCCAAAACATGAGAATAATGGTCACTCCTTTTGGATTGGCAGGGTCCCACACATTCTCAGTGTTCGCGATCATGTCTGAGAAATAAGAAATCATGAGGACAGCAAACAGAATTGGGAAGGCAAGATAGATGAGAATGTCCCACCAGCGTCCGACCTCAAGGTCGTTATCACCCGTGTTAATGAAATCATCTCGGAAGGCAGAAACACCGATGCCAAGGTAGCCTGCAAATCCAGGTGCAGCATGTCCTGCCTCGACGAGTGCTTTCCACTTGAGGTATCCATATTTCCAAATTGAGAATGCGATAAACAAACCAGAAAACATGAGGCCGTAGCCCCAAATATGGTCTTGGACTTCAAGGAATTCGGGGAAAGCAACACCTGCTGAATCGAGTTTTATCCACATGATAGCAGATGGAAGACCGAACATGAAAATGGCAACGCCGGTGATGAATACAGACTTTTCACGATCGTATCCATGGTCGACAAAGTTTCGAACACATAATTCAACCGTTGAAATCATCGAAGTGAGCGCTGCAAAAGAAAGGGCGAGGAAGAACCCTGCCATCATGAACAGTGGCCCAATTGGGTCCATGGGGGCTTGGGCAAACACCTCGGGTAACGCAAGGAAAGTGATTGCAGATGAACCTCCAGTAACGGTTGCAAGCGGGTCTGGGTTGACAGCAAAAATGGCGGAAAGCACCGCTAATCCTGCGATGATTGACACCGAGTTGTTTGCAAGACCCATCGTAAAGGCGTTGAGGACCGTATCTTCGTCCTTTGACATGTACACTGCATAAGTAATACACATGCCCATGCCCGCTGAACAAGACCACGCCGACTGAGAAAGTCCATTGATCCAAACCTCTGGTTCACCAAGCATATCGAAATCAACAGTAAACATGAACATGGCTCCGTCAAGGCTGCCATCTTCAAGGTCCATCCACAAGGATAAGAATAGGGTCAGGAACAAAAGTGCGAACAATGAAACCATCAAGTACAGATTGACTTTTTCAATCGCTTTTGCACCTTTCCAAATGGCTCCTAATGTGAGGAGGACGACGAGAAATTGGAAGAAGATCACCTGTCCAGGGCTTTCAAGGAAAGCATTCCATACTTCTGTGGTGTCAACACCTTCACCATTGAGTGCTCCAGTGATTCCGAGTTGGAAATATTTGATGGTCCAACCCGACACAACGGCATAATAGAAACCGATGGCGGTGGAAATCCAAGCTGTCCAAAGACCCATCCAGGCAAATTTTTTGCCAGCAAATATTCGAAAAGTTCCAATTGTACCAGTTCGAGAACGTTTTCCCATTGCATATTCAGCAATCACGAGTGGAATGGACCAGGCAAAGAGGAAAAACAGCCACGGAATGAGGAAGGTCCCTCCTCCATTCGCTCCGACCATTCGAGGGAATCGCCAAATGTTTCCAGTTCCGATCGCAGCTCCAATCGACGCAAAGATGAGTCCGAGCCGCCCGTTGAATTGGTCCGATTCTGCCATTAACAATCACCTCAGTTATGCAGTTCCCGCTTGGGCGAGTTCATCTTCTGGCCCACCTAACATGACTCGCAGAGCCCAGCCAAGGCCACCCCATACTGTTCCTGCGACGACAACAAACATGAAGAGACTACCAAACACACTTCCAAAGGATGCTCGGTAAGAGATTGAAAGAACAAGATAATCCCCTCCGGCGGGGTACTGATAGAAATCGGCACCTGAAAGGGTAGAAACATGGGCTTTGTAGTGCAATTCGCCCGTTGTAGATTCTGATACAGGCAGCATGGCTCGAAGGATTGTTCCGTTGCCTTCTGCGGTCGTGCATGCCTCATCGACTCGTTCTACATGTGTCATTGTCCACGGTGTCGTAGCCCATTCTCGAGGACCGTAATCACTCTGCATTCGGCTTGGTTTGACAAGTCGCCAAATGACATGGCTGTTTGATTCACTGTACGGGAACAGGTTTGAAACGCATATATCGATTGGAATATCTCCAGATTCGGGAATGTCGACATTTCGTGGTTGCGTCAAATAATTCTGCTGAGAAATGTTCGCGATGGCTAAATCGGCACGCTCACGTGGATTGTCTGCAATTTCAATCATGTACATGCCCATACCGACATTCCTGAGAACGATGTCGTCAATATTTTCAGGTCGTTCATGGAAGGCATTTCCAATTTCCATGGTATAGCAGTATGTCTGAAAGAGGCCGTAATGCCAATCACAAAAATCCCCGCTCGTTGGATATAGAGATGATGATTGCATGTTTTCGTAATTCGACATCGTCGCCATCACGTCACCGTGATACTTGAGTTGTGCTTGGTCGGGATTCGTGCAATCTTGGCAGTGCCCCCATGGATAGAGAATCAATTCCGAAAAAGAGTGCCATGTGGTTACTGCAGGGAAATCTGAACCACCATTGTTGTTATCATCGTTCATCTCCGTAAGGTCTTGAATGAATTTGGTTTCAGGCTCGCTGTTTCCTCCGAGCCAATCTTCGTCGACCAAGCCGTCACTATCGTCGTCTTTTCCGTCAACACCGTCCTCGTTGAGACGACCATCACCATCTTGGTCAACCGTATC
>JAYNJV010000055.1:4050-8607 GCA_038110525.1 Candidatus Poseidoniales archaeon | reverse complement strand
GGAGTTGACCGAGTGTGTAGTTGGTTAACCGGCGCTGAGCACATTAGGGAAGTCATCCCCTTCCCTCGTGATTCTCGACGCGTCACCCCTTAGGTGACGGCAAACAGCACACCCTCCGCCGTCCTCGGTTCTGCAGATTGACCACAGAACCTACTGTGTGTGTACAACAACAGGTCTTATTGACCAAATTTGAGTCGATTAAAATAATCGATAAAGTGACCCATGTGTCGACTGTATTTTCGCTTGAAATATTTTGGGATGACGATTCGCCATTTGCCGCCTTCCAGTTCGTATTGTGGGTGCTTTTGAAGTTCTTTCATCAACCAAATATTTTTCTTCTCGATTGCTTCTTGGTTGATGCAACAAGGATCTGGTTGTTCTTGTACTTCCCTCGGTTTTTTTGTCGGTTGTCTATGTTTTTTGTTGTGTTTGCTTTTATGGTGTTTCAATGTCTTCTTCATTTATTTTCCTCGCTATACTCTCTACATCTCAAGAGATGCAGTTAGAGTCCATTTGCGAGAATGTTACTGAAACACATACCTGTATTGTCGCCCAGTGTATATGAATGTATGGTTGGGACTCCCAAAACAAATGTTGATGGTAGCCATCGCTGTGGTTGCCATGAGGCCAATGTGGACATCAACATACATCAATGGTGTTCCACAAGACATGAATGAAGAAAATCATCCACGCCAAGTTCATCAAGCATGTTTTTCAAAAGTTAAACCAACAAAGATGCCTGAACCCAAAATGCTCTTGTGGAACGAAGAATTAGCCATGGAACTTGGTTTAGAAATTGACCCAGAAGTTTGGTCAGGAAACACTCAAATCGAAGGCATGGAACCTTTCGCTCATTGTTATGGTGGCCACCAATTTGGAACATGGGCTGGACAACTTGGTGATGGTCGGGCAATTTCATTAGGCACGCTAAAGAAAGACGATGAATTATTTGAAATTCAACTCAAGGGCTCAGGTATCACACCATATTCAAGGCGAGGTGATGGAAGAGCAGTTCTACGATCGTCATTACGTGAATTCCTGTGTAGTGAAGCCATGTACCATCTTGGTATTCCTACCTCAAGGGCTCTCAGCCTCGTGTCTACAGGTGAGCAAGTCGTTCGAGATATATTGTATGACGGTCATCCAGAGGAAGAACCAGGTGCCATCGTCACGAGAGTGGCTCAAAGTTTCCTAAGATTTGGCTCATTTGAAATACACGCCTCAAGAAACGACAATGCGACATTAACGCGACTTTTGGAGTATGTCCTTCAACAATTTTTCACTCATGATAATGAAGTCGAAGTGGATTGTTTGAACTGGCTACGATGTGTCGGCAAAGAGACGGCTCGTCTTGTTTCCGAATGGATGCGGGTTGGTTTTGTTCATGGAGTCATGAACACTGATAATATGTCCATTCATTCGGTGACTATCGATTATGGCCCGTACGGATGGATTGAACCATACGACCTTGATTGGACTCCGAACACGACCGACAAGTTTTCGAAACGCTACACATTTGGTAATCAACCAATGATAGCGATGTGGAATTATGCACGACTTCTCGATTCAATACTTCCCGTTTTTTCTTTGGAACAAGAAAAACGCTCTTTGCTTGAATCGTTTCAAATGGCATTTCAAAGCGAACATCATCGGATGTGGTGCAATAAACTTGGCATCAAAAATATGACGGATGAAAGCGCAGTCGTCATTGAAGAGTGTCAACGATTGTTGCAAGAATCCAACATTGACATGACCATTTTCTTTCGAGAGTTATCATATCTCAACTCAGCTTCTATAGATTTTATTCACAAAGCCTGCTATCAACCACTTGAGCACATGGATGCTTGGACTCAATGGCTTCTAAAGTGGAACGAAGTGACCAAAAATTCACCCGATAAGGAATTGATGCTTTCTTCAAATCCAAAATACGTTCTTCGAAATTGGCTTGCCTTTGAAGCCATCGAACGTGCTGAAGAGGGAGATCTACGTTATGCTTTGGACCTCTATGAGTGTTTGAGGAATCCTTATGATGAACAAGAACAATTTGCTTCAAGGTTTTATCAAAAAAGACCTGAATGGGCTGAACATAAACCGGGTTGTTCAATGCTTTCTTGCTCGAGTTAATACATAACACTATCAACGACCCAATGTTCGTCAGCACATGTCATTTCGAGTTTGTATCAATTGTTTTAGCATTCGCGTCTATCCATACATGGGATTCATGGTTGGACAACGATATCAATGTCAAGATTGCCTCGAGTTGATGGTGTTGCCACTCGAATTCGATTCACAAGAAGATTATGAAGCGTTTGTACAACAGCAACATTCGAATTCATCGTCAGACAAGGAAGAAGAGTAGTTCGCTGGAACTTTGATTGAAACGCTCAAAAACAAAACTGCGGAGGGTGGAACATGCCGGATGACCACACCAATCCCACCGAAGAGCATCAAATGCTCCGTGCAATGGTACGTGATTGGACGCAGGAATTCGTCGAACCTCAAGCCCATGAGCATGACAAACAAGAAAAATTTAATCTTGAATTACTCAGAGATTTGGGGGAGCTTGGGTTGTTGGGCATAAGTGCCCCAGAAGAGTATGGAGGTTCAAATCTTGATGCAACCGCCTGCGTGATGGTTCACGAAGAACTGTCGTATAGCGACCCAGGATTTGCTTTGGCTTATTTAGCTCACTCCATGCTCTTTGTCAACAATTTTGCCCACAATGCAAACGAGGATCAAAAAGCCAGAATTTTGCCTAAAGTCTGCTCTGGAGAGTGGATTGGTGCTATGGCTATGTCGGAACCAGATGCAGGTACGGACGTGCTTGGTTTGTCCTCAACAGCAACGAAGCAAGAGGATGGATCATACATTCTCAACGGGAGGAAGATGTGGATTACCAATGGTTGCTTGGACGATGAAGGTACTCCCGCAGATGTCGTTTTGGTGTACGCAAAAACTGGAGAAGATGAACATGGTCGAGTTCAAATTTCTACATTCTTAGTTGAAGCAGGCATGGAAGGTTACAGTGTTGGTCAGAAAATTATGGACAAAACTGGAATGCGTGCTTCAAACACTGCTGAACTGGTCTTTGATGGATGCAAAATCCCTGCAGCCAACCTCATTGGAGAGGAAGGCCAATCAATGGTTCACATGATGGGTAATTTGGAACTTGAACGATTGACACTCGCCGCGATGTCACTTGGAATTGCTCGACGATGTTTGCATGAAATGAATCAATATGCTACAGATCGAACAGCTTTCGGTCAGTCTATCCGAGATTTTGGCCAAATCCAAAAATATATCGGAGATTCGTGGGCAAAATATCGTGCCATGCGTGCTTACATCTACGACACAGCATACAATTACCAAATTGGATGTGCTGGGCAACGTCTTGATTCTGATGGTGTGAAACTGTTTGCATCAGTGGCTGCAAAAGAAATTGCTGATGCGGCGATTCAAGTGATGGGTGGCTATGGGTATGTTGCAGAATACCATGTTGAGCGACTTTGGAGAGATTCGAAGTTGCTTGAAATTGGCGGTGGAACTTTGGAATCACACCAAAAGAACATCACACGTGACTTATTGAAATCACCTGAAGTCATCAATGAATAATTTCAATTTCGTTTCTTTTTGAGAATAATTTCGAAAAGGAATTCCAAATCGTAGAAATGATGCCTATCAAGATGAACAAAATCACGATTGAAAGTAGCCCCCATCTCCAAATTGTTGACATTGTTGAAAAAATGTCATTTGTCAACAACAGGGCAATCATCGTTGTCAGACCTACTGCTACAGCACTCTGGAATTTCAAGATGAATGATACTTGGAAGATTGGTGCTGCTTTGCCAAGGCGATGTAATATCATAAAACTCCACATGGCAATACCAAAAGACCACATCGGAATTTCTGCTGGATATGTGTTGGCTACAAGGAAATTGTTTTCACGAATGTAGGCATGGCCACCAAATAAAACTGCTACCCAAATCAGCGAAGCACCAAGTGCTGCAAGAAAATGTTTCATTGGCTCGGAAGTGACATTTTTCTGTTGACCATCGTCAGTGTTTTGCTTTTTTGTTTCAAGCAAATCGAGAGTGAGATTTGATTGATGTATCGACCTCAATCTTGATTCCACCCCGTCAAGTCGAGAAGAAATACGTTGCATGTGTTCGACAAGTTCATTCAAAATCTCTTGTTGTTCTTGGGCAATCTCAACATGCTCTTTTTGGAATTCAGGTAAAGTAATCATTTCTGGGACAGGTTCAAGAATCTCTTGCTCAAGTAATTGACTTTTGACCGCCTCCACTTTTTCTTCTCGTTTTTGCTCTCTCTTTTCTTTCGATTCTTGGATTGTTTTCTTTATCGAATCGTTCGCTTTTGCCATTGATGATTTTGTGGATTCTGCAGTTTTTTCAAACGCATTGACGGTTAAACTTCCAAGGCGTTTTGAAACATTGGCGATTTTATCTCCTGTTTTTGACAAAGTTTCCGAGAAACTGTTTTTCTCTTCATCGGACATTGGACTCGTCATAATCGAATACTCTTTTCGTAATAAGATTG
>JAYNJV010000055.1:0-3950 GCA_038110525.1 Candidatus Poseidoniales archaeon | reverse complement strand
TAATACTCGACAGGCTCAGGGTCGATGGTTCGCCATAAATACCATGATGCCGCAGTTCTATACGGTTTCCATCGTTCGGAAATGGCAAGAATATCTTCTTTTGAAGAAACTTCAGGCACTAATTTTTCAACAGCCCTCACAAGACCAATATCGCCAATACTGAATACATCTGGTCTAAGGAAGTGAAACATAAGCATCATTTCAGCAGTCCATGGCCCTATGCCCCGAAACGAAATGAGGTGCTTTTTGATTTCCTCATCACTCATTTGGTCATACGGCTGTTCAATCAAGTGGCTTGCTTGTTCAGCAAGACCGTAGATGTAACTTGCTTTTGGACGAGTCACGCCGCAACTTGCAATGCTTTCTTGAGTTCTGCGAAGTACATTTTCTGGTGTCATTTCGCCAATATGCTCTGATAGTCTTTTCCAAATCGAATCAGCAGCAGCGACACTAATCTGTTGTCCAACTATTGATTTTAGCAATGTTTGAAACAAATTATCCCTTGATGAAATAGAATATGTTCCATATTTTTGAACAGCATTTTTGAGCAATTCATCTTGTTGAAGAAATGAGACTGCATCGGGCCACCAATCAGGAGCTCGTGTTTCCATAAATCGACGTGACAGTAGTCTTTATTGAGTGTTCGTTTTGGCTTTGTCCATGAAAGAGAATGTACTCGAATGGATGAAATTAAAGCATCTATCACGGCAGGGCTGGATTCGTCACGGCATATCTCATCCTGAATCTGTTGCAAGTCATTCTTGGTCGATGGGTGTACTTGCAATCACATTATGCCCGGAACATCTTGATATTGAAAAAATAATGAAAATGTGCCTTCTTCACGATCTCGCCGAAGTGGTCATTGGGGACATTACGCCTGAGGAACACATTCCAAATAAACAAGAACTTGAACACCAGGCCTTTCAAAAAATTGCCCACATGCACCTCGCTTATTTCGAAGAATATGAAGCTGGTCAAACCGAAGAAGCACAATTCGTAAAGTGCATGGATAAACTTGACATGGCTCTACAATCTTTGGTGTACGAACATGAATTTGGACTGTCGCTTGAGCAATTTCGAGAGAGTGCGAGCATCGTACTCAAGGGCACTCCATTCGAAGCGTTGTATCAATGACTTTTAGGGCAACCTAAAACTTATAATTCCCATGTTTTAGGGCAACCTAAATCAGTGGTGTATCTATGCCGGCAATTCGAGTTGTCTTCGTTCTCTTGATGCTTCATTTTTCATTGCTCAGTGGATGCTTGAGTGACGATGATGAAGCTGTGATTAAAATTGCATTTTCGGTCAGGGATGATTACACGGATTTCGATGAAAATCCACAAAAACTTGCAGATTATCTAACAGAATCCATCGGTGTGAAGGTTGAAATCTATCCTATTACTTCCGATGCCCTCGCCCTTGAAGCATTACGATTTGGAAGTGCTGACATGGCATTTCTTGACGGTGGTTCGGGTTGGATGGGATGGAAGCAATACGGTCTCGAAGTGATGGGTGCAGACAAAAACAGCGACGGTCGAACATTTTACAATGCACAAGCATGGGTCCTCAACGATAGTGTTGCAGCACAGGCGATGTTTGATGATGACCCCAATACCGATCCATTTTCTGAATTGTCAGGTTTGCCTTCCTGCCACACTGGATGGTTAAAATCAGCAGGAATGCTCATTCCAATGGGTTTTTTCATCGCAAATAATTACACAGAAGTGGTGGGTGACGCAAATGACATCGAATCGTTAAGAAATACCATTTTCCATTTTTTTTCTGAAGACGCCATTATTCCCGATTCGGGTACGCCTTACTACAATTATGGAGGTGCACTACGTTGCTTATCTGAAGGCGTAGGGCAAGTTGCTTTTGTGAAAGACTCTTCAGTTGAAACGTATTGTGGTTCATCAAATGTGGAAGAGAATGAAGATTGGTGTCTCGACATGGCAAGATATGTTGCATTGCCTGCCTTCGGCCAAGCACCAAGTCATCCTTTGATGTACAATCCATCCACCGTCGATGATTCAATTCGCAACGCTGTTGTATCTGCTCTTGTGGATTTGGAAAATTCCGAAGATGGTCAATCGATACTAAGGGACATTCTCAATACACAAGGCATAGTTGAAACAACAACTGAAGAGCATTTGGGCTCTTACAGTAGCCTTATTGAACATGTTCCAGGTATATCGGAATATTTGAGTGCCCAATACACATCTTGAGGTTACCGTATGAATGAGGAACTTGCTCATCTTCATGAAGTGAGCATTGGATATGTTGAGCCACTTGTTCAAGACATTACCATCGAGATTGCCGCAGGAGATGTCATCGCCATTCTCGGTCCTTCAGGCATTGGAAAAACGACATTGCTGCGCACTATTGCAGGTCTTGTTCGCCCTTTATCAGGTGATGTCGAATTAGGTGTAGAACCACGTGGTGGCCTTGGTTACATACCACAACGTCTTGGCCTTGTGGGGAATTTATCGGTTCGTGCCAATGTTGAGATGGGTGCGAGGGTAAGGCTCTCAAAGTGGCATTTACCCTTCCTTCCACTTCCGAAAGAACTCGATAAAGAAGTGACAACTTGTTTAGAATCCCTTGGGATTGCTCATTTGGCCGAACAACCTGTTCGAATTTTATCGGGTGGCCAGCAAAGAAGAGTTGCAACAGCACGTTCGATTGCTCAAGCCCCTAAACTTCTCCTTGCTGATGAATTTCTTGGAGAACTTGATGATGACAATGTTGAGATTGTCATGCGTGCAGTTCAAGATGTGATTGACAAACAAAATTCTGCTTTGGTCATGGTTGAACATCATGAAGAGTTAGCAAGACAAGTTGCGAATCGGATTTGGAAAATTCACGATGGAAGACTGATTGAGGAGGATTGAAAGTGCAAAAGAAATTCTTTTTGTTTGCTGCTTGCATTTTCGTACTCTCTCTCTTTTTGTTTTTCGACCTCGTTGGCGATTGGGGTCGTCTAAGTGGAGGCTGGGGCAATTTGGTCATCTTTTTTGAAGAAAGTTTGTGGCCGCCGAATTGGAAAGTTTTGGAGGCACAATCATATCCAGTTTGTGATTCAAAATTTGACATTTTTTGTTCTGTAGCATGGCTTGGCATTGTTGAAACCTTGAAGATCGCTTTCGTTGCAACGATTTTTGGATTTCTCATATCATTACCTTTGTCGGTGTTAGCTGCGAGTAACTTGAGCCCAATTTATTTGGCTTTACCATCCCGCATCCTCCTCGCAGGCATGCGAAGTTTACCAGCAATCATCTGGGCAGTTTTGTTCATGATCATCTTTGATGTAGGTGCCCTCGCTGGAATTTTTGCTATGACGTTTTACACTGTTGGCTATCTTGGGAAATTGCAATTTGAGTCGATGGAAGGCATCAAAAACGCTCCTCTTGAAGCAGCCAAAGCCACGGGGATGAATCGTTTTGAAACTGCTTGGCTTGTTGCCATTCCAGAATCCGCAAATAATCTCCTTAGTCATGTGCTTTTCATGTTTGAATACAATGTTCGACACGGTAGCGTTGTAGGGCTCGTGGGTGCAGGAGGAATTGGACTTTATCTCAACACGTACCTCAAACTTGCCCAATACGACAAAGTTGTTGCTTTGTTGATCATCATTTTCATTGTGGTTGTCATTATTGATTTCATCTCGATGACACTACGTTCGGCAGTCAATGAAGAGGGCGATGTGGAACGCCCAACTTGGTCTTCATTGTTCCTTCCTGCGGCATTTACCTCAAGCAATCATCCTACACCAATGAAGAAAGAAGCAATCGCTGAATCCGAGTAAATCATACGATTTTTTATGGCTTCAAAGCCGACAAACCAAAAAAGACATGGCGATTCGCACGGACTACACAGCCCGATAGTGTAGGGGTCCATCATAGCGGGTTTTGGTCCCGCTGACCTCGGTTCGAATCCGAGTCGGGCTACCA
>JAYNJV010000054.1:0-8666 GCA_038110525.1 Candidatus Poseidoniales archaeon | reverse complement strand
GCTTCAATTTCTTGCAATAATCTCTTCAGAGTTGCTTCCATTTCAGATGCTTTGACAATTTTTTCAATCAGTTCGCCAAACGAATCACTTGCTTCATCGATGTAAGGCGATGAACCAATGTATCCTACACCACGTTCTCTAAAAGTTGATTTGAGATTTGTACCGCTTACTGAAGGAACGACAACCCCCATGATGTTTCGTCGTTCAACTTCGACCTCAGGATGTGCTGAGTTCGCGATTGCTGCAGCACGAACGGCAAGGCCACCTTCGATTGCATTGGCAAGGTCTATTCTTTGCTTTGCAAGTTGGTATGCCTTCGTCAAATCTCGCTTTGCTTCAATCATTTCTGCAAGAAGTTGACGGAATTCATGGAAAAGTCCGTCTCTCTTCATTTTCAGAAGATTGTAACCGTTTTTTGTTTGCTTGATTCTTGCTTTCAGCTTGATAAGTTCGCTGCGTGTTGGTTTGATATCCAAAGCCATGCTGCTCACTTCCTATTGGGTTTCACTTTCGGTTTTCAGGATGGTATTTTTCGATCCACTTTTGGTCCAATCGTACGAGATATTTCGTATCGATTGATGCCATCAATGTCCAGCAAAGGTCAAGGGTTTCGTCGATTGTTCTGTCTTCATCACGTGATTGTCGAAGGAATCTATCTTCAAACACACCTGAGAAGTCGAGTAATTGCTTGTCACGTTCGTTGAGTGCGTCTTCACCAACAATGGCAACCAAACCTCGAAGTTCACGGCCTTGTGCGTATGCTGCATACATTTGGTCAGAAACCGATTTGTGGTCTTCACGGGTTGTCTTTGCACCAATACACGAACCCATCAATCGAGACAACGAAGGAAGGACATTGATCGGTGGATAGATACCTTGCTGGTGCAATTCACGACTAATCACAATTTGACCTTCGGTAATATATCCTGATAGGTCAGGAATTGGGTGGGTGATGTCGTCACCAGGCATGGTCAAAATTGGGAATTGTGTGATTGAACCTTTCTTTCCTTTCACAATACCTGCACGTTCGTACAACATTGCGAGGTCAGTGTACATGTATCCCGGGTAACCACGTCGACCTGGAACTTCTTCACGTGCTGCACCAATTTGTCGAAGTGCATCACAGTAGTTTGTCATGTCAGTGTAAATAACGAGAACGTGGTAATCCTTCTCAAAAGCAAGGTATTCAGCCGCAGTCAGTGCAAGACGTGGTGTAATAATTCGCTCAACGGCAGGGTCGTCAGCGAGATTGACGAACAATACCGCATTCTCAAGGGCCCCAGTTCGTTCAAGGTCTGACCTGAAGAAGTTGTATTCTTCAGCGGTAATTCCCATAGCACAAAATACCACAATGAATTGCTCATCGGAACCCTTCAATTTAGCTTGTCTTGCAATTTGGAGAGCAATGTCATTGTGTGGTAGACCTGATGCTGAGAAAATTGGTAATTTTTGTCCTCGAACGAGGGTCGTACAACAATCGATTGCGGAGATTCCGGTTTGAATGAAATCGTGAGGAGATTGTCGGCTGTACGGGTTAATCGCAGCACCAATGATGTCGGCTTTTTCATCAGCGATGATTTCTGGACCACCATCACGAGGTCGACCAGCACCATCGAGGATTCTTCCAACGAGGTCGGTACTCACAGGTAGTTTGAACACGTCACCCATGAAGGTGACGCCAGCCTCACGGTCAATACTTGCTGTTCCTTCAAAAACTTGGACGATTACGAGATCATCCGAGGTGTCGAGAACTTGGCCATTCTTCATTTCGCCATTTGAGAGGCGAATTGATACGATTTCACCGAAGGCTACTGGTTCGGTCTTGTTCAAGAAGACAAGAGGTCCTTTCACATCTGTAATTGTTCTGTATTCTTTTCCACTCATCATATCACCTCTAATTTCCACCTACCGTGCTTTCAATTTGAGACACCATCTCCTTGACCATGCCTTCAATTGTGTCAATATATCCACTTTCGAAACGACCTCTCATCAAATCTGAGCGGCCTTGAACGTTGACAACATCACCAAGGGCTGCGCCACTTGACATTGCAGTCTTAGCTGCATCTTGGAAGGTGAGAATTGCTTTTGCCATCTTGTATTGGAGTCGGATGTCACAAAAGGCGTCGACATCGTGGAATCCGTTTTGTTGAAGGAAGAATTCTCGAATCATACGAGCAACTTCAAGGGTAAGTTGTTGGTCAACAGGGAGTGCATCGGAACCGACGAGTTGCACAATCTCTTGAAGTTCAGCTTCGACTTGCAACAGACCACTAACTTGTGTTCGGATTTCTGGGAAATCTTGAGCAATGTTGTCTCTAAACCATTGGTCTAAACTTTGTGGGTAAAGTGAGTATGAATTCAGCCAGTTGATCGCAGGGAAATGTCGCTGACGTGCAAGACCTGCATCGAGTCCCCAGAACACCTTCACAATTCGGAGTGTACCTTGTGATACAGGTTCTGAGATGTCACCACCAGGTGGTGAAACCGCTCCAATCACGGTAACTGAACCATCGTTTCCGCTCAAGGTTTCGACACGTCCGGCTCGCTCGTAAAATTCTGCAATTCTTGAAGAAAGATATGCAGGATATCCTTCTTCACCGGGCATCTCTTCAAGACGAGATGAAATTTCACGCATGGCTTCTGCCCAACGAGATGTCGAATCTGCCATCAATGCTACATCGTAGCCCATATCACGGAAGTACTCAGCGATGGTAATTCCTGTGTACACAGATGCCTCACGTGCTGCAACAGGCATGTTCGATGTGTTAGCAATCATGACCGTTCTGTTCATCAGAGGCTTGCCTGTGTTTGGGTCGATAAGGTGAGGGAACTCGTCAAGAACTTCTGTCATTTCGTTTCCACGCTCACCGCAACCGATGTAGACCACAATTTGAGCGTCAGAGTACTTTGCGAGGGATTGTTGAGTCACAGTTTTTCCAGAACCGAATGGGCCTGGGATTCCTGCTGCACCACCCTTTGCGAGTGGGAACAAGAAATCGAGAATTCGCATTCCTGTGACAAGTGGGGTATCTGGCGCATACTTTTGGCGGTAAGGACGTGGTGTTCGAACCGGCCACTTCTGCATCATTTGGATTTCAGTTCCATTCTCAAGAGTACAAATCGTTTGAGTGACGTTAAAATCACCTGATTCAATTGATTTGATTGTTCCAGATGCGGTAGGAGGCACCATGATCTTGTGAACAATCGTTTCGGTTTCTTGTACATGGCCAATAACGTCACCGCCAGCGACCACATCGCCTTTCTTTGCAATTGGCTCAAAGGTCCACTTCTTTTGAAGGTCGAAGGCATCAGCGTCAACACCACGAGTAATGAAAACACCCATGACTTCCTCAAGGGTAGCCAAAGGTCGTTGAATTCCATCGTAAATTTGGGTGAGTAGACCTGGTCCAAGACTGACCGACAGAGTTTCCCCAGTATTGAGAACTGGTTCACCCGGACGGATACCAGATGTATCTTCATACACCTGAATGATGGCTTTTTCACCGTGTAATTCGATGACTTCACCCATCAGTCCTTCATGTCCTACTCGTACCACGTCGTACATACCTGCTTTCATTCCAATAGCGGTAACGACCGGCCCAGATATTCTGTATATTGCTCCTGTATTGCTCATGTTTTTTCCTCCTATTCTCTCAAGTCCAGAGATCGACTCCTATTGCCTTACGAATGGTTTCTCGCAAGGTTGTGTCCTCTTCAGTTCCAATTCCAAGGACGGTTGGTGAGACAGATGCAGAGAGTTGTTCTCGCAATCTGTCTGGAAGTGTTGGTAAAATGGATGAGTCGAGTACCACAATACCAACACTTGAATTTGATAGTAAACCACGGAGCGTTGAGTGTAGTTCCTCATCGCTATCGGGGTTGTAAAGTTCAGATAATCCAGCAAGCTGGAAGCCCAAGGTGAATTCTGGCGAACCGACGACTGCAATTTCCATTTTTTTCACCTCATAAAACGTGTTCGTCAATCACTTCAACAGGCAAACCTGCAAGAAGTCCACGGACGATTATTCTCAAATCATTGACCTCTTCGACTTTCATAGCTACATAATGTATAATTGGCAAAGCGGAGATGGGATGGAGAAAACTCATCTTTGCCATGAAATCATGTTCTCGTTGCTTGAACCATGTTACAATTGGGTCAAGACTTCGTCGTTCGTCAGATTGTTTCAGTTTTTCTTCGAACTCAGCCATATCGAATTGACCATTAGAGCGAAGCACATCAAGCAGAGAATCTCTTCCTCCTGAAGTGACAGTGTTGAATGAACGTGGGGGGACGAGTCTTCCACCTGTGAGAAGTGAATTCGCTAAGGTATCCCCACCGATTCCGACAGATTTGGCTTCAAGTATGTTCAAGATATTCTTGTGGTCAATTTCAAGGGCGAGCAGTTTTCGGGCAAATTTTGTTGCCTGGTCCGAGCCCGAAAGGGCTTTGAGTGCCTCATTGAAATAATGTCGATCAAGAGCATCTTCATAGTCATACAGGGAAGCATTCTCCGGTAATTTTGCAAGGGCTTGGCCAAATGATTTCCTCTTCATGGCAAGTGCCGCATTTCGAAGCGTGTCCGAATCCTCGATGATGGCAAGCCATGGCGTGTTGATATCATTGATGGCAGGCAAAATTGAATGCTTTACCTTGTCAATTTCGACATCATTGAGAACCGACCTTAAAACAACCTTGGCATTTTGGTATTCGAACCTCATGGTGTAGACAGAAATCAATGGCTTAATTTTTGGATTGCACATTCGAAGAATCTCAACAAGTTCAACCTCCAAATTGTGTGTGAGGGCAGCTTCAACCAAGTCGCCACCTGAAAGTTTTCCAGCGTACAAATCAATTTCATTTCGGTACCCCATATCACCAACTGCAACTGTCAGTTGGTCTGGAGATTGGCGAATGAGTTGCCTCAATCTTGCTTTATCTGCAAGACTGCTTTTACGAGACTTTGCTCGTGCAGCAACATACGCTGTGTTTCCTCTCATGCTCCTCTCCTCATTCAAACAATGTTGTGTTAATCGATGCTAAATGTTCAGACCATGCTCTTTCGAGCAAGGTATCAAACCTCATGTCAAACGAAACTGAACCGTCGTTTGAAGTCAAGACAAATCCGCCCATGCAAGAAATGGAATCGCCTAATTCAAAATCCCCGGAGTTCTTAGAAAGAACTGCTTTATCGACATCAGCAGGATGAAGAACGAATCCTTTTCCTCCTACTTTCTTTGCCTCTGCAACCAATGACTTGAGTAGGGATTCTCTTCCCTTCATTTTCACATCCGAAATGGATGCTTTTGCCATATCGTAGGCTGCATCGAGCGCAGCCCTCTTTGCGATGAGGATGTCTTTTTGATTTGATTGGCGGGCACTTGCAACGACTTCACGTGCAATTTGTTCTGCTTCTCTTTGTGCTTTTGCTTCAGCGTTGGAAAGTATCTCGGCAGCCTGACTCTTTGCCGCATCGAGAATTTTGCTCGATTCGGCTTTTGCAGTGGCTTCGATTTCCGTGGCTTTCGCCTCTGCTTCTTTGCGCACATCTTCGCTAATTTGTTCAAGTGTCATCTTCAATCCTCCTTACTCACTCAACCGAAGTCGAGAGAGTTGATTCACTCATAGGAAGAGTGGTAGTGCACCGAGAATCACAATAGACTCTGGCAATGCAGTGAAGATAAGTGCGGTACCAAACTTGGAACCATCTTCAGCCAACATACCAACAGCAGCGCTACCAATTGCAGCTTGGGAAATACCTGCACCAACGCCAGCAAGGCCGAGGGACAAGCCCACACCGACATTGCCGTACAAACCGTTGTTCCAGTTTTCTGATGTTCCTTCAGCTGGTTCTGCAGCGACGCCTTGTGCAATCAATGTGATTGCAAACAATGCGATCAATGCTCGTATTGCGTTCTTCATTGTGTTTGTTTTCATATTTTTTTCCTCCATTTTTTTTATGTGTCCTATGGACTATGATTGACCCTCCACATGAAGGGTTCTGCCACCAAGTGGCCTAAATAGACGGCCGGAGCCGTCATAGAATTTGCCCATCCACTCGACAAAGTGTAAACGGGCGGCGTGAATGCTCGGTGAGAGCAATCCAAGTGCCAAGGCAAAGACCTGAATAAAGACGAATAAGACGATGCCTACGAGTATCATGACTGGACTCGAAGGATGAACAATCATTTCCCAGCCAAGTGAAATTGAAATTTCTGCAATTTTGACGCCAGCGACACCAACTGCCATCACTCGAAGGTAAGAGAGCGTATTTGCAAGGAGCCCAAATGTTTCGATTGGTCCCATAATGAGGCCACCAACCCAACCGAACTTTTCGTAAACTGCAAGTCCAATAATGAGACAGACAATACCGCCAAGGACCATCGCAGACCAATGAGACAACTCAAACATGTCTCCACCATAGGCAACCATTCTTCTTGCGTGGAAGAATCCGCCGATGAGGATGAGAAGCCAGGAGCCTTTCTCAAAGAATGCTGCACCAAATCCATGAGCACGATATGCGTTGATAAAGCCTAAGATGAAACCGAAGAGAAGGTGTGCTACACCGATGTAAATTGATAGCAAGACATAGTCTTCAAGGCCTGCATCTGCCCTGTGGAAGGGGACATGGAGGTGGTGAAGATTGAGAATGTCGACGACAAAGTTAGGGAAGTGGATATGGTGAGAGGTCCAGTCATACAACGGGACTAAAATCGGGATGACTTTGTGGTCTGTTGAATTATCC
This sequence comes from Candidatus Poseidoniales archaeon, assembly GCA_038110525.1. Lineage (GTDB taxonomy): Archaea > Thermoplasmatota > Poseidoniia > Poseidoniales > Poseidoniaceae > Poseidonia. The sequence continues at coordinate 1,923 of JAYNJV010000054.1, read as the reverse complement.
CACACGAATCCAAACCCTTCAGCAAAAATAAGTCCCCAGATAATGCACCAAATTCCCATCCACTTGAGAATGGTGATTCCATTTTTAGCGACGGGGTCAACGGCGAATGGTTTTGAACCGAGCCAAAGACCGAGAAGGTAGATGATCAATCCGTAGCCAAAGTCGCCAAGAATAAGTCCGTACACGAATGGGAAGGTCATCATGATGAAGAAGGTGGGGTCTATAGAACCGTATTTAGGGCGGCCTACAAGGTCAACCATGAGTTCAAATGGTTTGGATACAGATCCATTTTCATAGGCTACTGGAGGTGTTGGTTCATGATGACCATGATGGTGGCCATGATGGTCATCAACATGTGCTTCAATTTCGATATGCGATGCAAACGAACTGAGGGCTTGCTGTACGTATGATGCTTGGTTTGCGGGAACCCACGCATCGAGGACAAAAGCCATATCGGAAACAGCGAGCATTGTCGGCGCGGTATTGATTGAATCGATTCTTGTCAAATATTCATCCATTGCAACGAGCAATCGGCCATTCTTTGAAGCCCATTGCTCGCCTTTGGACTCCGCAGAGGCGACTTTCTTCTCACATTCTGCTTTGGAGGAGGATAATTCTTTGATGATTTCAGAGGGTTTACCGGTGCCCGATGGAATTTGCAACGGTCGAGCTCCTAAATTTCCAAGAATCATTTGCACTTCTGTGGATTTTGAAGGTGCACATGCAACGACCACAACACCAGCATAACTCTCGACCCGGATGTCCGAGCCCACACCTGCGAATGCTGCCATAGCTTTGCTGGCTTTTGCAACCTCAGCAACGAACATATCAATATGAGAAGTCCCAACCAACAGTTCGATTTCGATGCCAAGTGGTTCTAATTTTCGAAGGATGCCCAGTTGTTCCTCAATCGACGCCATTTCAGACTGATTGTCACGGACGATTGTAGCGTACTCGAGACCTTCATCAACGGTGTGAGTAAATTCACCATCGAAGAGTTCTCGCAATTGTTTTGCAGAAATTGGCCCCTCGGTGTTATGAGGCTTGTAATGGGATCGTGCAGCCCTCACCTTAGCGAGTAATGCACTCGCTTTGTTGGCTTCATCATTTGAAACTGCTCTGCCAACTTCAATGCCATCTTCGAAATTCACATAGTCTTCGATATGGACACAACCTAGCCTTGAGCATTCATTGAGGACATTATCCATTTGATCAACGGTCGCTGCGAGCGTCATCCTTGACATCTCAACAGTGCCGAACATTTCAATCACTCACGAATTTAGTACAGCATCGATAATGGTTTGAACTGCCTTATCTTTGTTCTTTTCAAAGGAGGTTTGAATGCCTTCGATGGACTTTGCACCGTCTTTCTTTACTTTTTCTGCTTCTTTTAAGGCAGAAGTGCGTGCTGCTTCTACTGTAGCCTGAGATGCGGTGGAAGCGTCTTCATGCGCTTTCGCAACGAGTTCGGATGCCTTCTTTCTTGAGTCGGCGAGTTTCTTGTCAGCATTTTTCTGAGCTTCTTCAAGCCTTTTTTCAGCATCTTCTGCGGCCTCAGAAACACTTTTTCGGACTTCTCGAATACCCACGAAAACCACCTATGCTTCGTCCAGCAAAGTGGGGTTTATGACTATAACGCCCTGATTTCGTGGGATTTCAGTTCGCAGCGTCCGTTTTTGGCTTGGTTGCTCGAAATCGACTCGCCATCCCGAACGGTAACAACAATCGACCTTGAACTTGGGTAAATCCAACTTCCTTCAACATCTTTCGATAAAATCCATTTGTTCCGTAATGTGTGTAGGATTTTGCCAACCCCTTCCAAGCATGATTCTTCTCTTTGGTCACAACTCTTGCAATCAATTGAACAGCAGTATTCATCCAAAGATACCCAAACAATCCATGGAGCCAATTGGCTTTTCCAGC
>JAYNJV010000053.1:0-8688 GCA_038110525.1 Candidatus Poseidoniales archaeon | reverse complement strand
ATTTTCACCTTTGAACAGGTCAGTAAGATGACAGCGAAGATCGAAGAAGAAGTCAATGTCGCTATCGAGTTCTTCCCTGGTCGTGTCAAGCGAGACGAGTGGGCTAAGCAAGCCAAGCAGTTACACAAGGACAAGAAATGAACGTTCAAATTCACGACGTGTCCATAGGTGTGCACAGGCTCAAACGTTGTCCTACCTTACTACCTCGCTGTGCGTATGTTGTCGTTCAAATTCAACACATGTGTTGATTTAGCGTCGATGATGATGGATTGATTCATTGCTGCAAATCCACAGAGAATTGAACGAATTTTGTTATTTTTTTTTGAAAATATTGCGTTCGAAATAGCATCTATATCGTTCAAGTCGTCGATGAAATGCAGAAAAATAACGAAATGTGCAATAAATTTGCACCATTGTTAAGTAAGGGGCACGGACGCATAACAAATAACGGAGATATGATACAATCACGAAAAAAGAGAACAAATTGAAAATAAAGCCTATAAAACTGAAATCTTTTGCTCTTATTGCTCTGTTGTTAACTGGAATCCTAGCAGGATGTCTTGGTGATGACGCGGCCGATGAGAACAAAGACACAACAGAAGAAAACAACACCGGTAATGCAACAACAGCATACCTGTACGATGACCCAGCAACGCCAACAACTGTGAATACAGTCGTTCCTGCAGGGTTTGAAGACAACGCGCCTTTAGCTGCATGTTTGCTGGAACAATTCCAACTTACCGGAGCACTTGAAAACGCCGCCTTACTCTTTGCTCAAGATTACGATGGAGAAGGCGAGGCGACGATGGCTGCTGCTTCGGCCTTCTTTGAAGATGAAGCAAATTCAGAACTTATCGCTTCCTGGATGAATGCTTGTCCAGCTGAATCGATGGGGTATCTCTACGATGACCCCTCATCCCCAACGACAGTAAATACTGTGGTATCGACCACATTTTCAACAGATGCACCAATGGCAGCATGCTTCCTTGAACAATACCAACTCACAGGAGCCCTTGAAAACGCCGCCCTTCTTTTCGCACAAGATTATGATGGTGAAGGTGAATCCACTATGGCTGCTGCCGAGGATTTCTACGGTGATGACAACAATACCGCTGTCATCGAAGGATGGGTCGATGGATGTGCAGAACTCGATATGGGTGTTGACATCTTGGAGTTCGGCGTTCCAGCATGGTCTGGTGAAATGTTCCGTTCATACCTTGCTCAAATGATTCTAGAGGATGGTGGTTATACCGTCAACCTCAACGAAGGACTTGACCCAGCAGCAATTTACACTGGAATTGCCAATGGCGATTACCATGTGTATTTCGGTTCTTGGCTACCTGCCCAAGATGCAACGTACGGACCGAATGCTGACAGTCTGCAAATTATTGGACAGAATCTTGAGAACGGATCTGCATTCCTCGCTTTAGCCGTTCCACAATACACATGTGACGCTGGTCTCACAAAACTGAGCGATCTCGTTGATTTTGCTGACGAACTCGACAGCACCATCACTGGAATTGAAGCCGGAGCGGGCATGCAACAAACAGCAGAAGCAATGGTGGAGAACGGTGGATACGACCTCGACGGTTGGACCGTCACAGCCTCATCCACGGCTGCTATGCTATCAGCATACGATAGTGCAGTTCAGAACAGCGAACACATCGTTGTCATGACATGGGCACCTCACGCTATGTATGCTACATGGGAAGGTGACCAAGCAATGTGTGCTCTCGAAGACGATGGATATGTCATGGAAGGTAACGCTATGGGTGTCGAAGAACTTGAGTTTGGTGTCCCTGCATGGTCAGGTGAAATGTTCCGGTCTTATCTTGCACAACTCATCCTTGAAGAAGCAGGTTACACGGTCAACCTCAATGAAGGACTTGACCCTGCCGCCATTTACACAGGACTTGCAAATGGCGATTACCACGTTTACTTTGGTTCGTGGTTGCCAGCACAAGATGCTACTTATGGCCCACATGCAGATGACTTGCATATCATTGGTCAAAACCTTGAGAACGGTGCAGCATTCCTCGCTTTAGCCGTTCCACAATACACATGTGACGCTGGTCTCACAAAACTGAGCGATCTCGTTGATTTTGCTGACGAACTCGACAGCACCATCACTGGAATTGAAGCCGGAGCGGGCATGCAACAAACAGCAGAAGCAATGGTGGAGAACGGTGGATACGACCTCGACGGTTGGACCGTCACAGCCTCATCCACGGCTGCTATGCTATCAGCATACGATAGTGCAGTTCAGAACAGCGAACACATCGTTGTCATGACATGGGCACCTCACGCTATGTATGCTACTTGGACGGGTGACCAAGCAATGTGCGCCCTCCAAGACGATGGCTATGTCGTCTACGAGTGATGCAGAAAGCAAGGACAACACTGTTCTGCGAATTCGAGGTTTGTCGAAAGCCTTCGGGCCTAAACGACGCTTTAATTTGCGGGAGCGAAGGTTCGTTCATGCATGTCAAGAAGCCATTCAATCGATCGACAAAGGCGAAGATCGAACAGAGGTTGAGGCAGAACTCGGTGTAAATGTCGCCCTCCGAGAGATCGAATTTGATGTCCATCAGGGTGAAATCTTTGTACTGATGGGCCTATCAGGCTGTGGAAAGTCTACATTGCTGCGTTGCGTGAATCGTTTGATTCGTCCGACACAAGGTTCGATAGAATTCTACGGTGAAGACATCGTTGCGATGGATAAACGGCAACTGAGAAGTATTCGAAGAGAACGAATTAGCATGGTGTTTCAACACTTTGGATTACTCCCTCATCGAAATGTTCTCGAAAATGTAGCCTTCGGTTTAGAAGTACAAGGCATATCACGCCAAGAACGATATGAAAAGTCGAAAGAAATGCTTGAAATTGTTGGTCTCAGTGACCGAGTCGATGCTTTTCCCCACGAACTCTCAGGTGGTATGAAACAACGTGTTGGCCTTGCCAGAGCTCTTGTTAACGAACCTGATTTGCTCTTAATGGATGAGCCTTTTAGTGCTCTTGACCCGCTTATTCGAACCTCGCTGCAAGACGAGATTATCGATATTCAGGAGCGTTTGGGTCTGACTATTTTGCTTGTAACACATGACCTCGACGAAGCACTTCGGATGGGTGACCGCATCGCTATTTTATCAACACCAGATGAAGAAGGTGGAAATATCATGCAAATAGGAAGCCCTGCAGATATTGCCTTGAGACCTGAAAGTGAGTATGTGGCGCAATTTTCAAGAGATTTAAATCGAGCCAAAGTCCTCAAGGCTAGAGATGTCATGATGCGATTTGGAGCGGTACTGAAGACTGGAGATAAAGCAAAAGATGTTGTAGACAAAATGAACACAGCGGATTGCGACATCTTGCCTTGTATCGACGATGATGGCTGTTTTATCGGGTACGTCGACCGAACAAGCCTTCTACCCGAAATCGAACAAAACACAATCTCATCGATTATCAACTCCACAGACCGCCTCGTGAAGCGAAACACGCCTCTAGAGGATTTGTTCGCTTTGTTTCTTGTCGATTCCGCACCAATTTTCGTTGTCGATGCAAAGAACCACCCCGTTGGTCTTGTAACAGGAGACGATTTACTCGTCATTTACAATCCGGAGGTCGTTGCTGATGAAGAAGAATGAAGCAACTTCCATGCGAATAGCACTTGGAAAATTGACCGATGTCCAATGGAAGAAAGCGGCACCTAAACTTGTGGTAACAGGTGTCTTCCTCCTTATTCTATTTGCACCCGCAATGGTCCCAACAACGCCTTTTGCGGTGCATGATGACGATGATGGAGACGGATTATTCAACGAAGATGGCGACCAAGATGGCCGGGATGATGACAAGGATGGACTGGTCGATGAAGAATCAGGACCGGGAACAGGGGATGTTGTGCATGATTCTCGAGATTCAGGTATTGACCTTGGGGCAGATGAATTTGATATTGAAGAAAATGTAACGACATTTGTTGATTGGGTACAGAAAAATTTCCGAACCCAAACTCAATCGATTAAAGAAAATTTAACCCTAATTCTCGAAGGTGATAATCAACCCCGATCGGAGCCAGAGATCATCGATGGGCTTGAAGAATTTCTCCTAGCCGACCAAGTGCGTGTCTTCTTTTTGATGATTTCAGGGGCGGTCGTTTCCGGCCTGACTCGAGTTCGTATCGTTCGCCAAGTTGGTTGGAATGAAGCAGCAAAAGATATCCGGTCCTACGGCCTTGCAGTGTTCAGCATTTTTGGCTTGATGCTTATTGACAACATGGAGTTGTGGGAAGCGACGATGGAATCGATGGCCCTCATCATTGGTGCGAGTATTGTAAGTCTCATTGTCGGATTACCGCTTGGGATTTTTGCAGCGTACAATCGATGGGCAGACATCATCATTCGGCCATGTTTAGACTTGATGCAAACCATGCCTGCTTTTGTTTATCTCATTCCTGCCATCGTTCTTTTTTCCACTGGCATTGTTTCAGCGACACTAGCCACAGTCATATTTGCAGTTCCACCACTGGTGCGATTGACCACACACGGCATCAAGAGTGTAGACAAAGAATTGGTCGAAGCGGGTCGTGCATTTGGAGCAGGATGGCTCGAACGTCTTGTGAAAATCGAACTTCCAATGGCACGAAAAACCATCTTCGTGGGAATCAATCAGATGATTATGCTCAGCCTCTCTATGGTTGTCATTGCCGCACTCATTGGGGCAGAAGGGCTAGGGAATGAAATTATGCGAGCAATCAATCGTATCAACCCTGGTGCGGGCTTTGAAGCCGGGTTGGCCATTGTTATTCTTGCAATTTACCTTGACCGTTTGGTCGGTGCGTATGGTGTTCAAGCGAAATCATCGCTTTGAAGCAAAAATTCCTTTCTTCACTTCCAAAGCAAAAAAGAGAATGGGGCGATATGTTCAGTTGCTTTCACCCCAAAAGAAATGATTGGCCGTGAAAACGACAATCATGCATGTGAACATGTTGCATGCAATGCGAAGCGAATATATGTAGATGGGGCGAGGGCGTGGCCATGGGCGACAACGATGACCTCATCAGCCGCATGAACGAAATCAAGTGGTTTCACTCCATCCCAATTCGCGATGGAATCGTCACACCAGGTCTCGACAGGTCAATGGAGAAATTAGGACAAATTTGCCTGCCTGAAGATCTTTCAGGTAAATCAGTGCTCGACATCGGAGCTTGGGACGGCTTCTTTTCTTTTCAAGCGGAAAGGAATGGAGCAAAGCGAGTTTTAGCCACCGACCATTTCTGCTGGAGCGGGCCGGGTTGGGGCTCAAAAGCTGGGTTCGACCTCGTTCACGAAGCGTTGGATTCCAAGGTGGAATCACTCGATATCGATGCCATGGACATCACGCCTGAGGCCGTTGGTACATTTGATGTCGTGATGTTCCTCGGTGTACTGTATCATTTGCAAGACCCCATGCGAGGTCTTCGCACCGCAGCATCAGTTTGTGATGAATTACTCATCATCGAAACGCAAATGGATGACCTGCATCGTTGGAAACCATCGATGGTCTACTATCCGGGCGATTCCTACAACAAGGACGACACCAACTACTGGGCACCGAATGTTGCTGCCATGCGTGGTATGCTCAAAGACCTCGGATTTTCACGTGTCGACGTCGTCTACCCGAAGCGACCGTGGTTGCGATATGCACGACCAGTACGATATTTATCATCGATTAAAGGACTGTTTGAGAAAAGAGGCTCCTTCCGTCAAACCATGAATCAAGGCCGAATGTCCTTCCACGCATACCGTTGATTTTGTTGTCGATTGCTCGACGAAAATCTTTGCAACACGATGAAAAATTAAGTTTAGGGGATACGGCAGACTTCAAGAGGGGCGAGCAAGTCGGCGGCTCATGGAAGGATTGGACAAAGGTGAAAACTACACAGTTCGAGATTTAGGATTGGCAGAAAACGGCTCTCTATTGGTCGATTGGGCTCGTTCCCGAATGCCTGTGCTTGCCAAACTTAAGGAAGAGGCTGAACGCACAAAGCCACTTGCTGGCATGAGGGTGGCAGGATGTCTCCACGTGACTAAAGAAACTGCAGTTCTCATCGAGGCTATCGGTGCAGCGGGGGCTGAAATCTCATGGTCAGGTTGTAATCCTCTCTCTACAAATGACGAAGTGGCTGCATGGTTAGCAAGCGAAGGCTACTCTGTCCATGCTTGGCATGGCCAATCCACCGAGGACTTCTATTGGTGCATTGACAAGACTTTGGAATTCAAGCCGACACTCACGCTTGACGATGGTGCCGACCTCATCGTGCGAGTTCACGGTGAGAAATCCGAATACGCTGAAGGCGTTATTGGTGGTACCGAAGAAACGACAACCGGTGTCCACCGTCTTCGAGCCATGGCCGCTGCTGGCGACTTGCGCTACCCTGTTATCGCCGTCAACGACGCTGTAACAAAGTGGGATTTCGACAACGTCTACGGAACCGGCCAATCCACAATTGACGGTATTTTGCGAGCCACCAGTGTCCTTCTTGCTGGAAAGACATTCGTCGTCGCTGGTTTCGGTCATTGCGGCAGCGGACTTGCTATGCGTGCCAGAGGCATGGGTGCGAATGTCATCATCACCGAGGTTGACCCGCTTCCTGCACTTCGAGCGGTGATGGAAGGTTATCGAGTCATGCCTATGGATGAGGCTGCAAAACTTGGCGATATTTTCTGCACGGCTACTGGAATGGAAGATGTTATCGTTGGTCGTCACTTTGAGACCATGAAAGATGGTGCTATTGTCTGCAATACAGGACACTATGATTGTGAAATTAAGATCACAGACCTTGAAGCCCAAGCCCAATCCGTGCGAACGATTCGCCAAGATAATGAAGAGTTTTTGATGCCAGATGGACGACGAATTTTCCTCCTAGCACGTGGTCGATTGGTGAATCTCGCTGCTGCTGAAGGCCATCCATCCGAAGTCATGGACATGTCCTTTGCTAACCAATTCCTTTCCCTATGCCGTTTGGCCAAAGAAGGTGGTTCCATGGGCAAGGAAGTGTATGATATCACCACCGAGCAAGACCAAGATTTGGCGACCACTAAACTGAGCACACTCGGCATGAGCATCGATGTACTGACCGACGCCCAACTTGCGTATTTGGATGACTACACAGTCGGTACTTGAGACAGATTTCAAGCCGTACTACACAACATCTATCCAATATTGTTTTCACTTTCGAACCATTGAAGATGGAAACGATAAATGTTGAATAGAGGAGTTGTGAGGCATCGGTATGGCGCAAGAGTGGTTGTTTACTTCAGAATCCGTTGCTGCAGGCCACCCAGACAAATTATGCGATGCTATTTCCGATGCTATCGTTGACGCATGTCTCGCACTTGACCCTAAAGCCAAGGTTGCTGTTGAAACGCTGGTAAAAGGAAGGGAAGACCGCTCACACATCGTTCTCGCAGGCGAAGTCAAACTCGCTGCTGGTATTTCGCCGCCCGATTACATCGGTATCGCCCGAAAGACTGCTGCCGCCATTGGGTACACTTCACATGGTATCGGCATGGATGCAACTTCAGAAGAATTGTGCGAAGTCACCGAACTCATCACTTCTCAATCCGCCCACATCAACCGTGGCGTTGTCCAATCCATCGACGACCAAGGCGCAGGAGACCAAGGACTCATGTTTGGTTATGCATGCGATGAGACAGAAGCATACCCCGAACACCAAGGTCGATGGATGCCGTTAGCAATCGCACTCTCTCAAGCCCTCACGCGCCGAGTCAGTAAACTCGGGCTTGACGGCACACTTCCCTGGGCTCGCCCCGATGCCAAATCGCAGGTCACACTCATGCATGGGAGTGACGGACAACCGTTGTATGCCGACAATGTCGTCATCGCTGTACAGCACAAGGACATGATCGCTGAACATGGTTCAGAAGAAGCCGAACAGGCTTGGATTCGCCAACAAATTATCGAACACGTGATTCAACCTGTTGTCCCAGCATCGCTTATGATGAATGACAAAACCACCATCCACGTCAATTCAACAGGACGGTTTGCAGACCCTGGTGGCCCATACGCCGATGCCGGTTTGACCGGTCGAAAAATCATCGTTGATACCTACGGCGGCCGTGGACGCCACGGTGGAGGAGCATTCTCCGGTAAAGACCCAACAAAAGTTGACCGCTCTGCTGCATATGCTGCTCGATGGGCTGCAAAGCATGTCGTCGCCTCGGGCCTGTCCAAAGAATGCGAAATTCAACTCGCTTACGCCATTGGTGTAGCCGACCCTGTGAGCATACGCGTGGACACGTTTGGAACTGGAAACCTCTCTGATGAAGTCATCGCCGACCTCGTCGATGCACATTTTTCATTCAAACCCGGACACATCATTCGTGACCTTGGCTTAGCTGCACCGATTTACGGTGTTACTGCAGCAGGTGGCCATTTCGGCCGTCAACCAAATGGCCAAACATTCCCTTGGGAGAAACTCAATCTTTCAGTGATTGAGGTCTTCAAAGCCGCTCTTTAAGCGTCGACAACCGTTGATTTCAATCGAAAGAGATGATGTTGTTTTATCCATGAGTGCAATTGTATGCGGGTAAAATTGGCCTCACCTTATCGCATAATCATCCTCGTCGATGGCGAAGATGATGAGGTGCTTGACTGGGCCGTTGTACCTCTCAAGTGAAGCCTTGATTTCTT
>JAYNJV010000052.1:0-8786 GCA_038110525.1 Candidatus Poseidoniales archaeon | reverse complement strand
GTAAAGATGGATATGAAAATGAAATCAATGATGATGGCAGGAATGACTACACTATGCCTCGTCTTTGGGATGATGGCAATTTTTAGCAACAGTTGGCTCTCCGAAACAGATGAAGATTCGGGGGAAACATCCTCAAGTGGTTTGACGAATTCTATGATTGTTAACACCTACAAAAACAGCACCGAATGTGAAGGTATCAAAGATATGATGGTTGGCTTCGGGGCGCTTGGTGAGATTTCCTGTGATGGAAAGGAGTTGACAATCATTTTTGAAACCGCAACCTTTTGTGAACCCCCTGAGGGCCAAGAAATGACTGAAGATTGTGAGGATGTGTTGGCAGCAAATTCAATGGGTTCGATGGGCATGTGGGCTGGTGCATCGTGTGCACTCATCGCTATGCTCATGCTAGTTCTCCCTATGGTTGGCATTGGCGCTTTAGATCATCTCCCTAACGTAGCCAAAACGGTGTTGTCTTGGGGCGCTGGTGGATTGATGCTCCTCGGTGTGCTCATGTGGTTCATGATGTTACCAGATGGTGATATGAGTGCTTCAACGGGTGTCTATATGGCCGTGTTTGCATCCTTACTCGGGCTTGGTTCTTCGTTTATGGACACATTTGTTCCGGCTCAAAACATCACTCCAAGCGAATAGTCACTGAGTTGGAAAATATTGATGAAACATTCATGAAAGAAAAGGCTCTTCCTGTTCTTTATGTAACCGCTGTCTAATCCCCTTGATTTGATGGGTGATAAACATGGTGGAGGAGGCAGGATTCTCGCCGACGCACAATCAAAGATTGTGCTAGGTTCTCACCCTGCCTGGATGAACATTGGTGCAGGAGGCAGGATTCGAACCTGCGAACCGTTACGGACTGGGACCTCATCCCAGCGCCTTTGACCAAGCTGGGCAACTCCTGCGGTGATACCCGCTCAATCCTCGCGTATTTCAAAATCGCGAAACAGTAGTATGGGGTTAGGGCTCATCATCTGAATCGAGGAAAAGGGGCATCGTCGTGTTACCAAAAGTGTTGCCGTGCTGTATTTCTTCTCGATAAATCGGGTATTGTGACGGTTCATCTTCTCCTTCCTTTTTCTCCAACTGAATACGTTCATCTCGTTTTTGCAAAAACAAACTCGCAATGGTCATTGGGAGGACAAGAACGGGAACATACGATTCTTGGATATCGAGGTACGATGTTGGTAGGTGAAATGCTATCACGGCAAAGGTGAGAATCCCAAAAGAGCCGAGGAGTCCAGAAATAACCATGTGTAGTACAATCCGCATAGTTCGAATGGCAAAAAATGAAACGATACTCAGCACACCTGGCAAGATGTAGCCTGCTTCAAAATCAATACCGTATCTTCCGCCAATTTGGATGAGGAAATAAACTGCGATGAAGACGATGAATGCTGCGAGAAAGCGAACTGTAATACGCATAAAGAGAAAACCAACGCCGCCAAAAACAATTGCTATGAAATTTTGAAACACATTTGGATCAATCGTTAAAAGGTCATAACTCATGAATGCGGTGTGAAATTCAGGGGCAAAGATGTAGCCAATCATCGCGGTGGCTGCTGCCCCAATGACTTCGAGTCGGCGATGGCCCTGGAGAACTAAATACATTGAAAAAATAAGAATGACAATCGCTGTGTTAAGGCCAGCGGATTCAATGAAATCAAAAACCGTATCATGTGTTCCAACATCATGATCAGTCAAGCCATCACATTCCTTCGTTGGGGTCAGATGGCCAACGGCCCCTGAGTCGTAACCAAGATTCACTTAGGAACATCAAGGCGTAAATGGAAGCCAGCCAAAGTGTAGGTCTTCCACTTGTTATGAGTTCGTTGGTAATCACATCTGGGTCGGATTGCATGAGGAGAAGGACGCACAACCAAGCAAGAGTGAGACCATTGAGAATCCATCGTGTTGCACTCAGTATTTGACGGGAATTTGATGTCATCTCAAGGATTTGGGCTCCACTTACAACTGCGGTCACGCCTTTGAGTTTGTCGAGAGCAGTTCCGCCGTTCCAGCGAACTTTGCCAAGACGGAATCGTGCGAAGAATAGAATCAGTGTGAAAAGAGAAACCCAAACAACGACGATTTCGAGGAGTGGCTCAACCCCCATTAACGATAGATTGCCCCACTCTGAAAGGCCGAAAAGCGTCCATAGCCAGACCACGAGGAGCAATTGAAACATTTGGGCAAATTGGCTAATTTTTCTCAAAAGTTCCGCATCATGCGATAGAAACGATTCGAGGCCAATGATGCCCCCGGCAGTGAGGGAAATGACGGCCCCTGCTACAAGCCAATACCATTCGATGTCGCCATCGCGCCAACCAAGCATAAGGGCAATGAGTGACCAAGCAAGGACGGTAAGTGAAGCAAGGTTTACTCCGGCTTGCATGGTGTAGAGCGGGTCATTGCCATCTCGCAAAACGCCAAAACCACCCATGAGTCGGATTTCAAACGCAGTGTTTTCATCTGTAATGCCAATGGCTGCCGCTGCAACACCGCCTGCTGCCTTTATTCGGGCGTGCTCAACGATGCTCGTGGCCTCGGAAGTTTCGTTGAGGCCGATACTTGACCAGGATGTTCCTCGACTTGCCGCACTTGCGGCTTTGGTTCCGCCGCCTTTTTTCTTCGAAGCGGAACGGGTTCGAGCCCAAGCACGAATTTCTGGAAGAATGACGTCTTCGACTTGATCTTCATTGAGCGGTGCTCCATGGTCGGTGTACAACCACCTGCATTGAATGGGGATTGGAGCGGGGTCAACATCTGGAGCAACCATTTGGAATTGTCCAGGACCAAGGGTTGGTAATTGCGATACGAGGTCTTGGTCTCCGCCACTTTCCTTGAGCAGGTGTCGGACTTTTTCGACATCTTGGGGCTGGGTGAATCGTCCGATGAACGTGGTGTTTGCCTGTGCTAAGATTTTGTAGTCGACATCGCTCACATTTTGTGTTGCAAGAATGCAGGCAACACCGTATTTTCTTGCTTGTTTAAAGATGAGTTTGATGAGGTCCTTTGCAGGAGGATTTCTTGGATAGGGCGGGAGATAAGGTGCGACTTCGTCCATAAAAAATAGCAATTTCAATTCGCCATGGGCGGGTTGCTGAGTCAGCATCCAATCATACAACTCGCGACTCAATTCTTGGACGAAATATTGCTTTTGATTTTCGTCTTGTATGGTGTTGAGATACACGATATTGAGTGGTGTTTTTCCAGGTATAGCAGGTTCAACAAAGGCATCAATGTCAATGGGAACGCCATTGGAGAACAAGAGTTGATTCACTCCAGAGGAGAACGCTGCAAGTCGCCTTGCCAAGTCACTGCGCGTTGATTTTGGCAAACGCTCTTCAAAATCGGGCAGACGGTGGTCGAGCATGACCTCGTTCCATGTCGGCGTTTCGGGCTTATCTTCTTCTTCCAAATCGGTAAAACATTGAGGGTAGAGGTGGCGAGTAAAAGCATCATGTGGTTCGCGGACAACTCGAGCTAAGGCTTGAAAATCACCAACATCCAAACCGAGTCTGGTTCCTTCGACCAATATTTCGTAAAGGTAAGGTTTGACGGTTTTTCCTTGTGGTTTTTCCACATCAAATCCTGCCAAGTTGGTAAATCCTGCTGCAACCATATCCCATGCCGTAATGGCTTCTTCAGGGTCAAGGTCGGCCGGTGGGGCTCGAAATGGGTCAATGCACAATGGAAGTCCTTTGCTTCGCAGGGGCGTCCAAATACGCACTTCGCAGGAATCAAGCAATTTTTTGGCCCTTGCAGGGTCACCCCCGTGTTCTTCTAAGGATGCAGGGTCAATACCCATAGCAAGCCTTGCTAAATCTCCTTGTGGGTCAATGATGAGTGAAGGGATGCCGGCAAGAGAGGCCTCCTCGATAACGGCCTTCGCCATGACCGTTTTACCGGAACCTGTTGAACCGAGCATCGCTCCGTGCCTTGCTAAGACTTCGGCTTTGATGTCGATGATAGCCCCGTTGTCTCGGCGGGTGCCAAGATACATTCCCTTGATGCTTTTTGATGTGGGTGATGGGAAGTTTGGTTCGCTCTGTCCTTCGTTGCTCTCTTCGAAAATATCGCCGAGTAAATCATCAACGCCTTCCAAACCCGAATCGTCACCTTCTATTGCCCCCTCAGCGTCAGATGGTGACTCTTCATCCGAGGGCATGGGCAGGGCAAAGTCGGATGAGGTCTTGAAAGATTTGCTACCAAAGGTGGCTAAACACATACTCAAAGGGTGAAAGGATTTCGCCGTGACATGGAGCGGATTGCCATCGCACAACCCTCATGGGATGATGAGATGCGCGATGCTGCTCTTGCGACACTCGATTCACTACGATGGGTCAAGGGTGAGCAAGGACATTTGTTTGGCAAGGAGTTTGCTCAGATGTGCGGGGCGGTTCATGCCACCCCCTGCCAAAGTGGTTCAGTCGCTCTTTGGGCAGCATTACGACTGCTTGGTATTGGTCTGGGGGATGAAGTCATCGTCCCTTCACTGACCTACATCGCGACCACGACCTGTGTTTCGCTTGTTGGTGCCACACCAATCTTTGTCGATGTTGAGCCCGACTTTTGGTGCATCGACCTTGAACAAGTCAAAAAGGCATACAATGAACATACAAAAGCGGTCATCGGCGTTCATCTCTTTGGTCAAATGTACGACCCTGAATTGATTGAATGGTGCAAAACACATGGTGTTGCCCTCATCGAAGATGCTGCTCAAGCCCACGGGGCGAGTCTCGTGGTGGATGGTGTACAACGTGGTGCTGGGGCATGTGGTGATATTGGGATTTTTTCGTTTTTCCCTTCCAAGAATATGGCCGTTGGTGGTGAAGGTGGCATGCTCACCACAACGCTCGAATCTATTTCGAATCGCATGCAAGCCTTCGTCAATCATGGTAGGGATGCAACGCTTGAGTCTTTTGAAGTCGGTTCAAATCTTCGCATGTCCGAAGTTAGTGCAGCCATTGGACGAATTCAACTCAAGCGATTGGAGCGCTGGGTTGAGAGAAGATGTGAAATTGCTGGTCGATATTCAGCCTCGCTCTGCAACATGCGTGGTTTTTCCATACCCGCTGTACGGAAACATTCCAATCACGCATGGCACCAATATTGTGTTCTTGCAGAACAACCGCTACGACTGAAACAACATCTTGACCACAACGGTATCGATGCTCGAATTTATTACGCAACGCCGTGCCACCGACAAAAGGTGTTCGAAGATCATCCTCAGTACGAATCTTCGCTCAAATGGACTGATGAATTGGGACCAAAATTAGTAGCCATACCCGTCCACCACCAACTTCGTGATGAAGAGGTCGAGTATATCATTGAAAAGATGATTGAATTCTCTACGATGGTGGACTGACCATTTGAGCAAGTTCACTGTTTGACCAGCCTTTCAGGTGAGTTATTTCCATGCTACACCACTCTGGGATTTGACCGATGTCTTCGCCTTCTGCAAATTCTATTTCCGCAAGAATAAGTCCTGCGAGTCGACCTTCATACTCATCGATTTCCCAAGTTTTTTGTTCGCTGGTTTGAAAGATATAACGAATTTTATGGACTGCTGGATAATCCTTTGTGAGAATGCGTATGGCGATTTCCTCTGAAATTGAGCGTTCAAGTTCATACGCAGATTCAGATGAAATTTTTGCTTTGCCCGTGATGATGTAGTTGCCGTTCCAACATCGAAGACGGAACACCCATCGGGGTGGGATTTGGAACATTTCCTGCTCAGCTTCAGATAATTCGGTAAGGCTTTGATGACCGTAGCAAAGTGTGTTTTCAACCACATGAATTTGATCTGAATCAATGTAATACTGGTGAATTTCGACTTTTTCGCTCTGCCTTCGCCATGGTTGGTCATGTCGACCATCGACGAGGAATCGCCTTTCACGTTCAATCCCTGCTGTCATAACATCACGGTTGTTGAGGAGGAATCCATTGTTGCGGCTGATATACTGGTTGATATACGACTTGCGCGTTTTCCAAAATTTGAGAGCCTTGAGGACCGAGTGTGACGCGCTCAATAGTGTAGCCTTGTTCGTACAGGAGTGTGTTGTCGCACTGAACAAGGCGACGCTCGAGGGTTTTTTCTTTTGAAAACGCCCTTTGCAATAACCATCCAATGATGCCAAGGGGGATTAACGCCAATGACCATGAAAGAATCGTAACAACAATCACTCAATCACCATCTCCAGAACGTTCGACAAGCCCTTTCCAAGAATGTTGGGCATACTGTTTTGCAGCCTCGCGTGGCTCGTCAGCTTGATGAATGCCAGACCCAACGATGAGGCAATCAGAACCCGCCATCACCGCATCATATGGATGACCGTATCGTTGACCTTGAGCACCATCTCCTGTCGCGATATTAACCCCTGGTGTCCAAATGAGTTTGCTCTGCCCCACCATCGTTCTCAAATCTGCTATTTCGTTGGGGTTCGAACCGTTTCCGATAAAGCCAAACACACCCTCGTGTTCTCGGCCAAGAGCTACCACTTCTGCTGTGTAAGATGGAGTTAATCGGTTACCCCTGCTTGACATTTGAGCAAGGAGGAGGACGCCCCCTTGACGACCAACATCGCTCCATCCGTTTTGTAAGCCGTCGACAATATCCGGCCCGGAGATGAGATGGGCTGTGACGAGGTCAGACCAAGAACGGATGTCATACAATCCTGCCATCTGTTGCTGAGATATTTTGCCGATATCAGCGAATTTCCGGTCTTCAAAAATGAGAAGATTGTGTTGTTTGGCTAAACTGCAAAATTCCTTCCAGCCGGCCATGTTCCAATCTTCAATAAGGTCAACATGCGTTTTCAGGGCTGCGATGTACGGGCCGACTTCATTGACCAGTGCTGCCAAGGATTCGATGGTGGGTAGGTCTGCTGCGAGGCACACGAGCGATTGTTTTTCTGCGGCCACTGACATATAATGTCGGGCTGTTGGGCTGGATTTCGAAGCCCATCGTTCAGCCCAAACGTTTGGTGCCTCCATGATGAGAGCCAAGGTGTTGAACCCTTCAATCATTCCTCTTTGAGTTATCAATTGGGCAATTTTTTGAAATGAAACTCAAAAACACAAACTCATTAGAACAAGAGTCAAGCCGAGAGCCATGAAATACATCCTATTCGTGATCGATTCTGTTGCTCGCTCTGCCCATTCTGATGAAGAAATGGAGGCGATTGATGCGTTGAATGATGAAATGGAGCAGGCTGGTCATCGTTTGTTTGCCTGTGGTCTTGAACATCCTTCTCAATCAACGATATGGGATTTTCGAAATGAAACGGAAAATGTGGATGTTGCCTCACTTATGGACGTTCAAAAATTTTACAGTGGTTTTTGGATTATTGACGTTCCTGACGAAGAGAAGGCTCGCTACTATGCAGGGAAAGGGTCCAAAGCCTGCCAAAGAGAGATTGAACTGAGGCCGATGATTGGATAATGTCGACTTTTTCTATCTTGATATCATACCAATACATAATCTTCCTTCGACCGAGGTCGTGGTATGGAGCAACGAAACATTGGCTACGTTGCCCTGCTTCGAAAAAATAAACCCTTCAGGCGATTGTTTACCGCTGTTGAAATTTCGTACATTGGCGATTGGTTCACGGTTATTGCCTTATTTTTGCTCTCGGCACAGGAATCTGACAATTCACCTCTCGCGATTGCTGGAGTGCTTGCAGCACGCTCTTTTTCGATGGCTTTTCTCGAGCCAATAACGGGCATGTTTGCTGACCGATACTCGAGAAAAAAATTGATGATTCTGTCATGTTTGTCGCCATTTCTTATCCTTACTGCCGTCATCATGACCGGTTTCATTTCTTCACTCGTTTCGATTTACATTGTGACGGTCGCCATCACCGCTTCCCGTGCGTTGTTTGACCCTGCTGAATACGCCTATGTTCCGAACATTTGCACGAAAGAAGAGTTACTCACCGCCAACGCCATCACGAGTGGGGGATGGTCTGTAGCCCTCGGGATTGGGGCATCGATTGGCGGATACACCATCGCAACATATGGAACTGATGTCGCACTTCTCGTTGATGTGTGCACGTATTTCCTTGCAATGGTGCTTCTCATGACCCTACCGGAAGGAGGACCAACGGCAAAGGAAGGTCAAGAAAATTCCAAGCGAAGTGGGTTTTCAGACATCGCCGCTGGTTGGACCTACGTTCGAAAAACACCTGAAATTCGTCGCATTATTGGCCTAAAGGGTGCTTGGGCTTTGGGAGGAGGGGCCCAAGTGTTTCTCCTTGTCCTCATTGGAGATGCAGTTCAATTTGGAGAGGTTGCGACGGGAATTGGTTTGTTGTACATGGCCAGAGGACTCGGTTCGGGTTTTGGTCCTGTAGCATTTCGAAATGTAATGAACAAAACAGAGTACGGAGCAAAAATCATTCTCATTGCACTGTGTTTGTGTGGTGGGTTTTACCTCGTTGTAGCCGGCATTCCGTGGGCGTGGTATATCCTCATTTTCGTGTTCTTATCCCATGCAGCGAGCGGCATCAATTGGGTTCTTTCGACCACGATGCTCCAGAAACGAAGTGAAGATGAATGGCGTGGGCGTGTCGCTGGAACGGACTTTTTCCTCATCACGCTCATCATGGGAATTTCAGCACTCATCGCTGGAGGGCTGCTCGAATACACCTCGTTTTCGGTTCGCTCAATCCTTGCCGTCACTGCCTTACTTCAGATTGCGGCTGGAGTGGTATGGTATGGGCTCTATTCCACATCAGAGCAGAAGTATCTTCAAAATACATCCGAGTAAA
>JAYNJV010000051.1:0-8870 GCA_038110525.1 Candidatus Poseidoniales archaeon | reverse complement strand
TCCAATGCTCATTTTTTCCACCTTGAATCGTCCAGGTTTGAACAGGTTGCGAAGGGATTTGAATTCGAATATCTTTTGTAACGCCTTCAGTTGCGTAAAGAATACTTACATCTGAATTTGCCTTACCTTGCAGTGCGGAGTCCACGGATTTCATTGAATGGCATCGTAATGATTCAATGGCTAAGATTTCATCCCCAACTTTCAAATGGTGACGAAGAGGAGAATTTTTCAAAAATCGTTGAATCTCAATACTATGGCATTTTTGGCTTAACGCTACACCTAACCAACCATGTTCAGTTTTGGCTGAATCCTTTTGTACAATCTTTCGACCAAAGTATCGTAATGCTTTATCGAGAGGTAATGGGCCTGTATTTTGGACAATATTTCGGATAAATTTACCCATGCCTGAGCCTCCTTCCATCGTTTGGACTGTGCGGATAATATCTGTCAAATCAATACCAAGTTGATCAGATTCTGGATAATCAAGTGCGTGACGTTCGCATAATGTTTTCAGTAACAGTCCTACTGTTGATTTCCCCTTTGATCTTCGTTGAAGTTCGGCGTCTATACACATGATGGCTAGCTCACCTTCAAGATAATAAGAAATCTGACGTTCTCTTGAATAAGGTCCACTTCTATAGAGGTGAATCCAAGCATCATGACTTGCAAGTTCAAGTGATTCATGATCAAGGCCGTTGAGTTCATAGTGGCGTTTTAATTTCTTTTCAAACTCTGCAATCCAATCAGATTCAGTCCATGCACCTGAACGAATGCATTGCATATCCCCAATCCAAGATGTGCAACCTTCAAACCACCACAGCAGATTTGAATGACCTTCGGTTTGAAGATTATAATCGTGGAATGATTTTGGTCTCAATCGTTTGACGTTCCATTGATGAACATATTCATGAGAAAACAAACTCAACAAGTCACGATATAATTCATCATTACCAGGCAGCAAAGACTGTCGTGGCATCATTGAAGTTTGAGAGTTCAAATGTTCCAATCCACCCCTGTTGGTCTGAGTTAGATGCAATACGGTGAGATAATCACCCCAAGGTTGAACACCAAACAAGGCGTGATATTCTTTCACAATCTTTTCGCAATCATCGATAAATCGTAGTACCATTTGGTCATCAAATCCATAGTTTCCACTATCCCACAATTTGAAGTGGTGATTTCTTCCATCGATATTTCGTGTCAAAGTTTTGTTTGCATTAGCCTCCATGATCGAATCAAGGAATACATCTCGGTTTGGTGCAGTGAAAATCCAAGAATTCAGTTCTTTTGATGATGTGGTTTTGACAAATTCCAACTGTGTTGCAGGTTCCCATTCTTTTGGGAGATGATACTGAATTTCATGAGTTGCATCCATTCTTCGGGGGTCAACACCTTTCGTTGGTAAAAACCAAGTGTAAGGAGGCATCAAATGTAAATGAGTTTGGTCGAAGTGGTTTGAGCGTACGCTCATCTCGAGGCAAAAAAGAGAATACGAAACAAAGATTTTTTGTTTGTTTTTTACATTGAAAACCACAAGTGAATCTACTCCCTTTCGTTCAAATTTCAATTCTACACCTTGGTCATCTGTGACCGATATATCGAATACATGTTGAATAGGTTCTCGAAGAAAATACGAACCTGGCACCCATCGAGGGAACGAGAGGTGGAGGTTACTCTGAGTAAATGGCGCACTGAGTTCCACGCCTACTTGAAGATGATGTGTTTCTGGTCGTTCTGCTCGAATAAAAAAAGTGAATCCAGAAACTGACATTTGTCCTCTTTTCATTCTTGTTTACGGACTTCAATATACATTCCGCATTCTTCTTTAGAGGGTTGATTGCTGAGGACTTGCAAATTTCATTTTTTTGTGGTAAACACATGTCCGAACATTGAATTTTTTTCTTTTCAACTTGGAAACAATTCTAAACCTAAGCCACGAGCAGTCCTCATGACAACTTTTGTCATCGATTCGAATTGCTTCATTCACATGGGCACATTTTCAAAAGAAGCCATTGTCCATTACTTGATTCAATCGAATTTACACATGCACATCACACAAGGAGTAGTCGGTGAAATTGAAAATGTAAGATTTCAGCGAATTCCAGATAAACCAAAGGTTTGGCAAAAGCTTCAAGGAAAAATTGAATCCCACGAAATCGATGAATCTCAAATTCGCGGTCTTGCCGACAAAATTGGCGAAAAAGCAGCACCGCAAGATGTCGATGTATCCCTTCTTGTTCTATCAAATCAGTTGACTCGGCAAGGTCACGAAGTTCATTTGGTCACGGATGATTTTAAACTTGCAAATGCTGCAACTCAACACAATCTTGTTTCAGATGTTTGTCCTCCATCAACATTTTTTGAACGATTACAACGACTTGAATCGGGAAAAGTTTCGAATGAATTAAAGAAATTAGCATGGAAAATACGTTCTGCAGAGATGAGATATGCAATCAGTCGAAAAGATACTTACAACATTCAAGAGAAATTAACTTGGCTCATTGAATCACTTCTTGACCAAGACACAGTTGAACAAGAAGTTGAGCAAAACTCTACTGAAGACAATGCATCATCAACATTATCTGTCCGAAAAATAGTCCAACATCTCAACAAATATATTCGAGGAGGAGAAATAAAACCAACTGTTCAAGAGAAAATTCAACATCTTCTTCCTACTTGTTCTCATCTCACTCCGCTGTATGATTGCATCGACCAAATCAATGAATACAGTGAACAATTCGATCAAAAATCCGCATTGAAACAACTTCAAAATGAACTTCAGAAGGTGTACGAGCTTGTAGCCTACGACCTTACAACACTCTCCGGTTCAGACCTTGAAATCGTTCAGCAATTCACATTTAAATCATTTACAAAAGCTTACATGCTTGAAGGATTGTTATCTCAAAACGAAGGTGAAGCACATGATTCAAAAAATTCATTTTCAAAGGCACTCTTCTATACCAGTTTAATTGATGATAACAATACTGAATCAAAGATTCTTGGCTCACTTGCAACAATTTACATCTCAAGGCGAGATTATGAACAAGGTTTGTTTTGTATTCAAAAGTCGATTGACCTTGACATTCAACACCGACCAACACTGATTCAACGACATGTACTTCATGCAATTTGTTTGCAACAACTTGGTCAATCTCATCAAGCAACCACATCAATTCAACATGCAAAAGAATTTTTGGATGAAGACCTCAAAGAAGGTGCTAACGCTTTGTTTCGCTTGGGCCATGCCTTGTTGTCGCTCAATGCCCCATATCTCGCCGTCGAATTATTTGATGAATCCATTGAATGCTTTGCAAGATTTGACTCATGGCCAGAAGAATTGTTTGACCAGTATCTGATGGCCCTCCAACGTTGTGAAGATATCGAAGATTTGAATGTAGAACGCATTCGCGAATTACTAGACCAAATTTATGAACAGTCCGATGAAATAGAATCAAAAATACAAGAGAAATTAAAAGAAAATGAATGAATTGCGACCATTCTACTAGAGGACTTTTCGGTCCATGCACAATGGCATTGAATCGATGATACTGTTGAGCAAATCTTCCTTGTCAACCTCGTAGCCTAACTGGTGCAATGATGTCGTCGTATTTGCTTCCAAGCCACAACCTTGGACACCTTCAACCCGCCCTGTTGGTGTGTTATAATTGATGGTAAATCCATGGCGGCTCACCCATCTCAAAAATGACAATCCAATACTGCAGATTTTGTGGCCGTCAACCCATACGCCTTGCATTCGTTCGTCTCTTGTTCCTCGAATATCAAATGTTGAAAGTGCTTGAATGACCCATTCTTCAATTTTGTAAATTATTTTTTGAACTGAGTTTTCATGATCAAAATCCCATAAAAAAATTGGGTAAAAGACGAGTTGACCAGGTCCATGCCATGTTAATCCTCCTCCTCTATCAACATCAAATGTAGCGTAATCGAGAGGTGGCCGTTTTCCTTCATTTCTTGCTTTTGGCCCGATGGTTACGACTTCTGGATGTTCAAGAACAAGCAATGTATCCCCAATACGATGTTCGATTCTATCCATTTGTATTTGGCGCATCAGTTGATCAGCAATGTGGTACTCAACGATGTTTCGAACATCGAGATTGACCACTCGCACCTTTCGATTCCACCTTGATTAAAACTGACCTGTTGAACCAAAACCGCCGCTGCCTCGATTCGTTTGACCTAGGAGGTCACGGTCAACCTGCTCAAACCTAACCGTTGGTACGGGAGCAAAGAGTAATTGAGCCACCCTCTCGCCTTTTTCGATGATCATTTCCTCCCCTTCGCCAATATATGATGCTAGAACTTTTAATTCGCCACGGTAATCAGAATCGATTGTTCCAACGCCGTTGGGAAGAATCATTCCGCGCTTTCCAAGCGAAGAACGACATCGTATTTGCCCCTCCCATCCAGAAGGTATTGCAACAGCAAGTCCAGTCGGAATCATCACTGTAGCATTTTTCTTCACAACAGTGGTTTCAAGGGCATACAAATCCCAGCCTGCAGCCTGTTCAGAACCTTGAGTCGGAAGTATTGCATCGACATGAAGTTTGGAAATTTGAATATCCAATCGTTCTCGGCCCATGTTTTTGTCAAGTAAAATCCCCGATTGAACTTTTTGTTGAAGTAAATCGATACCGACTTATCAAAATTTGATTGAAATCAAACATTTTCATACAAAATTGTTATTTTTTTGAAGGAATAAAAAACTCATCCAAATCTGAATTGTATTATTCAGTCGTCCGTTTCATCAAGGAAACAAGGGTTGAAAATGAGTGGGAATTTAAGTTAAACATGTGCAATAAATATAAACCCTATACGAATGAACTACAAATCCGTGTCGTCGGGAGGTGAGTAAGTATGGTCATGGATAAATCTTCAACGGATTCAAACATTGACCTCGACCTCTCCCAAGAACATATTGAGCCAATGCTCCAAGAGAATCTCGATCGTTTTGTCCTATTCCCCATTCAACACCACGATATCTGGACGATGTACAAACAGGAACAAGCTTCTTTCTGGACTGCAGAAGAAATAGATTTAGCCCAAGATAAGAAAGATTGGGAGAATCTAAACAATGATGAGAGGCACTTCCTGAAACATGTTCTTGCGTTTTTCGCTGCAAGCGATGGAATTGTCAATGAAAATCTTGTCATGAATTTTTCAAATGAAGTATGTTGGCCTGAAGCCCGTGCTTTCTATGGATTTCAAATCATGATGGAAAACATACATGCCGAAACATATTCTCTTCTGATTGATACATACATCGCTAATGAGAAAGAAAAAGACCACCTCTTCAAAGCGCTTGAGACCGTACCGTCTGTCCAGAAAAAAGGCGAATGGGCCATGAGATGGCTTTCACGAAAACGAGGTTCATTCGCTGAACGACTCGTCGCATTTGCAGCTGTCGAGGGGATCTTCTTTTCAGGATCATTTTGTGCAATCTTTTGGTTAAAGAAGAGAGGCTTAATGCCTGGGTTGACATTTTCTAATGAATTAATATCAAGAGATGAAGGATTACACTGTGATTTCGCTTGTTTACTCCACAACAAACTGCTTCGAGGAGCGGGCGAAAATGTGATTCGTAGAATCATTGCAGAGGCAGTAGAAATAGAAATTGAATTCGTAACCACTGCATTGCCGGTGAATCTCATCGGCATGAATGCAGAGTTAATGAAACAATACATCGAGTTTGTCGCGGACCGATTGCTTGTTTCTTTGAATTGCTCGAAAATATACAATTCGAGCAATCCATTCCCTTGGATGGAGATGATTTCCATGCAAGGGAAGACCAACTTCTTTGAGAAGCGTGTGGCAGAATATCAGAAAGCTGGTGTGATGGACGGCGCATCCCTTGGAAGTGTACAACAAAGGTTTTCTGTAGACGAAGACTTTTGAACCGCCCGCGAACAAAGAGCGTTGTTGCGCTCGACTTGAACAAAAATCGGTGATAAAATGACCATGCAAGTAATCAAAAGAAATGGTGAGAAGGAAGCAGTCCGTTTTGATGCAATTTTGGAAAAACTGACTAAACTCAGTCAAGATTTGAACACTGAGTGGATTGATCCTGGAATGGTAACAAAACTCACGATTGAAGGATTGTACGATGGAGTGACAACCCGTGAACTTGACATGTTAGCAGCTGAAACCGCTGCCTCACTCACATCACAACACCCAGACTATAGTCGACTTGCAGCCCGAATATGTGTTGATGATTTACACCGTTCAACAAAAGGAGTTTTTACGGATGTTATTCGAGATCTTAGAGAGTATATCGACCCGGAATCGGGTAAGCATGCCCCACTCATCTCCGAAGAAGTCTTTGATATCGTGATGGCTAATGCTGAAGCCCTTAACAACCATATCGATTATTCAAGAGATAATAACTACGATTATTTTGGAATTAAGACCTTGGAACGTTCATACCTGCTTCGACTCAATGGAGAAATTGCAGAGCGACCACAAGATATGCTGATGCGAGTGGCCGTTGGTATCCATCACGGAAATATCGAAAAAGCACTTGAAACCTACGATTTGATGAGTGAGGGTTATTTCACCCACGCAACGCCAACGCTCTTCAATTCAGGCACACCAATGCCACAAATGTCATCCTGTTTCTTGCTCACGATGCAAGATGATTCCTTGGATGGAATTTATGATACGCTCAAACAATGTGCCCTAATTTCGAAATCTGCAGGCGGTATTGGATTATCCATCCACCATATCCGTTCTCAAGGGTCCTACATCAAAGGAACAAATGGCACATCGAATGGTATTGTTCCAATGCTGCGAGTGTTCAACGATACTGCACGTTATGTTGACCAAGGTGGCGGCAAGAGAAAAGGATCAATTGCGATTTATCTTGAACCATGGCATCCGGATTTGCTCGATTTCTTGAATCTCCGAAAGAATCACGGTAAAGAAGAAATGAGAGCAAGAGACCTCTTCTATGCACTCTGGACGCCGGATCTATTCATGCAGCGGGTGGAAGAAAATGCAGATTGGTCATTTTTGTGTCCAAACGAATGTCCTGGCTTACAAGATGCCTACGGTGATGAATTCAAGGCACTCTATGAGAAATACGAATCAGAAGGCCTAGCACGAAAAACAATGCCCGCCCGAGAAGTTTGGGATAAAGTCGTTGAAGCACAAATCGAAACCGGCACTCCGTACATGCTTTACAAAGACGCAGCAAATCAAAAATCGAATCAGAAGAATCTTGGAACCATCCGTTCCTCAAATTTGTGCACAGAGATTATTGAATACACATCAAAAGACGAGGTTGCAGTGTGTAACCTTGCTTCTATTGCCTTACCGAAATATGTGAATCTCGAATCCAGACAATTTGACCATCAATTACTGTACGATGTGACCTATCATGTGACAGGAAATCTGAATCGGGTCATCGATGTGAATTACTACCCAGTTGAGGAAGCTCGAAATTCAAACATGCGCCATCGACCAATCGGACTCGGAGTTCAAGGATTGGCCGACACTTTTGCGATGCTCGGGATGGCCTTTGAAAGTCCAGAAGCAAGAAAACTGAACAAAGAAATATTCGAAACCATCTATTATGCTGCGTGTGCATCATCCAAAGATTTGTCAAAAATCGAAGGTCCATATTCTTCCTTTGCAGGCTCACCAGCCAGTCAAGGTATTTTGCAATTTGATTTGTGGAACATGAATGACCATAGCGGACGTTGGGATTGGGATGGTCTCAAAGCAGAAATCATGGAACATGGAATGCGAAACTCCCTTTTGTTGGCACCTATGCCAACAGCGTCAACATCCCAAATTCTTGGCAACAACGAATGTTTTGAAGCGTTTACATCCAATCTTTACGTTCGAAGGACGTTGTCGGGTGAGTTTATTGTTCTCAACAAGCACTTGGTCAACGACTTGATTAACGAAGGTATCTGGAGTGTTGAACTCAAGGACCAGATTCTCATCCACAAAGGCTCAATTCAAGACATTGCAGCCATTCCAGATCACATCAAAGAGATTTACAAAACCACCTGGGAAATTAAACAAAAATCAATTCTTGAAATGGCAGCAGACCGTGGTGCATACATCGACCAAAGCCAATCACTCAATATCCATATGGTCGATGCAAATCCTGCGAAAGTCTCATCGATGCATTTCTATGGTTGGAAATTAGGACTCAAAACAGGTATGTACTATCTGCGAACGAAAGCAGCAGCAGACGCAATCCAATTCACTGTCGAAGCAAAAAGCAAAGATGACCAAACGGTCAACGGACTTGCCAACAGGGCTGATGAAATCAGTTCAATGGATGCGATAGCTTGTAGTCTCGATAGTCCAGATGACTGCCTTTCTTGTGGTTCATGATTTCAATTTGAAATCAAGTCGTTGAATTGTTATACCACTTACTATGTAGAACGAACCATGGATTCGGTTGAAGAGTACATCAGTTTACTCCCCGATGAAAGAAAAGAAGTTATTTCTCAACTGGTCAACATCATTCGAGAGCATTTACCTGCAGGCTTTCAAGAACAAATTATCTACGGTATGCCAGGTTGGGTTGTACCTCATTCGATGTATCCATCCGGATATCATGTCGATCCGACTTTGCCGCTTCCATTCTTGAACCTCGCATCTCAAAAGCATCATATTGGCTTGTACCATATGGGAGTGTATTCTGATCCATCCTTGCTCGAGTGGGTCAATCAAGAATATCCTAAACACAGTGCGACGAAATTGGATATGGGAAAAAGCTGTATTCGATTCAAAAACATCAAAAAAATACCCTTTGAATTCATTGGATTATTGTGTTCAAAAATGACGCCACAAGATTGGATTCAACAATATGAATCCAGCGTGAATCGATCATAATG
>JAYNJV010000050.1:0-8954 GCA_038110525.1 Candidatus Poseidoniales archaeon | reverse complement strand
TCCATGATATCTTCATGGCTTGGCATATTTTCGACGCTCAAATTTTCTCGACTATGGCCAACATACACATACCCTTTATTTTCTATAAAGTCGGGGTCTGCTCGGTTATCGATGGCTGCAAACTCCGCAATGTGCGTATCTGACATATTGATGCCTTTCATGAGTGTGTGGCGACAAACGATTCGTGTATCAAGCGAAGGAAGAAGGTCGATGGTCTTCTCAAATTGGTCCCATGCTCCGCTGTTCCATTTGGGTCTGCACACATCATCGAACACCTGTTTGTTTGGTGCATCGACGGATACATACAACTGCGTTGGCAAGGGGTCGAGTTTTTCGAGGACTTTTGGTAAGGTTCCGTTGGTCACGAGCATGGTGGTCATACCGTGTTTGTGGCACAGGTCGATGTACTCACCTAAGCGAGTGTACAACGTTGGTTCACCGTTGAGCGAGATGGCAACATGTTTTGGGTTCTGAGCGTCCAACCACTTTTCTTTGGGCACCTTATCGTTACCTCCAAAACCGGAAAGAAGTCGACGTTGTGCTCGAACTGACTCGTAAAGGAGGTCGAGTGGGTCTTGGTCAGTGAGTTCGAGTGTGTCCATGTGTGGTTCTCTCCAACAGTATGTGCATGCGAGATTGCATTGGTCGACCACCGGTGACATTTGCATACAATTATGGCTTTGAACGCCATAGAATTTGCCTTTGTAGCATTGGCGGTCTCGCAGCAATGACTCTTTTGTCCAATGGCATGTTTTGACGCCACCGTGCTCGCCAACAATGTGGTATCTTTGCTTTTGCAATGTTGCTTTGAGAAGTGGATCCATGCCCATGTGTTCACCGCCTTCAGCCAAAGTTCACTGTCGTAGTCCGGTCGGAAGTTGGCTCGGCAAACATGGCTACATTTGGCTGGGTTTTCAAATCAACGCCTCTTCAAGAGAAGTAGAAGATGTAATTTAAAACATTAGGTGTGGAAATTGCACCTATGTAGTAACGCATTTACCAAGGATTGATATAGGTCCGTGCTCTAATCTATTACAGGTAAGAAGAATGGATACCGAATTAGAAACCTATGTCGAGAACGTCATGGAATGTCAAGAGTATCGTGGTGGAATCTTTTCCAACTCGACTCGTTCCTTCAAGAATGCAATAATCCGTGGCATGGCCGCCTGCAAAGCACCATCATGGACCCGATTTGCGAGGATTTGATATGGATGCTTGGCTTGACAGTTATGTTCAGGAGGTACTCGAAAAACAAGAGTACCGAAGTGGAATCTTCACCAAATTTTTCCGTTTAGGAAAAAAATCACGCTAAGGATTGTACAACATTTAACATACCAAGTCGTGGAATTTATCCCATGAGCAGATGGGCTCCACATGTTTTGGGACTTGGAACGCCACTCCTCGTTGCAGTATCGCTGTATGTTGGGGGAATCTGGCAAGGTCTTCCAATCCTTGTGATTCTTGGATTCTATCCATTGCTAGACCTGATTGTTGGTGAGTCCGGAGAAGTTGAAGGTATTGAAGAAGATAAGATGTTCAACAGCATCATTCACCTTCATGGCCTTTGTATGCCAACGATTGTTGCATTTTTCCTCGCTTTGGTATGGATGCGTGGATTCGATGAATACACCTGGCTTGGTATCATTTCGGTTGGTCTTACCACAGGGGCAAGTGGCATTGTTGCCGCCCATGAATTAGGTCATCGAAAACCGAAATCCTCTTCATGGTGGCTGGCACGTTCTGGATTGTTGAGCATCCTGTATCTTCACTTCACCACCGAACACAATTTTACGCATCACAAACATTGGGCACGACCCATCGATCCAACTTCTTCGCCCCGTGGAAGGGGCATTTACCTTCACTTTCTCAGAACTCTTCCTCTTCAACTCAAAGGTGCACTTAAGGCAAGACCGAAAGATACCAAAATTTCCCTCATGGTCGAGTCCTTGCTTTTGATCGGTTTGTTCCTCATCTCACCGGTGATTCTTGGCGTGTTCTTGATGCAAGCTCTTGTAGCAGTTTTCTTGCTTGAATACGTAAATTACCTTCAACATCACGGCCTGTTTCGAGGTGCTGAAGAGCGAATGGGACCACAGCATGCATGGGAAAGTCGTCATCGTTGGAGCCGATGGACCCTCATGGAACTCCCGCTTCATCCTGCACACCATCTCACATCGAGTTTGCCCGCTTGGAAATTATCGACTTACGAAGAATCTCCGAGACTTCCGTTTGGTTATTACACCTCGTTTTGGCTGGCTTTATTCCCACCACTGTGGCATGTTGTCATGAAAAGCCACATCGAACGTGCCTCTACAAAATGAAATCATTGAGCAATATTTCTTAACAAAATACACGCTATTATAAGGCAGAATTTGGCCGATGGTATGTGGCTTTGTTGAAGATTTCCGATTTGAAAAAGGGCTTTGGCTCAGGCGATTCAAGGCTTGAGGTTCTCAAAGGTGTCGACATTGAAATTCTTCAGGGGGAAATGGTTGCTTTGATGGGTCCTTCGGGCTCTGGAAAATCCACTCTTCTCAACATCATCGGAGGTCTAATGGCAGCAGACAGCGGTCAAATCCAACTCAAAGAACGCAAATACGGCAAAAAAGGCCCCTCGGGTGTCATCGATGTACGTCGCAATTTGGTTGGTTGGATATTCCAGGATTTCCACCTTCTTGACAACCTTACTGCCGTTGATAATGTTGCTATGTCACTCGAACTATCTGGCATGTCATCCGCTGAAGCAGAAAAAGCTGCGATCAACGCACTTGAAAAAGTTGGACTTAGCGACCGAATGCATCACATTCCAGACCAACTCTCAGGCGGTCAGCAACAGCGCGTGGCGATTGCGAGGGCGATTGCGGGCAACCGACCGGTCCTCCTTGCCGATGAACCAACGGGTAACCTTGACATTGCAAGCGGAAAAGAGGTCATGGCGCTGTTTAGGGAACTTTGCCACGACAAAGAGAATCCAGTTTCGATTCTCATGGTGACTCACGACCCTGACCTTGCTGCTGCAGCCGACCGAATGCTCTTGCTTCGAAATGGCAAAACAGAAGCCTCCGATATTCGTTCAGCATGGGGGCTTGACGCTGAAGAAGCCACAGAAGGCGGTGAAGAAGAATGAGCGAACGCCCCGATGGACTGCGGGATTCTGATTTTGCCCTCGGTCGCTCTCGAATGAGCCGGGTCAAACACAGGGTCATGGAATTTCCAAGTCGTATGCGACTGGCTGGACAAGGTGCATGGCGAGGCAAAGAGCGTGGATTAGCGGTCATTGCAGGTGTGTTTCTCGCATCCCTCGTGATCACAACCGTCCTTGCTTATGGTGTTGGTTTGTCCCAATTGTTTTTCGAAGAATCACTCAAATCAGAACCGTTTGATGCAAAGATAGAGTATGCCCGAACGCCTATAGAAAACGCGTCGGGATGGTCAAACAACACCACGACCATGCTCGGTGTTTGCGACGAATTGATGGAACAATTTTCGGAATTCAACGATTGTACACTTGTCCTTGGCAGACAAGGTATTCACAGTGGGGGTTTGTTCAATCGAGAATTTGTTGTGGCACAACCACTTGAAATGAGGGTTGTCACAGATGACGAAAACCCGTACTGGGGCAATGTTACCTTCGATTATCCTGAGGCTGATGAAAATGGGCCACCGATTTCAAACAAACGTGCCATCCGATTCCTTGGACCCGAAGCCTTTGATGGTGAATTAGCTAATCGTTACAGTGAAAATATCATTGCGGGTTCTGGAGAGTGGCCATCGCCGCAAAATATGACAAGCAACCGTGGTATTATTCTGCCATCAACCATTGCAAGCGAAGCCCAAGCCAATGTTGGTGATGTACTTGATTCGTTGACCTTCGTCTATGTGGTCGATGAATCCACACTCCTTGAGGGCACTGTGGATGAGGACAATTGTGCTGGCGAAATCACTCCGGAAAACAATGAGATGATCTACTGCCGAATGTCGATGACCGTGGAGAACCTCACTGTCATGGGCATTTACGAACCATGGCCATTTGGGAATCCGACACTCCCGTTCAATCCAATCTTTTCCACATGGGAGGTACTAACTGAAGAGCAACGTGGAATTTTGATGGCGTACGACCACATGTATCTCGGTGTTACCGTCGATAGAGGCCAACTACCAACAAGTTCAACCGCTGACGCCGCAGCATGGCTTGAAGACCTCGGCACCCGAGTTCAAGCAGGCTCGTACACCGATGAAGGTGTTGAACTGTATTACACGGACATCATAAGTGGAACCATTTTGTTCCTCAATATTTTTCTCGGATTGATTCAGATTTTCGATTACATCATCATGATTCCAATCGTTGTCCTTTCGATATCCGTGCTCATTTACGGACTGATTCTTTCTCTCGAGCAACGCCGAAGAGAAGTGAGTATACATCGAGTCATCGGTGCAGACAGCAATAGTTTGCAGGGCATGGTTCTGCTCGAATTGTTTGTCATGTCATCCGTTGCTTGGCTTGTCGGATACCTCCTTGCTATGCTCGCTGTGCCTGTGGTTCTCTCCGCTGTTGGGTTCATGGAATTCAGAACAGGGGACTTTGATGTCAACCCGACCTTATCTGTCACTTCGACAATCTTCACGGCGGTCACCACGCTCGGTTTAGCCTTGTTGTTTGGTCGAAGTCGAGCCCGCCAGTTCATCGAATTAGAGATTGAAGAAGGCGTGAAGAAAACCACGCAACCCGCAGAGCCAAAGCGTTGGCTTCACTGGCTTGCCTTCCTGTTTGGCATGCTCGCAGTCGTCGACACATGGCTTGAGGCCAACGGTAGCGAAGATGGTATCATTTCCAATTTCTTCTTTGAAGGACTCATCAGCATCTTTGGACCGTTTGCATTGTGGATTGGTGGGGCGTTGCTGCTCGGTAGAATTGGGGCAAAAGGTCCTCAAATCATGCAATTTATCTTCGGAAGAACTCGGCTGCTGAACGATGTCAAAAGAGGGCTCAAAGGTTCAGGTTCGACCGAATCGGTCAACCGCCTTGCCGTCATTATGTTGCTCACACTATCTATTGTCACACTTGCTGCAGTGCAAGGCTACACGGGAACGCTTGTTGATGAAAAAACCGTTGACGCTTCTGTAGGTTCTGATTTGAAAATCACCCTCGAACAACCTGTTGACGAGGCTGACCTCCTTGCCCTCTTGGGTGAATTTACCGACGAAAGTGTCACGCCGATTGCAACAAGTGTTGTTTCCATTGGGCTTTCAAATGGAGAAGGAGGCGAGACTTTCCTCACCTATGTCTTATTCGACAACAACGGAGAAGTTCTTCGTTGGAGCGAACAGGCGCTCCCAGGAGAAGATATCGACGCTGCATTAGCAGGGTACGCTGCTGGTGGATTCAGTGCTGGAGAAGACTCGGCCTATTCACTTGACTTACCTGGTTCTGACCGTGGAGGAGATGAAAACCGACTTGATGACGTTCTGCTCAAAGCAAGTGACGAAAAATCCCAAACCCTCACCTTTGTGTGGGAGAAAATCGAATTCAACTTCACTTCTGGTGGCTCAGAAGAACAAGACCCACTCGCCTTGTTTGAAGCATACACCCTACTCATGCGAAGCGACTGGTCAAACCTCAACCTTTCAAGTCAAGATTTGAGTGGCCGTAACATTGGAAGAATTGACCTTTCTGCGAGCAATCTTTCCGGGGCAAATCTCGCTGATGTGAACTTGAGTGAATCCATCTTGGTGGATACCGACCTTTCGTACGCTAACCTTCGTGGAGCAAATTTGCAGAATGCAGTGCTCGTCAATTTCATGGGCGGTTCGCTTGAGGGAACCGACCTTTCCAATGCAAATTTAGAAGGTGCTTTTGGTTTCTTTGACCTTTCTGGAGCTATTCTTACCAACGCTACTTGTCCCGATGGGTCATCGGCTGATGTGACTGCATGTTCGACGGGGGCGTCAGAAATTCCTCCACCTCTTGCTGCAGACCTTTTCCTTTCGAACACCAAAGTTCGAATCATTGTCACTCCGTATTCCACAGAGATGTATTACATGGGGACGCATGAGTATGTTCCAGGCGTGAATTCAGTCACGGCCTCCTCTGCCGTCATCATCGGTGAATCATCTTGGCGAGCCCTTGTCGGCGATGAGGCTGCTGATAATTACACTTCGACAACATGGATCGTTGATGTGGGTGACATCGAAGGTGAGCAACTTGAAGCTCTTGGCTCGAAACTTTCGGCTGATGCCCGTGTATCAAGCGTTGAAGATTGGGCAAGTACGCACAAACTGGTTGAACGAAATGGTGGCTTAATCTTCGGAACACCTGGGCTTCTTTCACTCCAGTTTGTGGTTGCGAGCGTGGCTGCTGTAGCCTCAAGTTTCGTGTTCCTTTCACTGGTGTTGAGTCAGCGACAGAAAGAACTCGCTGTGTTGCAGGCCATCGGGGCCTCACCAAACCAAATCATTCGACTTGTGCTGTTTGAAATTTTGTCCATTGTGATGGTTTCCATGACATTGGGCATTGTTTTGGGCATAGGTCTTGCACTTTCGTTCAACGGATTCTTTGATGTGTTCGGTTTCATCTTCCAAATCTTTGGAGGTTCGTCGACAACCATTCAACGAACTCTTGTCTATCCATGGTTGCAAATCATCATGGTCTCGATTGCGGTCTTTGCGGCCGTTGTTGTGGCTCTTCTCGTGACGACACGCCGTGCATTAAAGGCGGATTTGGCCAGCGTGCTGAAGGGGGAGTGAAGATGAGCGAAACGATTCTCAAAGCAGATGGCTTGTACCATGTCTATGAATCAAAGGCCGAAGACGGTAACGTCGTTGCCTTGCGTGGTCTTCATATCAACATGAAAGAAGGGGAAGCGATTGCGGTTGTTGGGCCTTCAGGTTCGGGAAAATCCACACTCATGAAATGCCTTGGAGGACTCATGAAACCCAGTGCAGGTTCAGTTAGCCTTGCTGGAAAGAACATGACACGATTAACCGGACAGGAACTCGTTGAATTGCGCCAAAAGAAAGTGTCGTTTATTTTCCAAGAAGGAAACCTTCTGCCGAATCTCAATGCACGAGATAACGTCGCCCAACCACTTCGCCACCAAGGTGTGGCTTCCAAGAAGGCACTTGCCCTTGCTGACGCTATGCTCGAACGCCTTGGTATGGGTCATCGAATCAACGCTTTACCTGCGATGCTCAGTGGTGGGGAACAACAGAGAGTCGCCATTGCTCGAGCACTCATCACTCAGCCGAGATTGATACTTGCCGATGAACCCACAGGAGCACTCGACCCGGTCACGAGCCGTGAAGTCCTTGCATTGTTCAAGAATCTGCATCAGAACGATGGCGTCTCCTTCCTCATCGTGACCCACTCCAAAGAAGTGGCTTCTTTTGCAAATCGTTCCCTTGAATTACGAGACGGGCGGTTTGTAGCAGAACACGGCTTGAACATCGACGTTGAAGATTTGAGTAAGGATAGGGAACTGATTATCGACGAAACTGGAACAGTAACGCTTCCACCAGACCTCCTCGTTCAACTCGGTGGTGCAGGTCGGTACACCGTTGGAAATGTCGCAAGTGGATATCTTTCCTTGCAGGGGGAAGCGATTGAAGCGATGGGCACACTTGTCCTCGCATCGAAGTGTCCAGCGTGTAAACACGATTACGGTGAAAGCGAAGACCAACTTTGCCCCTCGTGTGGTTCAAGTAGGCCAATGGTTGAGAGTCAATCATGAAGCAGTGGGTCTCGCTGTTCGGCTACCTCGAAGGCTTTTCATTTCTGATCCTGCTCTTTTACGCCATGCCAATCAAGTACATCGGAGGCGATGCGAGCGTGGTCTCGCTCGTTGGTGCTATTCATGGATTTCTTTTCATAGCCTACCTTTTCCTCATCTTTCTCGGTGTCGGAAAGCAATGGAACAAAACGGTACTTCTCCACGGATTTGTTGCAGCTATGGTGCCTGCTGGCCCATTCTTGTTCGAAGGCCTCCTCATCTCTGGTGAATATGACCTTGAATCGTAAACTCCGAGGAATTCAACGATAATCTATTTGAAGAATTTGAGAAATGTACGCACATGGTCAAACTGATGTGCATCGATTGCGGGCAAGTCGAATTTGAAGCCCCAACGTTCAATGAAATGCTCACCGTGATGATGCCACATTATTTTGATGCTCATCAAGACATTATGTCAGGGCAATCTCAAGAAACACAAGAGCAGTGGATGGAACGCCTCACAAAAGCATTCAATCAAGCCAAGGAATCATGATGACACACGTCGCGTTGGGCCCTCGCATTTCCAAGTGCTCGATGTGCCGTCAGGGCCGACAAGAAATCCATGAACAAGTGCCTCATGGATTCGTCGTTGAATGTCTTCAAGTTCATCGATAGCACATTGGACTTGCACCACGAGATTGAAACCGTTGTCACTGTTTTCGATGTGGCTATGATGAGGGAAACGACATGTGCCGTCGTGGTCCCAGTGACCACAAAGTTCGACGGTAACCGCACCTCCTGGTGCTCGTTGATCTGCGGCCTCATCAAATGAAATCGGTGTGCTGAGTGTGAATGAACCAAATTCAAGGGTCACGAGACCAACTCATGCTGCTTTGACCCCTTCGGGCCACAAGACAAGAATGAGGGTTTGACCACGAGTCTTTGGTGTGTGTGTTGATTCGCGTTCCATCCACACAATAGAGCCTGTTGGGTAGGTTCCATCTTCGTCCCAAACCTCTCCTCGCAAGACAACATAGGCTTCTCCGCCAGGATGCATGTGTGGCATAAAGGCGTCAACTTCGACTTCGGTTTGTGCTTCGTAGAGCACAAGAGAGCACTTGTCTTCACGCTTGAGCTTCCCGAGTTTGACTCCTGTGCCGAAATCTTTCCAAGAAATGTTCTCTTCGAGCCAAGCATCGTTGATGTTGAAGGATAACCAATCCGACATGTC
Organism: Candidatus Poseidoniales archaeon; assembly: GCA_038110525.1. Lineage (GTDB taxonomy): Archaea > Thermoplasmatota > Poseidoniia > Poseidoniales > Poseidoniaceae > Poseidonia. The sequence continues at coordinate 17 of JAYNJV010000050.1, read as the reverse complement.
GTGTGTAAACACCATGA
>JAYNJV010000049.1:0-9273 GCA_038110525.1 Candidatus Poseidoniales archaeon | reverse complement strand
GAAAACGAAGAAGATGTACGAGAAACAGCAAACTCGGTTCTTGAAAGTCGAGGGCCAGTACACATCCTCATCAACAATGCTGGAGGGCCGCCAGGCGGACCCTTGCTCGGAAATTCTATCGATGATTTCGACGCACCTTTTCGAAGGCACCTGCATGCTTCACATCTTCTTGTTCAAGCATTTGCTCCTCACATGGAGAAGGAAGGATTTGGAAGAATCATTCAGATTATTTCAACCTCAGTCAAAGAGCCGATTCCCAACATCGGACTCTCCAATACGTTACGTGGTGCAATGGCTTCATGGGCCAAATCGCTGTCAAATGAGTTAGCACCTTGCATGACTATCAACAATGTGCTTCCAGGCTTTACCGATACAACTCGACTCCAATCACTTTCAAACTCCATTCAAGAACGAACGGGCAAATCCGCTGATGATGTGATGGACGGTTGGTTGAGCCAAGTTCCTATCAAGCGACTCATCGACCCGTTTGAAACTGCGAGTGCTATCGTCTTCCTTTCCCTTCCGGCATCCGGCGGCATTCGAGGCGTGAGCCTTGCTGTCGATGGCGGTCGTCTGCGTTCGATTTGAGGTGAGCCAGTGGACTCTGAAATGACTGTAGAGCAAGCAAATTCGTTTTTGACCATGCTCACCGAAGGTAAGGAAATCCAGGGCGTCAACACCTCACTTGCTCTCAATCTCATCCCTCTTGCAAAAGAACTCGGACGAAATGAACTTGTGCACCAACTGCTTTCAATTGCTGAACGTGAAGCAACATCGACCTCCGAAATAGCTTGGAGTTCATTTGAACGACTCAAGGACGATAACGGTGAGGCTGAACAATTTTTTGAACTTGCCATTCAGCATGAAAACGACGATGCAATGGGTCCGTTCGTTGCAGCCGTCTATCACCATGTCGGACTTTTGCACCTTTCCAATGCACAGTTTGACGATGCCCACACCGTAGCACTTCGAGCCCTACGATTTCGCGAAAAGAACGGAGATCCTACTGGCCTCAAATATGGTCTACAGTTACTTTGCACAATTTGTAAGCGACTCAACGACAGCCAAGGTGCTCTTGCGTACGCCACAAGAATTCTCGAAGCGGGGATTCGGGATTCAAATGAGGAACAAAAGATGCAAGCCTACGCCGATATTGGCCATATTCAAGCCACGGTCGGTTCATTTGATGAAGCAAAAGATGCTCTCCAGCATTCCATTGATCTTGCCGGTGAACTTGACGATGTGAGTGGTATTTTGGTCGCCTCATGGGGTCTTGCTGACATTGCTGAAATCCACGAACAATACGAACAAGCCATGATTTTACTCTCCACTTGTGTTCAAGAATTCATGTCAAGGCAACAACCAGCACCTCAAGCCTTACTCGCAAGAATCGAGGCACTCACAGCACTCAATCAAGGACCATCATCCTCATAAGCCACACTCATTATGAGCATACAACGATTGGAAGAAGGTGGCGGGAGCGATGGAACACGACATTTTCTTTTCAATTTCGCAGACGCCCGATGCGAGTGGGTATACGCCCACTGAACGACAGATGATGGCCAATTATTTCGAACAACTTGAGTGTGCTGACCAACTTGGATTTGGCGTGGGGTGGATTGCTCAAGCCCACCTTTCCACCGAAATTCAAAAACAAAACAGCAGACCTGTTGTACCATATTGGCAAGGCGAAGTAGGATTGTGCACAGATTTTCCTCAACTTGCCCTTGAATCCTTTCGACGAACGACTTCCATCGAAATTGGTTGTGCTGTCATCTCCATTCTTGCGTCGGGTGGCCCGATTGCACAAGCAGAACGAATTGCAAATGTGCTTTCACTCCACGGATTTGATGCACACGAACAGCGGAAATTGAACATCGGATTTTCTGCTGGTCGATTTGAATTTATGGCTCGACCCTACGGCATCGTCCCTCGTGATGCCATCGAAGAAGCAGCATGGCCAGCACTACGTGGTCAAATCTTCCTTGAAGCAGGCGAAATCTTTCTGCGGCTTCTTCGCGGCGAAGTCATTTCTTCAAACGACATTCGTCAAACAGTCCTCCATCGTGGGTTGTTTCGAAGCGATGAAGATTGGCAGAGGGTGCAATCGGCAGCCATGGAAGTTCGTGAACTTGCTCAAAGCCCTGATGAAATTATCATCGACAACAGGTACGCCTTTGAAGCGTTGAAAATCATACCACAAGATTTCCGTCGTGAACTTCTCGAAGTCATCGCAGGTACACACGACCCAAATGCTCAATTGTTCTTCAATTCCATTCATCCAGTCAAGGTCTTCAACCTCTCCATCACCAACCCTGAAGCCATCGAAGCAACGCATGACCGCATGAGTGAACACCTCCACGCCGAGGGAAAACCATGGCAACGAAGGGATATGCCTCGAACCTCGTTCGTGTTTCTCAACGATGAGGACGGCTTGAGCCCAGAACAACAATCTCAAGCAGCACATCAGGAAGCAGAAGAAGCCCTTGGTGCGTACTGGAATGCTCTTGAGGGGACAATTGACCCGAACAAAGTCAGCAACGCAGCCAACAATGCCCTTATCGGAAATGTCGAAGAAATTGCACAACAAATTGTTGAACGATTTCACCCTGAAGACAGAATTATGGCTTGGTTTGATTTCTTTAATCATGACTCAGCAAGGGTGTGTCGGAACATGACCGCTTACATGCAAAAGGTAGTTCCACGTGTCGAAGCATTGCTTGGGAGGAATTGAATTGGCCAAACATCAGCAACCCTCTGCTGTTCAACCTGGAAAACCGGGTTCTGGCCTGTACCCTTCTTCGCCGGTTGGTGAAAAAATCGAAGGCATTCCAACCGGTCGTGATGTTGACTGGGAACCACTTGTTGATTACAGGCGAAACGGAGTCTCTGAGACAACGATTCATGGTGCCGTAGCATGGGCTCATGGTGACGAAGTGATTCATTCATTCGGAGGCAATGTGTTGTGCTATGGTAGGTCCATGATGAAACCGTTCATGCTCAAGGCGTTCACCGATGAACTCAATGATTGCTCTTGGGAGCAAAAAGCGATTGCAGTTGCCTCACACAATGGCGATACGGAACACGTAGCCGCAGCCCAATCACTTCTGTCTGAATCGGAATGGCCGCTCATGTTGACCCCTCTTGATGTTCCACTGATACAATTCGGACGCCAAGTCCGAAGACCTCGTCGATGGTATCACACGTGTTCAGGAGAACATGCAGCTATCCTCCGTGGTTGTCGCAAAAAAGGATGGAAACGTGCTGGATACACCCTGCCAGGTCACGAAGTGTTTCAGGCCTACATGGAGCAATTGCGAACCTATCTTGGAAACGACTGGAATCCTTTGCGCATTGCCAAAGACGGTTGCGGACTTCCAACGGTCTCAAACACCGTCAACGAACTCGCCAAAATTTACGCTGGACTCGTTCGCGACAAAGACGACGATTGGATATGGGAAGCGATGATTCGCCATCCTGACCTCGTCGGTGGGTTCAACCGCCTTGATTCAACCATCCTCAAAGCGGGTGAAGGCAAAGTCATTGCCAAAGAGGGAGCAGATGGTTTACTTGGCATGGCCATTGTTCATCCTGATTATCCGAAGGGTCTTGGCATTGTGGTAAAAATTGCACATGGTTGGAATGCTCAAGCCACATGGTACATCGCTCGTGCTCTACTCGGTGTCCTCTGCATTGAACTTCGCAACCCATATCCACTCCATCGTCAAAAGGCATTCATCGTCCCCGGCATCGTACCCGAACACTATCTCGATGTGCTCGAAACCGTTCCTACTTGGGACGAGTGGGACCCAGACCGAGACCGTTGGCATTACAACACCGAGGTGTGATCATGGCAGATGTACTCAATTACATCGACGGTGTCTTCGTAGCAGCACATTCGAATGCCACCATCGCCAACATCAACCCTGCCAAAGGTACGACCATTGGCTCAGTACCCGCAAGCGATGCAACTGATGTTGACCTCGCTACCAAGGCTGCACTTCGAGCCCTTCCAGCATGGAAAGCAACATCATTTGAAGAACGGATCAACTGGCTTTATGCCATCGCTGATGCTCTTCAAGAACAAAGTCAAACCATCATCGCCCTCGAAATGGAGGATACTGGCAAACCTGTCTCCTTGGCGAGAAATATCGATGCGTATCGCTCGGTTGCAAACTTCAGATTTTTTGCCGACCACGGAAAGCAACTTCCCGAACTCAAGTTTGAAATGGACCAGGCTACCAATTATGTTCACCGCAATCCAATTGGTGTCGTGGGGCTGATTACGCCGTGGAATCTTCCACTTTATTTGCTCTCTTGGAAGGTTGCACCCGCCCTGCTCATGGGCAACACAATCGTGGCAAAGCCTTCGGAAATGACCCCCCAAACCGCGACATTCCTTGCCAAGGTCATGGACGACATCGGTCTGCCAAAAGGGGTGTTTAATCTGGTTCATGGGCTTGGTCCACAAGCAGGTCAAGCCATCATTGAGCATCCTGATATTCGTGGCATTTCGTTCACTGGTGGTACTGCTACTGGAAAAATTGTAGCGGCCACCGCCGCCCCGATGTTTAAGAAACTCTCACTTGAACTCGGTGGAAAGAATGCAACCATCGTTCTTGACGATGCTCCTCTTGAGGAAATGATGAACAGCATCGTCCGTGCTTCGTTTGCAAATTCAGGACAGATTTGTCTATGCGGCTCAAGAATCTTTGTTCATAAGAGTCGGTACGACGAATTTGCAAGTTCGTTTACATGGCATGTTGAACAACTCAAAGTTGGCAATCCACACGATGAAACCACAAACATGGGTTCACTGATATCGGTCGAACATCGAGATAAGGTTGAATCTTACATCAACCTCGCTGTCGAAGAAGGCGGCCACATCCTCACAGGTGGCACTTCGGCACAACATCCAGTAGCGAATGTTCCTGAAGGCTCAGCCTTCCTTCGTCCAACGGTCATCGGGGGGCTACCTGCACATTCACGCTGTGCTACCGAGGAGATTTTTGGACCGGTGGTAACACTCCACACATTTGACACTGAAACTGACCTGCTTGAAATGGTCAATGGAACCAATTATGGACTTGCTGGCTCAATTTGGACCGGTGACAAGGAGCGGGGTCATCTACTCGCCACCAAGGTTGAAACCGGTATTCTTTGGGTCAACACTTGGCTCCACAGAGACCTTCGAACACCATTTGGAGGCGTAAAAAACTCAGGTGTGGGGAGAGAAGGTGGCGACTGGTCGCTCAACTTCTTTAGTGAACTGCTCAATGTGTGTGTGCATGAATAAACAGGAATTGCAGGCCAAATTTTCCATGGCAAACAGTTAATGCCTTACCCCGCCTCAATTCACTTATGAGTATTTTAGAACGATATCATAGAGCATTTGAAACGGGAGATGAACACCTCATTGATGAGGTCATTCATGATGATTGTAAATTCTATCCACATGTCGGTGGAGTCGTGATGACCAAAAACGACATGAAAGGCATTGCAGGTTCTGGCATGGTCAGGACTGAAGGCGTTCGAATTCTCTTTGAGAACGATGAAGTGGGCGTCGACCATTGCGTAGCACACTTTGCCAACGGCTCAACCTCGGAAGCAGTGCTTACTTTCTTCGAATTTGCAGAAGGAAAAATCATTCGCGTCGAAACCGGTGCCACACCGCTCAGCGATGATTACCAACTCATCGGTCAGTAATCACTCGTCTTCAATAATCAAATCGATTTTGAAACTGCGATTTTGGTGTCCCCACAGGAGCAGACCCGGTTCATTGTTGTCGAACATGAAATATTTGGTCATGAATTCTTCACCAAATTCAGGATGAGGTTCATCAAACACCAAAAGAATACGTTCACTGTATCCCGCAAGCGAACCAACTCCCGCAAGTCCTGGTTTGCCATCGATGAGCACCTTGAACAATTTTGGAGGTTCAGTCGAGGCATTTGGGTCAAATGGATTAATATCGTTTGGGATCTTCAAATCAATTTCTTCGGCAGGGCGTGTATTTCTTGTTGTCATATTGAGATTCGCCTTTCACTCTTTTTAAAGATAACATGGATGAGGGTGATGCATGCGTGTGCATTGCTTAGGTGGTGGGCTTGTTGGGTCGTTTGTCACTCGAAAACTCGTCGATGCTGGATTTGAAGTTCATCTCTTTGACGTGGTCAAGCGTGATACGACGGCCCATTTCCATCAAATATCAGCCCTTGAAGCTGACCACTCGTCTGCTGACCTCATCATCAATATGGTACCAGGGTCAATTGGTCACCTCATCATCGATAGTCTGAAAGATTCAAACCAACGAATCATTGATTTGTCCTTTAGTGAAGAAACCCCTGACCGTCACACCAAACCAAAAAGTCAGATTTTGTGGGATGTCGGTATCGCTCCTGGACTTTCAAACATGCTCATCGCCCTTGCCCAGAGACAATTTGGTCACCTTGACAACGTCAGCATCAAAGTCGGAGGAAATCCAGCCGAACCGGATGATGAATGGTCGTATATGGCACCATTTTCACCTCACGATGTCATTGCAGAATACACCCGTCCTGCAAGGATTGTTGCTGAAGGGTCGCAAACTGTAGTACCAGCGATGTCCGATCTTCACACCATCCATGCAAATGGTCGAGTGATGGAGGCTTTTTTGACCGATGGACTGCGTTCCCTCATGGCCGTTCCTGCAACCTCGATGGGAGAATACACCGTCAGATGGCCAGGTCATATTGGGCGTTACCAAAACTCGACCCTCACCCCAGATGAACTCGTTGATGCTTGGAAATTTGATTCGACCCGACCAGAGTTCACATGGATGGAAGTTCGAGTCGAGGCGGGTGGAACAACTCAATTATGGGTTATCGAAGATGGGGGCAAGGATGGTGATTCAAGTATGGCAAGAACAACCGGACTTGTGACGTACTGTTGTGCAATTGCATGGTTGAACGAAGATTTGTTTTCCGAAGAGGGTGTGTATGCCCCCGAAACTTTACCAACGAAAACAATAGAATTCATCATGGAGACGATGAAGAACGAAGGCGTTTCGATTGAGCATACCATCGAATGAAATTCCAACCTGTTCGTATGTTGATGCAAGTGCAAATCCTAAGAACCCCCGCGTTAACCTCAATTCATGGACGAAAAGCAATTTCCACTCTTTGTCCTTCCAATGGTCTTGTTTCCGGGCGAGCAACAAGAATTGCGAATTTTTGAACCACGCTACAAACAGATGTTGGATACATGTATTCTCGATGAACGAAATTTTGGGCTTGTGATGAACGACCCTTTTCGCCCCATCAATTTCTGGGACGGCCCACGAATGGTCGGTTGCGAAGCTGAAATTCTCGAACACGAAACCCGTGGCTCCAACCACTTTCTTACCATTCGAGGTGGACGTCGATTCAAGATTGACAACATGTATGCCCCCGCCTTACCACCGCTGACTCATCCATCCCTCGCTGAGAAATTGGATGAAGACATGTTTCCAGATTTGGAGACACTGTTTGAACTGATTCCCGAAGATGTTGAGCACCATCGATTGTACATTGCAGCCGATGTGACCTACGATGACATCGAAGGAAGTCTCGATGATGCCCAGCAAGCAACCCTTACCTTGTTTGCCCAGTCCATGCTCAAACGATTTGGTAGTAGGATGGGTTTTGAAGATGACATCATGGAAGAATGGATAGAGAAATACATTACTTCAACCATATCAAAAGAGCCATCCACCTTATACCTCATGGCCTCACTGTTCCTTCCGGAACTTGAAATGAAGCAACAATTACTCGCTTGTGATTCAGTTGATGAAGCCTATCAAGAATTTATGATTCACACCGAAATTTTCGAAGAAGGCGAATCGTTTCAATAGCGAGGCATTGAAAACGAGGAGGTGCAAGCACCCTCCATGTCCGTGCATGGAAGTGCTCGTAAGGTGACCACGAACACCTTGCAGGAGATGAAACGTGCTGGTGAAAAAATCACCATGTTGACAGCCTACGATTACTCGCTTGGAAAACTCGTCGATAAGGCGGGCGTGGATGTGATTCTCGTCGGTGATTCTGCATCGAATGTCATGGCTGGCCAAGTCACGACCGTACCAATGACCCTTGACCACATGATTTACCATGCTCAGTGCGTTGAACGTGCGATTGATCGAGCCCTGCTTGTGGTCGACATGCCGTTTGGAACCTATCAAGGAAATTCTCGTCAAGCACTTGAAAGTGCCATTCGCATCATGAAAGAAGCCAATGGGCACGCCGTCAAACTTGAAGGTGGGGCAGAAATTGTTGAATCGATTCAACGTATTCTCACCGCTGGTATCCCAGTGATGGGGCACCTCGGATTAACGCCTCAATCGATTTACAAATTTGGAACCTACACCGTTCGAGCAAAAGAGGAAGAAGAAGCGGAAAAGCTCATTGAGGACGCAAAAATTCTCGAACAAGCAGGATGTTTTGCCATTGTTCTTGAAAAGATACCAAGAGACCTCGCGAAGCGAGTGAGTGAGGCCATCACGATTCCAACCATCGGCATAGGTGCAGGTCCTGATTGCGATGGGCAAGTCCTCGTCCTCCACGACCTACTCGGAATTACCATGGATTTCTCACCACGATTCCTTCGGCGTTACCTCAACCTTGCTGAAGAAATTGATTCGGCCATCAAATCCTACTGCGATGATGTTCGAAGCGGCGACTTCCCGAGTGAAGATGAATCCTATACATCGTGATCAAAAGATTTGATAGACGAGAATGGAGCAAAAAAATGCTCCGATATTGACACTCAAAACATGCCAAACACCGTATCTAAAAGGTGGATAGGTCAGTCTTGGCCAAGAAGCACTCACGACAATCCATCCTATGCCCGCAAGGTATGCACCGCACAGCAGACTTCCGTAACCTGTGACCCAAACAAGGAGTAGAGGTAAGGCAAGCGAACAGGTGCCAGCCAAATACTCAGGCCACCGACCTGCTTGTCCCTTCCACAAGATTGGAAACGAAATTGTCGAAAGAAGTATCCAACACAACAGAGCGAATTGAGGTGGTGTTGGAAGCCCGTAGGTCATTGAATCAAAATGAAAGGCTTGCCAGTATCCACCGAGCAATCCTCCAATGGCAAATGGAAGAAGGCTATGCAAGGCTACATCTCGTTGACCGTTTCCAACGGGGCTGGCGACTTCGATGGACTCCATCTCTTCAGGAAGAGGTCCTTCTTCTTCGGTCATGAACGCCCCTCAAACTGCGCCTTCAAAAGCCCTGTAGGTTGTTTTTGTGC
>JAYNJV010000048.1:0-9921 GCA_038110525.1 Candidatus Poseidoniales archaeon | reverse complement strand
GTCCAACAACGATTCAGGAATTTTTGAAGTACGGTTTTGTCGACGAATTTTATCTCGTTCTTTCTGAAGAATCTCATTCGGAGCCATTTTTCTCAGGCATCGATGAGCAGGCCCTTACCAAAAGTGGACTTGCAAAATTGAAAACGCTGAATTGGGGCATTGAAGAAGTGCATTACTTCCGCAAACGATGAATGAAGGAATCGTTGGCGGGCGATGGAGGATTCGAACCCCCGTCTCCGGCTCCGAAGGCCGGAAGGATATCCAGACTACCCTAATCGCCCGTAAACCACCCGAATCATCCCCCCTTCTTGAAGAAGGCGGATGGTTTGCCTTGTTCATGGGCAAGAAATTACCGTGTATTCCCATGAAATGTTCGGCTTGCTGTAGGGAGACCACCATGCCCATTACGCAGACGGAAGCAGCTCGCTTGTCGAGGAGGACTGGGCTCAATGTGGATGACTTTTCATGGCAATCCAAAGGTATTCGAATGCTGCTCAACGATACAACGACGAGGGCATGTGTTTTCTTGCTCACCTCAAGTGCTGAACCTCACGCTGAAGGCATGTGCTCTGTGTATGAAATTCGTCCGAAAGGGTGCCAAACCTACCCGTATGTCCTCAACGATGACGACACAGCAATGTTGGATGAAGGCTGCCCTCACAAAGACAAATTTGACCCTCCAAGCCAAGAGATGACGAGCACGTTGCTCAATTTAGAAGAACAAATTTTGCATGAACGACCAGACGAGTGAGGCTCTTGTGTACGCGTTCGGTAAACATCGCTTCAATGGTCCATCCACAGACAGAAAGCATGCGTTGAACTTCAGAAAATGTTCCGTGGAGTGGCTTGATTTCATCGTGTTGAAACCCACTTTCCTTGAAGACAGTCATTGGATGAATCGGCAATATAAGCACCATGCCAGCGGTCTTTGCTAAGACATCCTGGGCAGACATGAGTGTTTTTTCAAGCAATTCAAGTGGCTGATACGAACCTTGTGAATTTCGACCATAAGGAGGGTCGAGAACGATGCCTTCGATGTGACCATGGTAGTGCTGTGGTAAAAATGTACGAAGAGCGGTGGCATCCCCCCGTAGAAGAACGCAAGTCGGGGAATCTTCTCCATCGTGAGCCCACTTCAGATTCGATTGTGCCCCTTCGATCATGGCCGAGTTGTGGTCGAGCCCTACTCCGTTTCGTTTGGAGAGCGAGGCTTCGATAATGAATCCACCCGTTCCCGTCATCGGGTCGAGCACAATGTTGTTCGAAATGGGCCCACACGCTATGTTGATGGCCGTTCGAGCCAAGCGAGGGTCAAGTGATACTGGTTTGAAGTACGGCCTTTCCGTTGCTTGTCGACGTTCAGCACCGAATGCCGTGGGGGTTGAACCAACAATCCAACCTGCGAGAATACAAGATGAGGCCGCATCGGAACATAGACCGAAGGTATGGTCTGCTTGCTCAAGGTCAATGTTGTTGCCGAGCTCCACAAGTGCACCACCGCACATTTTTGACAAGGAAGAGAGGGAGCAGCCATCAATTTTCTTTCCGTGTCTCCAAGTGTAGGTTGAAACAGTGCCTTTGATATCTTGCTGAAGACTTGCTTGGAAACCATCCATGACACCTTCATACGAACCATTCCACTCGACTATGGATGCATGTGAGAGAATGGATTCGACATTGGCTGCAGGCTCCAAGGCTCGCTCGATATCCTCAACAGACATCGGTCCTTCAACAGCATACCATCGCTTCGACGGTGTCGATGTTACTGTCATTGTTGGGAGCAGGGCATGAAGTTCGGCGTGTGCTAAAGCGAGATGCCAACCTCGAAGGGTGACCATCACCTCGCTCATGACCATTGGTTGTGGTTCAACTTCTTGATGATGGCGTATGCCAACACATACATAGTGTGGTGATGTGCTATTCATTATGGGATGTAATCTGAAGGACTTGGTACATGCCGAGCAGACAACACTCCAAGCGATGGCTGGAAAAAGAGTAGGTATCGACGCTTTTCTTACAGCGTTTCAATTCTTGACAACGATGCGAGACCGTTCACCCACCGGCGATGGTGGGCCTTTACGTACGTCAGACGGAAGGGTCGTAGCCCATTTGATGGGCTTTTTGCATCGCACATCCGTTCTTCTTTCCCACCGCATTCATCCCGTCTATGTGTTCGATGGACCTTCTCCCGCTCTCAAGGCTGATGAAATTGAAAATCGAAGGCAGCGAAGGGTTGAGGCAGAAGAAATTCACAAAGAAGCCTTAGCAAAAGGGGATTTCAAATTGGCACAAAAAATGGCTCAACGAATCATGCATTATTCACCAGAAATGGTTGAGGAAACCAAAACCTTGCTCGATTTGCTCGGAGTTCCTTGGGTCGATGCTGCAGCAGAAGGTGAAGCACAGGCTGCGGTGATGGCGACAAGGGGCCAACTCGATATAGTAGCGACACAGGATTGGGACGCCCTTCTCTATGGTTCACCAGTGCTTGTTCGCCATCTTATGAGCGATGGAACGAAACAACACGGCAGAACGGTCCATGCTCAAGAAATCAACCTCGAAACCATGCTCAACGCCCTCTCAATTTCAAGAGAACAACTGGTTGACCTTGGCATTATGATCGGAACTGATTTCCATCCCGGAATCAAAGGCATCGGACCAAAAACAGGATTGAAATTGATTCAAGAACACAAAACGATGGAGGCAGTATGCACATTCAAAGGTCAAGACATCCCAGAAAATTTGCCTGAAATTCGTGATGTTTTCCTTCATCATCCATGCAATGATGTCTCCGATGAAAAGTTGCAACTGGGTGAGGTGAACCGTGAGGGTTTGATACAATTCCTTCAAACAGAACGCGAGTTCAGCCAACGTCGAATGGACCAAGCTTTTGAGAAACTCGAAGAAGGAGGCCGTCTGCGTTCTTCTGGTCAAACATCGTTGTTCTCATTCTGAACTTGACAAAATCTGAACACTGAACTCAATGTTTGAACACCACCTACAAATTCAGTCACGTGTCGTTCAACGGATTGTTCATCTTCAAGGGCCTCATGAAGAGAGTTCACAGGTGCACATGGGATGCCGTATAGCAATGCTTCAAGTTCTGCTCGAGTCCTTTGTTCAATGATACTTTGAACGCTTTGTTCAACCTCGTCTCGATACTGAATTCGACCTTGATTTGTCCTCCATTCTTCTTTTGCATCGAGACCTGTTCGTTCGGAGAAATCCATCCATTGTTCATCCGAACCGATACCCAAGGCAAACCAACCATCTCGTGCCTTGAACACTTTGTAAGGAACTAGGTTTGGATGTGCAGAACCCATAGGTTCGGGGTGTTTTCCTGCGAACACATTGTGAGCTTGATTCACCATGGATGAGACGGCAACATCCCATAACGAAAGGTCAAGAAGAGCCCCCTGACCAGATTTTTCTCGTTCGAATAAAGCAGCCAATATGGCTGATGTTGCCGTCATTCCGGTCATGACATCAATCCAAGCAACACCCACTTTCACCGGTTCCCTTCCTTTTTCACCCGTCATCGACATGATGCCAGAGCGTGCTTGCATTGTGAGGTCATAGGCGGGTTGTTGCATTCTTGGACCACTTTGCCCATAGCCAGTGATTCGACAAATGATGGCACGTTGCGGCCATGCATCGAGAAATTTTTCCATTGTGCCCGGTTTGAAATTTTCGATGATGATGTCACTTTGTTCAATGTGGCCTTTGATTTCATTCCAATCATTGACCAAATGGGCATGTTCAATGGTCTTCCCTCTGTTGCACGAGAGGAAATATGCCGCAACCTCCTTTCCATCAAAGCCAGCAGTAAATGGAGGGCCCCATTTACGAGTGTCATCGCCCCATGGCGCTTCAATTTTCAATACCTCTGCACCCAAATCAGCAAGTTGCTGGGCACAATAAGGGCCAGCAAGTATTCTTGATAGGTCAAGAACTTTGATTCCACGAAGCGGTTTGAACATAGTTCAAACAAGGGCAATCGCCCCAAAGTCATTCGTATGCTTGAATGTATTATTCCGAACGAATTTCTTGAATTTGATTTCGGACATCCTGTGCTGAACGCTTGATGTCTTGCATGACTTTACGAACACGGGTCCCAGCGGTCTTGTTTCCCTTGTCTGATTTTACAGCGTCTTTCATTGCTTCATTTAGAGTAGCGACCATATCTTCGAGCATTGATACAATAGTAGTCATACCTCACCCTCAAGCAATTGGTTTTTATTCGTTATGGGCCTTTCAAACGAACTTTTTTGGTTTCTACAAAGCCATTGCAAGAAAAATAATGGCACTCGATGCAAGTGTGATGAGGATATTGTCATCGATTGGACCGAATTCGTAGCGTTCAACAAGCGTTGCTACGAACGCTGCAAGCACACCCCACCATTCAAACGAACCATCGGACATGATACCACAAAGATACCCCAATGGAGCACTCACGATGAACATGAAGACATTTCCAATTGGGTGCTTTGACCTTTGTCGTACGACTCTATTACGGACCACTCCAGTAATTCCATCGCCAAATGCCATGAACAACGAAGGCATGATAGCGAGCCAAGGGTCGTCGAAGAGGTACCATAGAATTGAAATCGAGAGAAACCACATCAATGCAAATTTCACATCGTTTTGATTTTCCTCGGTTTGAAACCATGTGAGGTGGGCGCCGGACCAATGAAAACTTCCAATCAAGAGTGTAAATGCTAAGCCACAAAAGAAGGGGTACATGGGTGAAGTGAACACATATGGAATGGCAAAGGAGATGGTGCCACCTGCAAAGACATGGACAATTTTTCGGTTGTAATACACTGCCCGAATGTGTTCAACGCCTTTGTTGACCATGAGGTTGTACGGAATCTTGGTAGCATACAAGACAACGACAACATAGCAACCCAACAGAATTGCCCAGACATACTCTTGCATGATTTCGCCCCAATATTATTGGTTGAACATCATCTTGAGTTCAAACATGACTTGGCAATTCATGAAGCCATGAAAATGGGTCCTCGCTCAATTCTTTCTGTATGTTGGTGAGTTCGGTGTAGAGAAGTTGTGTCACCGAGCCAGGTGTTCCATCACCATACACCGACTTCACCTCACCATGTGTGATTGAACCGATTGGAGAAATCACTGCGGCGGTGCCACAACAAAAAGCCTCATCCGCAGCCATAGCGAATTCGGCACTCACCTTGGTTTCGATGACGGAGTAACCCATCGATCGTGCAAGTTGGATGGTCGAATCTCTTGTGATACCGGGTAAAATTGTTCCCGTAAGTTCAGGTGTGTAGAGAACATTATCTTTGACACAAAAGTAATTTGCAGCACCAACTTCTTCGATATAAGTATGAGTTTGTGCGTCCAAATAAATGATTTCTGCATAACCTTGTGCTTTTGCTTCTTTGCTCGGCTTCATGCCCGGTGCATAATTTCCGATGGCTTTTACCCCACCTGAACCACCTGGGGCTGCTCGATGATGCACATCGGAAATAAGAAGGTCAATCGCTTGAACCCCGCCTTTGAAGTAAGGGCCTACAGGGGTGACATACACCAAAAATGTGTACGATGGTGCTGGTGCTACACCAAGAACAGGACCACTTCCCATCAAAAGCGGACGAACATACATCGCACCCCGGCCAACTGGAGGAATGAATTTTTGATTGGCCGAAACGACTTGCTCAACTGCATCGATGAAAATGGATTCCGGCACTGGTGGAATCTTCAAACGGTCCGCTCCACGTTGCATTCTTCGGGCATTTTCCTCCGGTCGAAAGAACACGATTCTATCCTTTGAAGTTCGAAAGACTTTCATTCCTTCAAACAAACCTTGACCGTAATTGAGGACACCGGCCGCAGGTGACATCTGAATCGGTCCGTAAGGTATGATTTGACCAGGTTTCCATGGCTCGTCGCCTTGGATGGTGGTCATGTACATGAAATCGGTGGGCGTCATCGAAAAAGTCAATGAATCCCAATCGATATCATCAGCCACGAATTCACCTCCCCAATTTTCCCATAGAGGTTCGGCTTTCAATGATTTCGGGGCAATCTATTGAGGATTTTTTCAAAGCTGAAGGTCCAAGGAAGCAAATCGGTGAGTTCTAAGACGATGGGCAAGTAGCCAATAGAGTGGCCGTCATGTCGACGAAGGTTGGCGTCTTAACTGGACGATATCGAGCGGTTGATGTCGAATCAACTTCTTCAACGGTCATCGATTTATTTGGTAGGACGAGAGAAGGAAAGTCAGTTGTTGTGAGTGTCACAGGTTTGCAACCGACCTTCGAATTTTCTCCTTTGTTCGTGACATCCATCGATGAAATGACGCCTGAGACCAACCAACTCATTGAAAGCGTCAGAGGAATGGAACATGTCGAAGAAGTCACAGGCCCTGTCATGAAATGGACCGAGTTGGGCATGCGACCCGTTTGGACCGTTCGAGCAACTCAACCATTCCATGTCCCATCCATTCGAAAAGCGATGTTGTCAACCAATTTTCGGCTTTTTTCTGCAGACATACCATTCGTCAACCGACTGTTTCTCGACCTTGACCTTGCAATGCATATTCAAATCGAAGCAGAACCTGTAAAGCAACACGAATTTCGGGTCGATCAAGCCTTTGAGGTTGGACTGGAGTCGATTCAAACCTGCGAACCGTTTCCAGTTCCGTTCACAGTATGTTCATTTGACCTTGAAACCAGCATTGAAAACAATTCAATCCTGTGTGGTGCTGCTTGGATAGAATATTATGGCACAGGGAAACGTGAACAAAAATCGTTCGTTGGTAGCGAAGTCGACATTATGAAAGAAATGACAGAGTATATTTTTGAGACCGACCCAGATATTATTTCAGGATACAATATCGATAATTTCGATTTGCCAAGAATCAAAGAGCGAATGCTCCATCATTCAAAAAGAGACGATTGGGAAAAACAATCAGCACTGTTTGGGTGGGGGCGATGTGCTTCAAATGAAAACGAAGCGAATCGAAACAGAGACGGGTTGATTCCCCAACGCCTGTCGAATCGCTCATGGACAGTGTGCGGTCGGATTTTCATGGATGCATGGTGGCAAGCCAGGCAAGCCCTTCGTCCAAAGCGTGAAACGCTATCCTATGTTGCAAAGTTATTGTTTCCAGAAGATGAAGAAAAACACAAAATGGATGTTGATGCGTCAAAAATGGATGAAGAGTGGGCAAGAAGGCCGCAGGAAGTCATTGAGTATTGTGTACGGGACGCAGAGTTACCCCTTGACATACTCCAAGTGATTCAAGCCGTTCGACGCACTGAAGCATTGGCATCCGTTGCCCGAGTGGTGATGGATACAGCTGCGAATGGAAGCACGAGTCAACTCATTGATTCGCTTGTGATCCGATTGGCGGACCAAAAAATGGTAGCCGTACCTCTTACAGGCTCGGCTGAACCCAAAGAAGGCCAAATTGCAGGAGGTTATGTTCATGACGTCGATGCAGGCCTGTACCCCTGGGTTGCGGTTCTCGATTTCAAGAGCATGTATCCTTCGATTATGATTGGAAAAAATATCTGTTACACCACCCGAATTGAGCCTTCCCAATTTGAACAACCCCTCCCGCCCAATCATCAAGCCCCAACTGGTGCTCTATTTTTGAAATCCGAAGAAAAACGAGGTTTAGTGCCCCAATTACTTGAGGGTTTGATGGCGAAAAGGGATGAACACAAATTAGCATTAAAACTTGCAAAGCAAGAACAGGATGCATCTGCAGAGGGATTTCATGATGCAATGCAGTACGCTGTAAAAATCTTGATGAATTCATTTTATGGCGTCTTCGCAAGTGGGTTTTATCGATTTACGCATCGCGATTTGGGCTCTTCAATAACAGCATGGGCTCGTCAAAATATCAAGTCGGTTATCTCATCACTTGAAGGTGAAGGCCACAGTGTAGTGTATTCAGATACGGATTCCATCTTTGTTCAGGTGCCCGAGTTGCAAGGCACAGCGTATTTTTCATCGAGCGAAGAACAATCAGTTGATTTAGAACAACCTACAAAAATCATGTTTGAGTTTGGAACTCAATTAGCAAAGCGATTTTCACAAGATTCAGCGGTCCTTGAATTCGAAAAAGGCCTTTCAGTCTTTTTCAGCCACGGTGCAAAGAAGCGATACTTGGGACAGGTGATTTGGCCAAACGAAGAAATGCTCGTTCGAGGTTATGAAACTCAACGGACCGATTCATTCCAATACCTCATTGAATCAATGAATCAATTGTTCCAATTTGTTCTCAAGGACCAAGGCGAAGAATTGGTTGCCTTTGCCATTCACCAGGTTCAATCCTTGAAACAAAACAATGTCAATGTAGGCGATTTGATTCTATCGAAGTCATGCAAAGGAAAAGTGTTACGAAATCCAGTCACCTCCCTTGAAGACGTCGATTTCGATGCGGAATATGCAAATCCAGACAGTATGGCTCAAGTTCGGGTTG
This sequence comes from Candidatus Poseidoniales archaeon, assembly GCA_038110525.1. Taxonomy (GTDB): domain Archaea; phylum Thermoplasmatota; class Poseidoniia; order Poseidoniales; family Poseidoniaceae; genus Poseidonia. Next base: position 1,454 of record JAYNJV010000048.1, on the reverse strand, counting down.
CCCGCCAAATGATTGAACGAGGTCTTGGTTTCACCTCTGGAATGAAAGTTTCCTATATCGTCACGGATGGCTCAAAAAGTCCCGTTGATGTTGTCCCCTGGTGGGATGAAGAAAGTGACAGGCCATCCTACGATGGCGATTATTATGCAGAACGTCTCGCCACAGCTCTTGGAAGAATTACCGAAGCATTTGGTTGGTCAGCAAAGGAATTAATGCAAGGCAGTCGACAATCCACGTTGTTTTCTTTTTAGACGCCAACAACAAAAGGTCTTTTGATGAAGGCCACGCGACCATTGAACTGATGCGAAGCCTGCAAGCGGTCCTCCTCGGGTTGATGCTCGCAATGAGTACACTGTCTGGGTGTCTATTCTCAGGAGAAAGTGATGAGACCCAAGAAGAACTGTTCCCAGTCATCAAATATTCGCCTTCATCCAACATTCGCGCGGGTGATGTGGTGTACTTTGATGCATCAAGTTCAACGCCTTCTGATGGGTCACTTACCTACCGTTGGGACTTCGACTCCGACAATTCTATTGACGAGACAGGTCGAACAGCAGAATGGACGTTCCAAGTGACCGGGACCTTTGAAGTCACACTCACGATATCAGATGGTTCAAGGTCCAAGGACACCTCTAAATCGATCACGGTTGGTGAAGCTGGTGCTGAACCTCCATCCGCAACCATTACTCAATACAGCGATTCGGAAGATTGTGAAGATGAGGCTATTAGCGAAAATACGCACATCGTTCTATGGATTTGCGAACGTGACAAAGAAATGTCTGACCGTTCTATCGATGCGACCCTGACCGTGTCTCTTGATGGTTCAGATTCAGATTCCGGAGACCCAAGTCAATACATTGCCTCATGGCATTGGGATCTTGATTTGAATGAAGATTCAGATGCTGATGGCGATAGCGAAAATGATGCAGACCTTTCTGGCGAAACAGTGAACTGGGAAAATGTCGCTCCAGGCGAGTACGAAATTGCCCTCACGGTGACAAATGATGTTGGCTTTGTGGACAAAGACACCATTCGCGTGTACATCTCATACGCGGGTTATTGGTCTGATTTTGAAATTTCAGGAAACACATCGAACAATGCCATTGAGGAAGATTTCGATGTCATGATCGTCTACGATAAAGATGGTGGAAATACCATCCGGAAAGCAGTCGCTGAACTCACATATCCTCAACAAGACGGTGATTGCACAAATGTTCCAGGAACGAACAACTGCAGGGCAAAATTGGATCTTTATGCCTATAATGAAGACGATGATGAGGCAGCAAATACATCAGAAGTCGGTATCGACCAACGAAGTGATGGTGATGATTGCGACGAGAGCAACAATGATTGCATTCATCTTACATTATCGTCGTATCTCTTTACAGATTCAGACTCTACATATGGTGACGGTGAATGGACAATAACCATTCAAAATGACAAGGTCAATGATT
>JAYNJV010000047.1:0-10114 GCA_038110525.1 Candidatus Poseidoniales archaeon | reverse complement strand
AGGAATTTTATGCTCAAGATGAAGGCTTTGATACTGCTTTGAATGACCCTTCTGTGGAAAGCATCGCCACAGAAGACTTGTCAGGAGCTCCTGTTGATTTCACGCCTTCCGTTGACCAACAACCCACATCGTACGATGAGCATGGCTTTGAGTGGTACACCAATGACGGCATGCACTGGTATCGTCAACGCGATACACAGGCCGAATGGACCAAGTATCAATGATGCTTGTTCAATGACTAAAAAACCGAGATAACCTGTCAGAAATTAACCGCTTTCATCATAGACATGTTCGACTTCGCAGGTAGTATGGCGTTCAAACGCGTGCTCATTGCAAACCGAGGCGAGATTGCTCTGCGAATCCTTCGCACCCTGAGGGATATGGGTATTGAAGCGGCGATTATTCATGGTCGTGAAGACAGACTTTCGCTTCCAGTTCGTCTATCTGATGTCGCCTATGATAATTCAAGACCAAACCCCCTCGACTCTTATCTCGACATCGAATCTGTTGTTGCAGCGGCAAAGGAATTGAAGTGCGATGCGGTTCACCCAGGGTATGGATTTTTGGCCGAAAATGCAAATTTCGTCAGAAGGCTCGAGGAAGAAGGTATTACTTTCATCGGTCCTTCAGCAGATGTTATCACTCTTCTTGGTGACAAAATCGAGGCAAGAGCAGCAATGGAAGCGGCAGGACTGCCCACTGCAAAAGGTTCTTCCGAGCCTATTTCGGATGCTGGAGTGGCCAGTGCTCTTGCTGATGAGATAGGCTATCCTGTCATTATCAAAGCCGCAGCAGGTGGTGGTGGCATCGGCATGCAAATCGTGAGTAAAGCGAGTGAATTCGAGAGTGCCCTCAAATTATGCCAATCAAGAGCAAAGTCGGCTTTTGGTGATGAGCGTGTGTTCGTTGAAAAGTACATCGAAGGAGCACAACACGTGGAATTCCAAGTTCTTGCCGACGGTAAAAATGCCATTCATTTTGGGGAACGATTTTGTTCAATTCAACGACGACATCAAAAATTGATTGAAGAAGGGCCGTGGCTTGATGATGCAAAGCGAGCAGAAATCGGGTCACTCGTGTGCAAGGGTGCTGAATCAGTTGGGTACAAAGGACTTGCAACATTTGAATTTCTTCGAGATGCCCATGGCGATTTTTACTTCCTCGAAGTCAATCCGCGGGTTCAAGTTGAACACACGGTCACTGAATTGATTACCGGCCATAATTTAGTCGAATTAGGCATTCGGGTTGCTCAGGGTGAATCCTTACCACTGAAGCAAGAGGATATCGAATGGCGAGGGCATGCTGTTCAGTGCCGTTTGAATGCTGAAGACCCAAGAGAATTCATTCCAAGCCCCGGTCGTCTGTGGGAGTGCCATTTCCCTTCAGGATACGGTATTCGATGCGATACGCATGCACATCCAGGCTACGATATGCCAGGTTGTTTTGATTCCCTTTTGGCAAAATTATTGACATGGGGTAAAGATAGAGAGGACGCTATTGCTCGAATGAAAACCGCTTTGGATGAAACGGTCATCACTGGGGTCGAACACCTTATCCCACTTCATCGTCGTATTATGGATGAGAAGGATTACAACGATGGTAACATCACCATCCAATACATTGACAACCATCAAGAATTACTTGGTTAACCGGAATTCATGAGCGTCCTCCTCGTAGGCTCGATAGCCTTTGACTCCGTCGAAACACCCGCAGGTTCTGTTGAAAATGAACTCGGCGGTTCAGCCGTGTATGGTTCGCTTGCTTGCCAATTTCATTTGCAGTCTGCTGGGCAAGGCATCACACAAATCGTTGGTGTTGTTGGAGAAGATTTTGGACATCAACACAAAGAGATGCTCTCCAACAAGGGAATTTGCATTCAAGGATTGGAGGTTTCCGAAGGTGAGACGTTTAGGTGGTCTGGAAAATATGAAGGAGAAATGGATGAGGCAGAGACGCTGTTGACCGAACTCAATGTCTTTGAACACTTTACACCCAAGATTCCTCAGCATTACAAAACATCAAAAATTGTGTTCTGTGCTAATCTTCATCCTTTGATTCAAGCCTCTGTGCTTGACCAAATCGAATCTTGCCGTTTGAGAATTCTCGACTCGATGAATTTGTGGATCTCCATTGCCCGAGATGAACTCGTCAATGTCATGCAACGGGTTGATGTCATTATCATCAATGAAGGAGAATTGCTTCAACTCACAGGAGGAGAACACATCATACCTTCCATAGAGCTACTTCAACACGAGGTTGGTCAGAAGATTTTTGTCATCAAAAAGGGCAGCCAAGGTTCTGTGGCATGGCTTGATGGTGACATCATTGAATTACCAAGCCATGCACCCTCACAATCGATTGACCCAACGGGCTGTGGCGATAGTTTTGCCGGTACACTCGCAGCACGCCTATCGCTTGGTGACGGAAAAGTTGGAGTTGATGAATTACGAAATGCAATGAAGTTTGCCACGGTTACAGCAAGTCAAAACCTCACCACGTTTGGAACACATGCCCTTCAAACATTGAATTCCGAAGAATTTCATCGACAACTCGAGAAGTATGAACAAGGACTCAGTCATTGATTTCATCGATGGAGCGAATTCGTACATGAGCCCTCGGAGATGTGGCTTGTAGTTCACCAAACGACGCCAATTCGAGGTCGTCCTGAGGTTGATTTTGAAGTGAATTCATGACCTCTTGCCGTCTTGAAATCCGATCTTTGATTTGGTCCATAGTGCTTTCCGGTAGTTCATTTGACAGTTGTTCCATAGCATCTTTAGCGTTGTTTTGAGAGCGCTGATGAAGTCGTGCAGCTGTTGAAGATGATTGATGATTGGTTCCATTGTGTGATGCCGCCCTGTTTGACAACGATAATGCAGTGTTCCGAAGGCGTCGCCCCACATTTTTGACCATTGCTTTCGCACCTCGCATTTTTTGTGCAGGTTGCCGTCGAACTTTCTTTCGTAAGAGATGTTGAGATTCAACTCCTCGTGTTCTTGGTCGTAGGACTGCGTTCTCCTGTTTTGGTGCTGGTTCAACCGGTGAGGGGGCGTCTTCATCAAGGTCAAATTCAAACAACTCCGCTTCGAGGATGTCATCGTCAAATTCAGGGACCTCTGGCTCGAGTTGTTCCTGATGTTGTTGAGGTGTATGGTATTGATTTCCCGTGATATAAGAAGGTAAGAAACCCTGAGGTGTGTGCATGGCCGATAAGTAGGGTTGATGTTCTTGCTGGTACATTGGAACATGAACGGCGGCTGGGTGAGAAGGTATTTGCCAAGAATGAGGAACAAGGACTGGATGTGAAACAGGTTGAGGTCTGTGGTCATCAGGTAATCTTGTCAAAGGCTTGGGTTCATCAGCATCAAGTGGGCTCCAATCCGGCAAGAAATCTTCTGTCCCAGTGTCCTCTTCACCTTCATGCAAGAAGGCACCGATCGAAGTTGAAGGTTGAACCACCGTGGGTATCGGTTCAGGTATCGAAATGGAATGTCCTCGTTCAAGCATTTCAAGACCTAAACGTGCTTGTTCGAGACTTTGTCCATCTTGCAGCCGGCGCATCAAATTAAACAGACGCAAAAGTTCGGCATCGTTACCGTACAACGAATAATCATCCAAATCCTTGGTTTGTATCGTGAGTGTTGGTTTGCTTGTGATGTACCTTCCAAGAATAAAAGACATGCCAAAGGCGATGAGTGAGATTTGAATCATCACATCAGTGACGATTCTCCATCCAGCCCAAATTGAGACCAGCGCAGGAACAAATGTCCAGAGTGGAACGAGGTGACTTGAATGATGTTGAAGTCGAGCAATATGATTGAGATGAATATCGATGTTTGCCCCATACTGCTGTTCAATGCTCAGCATACGCTCATCCAAGGTCAATTTTACCCTGCGAATGGAGTCATCCAAGCGTAGATTGTGAATCAGTTCTTTGCTTCCATCTTCGTTTGGATACTCGACGTACCCTTCTCCGTGCATCCCAAGTTGAGCGAGTCGTTGGAGGTTATCAAACCACCGTTGAATTATGCGACAAGGCTTGCATTCTAAGAGGTCAAAACTTGAGCCGATTATTGCTTAAGTTCAATGGTGCATGATCCCATGATTCTTGGTTTGGAGTCGAGCTGTGCCAAGAGTACTGACGGTGCATCTTGGCCGCGAATGTAAAGCGGATGTTCCCACTCCACGACGAATTCATCACCGTTGCAATCTTGAATTCGACCAACGACAAATTGAAGGTCAACAGAAGCATGAACCACATCTCCAGTTTCCAATTGTTTTTTCTGAAATGGGCTTCGTTGTAATCGAACATTGGATACTTTGTGGGCTACAAGAGCCAAAGGTACAATTTTTCCTGTTCTTTTATCGTTAATTTCAGGATGAACAATCATCGTATCACCATTCAAATGGTCTTCCTTTGCGTTTCGAAGGGCAATGCCTACCCTGTCACCAGCCGAAGCAAATTCAACATCATCATCCATCACTTGCAGTGATTTCACATCTCCAGAGCCATGTGCTGGTAGCAAAGTGACTTGATCATGGACTCGAATAGTTCCTGATTGAACATATCCAATCGCCACAAGTCCGATACCCTTGACGTTGAAATGTTGGTCGATTGGTACAACGAGTGGGTGTTCTTTGACCGCTTCGAGTGTCGATTCCATTCTTGAAAGAATGGCATACAATCTCTCTCGTAATAAAATTCCATCGTTGGTTTCAAAGGTCCATTGCCCGAGTCCTGCCTGAGTAAATAACGCTTTGACTTGGTCCTCATCAATCCATTGTCCTCCTTTTGGAGCGATGACGGCAATGCCTTCGTGAATACCAGCTGATGCAAAAGCAACGAGTGCTTCACCAAGGGTTGCATCAATCGACTCGACTTCAAGAAGACCAGCCCTTGAGGTGGAGAGGGCGTTGAGAAATGGCCTTAGTCGCTCTGGATATTTTGCTGGCCGAATGATGGAGAGAATTTTGGTTCCATTTTCGGTCAATTCCTTGTGTACATAGGTGTGAACATCACGCTGGTCTGATGCTTTTGCTATCGAACGAGCAAGTTCGTCGCCCCCCACCATGGCGACATTGAGAACGGTCATGCAACAGCGTAACAGAACCTGTTGATGAAGATGCTTCTTAACCATTCAACATGTTGGTGCGTATGGCTTGGGCTTTGTTCCAATCAACTTGTTCGTCATCGGTCTCTGCAATAAATTGTGGAATAGGAATGGGCCGCATCATGGAATCGATGGCGACGAAGAAAAAGAATCCCTCGCAGATGATCGTACGTTGCCAAGTTGCTTTGCTCATGGTGTAAGCAGAAACTTTGGCACATGCAGTATGTTCGCTTGTGAAGACGACTTTTCCAATGACTTCGAGCAAATCACCTTGACGTGCTGGCGCAATAAATTTGAGCGTGTCAATCGAGATGGTGACAAATTCACGATGGGCAAATTTAGCACAAGCGATTCCTCCTGCTTTGTCCATCAAAGACAATAATCTACCTCCAAAGAGGGTGTCATAGGCGTTTGTATCTTGTGGAAAGACCTCTTCAATGAGGGTCACAGGTTCCTTAGAGTAGGGTTCCATGGCGAAGGGACGATGTTCTCCCTCATAACTCTCATCACAAAACGGAGGATTCGTCCTCACATTTCTTCAAATTTTTCTTCAGCGAACACAAATTTTTGGTTTTAAAGACCGAACCATGAAAGCGACCGAATTATATGGTGTGAAAAATTGGCGTAGCCACAGGTGATGATGTGCGTAGCATAAACAGGAATAGAACAACAGCATTGTTTTTGATTGGAATGATGATTTTGACGCCGCTGGCAGCAGCAGTGGTCACAACATTTGCAAACGGTGGCAGTGAAACAGTCGTCGATTTGAGAGATGGTTCCATTTTCTTTAACGAGGACGATGCATCAATCGATTTGCCAGATGGTCAAACTGTGACCTCTGCGAGCATGGAAATTTCAACCGAACCTACGCTGCACGCTGCACATCAGCGAATCGACCTGTACACCATGCCTCGAGTTTGGAATCCCGCAGCAAACAATCAACTCACCTCCTTTAGCGACATTACGGCCTTCGAATATGAATCAGAATCCGCTGAAGCACTTCCTGTCTCTTTGAAAACCGATGGATATGTGACTGATTTTGAAGGCACAACTTCCAACTTCAGAGACACAAGCCCCCCACCTTTCATCGGCAGTGGTTGGAATCACGGTTCGCTTCCCACAGGAAGCACCCATCCCGCCTCGTGTTCTTCTGGACAGGAATGTTGGGGAACGGGCATGAGTGATACCAATTACACCGATGATAACACCGGTGGAAGTTTTTCAGTGATGCTTGAGTCCGACGAATTCTTCGTTGCCAACTCGCTCAAGAATTATAATCTCACCTTCGAAAGTTGGTTCAACTTTAGGACCATTGCAGGCAGTCAACCAAACACAAAACAATACCCAGATTGTGGATACATTGAACTCCGGTCCCAACCAAATCCAGGATTCCCTATCGGCGACCCTGAAGGTGCTTACGACTACAAAGCATTCAGTTACAGCTCAGGTTCAGGGTCCGATTTTAACCAAGGCGATGGATTGTACCAGCGAACGAACTTCGGCCAACAAAACAGCCAAATTCACTCTTCTTGTGGTGGAATTCCACAAAGCAGCGGTAGCAACTTCAATTTCGGTCTTGGTGGTTCATCCACAAGCAGCAGCCGACCAAACGGTTGGGGTACGCTCGCCGTTGATTTATCTGATTATGTCGACCAGTATGTGCAAATTCGATTCGTTATGGAGCACAATCCGTATGCAGGAAACACACTCGATTGGAACCTTTCGGGATGGTACATCGACGACCTACGACTTGGTGACAAACTCGCCCAAGAAGAGTCGATGACCGTTCGTGGAATTACGCCATCTGTTCTCGGTGGTGCCAATCATCCAAACGGCTACGGACTACTTACACTTGAAGCGGAAATGGCACGAAAAGGTTCGCTCACCGTCGATGTGCTTGATTTGAATGGCCAACTTGTCGTTGGGCGTGATGGTTCACTCATGGAAAACTTGGAAGGTGAAGTCATTGAATTATGGAACATCAATTCGACGCTCAACCCAACAGTCAACCTGAAGTTTGTGTTTAACTCAGGGCCAGCACGTCTTTCGTCAGCCGTACTCCACGGATTTAGTTTAGGCACTCGAGTAGGCACAGGGTTTAACGCAACTCAGATGGGAGGTCCTATTGATATCACGAACGGTGTGTGGAACACACAGGGTGCGAATATGCCGTTTATGTTTACTCCCACAACCATGGATGACGGATTCTCTCCAGCATTCAAACGGTCGACATTCACGCATCCTATAGCGTCCATCAAACCCTATATTCAAGATGATTGTCTTGAAAGTCCATCCATTGAAATCACTTCTCCGGGTATTTCAGGTTCCCTTAACCTTACGGATGGTGTAAAACATACGCTCAACACCATGATCTTCGGATTTTCAGCCTCTGTATCGTACACCAATGCCTGCGGCGTTGGAGGAATTTGGTTTGACCTTGAATTCGCCCACTTCCCCCACATGCTCAGCATTGACGTTGCAGAAGATGGCGATTTCGATTGGGGTTTCAATGAGCCAGCTTTCGGCGGTTTTGGGCATCAAAACTTGTTCCTTTCCAACAAAGTCAATGGCATTAATTACGGTACTGACAAAGCAACGCTCACCATCAACCAAAATGGTGTCGCAGAGGGTGGCTACTTCATGTTACCAAAGGGTGCTGTAGTTTCATACGCTGAAGTGGCATTTGACCAAAATTCCATTCTCTCTTCAACCAACCTCAACGAGTCGTTCAGCCTTGAGTTGCTTTCTGGAACACAAAGCGAAAGCCTTGGAACACTTCCAAACTTGACTATCGTCCTTCAAGAATTCCTTCAAACACCAATGCCTTTGAAAGATGCAATCAATTCACTGCTTACCAACCCACTCACACCGATTAGCCACTACGACGCTTATGGGGGAGAATGGATGACCTTCCGATTCAAAGCATCGTCCCCCGATGCTTTGACAGGTACAAGTACGATTGCTACAGGCCTCAACATCCTCTACTCGTACTCGACAACATTTGACGAAAATGATGGCTTCGATGTCGAGTTGAATCAAGGTGTGGCTCTATGGACTGGTGGCTCAACGGCAAATGTTCCAGTCGGTGTGTACTCAACAATCGGCGGAGGTGTTTCGTTTTCATCACTGAGCGTATCGACAAGTTCAGGATTCTCAAACACCTTCGTGGACACAGGTAATCCAGTTGGATTGTATCCAAACGGTGCCATCTATGAGTTCACAACCGAGCATACCGTCTCAAGCATCACAGGAACCTCCCTGTCTGAGGCATGGTTGTCGTTTGAATCGAGTTCAGGAAAAGCCTTACTCACCTATTCCGATTTCGCATCATTTAACGAAGCACCAGCTACAGATTTGATCACACTTGAGCCTTCGAGCGTTACAGACATCACCGATGGAAAACAAATCACATGGCGATTTAGTGTCAACCCAACATGGGAGGACGCCGAAGAGGTTCGTGTCTATGCTGGTCTCACCGCAACAAATGGAGTCAATGGACTTCCTGACGCTATTCTTTTCGCACCTCAGAACGGTAATGCGGTTGAAAATGATGCTGGTATTACCGCATTTGAATTGCAAAACACCGTTGGTGTAGCACAGGACCTCGATGCTGCAGAATCTGGACAAACCATCAACTTGGTTGGTTCAATCCGCCTTCAGAATTTGGATGTGGCACCAGACCCAACAGCGTATTACTTGACCCTTGAACTCAAGCACGTCAACATCACCAACGAAGAAATTACTGTCGAATGGGAAGAAGTCGAGAACTTCACTGGTGTGATCGGTGGAGATTTTAACCTCGAAATTGACCTTGGTTCCGTTGCTGGTGAAGAAACCTACCGATTCGGCATGAAAGGATACGAGGGCGGAGACCTTCTTTGCCCATCATCGACCTATCGGCCAGACGCAACCTGTTCGATTCCATTCAACATATCAATCGACACCTATGAGCCAAACCTCATGCAAATTCAAGTGTTGAGCAAAGATACCGACCGAAACATCGATTCGAATTGGAGAACATTGTACGACGACACATGGGTAGTTCCTTCAGCAACTCAGAGCATTCGAATGATGGCTCAAGACTTGCCTGCACCACCAGCAACCCTCGACATGTATTATTGGGTTGAGAATGACCACGATGCAAACGATGACCGAATTCCAGATGAAGACGAATACATTATTCTCACCTTGAACAGCGACGGTAATGCACCAAATGCAACCTATTACGGTAACTTCAGCGACAACGCCAACCTTGGACTTGACCCAGAAGGATTGGTTTCGTTGTACATTGTTGGTTATGACCTTGCTGGAAATGCTATCGATGGTGGTGATGCAGGATTTGACAACGACAAAGTCACCTATGTATCCATGCAATCGGAAAGCCCAGTGATTCGAAACTTCTTCATTGAGAATTCCAAGGGTGAGCGCTTGCTCAATTCGAATGCACAACAGTATGAAGGTGAATGGAACATGACCATGTATGCTGGTAACACCTACCATCTCCTCGTTGAAGCCAACGACGACAATGGTTGGAGAGATGTCGATTACATCCATGTGAATCTCGACGACGCCCGCAACGACATGTCGGTGTACTATTTCCCAAGAAACAAATCTGCCTGGACCGATAGCCCTCATATCACCGTCGTTCAAGAGGATGATGACAACGATGGGCCAGTCCTTCGGAAGATGGATGGAAGTGCCCTCGTCAACCCATTTATCTCTGACTTCTACCTTGATTTGCCAGTACAAGTGGATTGGGGTATTCTCGGTGAAGGAGGGGCAGCAAACACCCCTGTACTCTACATGAAAGATATGGACAATCCAGAATACAGAATGCTGCCAGCACCAGGACGTTATATTCAGTCGTGGTATTACGGAAGCGACATACGTTTGGACATTCGTGATGACTTTGCAAATAATCTCATGATTTCCCCATACTTTGCTGACGGTAGCGAGCCAATCACACGAGATGTTCGAGAAGGCTTTGTCTACACTGGTGACAC
>JAYNJV010000046.1:0-10223 GCA_038110525.1 Candidatus Poseidoniales archaeon | reverse complement strand
TCAAAGAAAAAAGCAAACAGCGAATTTTGGACTTGGTGACCTCAACCAAAACCGTGGTTCTTGTCTCCCATTCTTTTGGGCTCATGAAAGAAATTTGCGATCGACTGGTATTCATTCACAAAGGCAAAATCGAAGGTGTTGGCGACCCAGGGGAAATGATAAAGCTGTATTATGAAATTACAGGTTAGTTGAACAAATACAATATGGTGATTTGGAATGCATTTGTATTTTAAGAAAAGTGTTGAATTTTCATATTCATTTCAATTTGCAGACGCTCTTAGAGATAGTGTAATTCATCCGTGGAAGTTACCAGCATTGCCCTTGAACCTATGGAAAAGACATCGCATCATTCAATTAAACAAAAAGAGTGGACCAAGTGATTCTCCATTTTTATTTATTATTGATTATGATAAATTTTCTCTTGCTGATCGATTACAATTTCAACCTTTTTTCAACTCACTTCAAGATGCTGAAGTCTTTCTTATTGCTAATGAGCATATTGAGGGGGCATCTTATTATTTCACTCCCCATCATTCAACAAACAAATCAAAAATAGAATGGAATCAGGATTTGGAACAATTGCTAAAAGTCGTGATCGCAACGACCAAACCAGAAAAATTAGTTTTTGTGGGCCAATATCCATATTCGGGTATCATGAGTATTTTGAGACAAATTGAACCAAATTACAACACCGCGTGGATTCCTCTCCATCCAAAAGATCAAACTTTAACAGAAAGGAGTAGCAAATTTGGCCATCTCCTGAAATGGCCCCAAGCGAAAGTAGATTCACATTCTCATAATGCTAACAATGTCTATCTGTCAAATGATTTGAGTAGTGAAACTCGTGACTTCATATTGAAAGAATTAGAGAGAGTTGGTCTTAATGAAGGCATGAGGGGGACATCAAAAATTCAATTTTTAGCTGCTGGAAATGTGGTCGATGTTGAATTTGAAGAAAAAAAACTCATCGTTGTGACAATTCTTCAATCAGAAGAATCACTTACTTCGATTGCGTCTCAATCACCAAATCACATGCACTTCTGTCAGGAAAACACGGAATATTTTGAACGCCAAGTTCGATTGTTTTTTGATGCTATGAGTAGAGGTGATTTTTCAGGGCCGCGCAAGTCGGTGGATGGGGAAAAAGCATGGATTGAGATTTATACCTCATTTTAAGAATAAAGTTTCAATGTTTCAACAATGTTTCTTTCTTCGCCTGTCATTACTGTTGCATGTGTTTTTAATTTGTTTAGAAAATACGTTCTCATTTCTGTTGGAATATATTCAGCGGAGTCTGGATGGTAACGAAGGAGCCAATTCACATCTATCTGAAGTATAGATTTCAAATGGGTATATTTTTCAAGAAGATTCGCGTTTTTTAATCCAATTTTTTGCAGGGCATATATTGTTGAAGCAGCTTGCTTTAATGGTTGCTTTTGTAAGAATGTGTCGGCCTCTTTTGAAAACACCACTGGTTCACCTCGTAATGAATTCTTGCGGAAACATTTCCAACATTCACCACACACCGTTCCGGCTTTTTTCGCACGTAAACATGATTCAGCGAGATGTCCAAGTTCTGAATCCTCAACAATTTTCAAATTGATGATTTCTGACAATCCTGCGCTCGGAAGGATGAGGTCCAATCCTGCTTTTTCAAAGATTGATTTATGATGAATCCAATATTGAGACTTTAGGAAATCTCGTCCTGAATGTCCATGGAATAAATAAGAGTTTTCAAGGGGCATTCCAAATGCAACACCACTTAATCCATAAAAATCAGCGAGTAAAATTGCCATACTCCCAACAGCTAAATCTGTAGAGAACCCAGGCCCTTTTCCTCTATCGGTTCGTAGGAGTTCGTGGTTACTTGGTATACAAACTACGTGGCGACCTGATGCCTCAAGTGTTTTCAGCATTACATTGGCGTTTTCATGGTTCAATTTCGATTCAAATCCATCTCTTTCGTGATACATTATTAGTGTGTTCTTAGGCATCAATTCTAAACAAGCGTGTGAGTCCACTCCCGCCGAATATGCTAATGCTGGACGCCAGGCTTTTTTCCTTGTAGGATGCCATCCTTGGAGAATGCCCTTCTCCCAAGGAGAGGTTAGTAGATAATGGGTAAGACGAAACAAGTCTCGATGAGTGTCTTCAATTCGCCATCCAAGTGGCATCGTGTAGCGGACCGTTCGAGTGATTCCATCAAACGTCAAAATTCTTCCCCGTTGCCTCCAACGTTTTGTGACATCATAGGAATCAGAAACGACCACCTCTTTGATTTGGGTTTGAACAGAAGTCGTTTTTTCGATAGAAACATCAATAGATTGGAGCAGGTCTTGCTCAGTAATTCTCGTCCCATCATGGAGAATAAAGTTCCAATCTTTGACTTGACTGACCACTTCCATCATTTCTTTTTGCAGAGTTGTATCTCGTTTGACATGTTCCCAAATGGATTCATCGTCTTCCTCAGGCTCAAAAGGACTCAACCAGCCTTGCTCCCGAGGAATCGTCACCATACCGATCCCCAATCGCTGGCATTCAACGCCCACATGCAAATCCACCATGCGTTGTTGTGACCAACGGGTATAATCGAATTTGATTTTTCGAGAATCATATGCCATCGTTCCTGTACCAATAACATGACAGGGGAGATGGATTGACAAACCACGGCGATAAAGATGAACACGCCTCATATTGAAATATTCTTCAATTTTGTTAATCTCTCTTCCAAGGGGAAGGACTACTCCATGTAAACCGACACATGCTCTTCCGTCGAACCTCGTTGTTTCAATTACCATTCGCTCCACATAGTCTGGAGGATAGTTGAGGTCATCGTCGGCGAGAATAATTATTCCTTCTGGAGCGAGTGAGGCTGCTGCAAACTTTCCAATATCAGTCAAATTGTTTTCAGGGGCAAGATGAACCACGATTCTTGAATCATCTGGAAGTGGGGGGGGGTTATCACTCTCATTCACCCAGAGGTGTATTTCGCTAGGAGGTGTTGTTTGGTTAAGAAGCGTTGCAACAGTCCGCCCAACTGTTTTGAATCGAGCTGGATACGTTGCCATGCAAACGCTGATCGGAAATTCTGTTGGAGGGTTACTTAATTTTGGAATGTGAAAGAATCCACTCAAGGCGTTGGTTGCACAATCCGCACGCATGGGCTCAAGATTTGAAGGGATGCGTCGATACGGAAGGTGTGTCAATGAGGTTCTGTGGAACCCTGAAGGGAGTTTGAACGGTTGCTCTATTTTGCTCATTTCCATCATGTTATACCCATTGAGAAATGCATGTTCCCGACGATGCCACGTTCGAAAGGCTCCAGCATACTTCGCTCGATGTCCGACAATACCTCGCCAGCCAAAGCCAAATTCGTCACCTCCAGTTAACGATTCATCGTGGTAGTAAGCAATGTAAACAAGAGCAGGGACATGGTGAACGCTTCCTTTTCCATAAACCAGTTCTGCACGCTCCAACAACTCCGAATCCGCAGAAATACGGACCGAATCAAAACCTCCTAGTTTGTCTCTTACCGCATGCATTCGCCATAAACCCAGCATGCATTTCCGGACGAAATATGAGCCAACCATGGCAAGACTTCCGTTTCGATGAAGACGAGCGTACGACTCAACGGCGACCACTGCACTTGGATGCTGATCAAGTCGTTGAAGCGCTTTCTCAATGCGTTGTGGGTGTGTCCAATCGTCGGAATCCATGAATAGGACAAATTCGCCTTTAGCTTCCTTTAGACCAGTATTTCGCGCAGAATATGTTCCAGCGTTGTACGGCTGTCGAATAAGCCTCGCACGTCCATCACTCTCCAAAATTCGTTTGTATTCTTGATGATCTTCTTCTGATGAAGCATCATCAATCACCAACAACTCGAGATTTTGATGCGATTGTTCCAAAATAGATCTCACAGCAGTTTTGAACAATGGATTCATTGCGTGCACCGTCATCAATACCGAAACAAGACGAGAATCGGTTGAGTGCTGAACATCATCGCAACAGAGATGCATTAAATCGAAGGACTGGTTCATCCACCGATTCGATAGCGGGGCGTAACCATATTTCGTCAAGGAATTATTCAAAAAATCCAACGCACGACTTGGTTCTGATTGGCGAAACATTTCATACGCAGTAATAGCAGAATTTGCTTTGTGTTGGTCAAGATGCAATTGCATCAATTGCAAGGCTTTTTCCGTCTCCCCGTTTCTGTAAAGGCTCAGAGCACCGTGTGATGTAAAGTCCTCCCATCGATTACATTCTTTGGGAAGATTAAGATGGATCTTAGCACTGTTATCAAAGTCTTGAAGTTCGTAAAAAGTGTATTGGGAATACATTCGATGTCCTTTAGGCTTCAGTGAATTCTTGTGTCGTTCATAAATTTCAAGAAAACGCTTTGTGGACCCTAGGGCCAGCAAAGCATTCATGAGATGCTCTGTTGGAACCACGGATACCTTGTTTGCTTCTTCATGTAACTCACCAAATTGACGCATTTCTTCGTGATCACGAAGTTCAGCGGCCGATTCAACCAGCCAACGCATGAGGGTTCCATTGCGAGGATGGTAAAGAATACGTTCAAACAACCAATTTTTCGCCCATTCAGAATACCCATTGAAAATTAGAATCTTACCAATTGCAGCACTCAATTCAATGTTCGTTGTTCCTCTGAGTAAAAACCAGTGTTCAGATAGATAATCAAGTGCTTCTTTCCAATTCTTTTCTTCAATTAAAAGATGGAATTTGTTTGAAATTTCATCAAGTTCTGTCAAGCTTTCCACTCCAATTCAAAATGGTGCTTTTTCGAACACCCCATTCACTGTTTTCTATTATGTCCTCTCGCTCTACATTCATGAGGATTTCTTCTATTTTTGATACCAAGTCATTTTCTTCCTTACGATGAGTATCATCGATGAGAATACATGTACTTAATTCAAAAATCCAAGGTTCAGACATTATTCCTTTTCTTCCTATTTTGGCAGGTGGGCCATCAATAATAATGATATCATAATCTTCAACTTTTAATTCTTTAAAGTAACTAACGTCGTACCAAAAACAACTTAATTGTTCGATAAAAATCAATGGAGCATGGATACAACGGAATTCATCTCTAACATACAACAAATCATGTTCAATTGCGGTTACATCGTATTTTTTAGAACGTTCAATGGTTCCATCTCCGCAACCAAATTCAAGAATTTTTTTCCCCTTTGTTGACAAAAATTGATCTACCCAATGCGAAGCAACATCTCCTAATTTCCAAGCACCCAAAGCCTACAACTCCGAAAGTAATTCATGGGCAATAAAAACTGCACCATTTTGTTCAGAAACTTCACTTTTCAAAGGTATCATTGAAATTAGTTTGCTGCATTGATGATATATTTCATTTTTATTTCTTTTTTCCAAAACGATGCCCCAGCCTTCCTCTTCTGCAATCTTACAACGCGCCAGTTGGTCATCCATTCCAGTTTCCATGTTTGGATAAAACAAAACGGGTAGACCAGCATTCCTCATTTCGTGGAACGAATTGTATCCGCCAGCCTGTACAGATGCATCAAATCCATTGAAATACATCGAATTGGGGTAATCGCGAAGAATGGTCACTCTTGGAAAGTCAACTGAAATGCGTTCGCCAATCATTGACTCGCCGAGAACAACATGTACCTTTGAATCTTCGAGAAGCGATGTGAGGGTTAGGTTGATCTCACTTTCGATATCGTTGATCTGCCCTGCGCCAAGTTGAACATATACAGCAAGAGCATCTGCTGGAATACCAAGCCTGTGTCTTGCGTCTGCCCTTGGAAGCAATTCGTTTTTGTCAAGCAGTACAATTGGTGGGCACTGCATGATAGGTTTTCCAATATCGATATCGATTGTTGTTTGCTCATCGTTTTCGCCAGGATGGATAAGTTTGTCAAAATAGTCTATGCTGTCAACAGGAATGTTTGCTCCTTTGCGAAGCATTCCTCGTCGCACCCAGACCTTCTTCATATGGTCTTGACCTTGAATGGCATTGAGCATACCCCTGTATGGAAATGCTCCATCGAACATGAACATTCGCGGCCGATGTGTTTCAAAACACAATGTCAATTCTTCTTCAAGCAATGCGTTCCATTCGCTTGTTTCCATATCGTTGAAATATTTTGGGCCAGAAATATGATGAGCAGGTATTCCGTATTGTTTGAGAATGTGCAGGGTGGGCATGGTTGTGAAAAAGATGACTTCAAGGGACTCATCTAACTTTTTCATCTGTTTTGCAATGGCGAGTAGGCGAGTGAAATGACCGAAGCCTACGCCGTTGGTCGGAAACATGACAATTTTATGCGTGTTCAATTCTTCTTTTCCAACTGAATTGAGGGCCAGTGCTTTGGGTTGTTCCTTCAATCCTATCAACTCAAGTCCGATAGTAAACATGACCCAAGGTAGCGAAATTGGAAGGATAATAGCCCTCCATGGTCTCTTGATTGCCTTGGTGATATGAACGCCGACGCGAAAAGAAGGGGAGGTACGTATTCGATGCAATTCACGTTTAAGGCGTTGTTCTCGTGATATGTTTTTTTCTTCCATAACAACAACCACGTGTGCACCAATAACTCGTATGCCCTACATGATTGTCATGTTGGCTCGGTTTAACTCTTTCTTCTTTTTTGGAGGTTGAATTTCAATCATCAAAACGATTGAAGCGTTCGATGAAGGATGTTCAAAGAGTTTGAAGTGTATATGGGCTGACCAAATATATGTAATCAACCATACCCCTCCTCAATACATGGGACTCATGCTTGTGACTGGTGGTGCTGGCTTTATTGGGTTTCGAATTGCAACACATGCATTGCAAGCAGGATGGAAGGTTCGAATTCTTGATAATCTTTCAACGGGAAACAAAGAACGCATTGAACTTCTACAACAAAACGGGGCAGATATCTGCATAGGGGATATTCGCAACAGTGCGTTGGTTTCGTCTTGTATCGAAGGTTGTGATGTGGTCGTTCATCTTGCTGCTCAAGTTTCCGTACCTCTTTCAGTGCAACAACCTGAAGAAACGCTGGATATCAATGTGGGCGGGACAAAGCACGTCCTCGATTCATGTCTTGTTCACGGCGTTCGAAAAATGGTGATGGCTTCGAGTGCAGCAGTGTATGGAAATATCGACAAATTTCCCCTATGTGAAGAAGACGCTGGACATCTTCTATCGCCTTATGCAGATTCAAAATGGGAAAATGAAAAGCAAATTCTTCAAGCAAGAAGCCAAGGTCTTGATTGTGCAGCTTTGCGTTTCTTCAACGTCTATGGGCCCGGCCAAAGTGTTCAAGGGGCATACTCTGCCGTTATACCAAAATTCTGTTCAATGATGATGGAGGGGTCGGCCCCCACAATTCTTGGAGACGGAGAGCAAACTCGTGATTTCGTTCATGTGGATGATGTATGTTCAGCTATCTTTTCTTTGATCGAAGTTGATGTACAATCTCAGCAACATCATGTCTACAATGTGGCTACACAAACTCAAATTTCCTTGCTTGATTTGGTGTCCGTGCTCAACCAAAAACTCGGTGTTCTCAGTAAAGATTACTCGCCATTACAACCACAATTCGGTCCAGAGCGAGCAGGTGATGTGAAGCATTCATACGCGAGCATTGACCGTTTGGCCAGAGCCACGGGATGGAAGCCAAAGGTTTCGTTCTCGGATGGCATTGAAGACCTCCTACGAAGTCAAATCAAGAAATCCGATTGACACCAACTTAGGTTGAGTTGAGAATTTCTGCCATCACATTGAGGAACTTCTCTCGTTCATGACCAGCATCTCGATTGAGGCTTGGACGAATCGTTTTTGCATCAGCAATGGCTTGAACGAGTTTTTCAACATGACCAAATTGTACTGCAATCCCAAGAGATTCGTGCTCCACAACATCTGCCATGAGGCATTCTGCATTGACGATACTCGGCTTACCGTACATGGCTGCGTCAAACATTTTCGTTGGAAGCGCACCAAGCCGAATGTTTTCTCTTGTTGGAGAATACATCGCAAACATGACATCGATTTCATCCATCAGTGCCCTCATGTCTTTTTGTTCAAAGGGCCCAGACAGTTTTGCTTCACACTCACCATTGGCTTGGGCTTTCTCAATTAGAGCGTATACCTTACTTTGTGATACTCCGTCCCCAGCAAGTCGAAGGGTTGGTCTTTGATCAGCAGGCATCGATGTGATGGCATCGAGGAGAAATTGGAATGGGGTCGTTTCACGTATCCTTCCAAAGTATCCAATGGTCAACTTCTCATCATTTCGCTCTTTGGGTTGATGGTTAATCGCTATCGGACGGTTTTCGATGACTTCTGATTGAATGCCATGAGCCTCAAGCCATTGTTGCAAACCAAGATGAGAGCCATGTGGGTATTGGCCACTGCTCGTAACGACACATGTTGCCTTTCGTGCATCCTTTAGCATGCGATTTTTTTGAACTATGCTGATTGTTTTTCGCACAAATGAACGAGGATGATGCATCCTCATCCAAGTGTGGTGTAGGTCGTGCATATCAAACACAAATGGCAAGCCTCGTTTTTTATTGAGGACAACGCCAATCGAAAGTGTGTCTGCATCGTGACAATACACCAAATCGGGTGGGTCTCTAAGCAACGATGATTGCACCATTCGTTGAAATTTTTTGATGCCAAAATGAGTTGATAATGTGGCCCCATAAGGATAGTTTCCAATGTGATATCGCATGATACGGACGCCGTCGACAAGTTCGCTTGCAGTGTGGGTTTGATTTCGGTCAAAGGCGTGAATCGTCACTTGACAATTGAGTTGGCTCAACCATTGAGCATGCCGTTCAACCCTTGGGTCAGGGCGACAGGCGTTTGTGACGATCATTGCCACCCTGGTCATAAACCTGTGAAGTCGTTCTCTTCATTGAATTGTTGGACGATTGCAAGAAAATCGTTTCAATTCAGTTGGTCACATATTCAAGAACTTCGATAATCACCTGTCCAATGACATCAATGTTCTCGGAGGTGAGGTGGGGCTGAAGTGATAGGTCGACTGCAAAATCAATGTTTTCAATGGTTTGAGGAAGGTCGTCTTTGTGAGCTGTAATGTATTCCCATTGTCGGAAGTCGCGGGCGTTGCGGCGTATGCCAAAGACCTGCATTGGAAGGCCTTCCATTTTTGCGACATCGATGAACTGAATCGCTTGTTCCCGACTGATTCCAACGAGATGAAATTGCATCGTATCGTTAAACATCGTCACTCTGGGGTCGCATTTTGGAATTTCGATGTTCGGATGACCCTCCAGCATCGATTCAAGGCGTTCGTAGTTGTCGGTGTGGATTTTTCTAAGCGAGGGGAGGCGATCGATTTGAGGCAGGAGCATTGCTGCTGCGACTTCATGCATCCTCATGGAATAGCCTGGAATCTTATTTTGTAAATCATTCATCAAATCATGGTCTAAATTGAAATGCTTCTTCCACAATGTCTCATATGAACCGGCATACAGAACAGCCTTTGCAGCGAAATCATCGCTATTTGTGATAAAAATTCCACCTTCTCCCGCACTCAACCCTTTGCTTGATTGGGTCGAAAAACAACCAATCGCTCCGAGAGTACCAAGTGGTTTTCCTTCCCAATATGTGCAATATGCGTGGGCACAATCTTCGATGAAAATCAGGTTGTGCTTCTTCACGACCTCGAGCACTCGCTCTAAATTTGGAACATGGCCTCGCATATAGGACATCAAGAAGACTTTGGCACCAGACTCCGCCGCTTTCCTATCGAGGTCGTCGGGGTCAATACCCCATTCTCGAGTTGTTTCGACGAGGACCGGTTCTGCTCTTGCATGGTGAATCACACTTGGAACTGCGTGGAACGTGAATGCGTTGGAGAGTACTTTGTCACCTGGCTCAACCCCTGCAATGTTCAAGGCAATGAACATCGCTGAACCGCATGAATTCATGGCTACTGCATGTTTCACTCCCATGAATTCAGCAAACTTCTTTTCAAAATGAGCTGTGAGCGATTCTTCGGCTGTTTTTGGTTGATACCTGTAGATCACACCTCGTCGCATTGCATCAACAGCGAGTTCGATACCCTCTTCAGGAACAGGTTTGAACGCCTTGTTGTCGAAATCGATGATTTTTGAACCACCTTCGACCACCAATTTTCTCAAGATGCGAGCTCCCTCCATGAACGGGCGAATTCAATGGTGTGTTTTAACCCAACGCCTACAAG
>JAYNJV010000045.1:0-11462 GCA_038110525.1 Candidatus Poseidoniales archaeon | reverse complement strand
GATTACATCCAGTATTGAGCGACAGTTGCAGGCTTGGGCGACTCCCCAGCGTCCACCATCCCTTTTTTCTTCTCGGACGGCGAGTGGATTTAGAAAGCGGTTTGACTTACCAAACCTTATTTCATCAGAACGCCTCCGCCATTTATGGGCATTGTTCAACACCCCAAGTTGTTCGATGCCCACGATACTCGAAAACAGAAAGCAATGATTCTTGTTGTACTTTTTGTTCTGTCCATCTTTTCTACCTATGGCATTTCAAATCTTCAATCACAGAGCACTCCATTACTGGAAACCCCCATCGCCCAATCAAGCCACGTTGATTTGGACGATATCGTCCTCACCAGCAATGTGTCGATGACCTCAATCATCATCGAAATGGACGATGCCATCCATTCAGGATTTCAACTGGGTTTGCATGACAAACATTCATGCATGGTCAATTACGATTCATCGCTCTACTGCTGGGGCAACAACCAAGGTGGAAGGATTGGAGTTGGCAATAATACGGTCCTCCCAATCAAAACGCCAGTTCACGTTCTTTGGCAAGATGGGACTGAAGGTGCCTCGGCAACCATGGTAGCCATCGGAGACGAACATTCCTGTGCCATCTTGGATGGAGCCACGAAGGACCTCGCATGTTGGGGGAGGAACGGCCAAGCCCAGTTGGGCGTTGGAAACAATAGCAACAGCGGTGATTGGAGATACACTCCCAACAATGTTTCCGTGCCTTGGAATTCCACATCGGTTGAAGCCTTGGCTCTTGGGAATGATTTCTCATGTGGGCTCCTCGGAAATGGAAGCGTGTATTGCTGGGGTTGGAACGGGCAAGGAACGTTGGGAGATGGGAAATCTTCACTTCCTAACGCTAAAGAGCCTCAGTTTGTTGATTTGAACACATCTGTCACCGCCATTGAATCCGGTCTTGACCACATATGTGCTCTTTCAATAAATGGTTCGGTCATTTGTTGGGGGAGAAACGATCAAGGCCAAGGCAATGGTGATGATACAAACGGTGACTTGGATGAACCTTCTGTTATTCTTCTTCCAAACGCCTCAACAGGAGATAAATGGATAGACCTTTCACTCGGAGATGAGCACACATGTGCACTTTCCGAAAACAACTCAGTCTATTGTTGGGGGCGAAACGATATGGGACAATTGGGTTTGGGTTACAAGAACAACACAGGCGTGACAATATGGCCTCCCGAGCAGGTTCTTGAGGTTTGGAATTCGCCCAATTCAACCTATCCCCGTTCACTACAAGGAGGAGACAAGCATAATTGTGTCTTGTTGTCGGATGATTCGGTATATTGTTGGGGCAGAAATGGTGCGGGGGAATTGGGTCAAGGAAATGCTACAAATGGAGATTGGACAGCAACTCCGCAAAACGTCACATTTCCGGGCGGTGCAAGGATTGAATTCATTCAAGCGGGAGGCCGACATTCCTGCGCCATCTCGTACACGAACACCGTCTATTGCTGGGGGCAAAACGATGATGGTCAACTGGGCTTGGGCAACACCTCAAACTATGAAGCAGTGCCAATTGCTCTTTCCATCCCTTCCACACTGAATTGGTCCATTCACCCAGCGTTGCCTTCAGGACTAACACTCAACAACACGACGGGAGAATTGAGTGGGACACCACAATCACCGCTCAGTAAAACTGCATTCACGGTTTTTGCAAACGGTTCGAGTTCACAAACCCGCAGCATCAACATTACCATTAACGAGCAGCCCCCAAACATCTCGTACAACTCCAGTGTGTATGTACTCACGCTCAACCAACAAACCCACCTCCCAATCTCTCCCAACTCAACAGGAGGGCCGGTTGTATCCTGGGCTATTGAGCCCACTCTTCCATCAGGTCTGTCGTTTGGAACAATCAACGGAACCATCTATGGGACTCCTACCCAACTATGGAACTCGACAGCCTATATGGTCTGGGCCAACAACTCCGGAGGTTCGGCCAATGCAACGCTGACGATTTCAGTGATCGACCAACCCGCCATACTCTCCTATAATCCTGAGAACATGACGCTCACGAAGGATTTGGTCATGACTCCAAATGTACCCACAATCACCGGTGGGGTTCCCGAAACCTTGGCCATTGTCCCTCCTCTGCCCAGCGGACTCTTGTTTGGAAGCAACAACGGAACCATCTATGGGAGACCGACTCAACTTTTGACCACGACAGCCTACACGGTCTGGGCGAACAATTCAGGAGGCAACAGTTCGGTTCAGCTCAACATCACCATTGTTGACCAACGGCCTAATGCGTCCTATCCCATCGACCCGCTTCACTTTATCATCAACACCACACACCCTGATTTACCGCTCTTCCCAATCAACACTGGAGGGGATGTGATTTCCTGGCAAATCACACCACAACTTCCAACAGGATTGAAATTGAACGCTACAACTGGAGCGATTGAAGGGATGCCAACGCAACTCCTCCAACTCACACAGTTCACCATCACCGCCAACAATTCAGGGGGTTCGTTTGACCTTTCACTCAACATTAGCGTCGTGGATTTGGTACCGAATATCTCTTACAACCCAAACAACATCACGATGACCATCAACAAGCCGCACAATGCGTTTGAACTCAATCCGACCATTAGCGGACCGGGAACCATTGCATCATGGGAATTGTCGGGGCCTTTACCCAACGGCGTCGAGTTTAACCAAACAACGGGTGCGTTTTCTGGCATCGCCGTTGAGTTGTTTGATGAAACCACGTACACCATCTGGGGTAACAATTCGGGAGGCTCGGCAAACACAACATTCACCCTGAAAGTGGTTGACGAAGTTCCAACCATCTCATATCCGAACCAAGCACTCGTCTTAACCAACAACACCGAGAGTCCAGATTTACCTCTTGAACCGATGGTCGCAGGGAACGGTTCAATCATCTCGTGGGCCATCAACCCATCGAATTTGCCTAATGGTCTGTCGTTTGGAACCAACAATGGAACCGTTTGGGGCATCCCTACTGAACTTTGGCCGAAACAAAACTACACGGTCACCGCCACGAACACAGGCGGCGAAATATCAACCGGACTCTCCATAACGGTGCTGGACAAGGTCCCCCTAATTTGGTACAATCACACCCTACTCGAGCTCGTGATTCATCAGGAAAGCAAAGAGTTACCGCTCTTCGCTCAAGACGATGGGACCGGGGCCATCACTTCATGGTCAATCTCGCCTGCATTGCCTACCGGTCTTGATTTCGGCGTTAACAACGGCACGATATGGGGAGTTGCTTCGCAACTGCTCACCACAACAAATTATACGCTGATTGGGTCAAACAGCGGCGGGTCTTCGATAACCTACATCGACATCACAGTGGTTGACCAACTCCCATCAATGAGCTACGAACCAAACGCCATCGTCCTCACCATTCATCAAGATTCTCCAAATGTGTTGCCTCTTGAGCCTCAAATCATTGGAAACGGCACGCTCCTTTCGTGGACGGTCTCGCCAGCATTACCTGACGGTCTCGAGTTCGGCGGTAGCAACGGCACCATATGGGGCATACCCACTCAACTCTTGCCTCAAACACGATTCACCGTTTATGCTTCAAATTCCGGTGGTGAGATATCGACCACGCTCTTCATCACCGTCGTGGATGTTCCAGTGAACTTCTCCTACAGCCCAATCAATCTGAACATGACCATCCATATGGAACACCCAGCACTGCCGCTGTACCCCATCACGGTCGGCCCCGGCGTCCCAATGACGTGGAGCATCGAACCCCAACTTCCTGCTGGACTCTTGTTTTCAACGACCAATGGTTCAATTTTTGGCGTACCAACAGAGTTGCAACTCGCTCCAATCACCTACACCGTTTGGGCGAACAACTCGGGAGGCCCAGCCAATGCGTCGGTAACGATCAACATCAACCCCCTCATGGAGATTGAATATCCGGTTCTTGACCTCGTCCTCGTCCAAGGTCAACCAATGGCCCCGATGTCCCCCTCATCGACACCGGGTGTTTCAGGACAATGGGTGGTTTCACCTGACCTTCCCGTTGGACTGATGATTGGGCAGAACAACGGAACGGTCAACGGTGTTCCACAATATCACCAAGAACGGAAGCAGTACACCATTCAATTCTCAACCGTTGATTATGGGCAGGTGCTCACTCAGATTTTCATCACCATTCTTCCCGACTTGGACCAAGATGGAAAACCAGATTCTGGATATGACCAAGGTAACTTCACGTTTGATGATGATGATGACGGCGACGGATGGAACAACACCATCGAATTGGAGTGTGGCTCTCATCCCCAAAACGCCTCCAGTGTACCGAAATTTTCGGGAGGTGTATGCATACTCAAATCAGAAGATGACAAAGGGTGGCCGTACACCAATGATCTTTGCCTTCCTATATTCATCGGATTCCTTATGCTCGTAGCCACACTCTTTCTTTACAGAAACATTCTTCTGGGGTTCTTGTGGTTCACACTCTCCCTCATCGGTTTAAGGAAGGTAGACCCCCATATCATCGTCATCGACAAGGAGCAAGAATAACGCAACACGAGGATCATAGGATTGGTCATGGGTTCAAGTTTGAGCATTGAGTTCTTTCTCAATCAGAACCAAGGCCAGATCGGGTCGCTGTGCCTCGAGAAGCGAAGCGATTGCATCAAGAATGGAACGACAATTGCAGGCTTGTGCGACTCCCCGCGTCCTTTCTCTTCTCTTTGACTTCTCGGCAGCTGGTCTCCTGTCAACATAAAGGAAAGAATTCTCTGAAATGTTGATTTTAATTGATTTTAATTCATTCTTTATAAAGAGTGGATTTTATTAGACCTTCCTCGGTGATACAATGGGGAAAATATTTGATGAATTTGGCACAATGATTTATGCCGGAGTTGGAAGGAAAAGTAAGCAAGTTCGCGAAATGATAGAAAATAACAGTGCATATGTTCTTGATGATGAAGGACAATTGGTCATGTATGTTCAAGCCACTGAACCAAATCTTTCAACAAGCGAAGAGCACCTTGAAGAACAAATTCGAAAACTCAAAATCGATGCACAAAACATTGGTCAAAGCATTGGCTTAGGATTGGATGGCGTTGAAATTCGTCGCAATACCTCAAATGGGCAAATCATTGCACATTTGAAACAAATTTCAATGGCTTATGTAGCAGGTCTTGATAGCCATCAAGCAGCTCATTTGATGCAAACAATAAGTATGATGATGTTAAATCAGAACATTACAGTTTTTGAGCATGATGAACTTATTAGGAATTTGCATACTCTCATTGACAGTTTGCGAGCACCATCTACAGGGTCTGCATTGCTTAACCGTGAATCAAACATTCTTAGAGAAGAATCAGTGAATTGCATCCCAGGTTCTCCTACAACCAAAGTGTATGATGAGTTATGGATCCATGGATTTTTACCTCCACAGCGTGACCCTTGCAGACCAAGTGTACAACTTTTGAACGAAAATGAGGGGCATGATGTCTATGGTGAGGGTAGAATCTGGATGGACCCAGCTCTCGTTGCCGGACCATCATTTGTTTGTCAAAATTTGGAAGATGCTTCAAATTTGGTTACCTTTAAGCAAGGTCGTCATGGCACTATCCGTATATTTTTGCCATATGAATCAAGTTTTAACCAACAACAATTCCTAGACCATCAAGATATCAATATGATGCTCGACAGACGGGAAACACCTTGTCATGACATAGACCCAAATCATGAACCTTGGCAACATTGCCTCGATCGATTCATTCAAGCCTGTTCATTTGTTAAGAACAGATTTCGCCATGACCTTCGCCTTTTCATTCATCGAGGAGGAGATAAAACAAAGGAAGTGATATTATGAATATAATTTATGTAGCAAAAAACCCAAGCCCAGTACCACAAACAATAACCATTCCAAAGGGAAAGACCCTTGGAAATTCAGGTATAGTCAGTCGTGAATCAATAACCGTACAAGTACCACCAAGGTCTATGCGTGAAATCAAATATGATGAATTTGGCAATCCAATATCTGAAGGATGTATTCAAGATTTAATCATCGCTGAAATTCACCAGCAGAATACACCACTCGATGTCTTGACAAACCGAAAAGAATCAACTTTGATTGGTCATGTTTCAGGAGACCATCGAGATTATTACTATGATAAGGCACTTGAATTATACCCTCAACTCGAAATTGATAACAACAAATGCATTGGCGGGGCCCAACTGCTTGCCCAGTTTTCTCATCTTCGAAGTGTCCGAGAAAATACTACAGCCATGTATTCTCCTGCTGCACTGAATATGACTTTCTCTTCAAGAACAGACAGTCTTTATCATGCTGCAAAAACAGGGCAGGTCTTTATTGAAAACATTGTTGGAAACGGACACAACAGAGTGGACGCCATTCATTTGGACATTCACAATCCAAGTAGCGAGGTCATCAAAATGATTGTTCCAAAAGGTGCAATGTTTGAACAAGTGACATGGAATGGATATCAAAATCTTGTCGTCAATGATGATGTTTGGATTGAAATCCAACCAGGTCAAACTGGCAATTTTTCACTACCAGCTTATTGTGCCAATGCAGGAGCCCATTCTCCAAGCAACAATCAAATGAACCTCACTCCATTTGTGTTCCAAGACATGGGAGGGACATTCAACGATCAAAATTCCATGTGGAGGACAACAGACAGTGAACGTAATGTGCGATTGTGAGGCGAATGTTTGAAATTAAACCATGCCATCCTCTTTTACTCGGTTCTTATTCCAATGGTTAGTTTATAAATGCTTGAATTCGATTTGATTTGCTATGTTGGGTTGTAGAAGATGTGGAGCACCTACCACAAGTGGTTATTGCCATATGTGTAAATCAATGCGTGAAGATATTTGCAGAATTTGTGGGCTGCGTATTTTCGATGGAATTCGAACACAAGAACGATTTCTGTGCAAACGATGTAAAGGTGGTGAGTAGAAAATGGGAAATGAAGACGGTCCGGCAAATGTTCAACCACTTAATATAGGGGAGGTAGATGGGATGCTTATGGAAAAAACAAGGCAAGAGCTAGAACAGGTAAGAAGTTGCGTCAGTGGATTGTGCGAGAAATTAAATGACCTCCTCAACCATCCAACAGAAGAATGGAACAACATCGAAGAAATCTTGACAGAATTCAACCAACAACTCAAGGGTGTTTCAAACGTGCATGCACGTGGTCCTTGGAGCAACTTCACCGAACAGTTACATCAAGATGATTTCAAAATCGAAACCGATTTGAAGAAGATTGAAAATGATGCTATGCAATTACTTTCAACACTCGAATCTGGTCGCGAACATCCTCATCAAAAGGATTTTTTTGATGTGTTCCTCCATGGCGTGCTTCAAACACTTGTTCAATTGAAATTGTCCCTCATTGCCATGGGAAAAAATTCTGAAGAGATTAAACACGAATGGAGTAAGGTGCGAGAATCCATTGATGTTGCCAGAAATAACAAAGAGAAAACATCCCTCATCTTAGAAGAATTGTGGTCTTCAAATCTTCCTGTTTTTATTGAAGGAGATGAAACAAAACATTTCCGAGAGAAGCAAACTCAAGTGCTTGAGGCTTTGCACCAGTTCAGCAAAACCATTTCTTTGTTGCAATTTGGTCAAACTACTTCATTAAATCTTTCAGATGTAAACCAGCACATCATCACCGATGCATCACTTCCAAACAAACCAGTTCATGGCTTTCCTATGTGGGCAAAGAATGCAAAAAAGGAACATCATATGCTCGAAATTTATGACCAAGAAAATTGGTTGGGCTTGAAAATGGAAACCGAAAGCATTGGATGTGCAGGTCATGAATACAAAATCCTCTACAGTGATTTTTTCAATTTTCTTGAATCAATTGGATACCAAATCATGAAAAGAACCTCAACTATGGAATCTCAACGAGTTGAGCCAAGATACCAAACATTTTCTTGGAACCAGGAAGTCATTCGATTTTCCACTATGGAGGATGTATTTTTGTATCATCCTCACTGTCCATTTTCAGGTCATGAAATGAGAATTGCTATGAATGCTTATTTTACTCATCACGGAGGTGGAGAGATACGATGGATGGTGGGTCAAGAGGTCTTCAATCAAGTCCGAGAATTTGAAGGTGTTTCTTCTCATGGTTCTGAGGCCAAGGAATTGGTTGAATATATTCGTACATCATTTGAACAGTATCAAAGTCAATATGGCCTGCTCAAAAATTCCAAATTTAGCAGTGACTTCGTTGAGATTCTACCCAAAGGTCGAGTTTTCGATCAAATGGTTATCTCAACTGAAAAGATTGAAGTCCTTGAAGACAATGTTTTTTCACTGCTCGATAATCTTGAGCGTTTGAAAAGTCAAAATATTGATACTAGCCGTGGAATTCTTTTGGCTGGTCCTCCTGGTGTTGGCAAATCCATGACACTGGATGCCATCATTTCCCAAACAGCTTGTACTGCTGTCTTTGCTACAACCGAATCCTTACACAATAACATCGAAGGTTTGTTTAAACTAGCTCAAAAATATGCACCAACAGTATTGGTGTTAGAAGACATCGATGCTCTGCTCATCAGCGGTCAAAGGGATGAGCACAGGTCAGGAGTTGGAATGTCTGCCCTACTCAATGCCCTCGATGGGATTGAGAACAATGAAGGTGTGATTACCATCGCAACCACAAATCACCCTGAGCATCTTGATTGGGCACTTGTGAATCGACCTGGACGATTTGATATTCGAATTGATTACGCATATCCAAGTCGTGAAGAGTTGAGGCAGATTTTGTCATTAAGATTGAAGAGCTGCACAACCGAGAAAAATGTCAATGTCGATGTGCTATGTGACATGTTTCCAAGGATAGGATTTACCGGTTCACACATACATGATTTAATC
Organism: Candidatus Poseidoniales archaeon; assembly: GCA_038110525.1. Taxonomy (GTDB): domain Archaea; phylum Thermoplasmatota; class Poseidoniia; order Poseidoniales; family Poseidoniaceae; genus Poseidonia. Next base: position 2,581 of record JAYNJV010000045.1, on the reverse strand, counting down.
AAACAAGCACATTTCATTTCTGCAAAAAGCACCACTGAGGGAGAAATTATCCTTACTCAGCGGGCCTTAGAAAAATCAATCATAAGAATGGTCGAGTCACATGAGAAATTCTTGGCTGAACGTCACATAAGTTTCAAGGATGCATCAGCAATTCCAAATGTTGATTCTTTCGTTTAATCTTCGACGGTTTGAATACTGCATATTCTGATGTTCGCACCAAATTCAAAAATTCGATGATTAAAATTTTTTAAAATGTTAGCATTTTTGAATTCTTATGGGCGAGTCGCCTTCAACTGTAATTTGTAAGGTGTGCAAGACTGAAAATTCAAAATTTAGAATGAAATGCTCAGATTGTCAGCAATATCTCGGTAAACCTCCAAAAAAAGGAAATCAAAGAAGCAAGCAATCAAAAGGTAAAGACAAATACAAACGGCCTAAGTTGATATGCAACGGAAATAAGCAAAAATATACTTTCCAAGAAGTGAAACAAGCACAAAAGCGAGTTTTCAAAAATAGAAATGCGGCAATGCAATACTATCGATGTGGTGACTGCAAAGCCTATCATTTGACAAAAGCTCGTGGTTAAAATTGGACCAAATGCAGTGATGCTCCATCAAAAACGTAAGTTGAACATCGACACCCTGTTCATTAATTGAACCGATTGGTTGATGAAACAAAGTGCCGCGGGCGAGTTGTGTCTGAACCAGCGATTCGAGCCACCAGCCTGACCAAACAGTTTGGGGATTTGGTCGCTGTCAATGGAGTGGACCTTGAAGTCCCTCGAGGCATTTGTTTTGGATTACTCGGTCCGAATGGTGCCGGCAAAACCACGATGATTCGGATGATGCAGGCCTCCTCTCCGATTTCAGGTGGTTCTCTTGAGGTCCTTGGGACAGATGTGACCACAAGAGGCCGAGATGTGCGTTCGCGAATTGGAGTCATTCCTCAGGAGGATAATCTCGACCCTGATTTCAGTGCAGTGTTCAATCTTGTTGTGTATGCAAGATATTTCGGGATGACCAAAAAGCAAGCGATGGACAAGGCAACTTTGCTGCTCGAGGATGTTGGTTTAACTGAAAAAGCGAACGAGAAAATTCCAAACCTATCGGGTGGAATGAAACGTCGACTTATCGTCGCTCGTGGTTTGATGAATGACCCTGAACTCCTCATTCTTGATGAGCCAACCACAGGACTTGACCCACAAGCACGTCACCGAGTGTGGGACCAAATACGAAATTACAGGCGTTCTGGTCGAACAATTCTCTTGACAACACATTATATGGATGAGGCAGAATTGTTGTGCGATGATTTAGCCATCATCGATGCGGGCCAGATCCTTGTTCGTGGCCCACCTCGAACGCTCATTCATGATACTGTTGGAAGCGAAGCCATCGAATTTGTGGCATCACTTTTCGATGGTGGTGACCAAGCACTTGACCGTATCGAATCAAGGGCGGTTGAATTCGACCTCAAAACAAGTCGAATCGCAGACAGAATTATCGCTTACGGCAAGAACATAGCGAAACTCGCTTCTGAATTCGAGTCTGACAGAGAAATCAATGATGTCATCACAAGAAGAGCGACGCTTGAGGACGTCTTTTTGCAGTTGACGGGTCGACAATTGAGGGAGTGATGCAATGAAAGAAATCTTTGGTGTATCTCCTGCCATGGTCGGAGCAGTCTGGAGGAGGCATGCAGATGTGTGGGTCCGAACTTGGAAAACAAATCTGCTTCCGCCAATTTTTGAACCGATTCTTTATCTCCTCGGTTTCGGTTTTGGCGTTGGTGCGTACATTCAAACGATGGGGGGCGTGAGTTATGTTGAGTTTATCGCTCCTTCTATCCTCGCAATATCGATGATGTTTGGAGCTTTTTTTGAGGCGACTTATGCTGCCTTTGTTCGGATGTATTACCAGGGGACTTGGCAGGCAATTGCAGCTACGCCAGCATCACCTGAAGATGTGCTCGTCGGAGAGTTATTCTGGGCAACAACTCGTTCGGTGACAAACGCTACGCTGATGACGATTGCCATTCTTATTGTTGGTTTTATTGTGGACATGCAATTACTTTCCTGGTCGGGCGCGATTATGATGCCCATCGTTGCCATTCCGATCGGACTAATGTTTGCTGGAATGGGTCTCATTTTGACCTCCTACACCCCTTCAATCGACTGGTTTAACATCCCCTTTTTCTTGTTCATCAATCCAATGTTTATTTTAGCAGGCACATTTTTCCCTCTCGACGAATTTCCAGAAACAGTTCAGTACATCGCTTATTGCCTGCCGCTCACCCATGCAGCACTCATCACTCGTGCTCTTGCTTACGGGTCAGGTTTTGAACAGGTAATACCTTCGCTTCTGTACATCTTTTTATTGATGCCGATCATGATGATTTTTGGTGTTCGAATGTGTCGGAAGAGAATTGTTTCATGAATCGCATCATCGAAGAACTGCTCTATAATTCATGAACTTATATAGAAACAATATTGGCACTTATATTATATACCACCTATGTGCCCAGCAAAGCATGGCTAACAAGAAATATGCTATGCTATTTGTAATAATGATGGTGCTTTCTACGA
>JAYNJV010000044.1:0-11975 GCA_038110525.1 Candidatus Poseidoniales archaeon | reverse complement strand
CCATCATAAAGGACTCTCATTCCTTTGACCCGGGTTCAAATCCCGGTACGAGCACTACTCTATAGAAAAATTAAGGGTTAAAAGTTCAAATTTAATTCAAATATTTTCTACAATTTCGTGGGCCAAAAAAGCTCTCTAGATCCTCGATAATTTTGAGTTCTTGTTGGGCCTCTGTTAAGTCCTTTCGAGCAAAATCAACATTGTAAGGTGGTCTTTCTACACAAGAAACACATGCTTGACTTCCGCATTTTGATTCCAACCAAGAATAACAATTCATGCAAAAATAAGCATCAAAATTGCCACAATAATCTGTTCTTCTTTCTTGGCAATGACAACTTGCCCACCAAGGGTCTTGAAGTCGATGACGAAGTATCCTTTTTTTATTCATTTTTTTCACCTAATGAGAGTGCCGCACCCAGATATTTTTCCCTTCTTCAGGAATGGTGTACGCTAACCATCGACCTGATGTTGTCTCACCAATGAGAATCTTTGTTCCACAACTTCTGCACCTCCGAATATACCAATCCAAAAACATCATTTCTTCTCTTTATTGTTCCTTTATAAGGGGATGAAGAGCAGTTCACTTTTCATACAATTCGGTATTTTTGAGTCTAATTCTAATAGATGTGAGCCTAGAATTTTATTCATCTTTTGAATCATTTTTCTTCTGATGGGGCTTTCCATAATACATGATTTCGTACAGTAAATGAGTAATCCCTGGTTCACCAGGGTCTTTAGGGAACGTTCCAACATGCATGAACCACGGTCCTTCTTCGTCTTTGGTGGATACGTCTAAATTTTGTTGCAAAACATCCCACATCATGTTTGCAATGTGGTGCCTAAACTTGTTTTCATCGTAACCATAAAATCGCATCACTTCATCAATCATGATCAACATTGTTTTGAGATTGTTGTAATTGTGATTCATAAAAAACCCCGAGTGTGCTAAGAATCCTTTTTCTGTTATTTCTTCACTTAAATCTTTATCTTTCAGTTCATCATCCATTTCTATACCTCCAAAATCCTAAGAATATGAATCACATGAATTGTTCAACACTATTTAAATCAAAGAATTGATGTGTTTGAGGAGAATAAAGCCGATGTTTCTTCGAATCTATGTCCTTAAATAGGTAGACTTCCCTAAAATATGTATGAGTGATTTTATTTGTCCTTATCCTGATGAAACCGATGATAGAACGGCACATATTTACGAATTTACTGATGATGGAGAACATATTGAATTAGCTCTTACCATCGATGGAAGATGTGAATGTCCAGAGCATGCTCACAAACCACTCCATCCTTGGGAACGAGGACTTGTCAATGATTTTCGTAGGTTGTTAGGACTTGACGAACTCCCTGAATAATATAAGATGAGCAGTAAAGGTATTCCACCAAACTTCTAGTTCATTTCTTCTGCAGAAGATGTTTGGTATGTTTGATGACCAATGGTAATCTCTGTAATGCGGTCAGTAGCGAGTAAACGAAACTCCTGAAGAACCATGTCGGTAACGGATTGCAAATGGTAGTCCAAAGGATTGAATCGTAATCCATGACCCGCTTGAATATCGATCTGTTCACCAGCATCGACTTTTTCAAAATTTAATCTTGCAATCATATTTCGCAGTGTACCATCACGCTTTTCAAATTGCACTTGAAAAGGTGAATCTGGATGTTGATGAAACATTTCAATTACACGGTGTTCAGGAAGAAATTCTCTTCCAGACGTCGATGGTTGTCCGGGCACATATCTTCGAATTGGTGGTGGTTTAGGCAAGGATGCACGTTGCTCATCAGTCAGAATGCTATGGAGTGTTTGTGGAACAAGTTGCGGATTGAAATCGTCTCGACCAAAAAGCAAGATTACACTTGCAACCATATCAGTATGAAGTGGGCTTGATTTTCTATCAGTTGACTGGATGCAGACGATATTGTCATTGAGGTGAATTGGCACATGGTGTTTTTTGAACCGTGAATCGATTCCAAGGTCAAGATGTGCAGCTTCGATTGGAAAAATCTCGATGGTGTGTTGATTGATGTGCCTCTGTAATGAGGTGTGTGTTCCATTGATGATTGGCACCCATAAACTACTTTCAAGCATACTTTGACACCAATCTAAAGCACGTAATACTGCATTGATTTTCTCTATTTGACAATGTTCAGGATAATTAAGAATTCCAAATGGTGTCATTTGACTCATGACACTCCAATATTTTCACACTTCATAAAGCAAGTATGAATGACGGTACCATTTTCAAAAATTATTTTTCATAAACAAATAATGATGATGATTTTTTCTCCGAACATTTTTTACAGTTCACATTCATGTTGTTCGCATGGGTATTGATGTCATCAAACCTCAACCCCTTCAAATCGGCGACACCATTGCAATCATCGCACCTTCAGGAGGACTAGCAGCGCTTGCACCACATCGACTTGAACGAGGAAAACAATTTTTTGAACATTTAGGGTTTCAAGTCCGTATTTTTCCTACGGCTTTGAGTCATCATGGTTTGAGTTCAGATTCGGCAGAACATCAAGCAAAAGATATCATGGATGCATTTGAAGACCCATCCATCAAAGCCATCGTGACGACCATTGGAGGATATACTTCGCATGAAACCCTATCTCATTTGAATTTTGAATCCGTTCAAAAAAATCCCAAAATCTTTTGTGGGTATTCAGATATCACAAGCCTTCACATTGCATGCTTCAAAAAAGCTGGTTTAATCGGATTCTATGGGCCAGCAATTCTTCCTCAATTCGGAGAATTTCCAACTCCCGATGAATACACTGTTCAACATTTTCTAAATGCAGTCACAGGCGAACTTGGACAAGTTATTCCTTCAAATTCATGGAGTGATGACAAAACTGCTGATTGGCTCAAGCAAGAAGATATGGCATATTCACGGGTTTTTCAAGCCAATCCTGGCTACGAATGGTTTCGTTCTGGAAAGGCAAGGGGTCACATTCTTGGGGGATGTTTGCCCGTGCTATTGAATTTAATCAATACAGAATTTTGGCCAGACATAGAAGCTCATATTCTCTTTCTCGAAACCCCTGAAGGAGATGACTTTCGAAAAGGTATGAATTTAGATGATGTTTATCAGGCATTAGAACAATTACGAGATGCGGGCCTATTTGATGGAATCAACGCCCTTGTGTTTGGAAGAGGCTTTGGTTATTCACCTCAGGAACACGAGCGACTCAAAGAGTTGGTGTTGCAACATACCAAAGATTACACCTTTCCCATACTGTGGAATTTTGACATTAAACATACCAACCCAATAATGACGATTCCAATCGGAGTGCTTGTCGAATTGAACTCTGAAGATAATACCTTTCGATTTTTGGAACAAGGCGTTCAAGATTCGACAAGATGAAATTCTATTCTTCAAACAATTTCTTTCATTCTTCAGAGGGCAAATCATCGGGAACATGGTCGACATCATGTAGTTTCTCAAGAAGGAGAAGTGTATCCAAGAGCGGATTACTTCGCTTGTATTCCTCAATCAAGCGTTTTTCTTCATGGGTTAATTCTCCATCCACGAGAGCTTGCATTGTCAAACTCTTCACGAGCGATGTTTCCATTTCCATTAATCTGGCTTTCAACTCGTCCGATGTTGCACCGGCTTGCAATTTTTCTAAAATTTCTTTTGCCTGAAGCATGCTTTCGGACCGTATTCGTGTGAGGAGGATTCGTTCATCATCCGACATTGACCCATCTGCCATTGCGAATTTGATATAACTCTTCATTTGTTTTTTTGTCCGCGCTATAATAAATGCAGGATAGAGTTGCATATGCCAAATATACAACACAAGGAGGAGAACCATGCCGGGATAGACAATCATGTTGATCCAGAAATGAAAGAAAATGAGGTCTGGCCCCAAAAAATGACCTATAAGACCAGGTGTTCCTTGTTTACCAGTTTGAATATGTTGATAATATTTGAGAGTGTGTTCAAACATATGATAACCTTGAACAATGAGAACTGTGAAAAATGTTCGACGCATATCTTTGAATTGTCTCAAGGTGCTTTCTGGTCGATTGAACTCCCAAGCATAATACACCACAATCAAAGTGAGCATGATTGAAAAATTCCACCAAAAGTGAACTGGTTCTATATCTGCCCTTCCCAAGATTCCATGACTCTCTGATGTTGGTAAGTCAAGAATGAGGTGTTGGTAGACTTGAACGAAGTGCTCGAGTGTATGTCCAGTCTGTGCAATAACTGCTATGAGCATTAAATCAAAAGCAGGATTTCCTAAGGAATGACGAAGACTGTGTTTTATTCTACTAAGTTTCTCAAGAATAGCCATTACTTACTGCTCCGTCAATGATGCATTTAATTCTAATGCAACTGCTCAATCGAACATACACATACTTGAATAGCGTTCATTGTGAATTTTTTACTGTGTCGTCTGGGTGACGAAAGAACATGAACCAAATCAAATGAAAAAATGACGAAGCAAAGAAAAAACTTTCAAACCAACCACCGCGCACCGAATGTAAGTACGCTTTGTAGTGCCAGTATCGAGGAAAAAAAATGATTGACCAAGCTATCCTCGCACTCGGTGTCTTTCTCATCGCGTTTATTTTTGCTCCAGTGGGCATGGGTGGAGGTTTACTCTTCGTCCCTCTGCTGCATTACATTGGAGGCTGGGAAATTGACGGTGCCCTCATTGCAGTATCGCTTACACTCACATGCGTTGTGAGTTATGGCAGTGGACTTGCTCATCGAAAAGAAGGTCATGTGAGTGATGCTGCTGTCAAATCAGGACTTTTTGGTGCCATTCCTGGTGCCATTCTTGGTGTTGGCATTGTACTCATCCTTGGGAGTAATTTTGACCTCATTTTCAAAATATTGAGTGCCCTAATGCTTGTTTGGTCGTTCCAAAAAACCTTGAAAAAATTAAATTCCAAACAGGAAAATCAAGCATCTTCATCCGAAGCAACCTCCGAAGCATTACCTTTGATCCACCTCCCACTAAGAATCGGTTCAGGTATTGGGGGCCTCTTGTCTTCGATTCTTGCCATCGGTGCTGGTGTCATTTACGTACCTGTCTTGCAACAATACGCACAATTACCGACACGAAAAGCCATTGGCTCAAGTTTGCATCTGATGATGGTGGTCGTTCCAGTTGCTATTGTGACGCACCTCATGTTTATCGAAAACAGCGATTGGGAAACACTCAAGGAACAAGCCTTATTTTTGGTTGGTTTGCCTTTTCTCACATACATTGGTGCAAAACTTGGGGCACTCTTTGGGATGAAATATATCTCTTCGAACAATATCCTCAAAATTTTCTTGTTCCTCATTGGCATCGTACTTGTGAAATATCTCCTTGACATTTACTCAAATGTAGTGTAATGAACGAGTCACTTGGACATTCTTCTTCTAAATAGATGAAGGCACTGAACACACAAAGATAATTTTGACGAATAAATGAAGATATTAAGATATTAAGATAACTTAATGTATTGAGTCGTTCAAGGCCTGTCCGTGAAGGAACAACTGGTGGCCGCAGAATCTGCTCTCGATGTCGACTTCGTCAAAGATGTCTCAAAAGTCATCAAAACATTGGGGCACCCGGACCGTCTTCGCATCGTCGAATTGCTCAAGATTGACGATATGAAAGTCAAAGACATCCAGGAAAGTCTTGGCCTTACACAAGCTGTAACTTCACAACATTTGAGACAAATGTACCACCTTGGCATCGTTCGTTCAGAACGCATCGGCCAATCCGTTGTGTACAGTATTGGCAGCCCTTTGGTGACAAAGATGCTCCACTGTCTTGAAGAAACACAAAAAATGTATGCGGAGGAGAAAATATGAGCCATCAAGACGAAATAGACTGCAGTGGCATGAGTTGCCCACTACCGGTCGTGAAATCAAAAATGAAGATAGACAAAATGAATCCAGGAGAGGTTTTGAAGATTATCACAACGGACCCAGGTTCTTGTAAAGATATTCCAGCATGGGCGAACCGTGTGGGTCACGAAATGATTGGTGAATCTGAAGAAAATGGAAAATATTACTTCCTCGTCAAGCGAGGTGAGTGAATTGGGCAAAAAGATGGCCATTATCGCTGCACAGGGCAGTTTAGATTGGGCTTATCCACCCTTTATTTTAGCATCAACAGCGGCAGCCATGGACATGGAAGTCAAGATTTTCTTTACCTTCTATGGACTGCCTTTACTTAAGCACAAAATCAAGGCAAAAGTAACACCAGCGGCAAATCCAGCCATGCCAATGAAGATGCCCTTTGGGCCAAAAGGGTTCCAAGCCATCGACTGGCCAATTCCACATGCAGTCAGCGGTGTTGTACCTGGATTTGATTCCCTTGCAACAGGCTTAATGAAAAAACAATTCAAGAAAAAGGGAGTTGCTACCGTGACAGAATTGAGGGAAATGTGTTTTGCGCTTGGCGTTGAACTGATTGCATGCCAAATGACAATGGATGTCTTTGGTTTCAAAGAATCCGATTTTGTTGAAGGCGTCACATTTGCTGGTGCTGCAGCATTCCTTGACTTTGCTGCTGAGGCAGACATTCAACTCTTTATGTGAGGAGTTCACATGAGTGAGTCCTTTGATGCTCAGGAATTATATGCTTGGATTGAACAAAAGCAACCACATTTGTATATCGACGTTCGAAATGAGCTCGATTTTGAACGCTTCCATATTGAAGGGCCGCATGACATCGAACTTCTCAATATCCCATATTTTGACTTCCTCGAAGAGCCAGAGCAGACAATTGGACTTTTGGATGCATCACGTTCGATTAAAGTGATCTGTGCCAAAGAAGGGTCTGCAAAATTCATTGCCGATATGCTTGAAGAGTTCGGATTTGAGGATGTATCTTGGCTTGCAAAAGGCATCATCTCCTGGGGCAATGTCCTCATTGCAAAAGAGATTGAGAGTCCCGACCATTACCGAATGTGGCAGTTTAATCGGCCAGGAAAGGCATCCTGCTCTTACGGCCTTGCATTTGGTGGAGAGTTGATGTTATTTGATGTGAGTAAAAATTTAGATTTCTATCGAAATTTTGCCAACGAACATGGTCTTCGAATCGCTAAAATTTTCGAAACCCATCTTCAAGCTGATTACATCTCAGGGGGTCCAGCACTTGCAGACGAACTCAATATCGACTACATTGCTCATGCAGGTGATTTTGAAACTTCCAATGTTCGATATCGACCTGTTCTAGACGGCGAATACATCTCTTTTGACACAACTGGCGGGCCATCCGTCCTTTGCACTCACTCCCCTGGCCACACGCCTGGTTCGACAACCTATGTCATCGATGAACGTTTCATGATCTCAGGAGATACCGTCTTTATCGTATCTGTTGGCCGTCCAGACCTTGGCAAGAAGGTGGTGGAATGGGCAAAACAATTGTATGACACACTCAAGAACAGAATTTGTGTTTTACCCGACGAACTCTTTGTTCTCCCGAGCCATTACACAGATTGGAAAAGAGAGGCAAATGACTCTTTCCTGATTATCAATGATTTTGGGACCGTCAAGGCGTTGAATGAAAGCATTTATTCTATAGAAAATGAATCAGAATTTATTTCATGGGTCGAGGAAAACATGAGACCTCAACCGGAAGAATATAATCGCATTCGAAGAGTGAATGCAAAAATTGACGATGTTGACATCGAAGTGGCGGAAGAACTCGATTTAGGTAAGAATCAATGTGCAGCCTCACTTGGTTAAAAGGAAGTTGTACTATGGTAAATTACGGATTTGCAATTGATAACAGAAAATGCATTGGATGTCACGCTTGTACCGTTGCATGTAAATCGGAGCACGATGTGCCGGTTGGCGTCAACAGAACGCACGTCAAATATATCGAAACAGGTCAATATCCAAACTCCAATCGTGAATTCAGTGTTCACCGATGCAACCATTGTGAGGATTCACCTTGTACCACGATTTGCCCAACGACAGCTCTCTTCACACGGTCAGACGGAATCGTTGACTTTGATGATGATAGGTGCATAGGATGTAAATCATGCATGCAAGCATGCCCCTATGATGCACTCTACATCAATCCAAATACTGGTACAGCAGCAAAATGCAACTACTGCGCCCACCGAATTGAAAATTCATACGAGCCAGCATGTGTCATCGTCTGCCCAGTCGAAGCCATTGTAAGTGGAGATTTGGATGACCCGCAATCAAATTTATCACAACTCATCGCAGAACATGATACAAAGGTAAGAAAACCCGAGGCAGGAACCATACCAAATGTCTACTATCTCGATACTTCAGACGAAATGCTGAATCCTCTCGCTACAGACAAAACTCCCGCTGGTATGTGGAGTGAACAAGCTGCGGGTGTCGGTCACTTCGCAAAATATGCTCATGAACGACTTGGTGCTGCTGATGAGCATTCGATGATTGTCCAACTAGCACTCGACTTGAAAGCCAAAAAAGCCAACCCAAGAGATCAAGCAATTATCAGAGATGTAGCCGCCAAACTTGCCGATACTTCACCAGAGGCAAAAAGAGCCTACGATGCACCTTCAAAGGGCATTCTGTGGGGTTGGGAAGTAAGTGCTTACATTTGGACAAAAGGTATCGCAGCAGGCACATATATGGTCGCTATGATACTGTGGCTTGCAGGATACCTCGACATGACCGACCTTTGGTTACCGATCACTGGTATCGGGCTTGGATTCCTTGCGATTACGGGCGTGTTGCTCATAATGGACCTTGACCGCCCTGACCGTTTCTTGTACGTCATGCTTCGACCAAATTGGAGTTCTTGGCTCGTGAAAGGTGCATATATTCTGGCTGCCTATGGTGGGATTTTATTCTTCAGTGCAGTACTTGCATTCTTCACACCAACAAATTATGAATTATATCTTGAGTACCTCGCCTATGCGGGTATACCCATTGCAGCACTCACGGGCGTCTATACCGCTTGGCTCTTGCAACAAGCAAAAGGACGTTCGTGGTCAAAAGATTCATGGCTTCCACTCAAGTTTCTCATCGAAACCGCTTTGATTGGTGGTGCAACATTAGCAATCCTCGTTGGCGTTCTGCTAAGTGGAAATTTCATAGCCGTACTCGTTGGAGCAATTGCACTGGTCGTCATTCTCATTCACGGACATCATGTCATCGAAAAACCCCAATTGGAGCCACTATTGTGAGGGATAAATATGGGACGAACTTTCATTGAAAATATTGCGCAAAAACTTCGCATCATTCCAAATCTCGACAAGCCGCATCATAAGGGAGCTGATGGCCCACTTCGAAAATACCCCGGCATGGAAGAGTGGGATCACCATACAGAACTTGATGCTCAAGCGTGGCCCAAGCAGGTCGAACGAAATTATTCGCTTGTACCCACAACCTGTTTTAATTGCGAATCTGCTTGCGGGCTGCTCGCTTATGTCGACAAAGAAAGCGGGGAAGTCCAACGTTTCGAAGGCAACCCCGAGCATCCTGGAAGTCGTGGCCGAAATTGTGCAAAGGGGCCTGCGACCATCAATCAAATCAACGATACAGAACGCATCCTGCATCCACTCAAGCGAGTCGGCAAACGTGGTGAAGGTGGCTGGAAGCAGGTGTCGTGGGATGAAGTCCTCGATGACATCGCAGGAAAAATTCGAGCATCTTTAGAAACAGGTGCAAGGGACCGAGTTGTCTATCACGTTGGAAGACCTGGTCACGAAGGATATACCAATCGAGTTCTCAAAGCATGGGGGGTTGATGGTCATAATTCACACACCAACATCTGTAGTGCTGGTGCACGAACGGGATATGCATTATGGCATCACCATGACCGACCAAGTCCCGACCACACAAATGCAAAGGTCATTTTGTTGTGTTCATCACATTTGGAAACAGGGCATTACTTCAATCCACATGCGCAACGAATTCTCGAAGGCATGATGGCAGGAGCAAAACTTCTCGTGGTCGACCCGAGATTATCCAACACAGCCTCAATGGCAGACCACTGGCTTCCAACTTGGCCAGGAAGTGAGCCTGCTTTGTTCCTGACTTGGGCGAAGATGATTCTTGATGATGGTTCGTACAACCGAGAATTTATGGAAAGTCAAGTCAATTGGGAACAATATCTTGCCGCTGTTCATCCAGATGCTGAGCGTACATTTGAATCGTTTATTGAGATTCTAAAAGTCGAATATGCCGAATATACTCCCGAATTTGCAGCAAAGGAGTGCAGAATCCCTGTCGAACAAGTTATTGAAACCGGAAAGATTGTTGCAAGTGCAGGTACTCAACTCTCTGCTCACGTTTGGAGGGCAGCAGCCATCGGCAATCTAGGTGGTTGGCAGGTCAGTCGAACGCTACATTTCCTCAATGTCTTGACCGGCTCCGTTGGTACCAAAGGTGGAACTGCACCGAATTCTTGGTCGAAATTTAAACCTGAATTACCACACGAACCACCTGCACCAGAAGGTTGGAATGAGCTTCATTTCCCACCTGAATATACCCTTGCCCACTTCGAAATGAGTCATATTTTACCACACCTCATCAAAGAAGGAAGAGGGACCATGGATGTGTATTTTACCCGAGTGTTCAATCCAGTTTGGACATATCCAGACGGTTTTTCTTGGATTGAAATGCTCCAAAATGAGGAGGCAGTTGGATGTCACATCGCAATGACGCCCACATGGAACGAAACCGCATTTTTTGCAGACTATGTTATTCCAATGGGCCATGCAAGCGAACGACATGACATCAATTCATATGCTACTTCATCGGGCAAGTGGGTTGCATTTAGACAACCTGTGTTGCGTGAATTCCATCGTAGGCAGGGCAAAGAAGTTGATTTCACCTACGAAGTCAACCCTGGCGAAGTATGGGAAGAAGACGAGTTCTGGAATGAATTAAGCCACAGAATTGACCCTGATGGCTCAATGGGCATCAAAAAATATTTCATGTCGCCATACAAAGAAGATGAAAAAATGACAATTGATGATTATTACCAATACATCTTCGAACGTGTTCCTGGACTTCATGAAACCGCTACAAAAGAAGGTTTGTCAGAACTTGAGTATATGCGACGGCATGGTGCCTATCTCATTGAAGAAAGCACATACAAAAAATATGAGAAAGAGGGATGGCCAACGCCTTCAGGCAAACAGGAATTCTATTCAGAAACGATGATCGAATTTGGCTATCCTGAATATGCAATTCCACATTATAGGGTGAAATCTCATGTTCATCCAGACAATTTACAAGGCGAGAATGAGTTTTGTTTATTGCCAAACTTTAGACTCCCAATGCATATTCATTCAAGGTCTGCAAATGCAAAATGGCTTGTTGAAATTGCGAATAGAAACCCAATTTGGATTCATCCAAGTGATGCACAACGACTTGGGGTAAAAGAAGGTGGTTTACTCAAAATTGAGACCGAAATAGGTTGGTTTGTGGATAAAGTTTGGGTCACTGAGGCAATCAAACCGGGCATTGTTGGTTGTTCTCATCACATAGGTCGATGGCGAAGAAAGCAGGATGCTGGAAATCGAATGATGACCAATACCGTGTCAATTGAAGACCGTGGAGATGGAAAGTGGAGAATGAGAACAGTTGAAGGTATCGTTCCATTTGAATCAAAAGATCCCGACACGAATCGGCTCTTTTGGCGTGATGGTGGTGTTCACCAAAACATCACACATGCTGTTCAACCCGACCCTATTAGCGGAGCACATTGCTGGCTTCAAAAAGTCAAAATTACCTTACCACAAGATGGTGAAGAATATGGGGATGTTGAAGTAGACACAAACAAATCATTTGAGTACTATAAAAAATGGAATTCTTGGGCAAAAGAAAGAGAACAACATCCTCGGGGCGAACGTAGACCATTGTGGATGAAACGTCCATTATCTCCAAACAAAAAGTACTGGTTCATAGATGAAGAAAAGTGAATGAAACCAGGTGGCGTGAATTCTTACGAACCTTTTTTCAAACTAATTTTTTGAAATTGGTTAAGTT
>JAYNJV010000043.1:0-12066 GCA_038110525.1 Candidatus Poseidoniales archaeon | reverse complement strand
AAAAATTGCGGGGGGAGCCATCCATCCTGGTCTTGATTTTGATGATGATGATGATTGGGATATTGATATTGAAGAGCCAAATGTGAAACCAAGAGAAGTTATATTCATTCTTCAAAACGGTGAGCGCCACTCCGCTCAACCTAATGATAGGGAATATCTCATTGACACGTACAAAAGAGTTGTTGGTGGGCCAAGAGACGGTACACCTGTCGAAATAATGGATTCTGATGGAAATGCAGTGAGCAGTAGACTTTCACGTGACATGATTGGAAGAACTTTTCGTGTCCATTTAAGGGCAATTCCAGGTGGTGGTACAAAAATCCCCCAATCTACACGAACGTTCCTCAACAAAAATCCTCCACCATTCCCTGCCATCGTTCCTTACGAAATCATTGAACAAACGACTGCTTTCACTCAGCCACGTGGTAGATTGGAGATGGGAGGTTTGCTTATTGGCCATGTCGATCATCAAGGTAACAATGTCATTGTATGCGGGTTTTTCCCACGACAAGATGAGGCAAGCCCCGGATATTGTGAATTTCACGGCTCATTTAGTGTCATAGCTGCAGATGCTTGCGATTTTGCAAACAGCAAAGCAGGTGGTCCACACACGCCTCAACTTCGAGTTTTGGGTTGGATTCACACTCATCCAGACATTGGGATATTTTTGTCTGGAATTGATGTCAATACCTTCAAAGCCCTTCGAACAAACTCCTTTGAGCAGCGTTGTGTTGCCATCGTTGTCGATCCACTTCAAAAAGAACATGGAGTTTTCACAAGTGAATCGAAAGCTCGAAATCACGATGCAGAAAAAGCCACTGGGCAAGTAAAATTGTCCGAGGACCTTGAGGCGAGATATCACAAATTCCTCAATCGAATGCGACAATCACAAATCAAAAAGGGAAAAGAAGAAATTCCATTCATTCTCCCTGGAATCCTTCGTCGAAGTCGTATTGCCATGGGTGATGTGGATGATGTTCTCGATGCTAAGTTAGAAACGATTGATGTTATATCAAGACAAGTAAATGACTTATCCAAAAAATTGAATGACGAAATTCGAAGCCGGGAACAACTTGAATCAAAGGTCAGGGAACTTGAGAGATCAAATCAAAGACTTTCAGCAGAAATAGAAAACAAAGAAAAATCTATTGCTCATGTTTCTGCTATGTACGAATACGATACAAAATTCTTGAAAAAAGAACTTGAAAAATTGCAAAGTGATTTTTTGCTAAAAACTAAACGAATGGCGAATCAAGTTCAGGAGTTAAATGATGAGATACAATTGATGAAGGCTAAACAATTCACCATACAATTCGTACCACGTTTGAAACCAGTTCCTGAGGAAACATTCCTCGAACTTCCAAGAAATGAGGTTCAAAGCGACGAGGCACAAGATGCAGAACAAGAAATCGATCAAGTGATTTCAACTGTAGAATAATGAGATAAAAATTCAACATTTCCAATATTTTGAAATAAATTTCATTTTGGTGGTAGAATGATGAGTTTTTCTTCATCAATGTACAAGTTTTTTCGAACGTAACTACGTTGGGCAAAGGCCCGAAAGTCAATTGTTTTCTTCATTCTTTCCTCTATTCTTTTAATGTCGACTTCGATAGATTGGGTTATCTCCTCAATGGATACGGTCATGTCATTAGGAATCGAATATTCTTTGTCGTTTTCATTTTTGTTTGAATTTGTGTTGTTGATATTATTGTCAAGGACCAGAGTAGAATGTGAACCTTCAATAAAAACCTCTTGATGTTTTTCTTCTTCCCAATTCACATCCATGCCATCTTTTGTTGAACTCTCTGAATTGTTTGGGTTTGCTGGAAGCACCATCATCTTCGACCAATCCCTGAATGCTTTTTGCTTCCAATGTTCTTTACTTATCGATTCACAAAATTTTGCTCTCTTAATGAGTTCCAGAATTCTTTCCTTTGGTTTCTTCCTTGATATTCCTGCTCCAAACGATAGGAAGATGCCCTCATCAATTTCCCACTGAATTCTTTTTGCTAATTCTTTAATCATATTTTCGAGGTTATCACTTGGTTCATTTCCAAAAAGTTGGTACTGAGCCAACAATACATCATCACCAGCTGTTATCCAAGCAGCAATTGAATCATTACTTCCAAAGGTTTCGATTGAATCAAAAATCGATGTCCACCAACGTACATTGAATTGAAATGACCTTCTTCGTTGTCTGTCGTAAAATGTACAAAAATCATTTTCCATATCTGTCCAATATCGTTCAGAGAAAATTACGCCTAGAGAGTTTGCGTCCAACATACAAATTGAGGTCACAGTTCTATTTTTCGTTCCATCATCAGGTTCATCTTGACTCATATGATTGAATTGTCTTAATGCTGAATCTTTGAGACGTTGGTCATGTCCGAGAAAGTAGAACAATCTGTGTGAAGAACATGCAATGTTCTTGCTTCTTTTAACATCATTCAAACCCATCCATCCATCTATATTGTCAATTTGATTATCATTCAATGTCATATTGCATAATTGACAATTCTCATCAAGCCAGCCAATTTGTTGTGGTGCCAAATCATAAATCTCCATTAAAATTGACTTATTGGCCGAATTTTGTTCACCATTCTTCGTTGGTGGAACCGAAGTTTCCCGAATCGAAGTTTCCCGAATCGAAATAGGAGGGAGAAATCCACATAATTCTTTAAACCACATTTCATAATCATCTTGATTTGGGTGTTTTTTCCCACCTGCAATATTTTTTGCACACTCTTTACAAAATTTACAATCTTCGCAAATCATCCCATGTTGATTTGCATTGTTTGAACACAGTTGGCCAGCAACAACACATGCTTCAGCCCAATTATCCAGTGTAGCGCGTATTCTTCTCTCGTTTTTTCCTTTGGAAGATAAATTTAGAAATTCAGTTTTTGAATTCTTCAATGCATTCAACATGTAGTCTTTCTTATCTTTCGGACAAAGGAAGGAAACTCTTCCTCCTCCGTGAATGAGAATTGAACCAATTCCTACTTCATTTGCTACAATCTGTACGACTTCAGAGGTGAGGAGTTCTAGCAACATTGAATAGCCACGATAAAATCTTTGAATTGTTCCTGTGAAAGATTGTTTTGGAATCATTTTGTCAAAAAAAGTTTGTATGTAGTGAAATTGAAATGTAATGTTAACGAACGAATCGTCATTTTTGTCATTTTTACTTTGGGAAAATGAAAGATTGAATTTGTTGTTTAAATTCTCCCAATTTAGAAATTGATCATTTTTTATTTTCAAGTCCTCAAAAACCGGGTGCCCTTTGCCATATTTTGCAAAAGCCGCTTTCATGTCTGGTTTTTCCCCTTGAGGCTTTGCAAATTCTTTGAAGCCTTCAAATCCCTTAATTTTCGGCCAGCAATTCCTTCTATTGTTGTCATTTGAATGTAAAATTGTAAGAAATTGAAGTTCTTCAGGTTGGAAATAATATAAATCAACATTGATTTCATCAATCTGTCTCAATCGAGTAAATAACAACGATAAACAATCTTTATGGGCATCCATCAACTCATTGTTCGATGATTTTTTCCCATGATTAATGTTCGGATTCCTATAATTGAAGTCACGATTTAAAATGGACGAGCGTAGACTTGTTCCTTCAGTCGCCCCCACAATCGAGTCGAGTTGATTTGAAACTCGAAGGGCATCGATAGACTTTGGATGTAATGGCCAATCAAGTGGCCGAGTTGAGATTTCGATTTCGGGATAGCCTGCAACAGCCAAGACAAATCTCATGTGTCTTGCTTCATCTGACAATATACCAGTTTCTTCTCCAGGCCATGCCTTTAAAATCGCCGTTAGTTCCAGAAGGATTCCTCTACCGGTTATGGTTGTAGTCTCCTTTTGCGCAGGTTGATTACCATCCTTTGATTTCTGTCTATGATTTTCCAAAGTTAGGAAAGACCCGTACTTTTTCCACGGGTCTGATGCATTCAAGTTCACCGACTCAACGCCCACAGAAAAAGCACATATTTTCTAGTATTTATGTTTGATAACTGATTCTTCGTATCGATTTCTAGAAAAAAATTCAAAAAATCACACTTTCAAAAATTGCCTAAAATTTGGAGGATGGCCTTCATCGTGAGACTTTTCCATTCCCTTTCAAACATGAAAACAGGCTTGGGGAAATGGAAAAAGAGAGAATTACTTGAGTGTTTACAACAAGCAAAGTCAAAATTTAATGAAATATCTGCTGAACTACTGTATGGCTGATCATGATTTTGATGAGCCTCAGAAGTTTTTTTCGATAGGATGATGTTCTTTCATCCAATCGCTCGGACATGGAGCAACGCAAGTTCTGGTTGACCCTTCTCATTGTAGGGGTGCTGTTCCACGGCCTTGCAAGTCTTGCTCTTCCTTTAGGGTACGACACTTATCTGCATGCGAGTTATGTTGCCGACGGTCTTGAAGATGGCGAGGCCGACATTGAATGGGGGGCAGTTCGCTCGGGCTCAGATTCTTCTGAACCAACATCTGTTTCTGCTGACGGAAAATGGGCAGTCTGGCACACATTAATGGCCATCATGTTCACAATATTTGGAATTTCATCCACGTCATTGCATCTGTTTGGGTTTGTCTTATCGATGGTCTGCCTTCTTGGCATCTATGTACTTTCGAAACATGTTTTCGATGAAGAAGTCGCCCTCAAAATAACTGCTCTTGCATCAATCTATCCTCCATTTATCCGTGCGACTGGGCGAGTTTACCAAGAGGTTTGGGTTGCCTTTCTCATTTGTGTCTTCTTTGCCTTGGTTGTCCTTGCCTTTAGGCAATTGAACGCGCAAAGAAAGTGGACTTTGTACGGAGCTTCGTTTGTTATCATGCCATTGCTACTCCTTACGAAGGGCATGCCGTGGCATTGGGGTCTTGCCATTCTCCCCGCTTACTTACTATTCGAACACGAACAAGCCCGTCAACGAATTCAACCCTATATGCCACTCCTGGCCTATCTTACGACGGTTTTGATTTTGGGTCAAAATGGGTTGAGAATCACCGATGTCAATTTGTTCGATTGGCTTCTCATTCTGCTGTTTTGTGGCGTGTATGCTTGGTTGATGTTTGTGCATCTTGGGATGTTTGTGTTCTCGATGAACAAAAGTGATTCAGAAGCAACGCCTGAAAGCACGCTGTTAGAATTTTCGTGGACATCAATAGGATGGGTGTTGAGTGGTTGGATTGCTGCATTGTGGCTCGTCGAGGCAAACAACAGCGGTCATTCAATGATGCAAACATTCGTCGATTTTAGGCACAACCCAAGGTATCTTTCTTTGCTGATCGTTCCAGTCTTTTGGTCGTTTGCAGCACGAGGACAACTTCCCAAATTTGAGAAAGGATCAACATTTTCGCTGTTCATTTTAGCTTTACTTCTCGCCTTCAACGCTCTGATGTTGTTCGGAGCAGAACCCGAACGAGAAATGGAGCAGTTCGGAGAATATATCGGTCAGGAAACAAGCGGTGATGCAACCATTTTGTTCATTCACGATGGTGGGTTTGCTATGCATGAAATGTATGTCCTGCAATTTTCGCTCGACCCAGAAAGTGATGATGGCCATGTCGCGTATTGGCGAACTTCGAATTCGGGATGGCAATCAGAATTGAGCGATTGCACAACACTTGGCCAGACAACATGGGTGATCGTCTCAGAGCACGACGAGGTCTACGGAGTGTTGAATTGGCAAAAAGTCGATGTGGCTGAAACAAATGGTTGGAGTTTGTACGAGCGACCGTCATCCTGTTAGGATTTCAAATTCCTTTGCCGAAGTGCTTCAACAGCAAGAACACTGACGGCAACTTGAAGATTGTACGAAGGAACAAAGCCGTCCATTGGAAGGATGACCACTGAATCTGCCGCTGCAAGAACTTGTTCGCTCACGCCTTCTCGTTCTGCCCCCACAACGAGCAAAACATTGCCCGTCAAATCTTCATCCCACGGCTCAAGCGTACCCGTATCCTCGGCTGCAATGATGCGAAAATTATTGGATGTAACACACGCAAGAATCTCATCGGTTGAGGAATAAATCACTGGAAGAAAACGGTCTGCCCTCATGCTTGAACGACGAATCGTGCGTCGCTCTTCGTGGGTTTTCTCGACGTTGAGCACCACAGCATTAGCCCCTGAAACCTCCGCAGTTCGAATGGCGAACCCCAAATTCGTTGAATACTCAACCCCATCAAAAAAGAACACGGTGCCCCCGTGAGCCATGACCTCCTCCAATGTTTCATGCATCGCTCTTCCAACAAGGGCAAGGGCGTCTTGGAATCCATTGGCGGACATTCGCCAAAGGTCGTTGGTGGACCCCTCCTCAAGAGGAATGCCACGTTCTTCACAGAGGGCTCGAATTTCGTCTGTGTCTTTGTCGCGGTCGACAAGAACGAGGCTGATGTCAACACCTTGTCGTAATGCTTCGAGCACAGCGGGAGCACCTGTGATTTGTCCCGCCATGTCCTTTGGTTTGGATGAATCCTCATGAGGTTAACGCCCGTTACAGCGTCATATCTTCATGTGTAGCGTTGTATATGGTCCACAGCAACCCCTTGCATACAACGAATCTTTTGACGAGGGTGTTATGGATTACCCCTTGGATATAATCGAATCATCTATCAATTTCTAAAAAAAGCAACGGAAGAATTGAAGAATAATACCATTTAGTGAATTCTATGCGCCTTTTTTTGGTCTTAGGGCAAAGTGAAATGTTACTCCTTAGAGCAATTTTTTGCCACCCTTGGGATTCAGTAATTATGTTCTACGCTGATAAAATAAAACTGGAAAGATTTAGTGAAAAAATCCTAAAATGTGCTGGGTCATTAAACAAACCAGTGCCACATTTTGATTCCTACGAAATCCCTCCGCTCGATCAAACCAACTCAATCACCCAATTTGCTCACGCACTTAATTTGGATTCTATTGGCCAAAGAATTGAGGTAAACAAGAACGACATGTTATTTTATTCTGGCACAGTGCTGCACCTAAGGTGTTTGATCACGCTGCTTAAGTTTGAAACGATTTTGACCTACGATAACTCTAGAGGATTCATTTCAATCGGCAATTCAGAAAAAGAATTTGGCGACCTCAAACTAACGATCAAAATATTTCTTGAGACAAACAGTGCATCCATTGTTAATAAAACCATGAAAAAAGGTATGAAGTACATGTCACTTATATCGGTAGGTGGTAACTGGGAAACCAAATCTTTACACATCGACAAGATAGAATACTCCGATGATGTTTTGTATGTTTTTTGGAAGAAGGTCCAATCAAGTTCCCAAAGAAAGAAGGTTGTTAGCGATTGTCATTTACTAAAACTCAAATTTGGTCATTACACCGTGGCCCATCGTAATCTGCCTCTTGAGGTTGAACGATTAATTCGACAAGGATACATACCGCGTCTCGAGGAGGAAGAAGAGTGAAGCAACGAGTCCTCGCACTCGTCTCACCTCCTGGTGAGGGCGACATCATTCCTCAAGCAAGAGCGATTCAGGCTCATCAACCTGATGAAATTGTTCTGTTGAAAACATACTTCCCAGGAAAAACTCCCTCCACAACTTCTCATCGTTTACAAATGTGGATTAATGGTTCCGAAGATTTGATGAATACATACAGTGATTTGTTTGAATTTATTGACTTACCTCGTACTCCTCCATTTGGTTTTATACAAAGGGGAGGCGCTGAATCCCCACGTGTCGTTGAGATTGATGTTCCTGTGGATGATTTGTTCAATGTTCTTCAAGAATTGGAATGCAAATATGAAAACAGTGATTTTAGATTCGACATATTGCCTGGCTCAAAGCGAGTGCTTACGCCTGTTTTGCTTTCAAGATCACTTCAGAATACAAAAATCACATATTCATTGGAGCAAGGAGGTTTTTTGATACTTCATCATGATGGAGAAATCCAGTCTGAATCAGGGCCATATGTCTCCCTTATTGATCGATTTTGGTTAACTGGGATACCGGTTTATGCCGAAAACAATGGCACATCAATTTCGAAATTTTCCAAAATGTACTCCGCAATACTAGCCGCACAGTCAGTAGAATTTCGTACCACAAAGGATGAGGAGCGAGAAGCCACCCGGAAAAAGAGTCGCCCACCAAGAAGGTTGGTAGATTTACCATTGAACATGCGAAATAAATCAGCACGTCAACAATTTATACAATTGGGAGGAAGAATTGAAACTTCATCCCCGAATATGGTGAACTATCAGTTCGAGGATTTGTCTTGGGAGGTTCAAACCGAGGAGCACGATTTTAAGCTTGGGAATGACATTGAACTCATCGCAGCGAATGAATTATTGAATCACTGGGAAGATGTTGTTGAAATCTATCAGGGGATAAGTTTTCTATCTCCTACCAAGGATGAATTGAAGCAGCAAATCCAGGGACTCATACAAAGAGAATTTAATAATTATGAACAAAATCCTAACAAAATTCATACTGCAGGAAAATTCTTAGAACGTTGTGAACGCCTTGGCGTAAATATACCCGACGAACCAAAAGATTTCCCGTTAGAAGAATTGATTGAGGCTGAAATCATCTATCTTTCTTCGTTAACACGCTCAGAATTGTTGCAATACGTTTGGACGATGAGGTCTGCCGAGGTTGATGTTTTGACCCTCGGGGAATTTGGTGCATCAATGTTTGATGTCAAGCAGGCAATCTGGGATGACAAAGAATTTACGGGCGACAAAAGCGCAACACAGATGGCACAAAACATTGTCATCATAGATGAAGAAAAAAGATGGATTGTGAATTCTACCTCGCCTTTCGATCATCCGAAAGTGATCCACATGACCCGATTGGCCGATGGAAGAGACGTTATCACATCTCCGAATCGGTTTGAGTGGAGACCAACAGAGTACAATCTCAATCTCCTAAAAACGATTACCGAGAAAGAACTTCAGGGCAAGGGGAGCAAGAAAAACTTTCAGCAAAAAACTGGAGTAGATGCGAAAAAGTTGAGAAAATTCTTCCCTGATCTCTTTAATGAAAATCCCACACACCCAATTTTCGAGATTCAAACCAAGAGTGGAGGATCTAGAAGTACGGGAAATATATCGACAAAGAAAAGGAAGCGGTCCAAAACAAAAAAAAGAATGATTCAGGTAGTCACCGAAAATGATTCACCCGAGGATGCAATTCACAAAATAGGTAAAGCATTGGTTGAGGGAATCAAAACGCCCTGTTCGACTTGGGTGGAGGCGGCCAGCATCATCAGTAGAGTGATTTCACCAGAAGAAAAATCACGTCTTTTCGGAAGTAAGAAATTTACATTGGCAAAGGCCAAGCTCTACCTTCATGATTATGTTGTCATATCTAATGAGGGGACAGAAGTAGTTGTTCGGCCCAAAAATAGCTCAAAAAATACAAACACAAACACAAACACTGAATGATTTTACATTCTCTACGGGTTGATTTTAGGTCTGTTTAATCGTATGTGCACTTTGTTCGGTTTTCCGAAAGTTTTCGTCTAGAGTGGCCCCTTGGATTCTTTACCAGTACAATCCTAATCTAGAAGCGTAGTGTGTACAAGGGGCCACTCGTAGTTCTATACGACAGCATGGGTACGCACGAATAGGACGGACTGCGAACCCTTGTGAACACCCACATCATACACATGGGTTAGTTGTATAACCCCATGTACAGAATGATAAATTCATTATCTACTTCTTTTTCATTTGAGAAGCAATCACTGTCAAAGCGCCCACGCCTACAGCAGTGCCCGCAGCACCGATTAACATCGTAGCAATGAAATTTGACTGAATTTCAGATTTTATTTCTACATATTTAGCCATCGAGGGATGATGTGTATGCATGGCTAGAAGTGGATCAATTGATTTCACTGATGTTGTCAAGTGCCAAATCCTAACCTTCGGTTTCCCCTTGATTCCTAATTCTTTGACCAACTCCTTTCTTTTCTTCAATCCAAAATATAGAACCAAAAATGGGATAATTAGGATTAATGTATAAAAAATAGGCAAATCTTCTTGCTCGGGGTGCTGATAAACCATAAATGGAAGGCCAAAGGTAAATAGCCCGCTTAGGTATGTTCCAATAACCGTCAATAAACCAACCCTTCCAACTTTCTTTTGATTCTTGTACAAAGTGTTCTTCTCTTCAAGTTGATCAATGAGAATTGTTAGCTGTTCAATTGCAGCCTCATTTCCATTATCAACTACCTTTTCTACAACATTTGTGACTTTTTCCTTAACGCTAGATTGAGTGGGGTAAACTGATTCAGAACCTTGTTCATGTTGGGAACCAGGGGGGGCTGGAATCCATTCCTCTCCATTCCACATCCACTTTCCATCAGGACTGAAGGTTGGCTCGGCCATGGTAACGGAGATTGCTACTTATATTTGAGAAGTATTAACTAGAAAGGAACACGATGCTCGATTATGTTAACGAGCAAAAACAGCGAAAATCGGGACAAAGCGATAGCCTACATACGGGTTTCATCACAACGACAAGTGGACGAAGGCGTGAGTTTAGACGCACAGAAAAGACGGATATTGGACTATGCCCGATTTAGGGGCATCCCGCTTGATGAGAGCGACATTCTCATCGAGAAGGGGGTGAGTGGAGGTATTCCGTTATGGGAGCGACCTGTGGGCAGACGACTCAAGCAAAGGCTTGCATCAGTTCATTATCAGCACCTCATGGCGATGAAGATTGACAGATTGTTTCGGGTCACTTCAGACATGTTGAACACGATAGACGAACTCAACGCTGCGGGAATTGACCTTCACGTGGTGGACATGGGTGGACAGGCGATTGACACCACCACGGCCGTAGGAAGGCTGTTCCTGACGATAGTAGCAGCCATGGCAGAGATGGAGCGAGGACTCATCTCAGAGCGAACCCAGGAGAGCATGGACCAACTCAAGGCCATGAACAAGAAGTTCACACAATCCATCTACGGTTGGGATGAAACCGAGTTCGGGGATCTCGCCCCGAATTGGAATGAACAACATGTGATTGACTACATGGTTTGGCAGATTGACGAAAATAGCATGTCAGCAACGGCAGTAGCCCGACAACTCAACAGAGAAGGACTCATGGGAAAGCGAGGTGGAAAATGGTCTGCTGGAAGCGTCATCAAGGTCAAGGACAATCCATTTCATGAACGAAGGCGAAGGTTCCCAAATCCCACAGGATGGGGAAAAAAGCCTTGGCACAGATGGCTTTGAATTGCACAAGGTTTGAATGACGCCATTCTCACGGCTTCGTATGGTGAACATCTATGTTCTTGAATTGCAGGACAACAAATTCTATGTTGGCAAAACAGACCATACTTTTCAGCGTTTCAATCAGCACAAGACAGGTTCAGGTGCAAAGTGGACGCAGAAACACAATGTCAAGGATTTGTTCGCATTTCACAAGGACATGAAGGATTCCGATGAAAACAAAATTACCATTCAAATGATGAAGAAATACGGGGTCAGAAATGTACGTGGCGGTTCATGGACAAAGGTGAATATGACAGAAGCAGAAATCAAACGTTTGGAGAACAAAATCAATGCCCGTGGCAGGAGTAGAGGGACAACCAAACCCTCTCAAAAGAAAGCAAGTGCGAGTAAGAAGAAATTATGCACTCGTTGTGGAAGAACCTCGCACACAGTGGAAAAATGCTATGCAAGGTTCCACGCAAATGGAAAATCTCTCACACGGAAAAGCGAAATTTCTGACGCTGAGTATCGTGCATTCTTCAACCATTACCGTCAGCAAAGAAAGATAGTCGCTGCTGAAGATCCACAACTGAATGAAACGGATGTGGAGAAGGAAGTTCAGCAACTTGAACAGATGAAGGAATCCAAACCTGAAGAGGTCATCCAAGTTATGGCATCTTTTTCGGAGGAGGATGAATCCAATTTCAGTTTCCTTGAACTATTGAGCGGTTCGAGTTATTCGTTGATTGATGTCATTGACGAGACGATTGCTACATCCATACAGAATGTAGCAGATGCAGTTGAGAAGAAAGCAAAAACCGCCGCAAAGAAGGTCAACAAATCGGCCAAGAAATTGTTAAAGGGCATGAAGAAAAAACTT
>JAYNJV010000042.1:0-12109 GCA_038110525.1 Candidatus Poseidoniales archaeon | reverse complement strand
CGGTATTCCATGTTGCACAATTAGCTTGGTTGGCAGGACTTGTCGTTCCTGCTGCTTTGCGCTCTTCACTGCTTCCTGTACTTGGTGCACATCGTCATCATCCTGAACAACAACATACATCGATGAATGCAAGTCTTGATATTTGCCTCGGCATCTTACCTATCGGCCTTTTTTCGGGCTTTCTCATCGTCGAAAAACTGGCACCAATTGCATTTCCTGAACAATATTTTGACGGCTCCCTCGGCGGGAATGCCATTGAACTCTTTACAGTATTACTGCTCGGCTGGGCTGCAACGATACTTGCTACGCCAACCTACACTCGGCTTCAAACACATCACAATCCTTGGCGATTTACAACATTCATTGCGATTGTTGCGTTGACGGCACTGTTGGTTGGTTGGTTCTTGGTCGTCAGTTTAGCATCTTCTTCGCATGAAGTGCTCATGATGGGCAGCCTTGCCGCTACAATATCAGCAATAGCAATGCTCGTGTATTCTATCGTACTCAGCCATTCTTGGAACTGGGTGAAACAAAGGCGTGATGATTGGATTCTTGCAACCATGTCTTCGGTGCTGATCGTGGTTGGCCTCCTTAGTTCAACTCTCATTTGGTTTTTTGGTCTGCCTTTGTTTTTGTTTATTCCACGTGCTGTGCGAGCAGTGAAGTCCACGCTTTCATGACTTCTTCTTTCGAACAAAAGGCAAGTGATGGTTCATCATGCATCCAACCGTGTTGTAGTGCTTCTTCAACCCCATCAGCAAGGTCAATTGCATCGTATTCTCGAATCCATTGGGGTGGCAGGAATGTTCTCATATCGCCCACATCAACGGCAACAACTGGTGTGCCACAAAGGATGGATTCTCGCGCTGTCATTGGTCCCGATTCTCGGTGTGAAGTGATAATTGTCACATCTGCAGTGAGCATCCTGTCAAGGGCGACATCGTGTGGTTGATGTTGTAATGTTGTGATTCCTACTTTCCAACCACGCCGTTCTAATTCTTCTCCAGTTTGTAATGCTAAGAAATAATTTTTTTCTGGCCTGCGAGGGTCGGAAGGAAACAAAATATCGATGGTTTCCTTTCGCCACCTACCTTTCCATGGCTTCATTGGCCTGGCCCAATCTTTACCTACTTCTGTTCGGCAAGGAATGTAAAGAATATTTTGGTTAAGCTGTTCCATCGTTGCTTTTTCCACAAGAGACTGTGAAACGCAAACAAGACCATCCGCCTTTGCGGCCAAGGAGCATATGTGTCGTCCAGTGGTTTGATGTTGTAAACCAACATCGATATCGTGGCCGTGGACGATTCCAATCCACGGAATCTTCCATTGCTTTGACAAGGTTGAGGCAAGTTGAGCACTTGGAAATAATGTGTGACATAAAATAATGTCAGGTTTCCATGAACCGAGGTTCTTGATGACCCATTTGGCCTTCCTTGCTACACTGTTCAAGGTCATTCGCGGAAATGGGTGGTCGGGAAAATCAATGAATTTTGGACTGAGCACCTCATGCCGAGTTGTGCTGTATTTCTTTGGTGTTCGTGCTACACCTTTGAGGGTTGAACGACTCGTTTCAGCATAGCGTATCATTCGGGGTAATGGATTAATGATTCGAACGGAGTGGCCTGCTTCCTCCAAGTCGTTGACATGATGTGCAACAAAAATCCCTCGATTGGGGTTTTCAATAAGTGGAAAGAGTAACGAAACAACCAATATGTTCATGCTCTTTCACCTCAACCTAAAGCGTTGAGGATAATTTGAAGATTCTCTTTGACCGAGCCATTTGAATTAAACAAACCAGAGCCAACAACACAATTCGTTGCTCCCCACTCTTGAATCATGGCAATGTTGTGGGCTTTGACTCCACCATCAACTTGAATCTGTACTGGACGGCCTCCATTGGATACTTGTTCATCGATCCACGAACGGAGAGTACGAATCTTTGATTCGACGGTCGGAATAAAGGATTGACCTCCGAATCCTGGATTTACACTCATGATAAGAACGAGGTCAAGGTCTGGCAAAATATCTCGAATCGAATCGATTGGAGTAGCAGGATTGAGGACAACGCCTGCACCAGCACCAGCGTCTCGAATAGCATGAACAAGGCGATGAAGATGCTTGACCGCTTCGACGTGAACGGTAAGGTGGTTACAACCTGCGTCGATGTATTGCATGTAAGATTCTTCGGCATTTTCAATCATGAGGTGAGCATCAAAAATTGGCCCTTCGCCCAAATGCTCTCGGAGTCGCTTGATGACTGGAGGTCCAAACGTAAGATTAGGAACAAAATTGCCGTCCATGATATCAAGATGTAGCCAGTCAAGTCCAGCCTCAACCGCTTCCTTGCAAGCAGAACCAAGAGAAGATAGGTCGGCTGTGAGGACGCTTGGAGCGATAATCATGGAACCCCTCTGTGACATTGGACACGACGCAACTTCATGAGGATTGTCGTTATGGTTCAAGTGGGAATTACTCCTCTTCGTCGGTGTTGTTTGACGGTAGAGTGAGAACCATCACCATGGCAAGCAAGGAAAACAAAGCAAGCATGGTCGCCACGGGTCGAAGATAATCAATCAAGTGAAGGTGTTCACCATCTTCATGCATGTCCTCGTTGATGTAGATTGTTCCGGCGTTGGTGTGGTCAAGTGTTCCATTGATGTACACCTCATAGGTTGCATCCCACATCCCTGCAGTATAATATTGATTGAACTGGAATTGATAACGGTTATCGCAATCTTCGTCCACTTTTTCTCCCTCTTCATCAAGTTCACATTCGTAAAATAGAGTTGGTGAGGAGAAAGTCTTGCCAGATTTTTCAAGGTTTACCACAAGTGTTGCTCCTTCGGTCGAGTCTTTCATCCAGAACCAAACCGCATCTCCTTCTTTGAGAGACTCCTTTGGAACATCGGCAGGTTGCGGTCCTTCGGATGTCACCACGATAGTGTAAATGGCGAGTTCATGGCCAGCGACAGGTATGGCAAAACAAAGGACAGCGAGTAGAACCACCATTGCCCTCATATGTTCACCTCAACCTAAAGGGGAATAAATACAAATCCCACGAACTTGTCGTCGAAGTGTATGGAAAGCAAAGGGGTTGTGCTGGTCATTCTGTCCATCTTCTTTGCATCTTCTGTTGCTGTCCTCATTCTCGTCGACCCTGTTGAAGAACAACGCGGCTCTGGAAATGAAGCCATCTTTGCCGCTGGGGACCCTTTGTTCCAAGGCGAAGGGCACGACCACATGAATGCAAGTCAGCACCGTGCTGGAAGCGATAACATCGAACAACTTGCGTTCAATCCTTTGACCACGACTGGAAATGCTGAAGTGTCTGTCGCCCGTTCCCCAGATGGCAACATCTACACCTATCAAGCGGGCTGGAATGACATGCACATCGTCGATGTGACCAATGCTTCGGACCCACAAGTTGTTGGAGTGTATCATGACCCGAACACTCAAGTTCTCGATGTCAAATATCTCGAGTACAACGGTGATGAATACGTTATTTTGCAAAATCAATTGGTCGATTCTGGATACGCAGACCCCAATGTGGGTGAATGGGGGGACCCCATGCAGGTGTCGGTAACATTGGTGGATGTCACTGACAAAACCAACCCGACCTATGTCGATTCATGGTACGATGTTGACCACCCAAGTGGGCCGCACAACCTCTATCCCCACATGATTGACGGGGAATGGTACATCTTTGTCGCAAATCCAGATTATGAAGAATGCATTTCGGCAATCGGTGAGGCTTGCGGAGGCGTAACGATTGCACACCTCAATCTCCAAGGTAGTGCCTCAAGATTGTTACCAAACGTACCAGCATCTGGCCATGGTCACACGATTGTCAAAGTAGGGGAGTATGAAGTGGCATGGGAAACCACTCGAGGTGGATGGATTTACATTCACGATATGACCGTTCAAACGTGGCCTGGAACCGATGCAAACGATCCTCGTTATGGTCGTACATTCATCTATGGCTCGTACTGGGAGGCCGGTCTACGAATCGCGGATGTCACCGATGTCCCTCATCCTACAAATTCTCCGTTGCAGTATCTTACCATGGCCACGACCTGCAAAGCAGGGCAAGGCAATCCCCTCATGTGCCGGTGGAGAGCCCCAGAGGTTGGGTCGTGGATGGATTTCCTCGACCTCAATGAAGATGGTAATCCGGACAGCAGCACCACAGGCAATGTCAATGGCGGGAGAGTTTCGTACATTCATTACGCTGAACCGTTTCCAACCATGCTCGATGTATCTCATCTCGGACTTGGTGATACGCCTCGACACTACGTCACTGCTGCGGTTGAATGTCTCGATTTGTACGAAGGTACTGGAATCATTTACCTGCTCGACACAACCGAATACAGTATGGAAAATGGAAATTTCCGCTTTGAAGTTACCATGACAAGAGACTGGGAAATTCCATACGCAGAAGACCATTGTTTTGGTTCAAGTTGCGAACTTGACCCACAATCAGACCAATGGCTGTTGTTCAGCCCCCACAATTTGGATAGTGCTTACTTTGAAACTACGCCCGAAACCGACCAATCGCACGGAGGGACTTGGGATGGTCGATTGTACATCTCCCATTACCACGCAGGGTTATGGATCGTCGATGTTGAAACACTGATTGACCCAGTGGCTACGGATAGGGTCGAGATACACAAAGAAGCAACCGTTGGTTACTTTTTGCCTTCGGGTCACCTCGACGGAACGCCGCTTGACAGCCAATTCTACGACTTTGGATGGGTGCCTTTCCTATGGGCGGTTGAATTCCACGAAGGGCGAATTTACGCGTCTTGTATCTCAACTGGGCTGTATATTCTTCAACTCGACATTGACCAACCCTTTATCGGAGTGAGTGAATCTTAGAAGATAGAATTGACTTTTTGCATTGTTTTTCATGGATTTTTGCATATTTTCAAGTTGCATTGATATGGTATTTCATCAATACAGATGGTAAGGTGAGAAAAAATGAAAACCGAAAAATCTAGCACAAACATCCGAACATTTACCATCATAGGCATCGTTGGCCTGGTGGCCCTTTTACTGGGGCTATCAGCACAAACAGCACTCCAGGAGTTTGCTGTTCCATCGCTTGCTGTGGAGAACGTTGAATACGCTGTGATTGATGACATCACAGCTGACACAACCTCGCTTCCATATGTCATGGACGACGATCATGATGGTGTCATTGGCGATGCTCAAGCCTACCTTGAGTCGAAAATGACACAACGATACGAAGAGCGTCAAGAACGCTTTGAAACTCATTTAGAAGACAGAATTGCATACCTGGAAAACGTGAGCATTGCCCTGGCCTTCTGTATCGCTGATGCGAATTGTTCGGTGGACAATCAAACAATTCAAGACATTGCAAACCTCACAAGTGAGAGATTGAACTTAATGACCGAAGCACTTGCAAATGGCACCATCTTGAAGAAAGACGATGACCATCAACACAAGCATGAGTGCGATGATGAAGACGACGAAGATGATGAAGCCCATCATTCTTGTTCGAACTACTCAGAGAACGAAACAATGATGGAAATGAAGATGCTCAAATTAACATCACAATTGGAACGATTAAACACAACCATCGTTGCCTTGCAATTTTGTATCGACAACAATGATTCATGCCAAGCAAATTCGACTCTTCTTGAGACGCTCGTGACAAAAATGGAGACACAGGCCACCAATATCAACGCATGCCTTACCGATTCTCTTTGCGAGGAATTACGACAGAAAGACGGACGGCACAAGCGAAGTCCTATGCACAAAGCAAGGCACGGAGGATCGAGACACAACGATTGAGCTGATTTGATGACCCAATCGTTGGCATGAGGAAGGTAGAAAAATGAAACATTCGACAACAGATGATGCACAATTCAACAAAATGAATGTGTTGATTCGAGCTATCATTGGATTGAGTTCAGTGATGCTCTTGTTGTTGATTTCAATTCCCTTCCTTTTGCAAACGACCACAACTCTTGATGTGATGGCATACATCCTCTACTTATTGTTCATCATCAGCATTAGTCTGACCTTAGGAATCGCGATTACCTGGCTCGTCCTCATGAAGCCAACTTCAGCGGAAGAAGTTTCCACCGGTAACACTGATGATGAAAAGGATGAGTTGAATGTCTTCATGAATTCAGACTCGCAAGAAATTGTTGAGTTTTTACGTTTGAACAATGGCGAGGTTTGGCAATCACAATTGACCAAAGCCCTAGGATGGACAGCATCGAAAGTCAGTCGTACGCTCATGAAATTGGAATACGATGAAATCGTTGAACGAACAAGAGATGGAATGGGAAAAAAAATCAGGCTTATTTCACACCAGAGGTGAACAAATGAATTCAAATGTAAATCAAAAAAGAATATTGCTCATTGCTTTTTTCCTTGGTATACTGCTTTCTATCGTCCTCTTTCGGATGATATCGAACATGGAAACTACAATGGAAAATGAAAATAGAACTGCGTTCGAAGGCTTAGGAATTTTCCAACTTGTAATTCCAATCGTCCTCGTACTAGTGCTCATTTTGGCCGTTGTTGAGTTTCGAAATTCGAGGTATTCTCAGCAATTGAATATCCCAGTCAACTGGTCACTATTATCAACCATTCTTGTATTTTCAATCTCCTTGTTTTTGATCGGATTCTTTTCTGGCTTTATCTTATTTGAAACCAGTATGAAATGGATGGGAATGTTTGGTCTTGCTATGATATGGTTCACTAGTACAATGGTCATGACTCGTAAAATGTCAGAACAAGAGTTCATCGTCAAGAAATCGATCAACTTTGAAGAGGAGTAGGTTTTAATTTTGGGTATCGGTCATTGATTCGTTTTCAAAAAACTTTACAACAAACATCATAATGAGGCCACGGATAGCAAGGATGGTGAGAGAATATGGGTTCAATAAAGAACATCTCGGACAATGATTACGATACCGCAATTGCAGAACAAGAATGGGTGCTTGTCGATTTTTGGGCACCTTGGTGTGGGCCATGCAAGGCTATTGCACCTGTGCTTGAACAAGTCGCACAAGAGCGTGACATCTTGATCGCAAAATTGGACACAGAATCAAATCCAATGACGCCAGGAAAAATGGGTATTCGAGCGATACCTTCACTGTTCATCTATCACAATGGTTCACTCATTGCACAAAAAGTTGGAGGAATGAGTCGCCCTCAATTGCTCCAGTGGATCGATGATGCAATGAATGCGGAAGATTTCTAATCTTCTCCAATTCGTGCTTTCCGTTGCTCAAATGTCTTGCCAACATCACGATTGAGGCGTTCCCTTAAGGCCTCATGAAGCCACATACCTCCAGTCAATTCAATCAACAAGCCATGCTTCAGAAGATTTGTGGGAGGGGGCCCTTGCCAATCAATTGACCTTGACAACTTATCCCAAGGGACTGGTTCTGTTGCAGTTGCTAAGGTATGCAATAATTCTGCTTCGGCCTCTGGCAGATTGGAGAGAATTTCTTCATCGAGAAAACGTAACCAATCAAGATGGGTTGGTTGGCCATAGAGTTCTAGCAATTCAAGAGCCAGCGGATGCCCCCCTGTGGCCGTATGAATTTCTTCTTCACTCACTTCGACGGTTTTCATGGAGACAAGCCAATCTCGAATGGCGTCAACAGAAAGTCCTGTAAGAGCTAATTCTCGAACGATATCACGGGTATGGACATCTCTTCGGTCGTATATGTTGAGAGTTGTTCGAGAAATAAACATGAGACGTAAGGGCGCTTTCTTTGAAATTTCTATAAGTGAGCCGAGTAAATTCCCTGCGGATTCAGTGATGTGATGAATATCATCAATCACCACAAGCCAATACGGCGGGGGCCCTCCGGCCGTCTCTTTGAACCTTTCACGGATGGTGTTTGCATCGGTGAGGTAGGCAAGCAAACGACGTCGCCATGAATCAACATCGACCTCTCCTCTCGGTTGAAGGGGTAAGGTTTCAATGAGATGATACGGGTCGTGAGTTTCATCGATGCCAAATCTATGGAGCAGACTCGTAGCTAAGCCAAGTGAACGGTCCCACGGCTGACAAGGATACCAACAAATTGACAAATGTGGTTCAATCTCAATTTGTTGTTTCAACCAATGAGCAACGAGGGTTGATTTCCCAATTCCTGCAATACCATGTACGACAACGCATGGCTTTCGCTCATCAAACCATTCTTGGAGTTGTGCAACTTCATCATCACGCCCATAGACAGGACGGGTTTCAGGTGGTTTGTTTGCGTATGTTGCGTGTGCACCCACGAGCGTGACCAAACGACCAGGTTTTGGTAGTTGCTTTCCATCCACAGTTTTTTGGATTTGGCCGAACCTAATATCACCATACACAAGTACGCCTTCATGTTGTGCGTGGAGAAGAATTTGGAGGAGGGGCAGATCGGTTGCGAGGAAGGATGCAGCATCGCCCGCCGGGACTTCAACCAAATCGCCTTCTACCTCTCGAATCAGAACCTTCGTCTCTTTGAGTTCCTTTATTCTCGTATTGGCTTCATGCCTTCCTGCATCGGTGAGTTGCCATGTCTTTTGTCGACGTTCGTCACCCTGAATGGCACGAGTATGTTCACTCACAAATCCTTCACGATGCAAATCTTTCATTGTTCGGCTCACATTAGGTGGATGCATTCCACAAGCATCAGCGATGCCTGGACGAGTGAGTGATGCATTCACCATGTACCTATCTGCTTGAAAATCTTGATGAAGCAGATGCAACAATATTCTATCAGCGACACCAATATTTACCTTCGGCAAGGCATCGCTCATGGTTCCTCCAAAGTTTTCTCTTGTTCAAAATTTGCGACAAAATGATGATGCAACTTCGCTCAAAAACGGCATAATCATTTAATAGCAAGATTTATCCCGAATTTATGCAAACTCCATCAACGAAACTTCGAGCCATTCTCCTCGCCTTTTTCTTTACGGCAGTGGCATACTCTTCACTTGCAACTGCGACAACCGATTCAGATGGAGATGGCATTGATGACATCAACGATGACTGCCCTTTTGCTGCAGGTTCATCAACGGTTGACCGTCAAGGTTGCCCCGATAAAGATGGAGATGGAACATCCGATATTGCGGATGGATGGACCTCAAACAATCCCAATTTCTCCCAAGATATGGCCATCACCACGAGCAGTGACATGATTGCAATTGATCATGACCCTACAGGGTCGATGGTCGTTGGTGCTCAACAAGATGTTTTGCGTATTTGGAATGCAAGTTCATACTCGATTGTTCGTTCATCTGTGAGTTTGGTTTCAAGTGGCTCTTGCACTTGGGGTGGGTCTGCAGCAATTTGTAGCGTCGAATGGAGTCCTGATGGACAATACATCGCCGTTACGCTGTCCGATGACACCGCAGCGGTGTTGTGGGCCAGTAATCTCACTGTTCTTCACGATGGCATTACCCACACTGGGAGTTCGAGACAATTTTCGGATGTGGCTTTCATGCCCAATAGCACATCATTTGCCGTGGTCGATGAATTCAGCGGAGGTATGGGTAGTTGTTCGGGATGTTCAGTTATGTTTGTCGAAGTAGCAACTGGGAACATCTGGCATGAAATTACACCCGCCAACGCTGGCTCATATTCGTCAGTAGCGT
The DNA here is from genome assembly GCA_038110525.1 of Candidatus Poseidoniales archaeon. Taxonomy (GTDB): domain Archaea; phylum Thermoplasmatota; class Poseidoniia; order Poseidoniales; family Poseidoniaceae; genus Poseidonia. The sequence goes on along the minus strand of JAYNJV010000042.1, from coordinate 2,482 downwards.
TTTCAGAAGATGGAACTCGAATGGCCGTTGGCGGCGATGGTGAGGTCTACATTGTCAACACAACATCATGGTGGACCACTCGAACACTGACTGGTGGAAATCAAAATTACAACGCCGTTCACATTTCTCCTGATGGAAATATGGTTGCAGGTTGTTCAGCAGCTGGCGGCGGTGGCTCCCAACAAAGAGCCATGGTTTGGGATTTGCAGACCGGTGCAACCAAATTTACCATGACACCATCAACATCTTGTTATGACGCTGAATTCTCTCCAGACGGCATTCAAGTTGCCTTCGGATTTGGTAATATTGGAAGCCAAGCCGCAAGTGTGTTAATTTACGAATTTGACTCAAATCTCCTTGTCGATACCTTCTCTACACCAATACCTGCTGGTGGTTGTAGTGGTTGGAACAACGATTGTGGCATTCATTATGGTCTATCATGGCACCCCGGTGGCTACGACATGGCCATTGCGGTTGGTCGAAGGAACAATGGCGTCTATTTCATTCATGCTGACCTTGACCCGGACAACGATGGTTGGAATTCAACCGACCAAGGTGACGGCAAGGTTGACGCATTCCCCTTCGATGGCACACAATGGGCAGACCAAGACAACGATGGTTTTGGTGATAACCCATCACCCGCCAATGAACCCGACGCATGCTTGACCATTTGGGGTAACTCGACTGAAGACCGATTCGGTTGTCCAGATGTTGACGGTGACGGTTGGTCCGATGAAGCAGACTGGGCCGTGAACGATCCAAAACAATGGGCTGATGCCGATAATGACGGCTACGGTGACAATTATTACTATGACCTCAATGAATATCAAATCCATCTCAATCAAACTGGCGATGCATTTCCTGGTGACCCAACCCAATGGAACGATACCGATGGCGATGGGTACGGCGACAACTATGCCGATGCGTCTTGGACCTCAATTCGTCCAACTGAATGGCCGGGAATGCACATTTCTGGTGCAACAACTGTCGACGTTTTTCCTCTCGACCGAACCCAATGGCTTGATACCGATGGCGACTGGTACGGCGACAATGAAATCAGCGACCGAGCAGATGGATGTCCGCTTGTGTGGGGCAATTCAACGCTTGACCGACTTGGATGTATTGACACCGATGGAGATGGGTACTCTAATCCAACCTCGAATTGGCCGAGCACCGCAGATTGTTATGGTGCTGATGCCTTCCCAAGTGACCCCACTCAATGGTGCGATGAGGACAATGATGGATTTGGTAGCAACCCCGAAGGTAACAATGCCGATGACTGTCCAGCGTCAGCAGGTACATCTTCCAAGGGCACAAAGATTGGTTGCCCAGACCGAGATGGTGATGGTTACGCCAATTCAGAAGACCCATTCCCTGATGATTCCACCCAATGGGCTGACAGTGATGGTGACAACAGAGGCGATAATCCAGAAGGAACAAATCCCGATCTCTATCCAGAAGATCCAACCCAATGGAAGGATGATGACAACGACGGATACGGTGACAACCCAGGTGGAACAAACGGGGATAAATTCCCAAGTGACCCAACCCAATGGGCTGATACTGACGGTGATGGATTTGGCGATAACCTCGATGGAACCAATGGTGACGTATGTCCGTTAGAGTACGGTGATTCAACAACCCCGAGCACACGAGGATGTCCTGACAACGACATGGATGGATTTGTTGACCCTGTTGACGCTTTCCCGAACGACAGATACCAATGGGCTGATTCTGATGGCGATGGTTTTGGAGACAACACTGCAGTGGATGGTATTCCAATTACCAACGGTGATGATTGTCCAAACGAGTACGGAACATCCGATAAGGACTACATTTACGGTTGTCCTGACCGAGATTTTGATGGTTACGCCGATTCTATCGATGAATTCCCAGACGATGGACTTCAGTGGAAGGATTCAGACGGCGATGGTTATGGTGACAATTACTTCTACACGGAAGAAGAAATCGATGACCTTGACAATCCGGGTCAAAAAATCATCATTCGAGACCAGATTGGTGACGCCTTCCCTGATGACAATGAACAATGGTCGGACTTGGACGGCGACGGTTGGGGTGACAACCAAAGCAGCCTACACAACCCAGACGCCTTCCCCTTCAGAGCCTCACAGATGAGAGACAAAGACGGCGATGGATTCGGTGATAACACCACAACTGGTGCCTACAATCCTGATGATTGCATCAACGAGCCAGGAACTTCAACATTCAACTTGCTCGGTTGCCCTGACTCCGATGAAGATACCGTTGCTGACAAGGAGGACAACTGTCCATGGGACCCAAGTTTCTACCTTCTCTCGGACCAGAATAAATGCACCATTTTGAGTGACCCTTCACTGCAGAGGGATACCTCTTCCGATGATGGATTGCTTGGTGGTTCAAACCCAATGCTGTTCGTTGGTGGAATCATTGTCTTCTTGCTTCTTGCCATTCTTGTTGCCATGGGCTCAAAGGCTGCGGGTCA
>JAYNJV010000041.1:0-12504 GCA_038110525.1 Candidatus Poseidoniales archaeon | reverse complement strand
TCATGGATGCAAAAGTTGTTGATGGCTGGCCACAAGGTCATGAAATTCGAATTTTAATCACAGATACAGATGCTGCACAAGTAAACGCCATTCGACGTGCCCTCATTGCTGATGTTCCAAAACTCGCCATCACCAGAGTTGACTTTAATCAAGGTGTGAATGAAAACAGTAAAGGGGACATCGTTGAGTCCGTCAACGTTCTCCCAGACGAAGTGTTGGCACACCGTCTTGCAATGATTCCTATTCCTACCTATTTGGATGAAGGTTTTGCTTTCCCAGACGAATGTGAAACCTGTATCAAAGTGGTTGAAGCTGACCGCGGATGCCCAAATTGTCAAGTGTTGTACACCCTTTCTGCATATGGACCATCGACCGATTCAGATGAAAAGTATCGAACCATTTACGCTGGCGATATCACAACTATTTCTGACCCAATGTTCGAAATTCGAGATGAGCACAGGAGAATTCCAATCACGATTCTATCAAAAGGACAGTATCTTGAATTCTATGCCTTCGCAGTTCTTGGACGTGGACGAGACCACGCAAAGTGGTCACCTGTTGCAGCTGTCGGATTCCGACCACTCAAGGAAGCGACATTGAAGAATGCAAAGAACGCAGAAACACTTTTTGCACTCAATTTGACCACCGCTGATGGAACAAAAATTGACAAGAATTTGTTCGGTAGTGACAAGAAAGTATCCAACATCGACCACATCATCGATCTTGAAAAAGCAATGCACCAAGTTGGCCCAGGAACTGGTCGAGAAAACGACTTTAACGATGCTATCGAACTCAGTGATGTTGAAGGTTCTTACATTCTATCTTTTGAAACCGATGGAAGCATTGACCCGGTTACAGCATTCAATCAAGCAATGGCAGAACTCAATGCTCGCTTTGATAATCTCGGTAAAGAAATTGCAGATGCATTCTAATCGAATTATAGCAGTGAATTTCATCAGCCTTATGGCTGTGAAGAGATGTGGGTGACTTGATGATTGAAGTTCGTGCTGGCGGACATATCACATTGATTTTCACCGTCGAGAAGCAAGAGCGTTTGTACAGAGACCAAGGTAGCCGAGGAATTGGATTTTCAATCGACAAAGGCGTTCGAGTGAAGGTTACACTCGAAGACCCTTCGAGCACCATTCCACGGTCTAAATTTAGTGTAGGCACGGCTCCAGACGACCCAATTGATTTGGAAGCAGGGCGGTGTTCATTCACCATTCGCGATATGTATGGTCAACCGATTGAAGATGCATCCATGTATGAACGCTTCATCGAAGCATGCCTTGAAATTGGCTTGATAAAACCTCACGAGTCCTTTTCATTTGACATTGATATCGAATGCCCAATAAGTCAAGGATTTGGAATGTCAGCAGCGGGTTTAATTTCGCTTGGTAAAGCGATTCATGCATCGACTGGTAGGGGAACTCAAGAACAATTTTTGAGAATCGCACATCGAATTGAGCGCATGATGAGTGGAGGATTAGGCGATGTTCTTGGTGCGTCCGTTGGAGGTGTTGAGTTACGCCTTGTGCCTGGAGCACCGGGGTGGCCAGGAAAAGCTGTGAGTTTCGGCATTGATGAAAAAATCCTTCTCGTATGGAACGAATCTGAGAATCGGCATACGTCAAATTACATTGATGATGAGCATTGGATGTCAAAAATCACGAGCGCTGGCATCCAATCGTTGAATGAATTTGCTGAACAAGATTGGTCCGTAGAAATATGGGATGAAATTCTAATGCAATCAAAGCATTTTGGGGAGGCATCGGGGTTGGAATCTGAACCTATACGTCGTGAACTCCTCGACAAAATACAATTGTGTATCAAGGAAAATGACCTCTCCGAATCGGTGGAATCACGATTATGTATGCTTGGGAATTCAGTAGCTATTGTACCAAAAACTCTGAACTCAAAAAATGAAGATTGGCACGATGTTCTTCAAGAATCAGTTCATCAACAGGGTTTGAATACGATGGTAGCTCATATCACTCCTCTTTTGTGATGCCTAATTCAGTCGAATCGAGCATCAACACACCGGGAAGGTAGATATTGGCACTGAAACCATGACTAAACATGATTGCTCCACTACCCCACTCATCACAATAACGCTTCATTTGCTTCTCGGTTTTTCTCATTTGAAATTTGACATCTGCACCGTAGAAGTGCTTTGCATCAATCCATGCGACAGGCACACCATTGATGATGACATGGTCGAGGAAGAGAAGATCAGGGGTATTAATCGACCTTCCATGCTCTTGTACTTGTTCTCTCACAAGTTCAGGTTGCCTTCGAAGTCGAACACCTTTTGATTCAAACCAATCAGCAATCTTGTCTTCAAATTTATCCGCTTCTTGGTGACGTTCAGTTTGGTCGACATTGGCTACATTGTCAGCCCGTTCAGCTTCTTCAAACTCCTTGCGCTCCCTTTCTTTGAATTTGGAAGGTTCTCGAAGTGTATCACGAATTCTTGATTTACTCCATCCCTTCTTTTCAAGAATAGTTCGAAAAATATTCATTGGAGGAAAATCAAATTTCTTTGATAACTCGACCACTGAAACACCTTTTTTGTATTCCGCATACATTTTTCCGCCCATACTCTGCATGATTCGATGAGAAAAAACAGATTTTTCCTGAAGAATCGCCTTTCGAAGAGAGAGTGCTTGGTCAAGAGTCATAGAAGAGTTGGAAACAAATTCTCGGACCTCCTCGTAGCGCTCTCCATCAATCCATCCCCATTCTCCTTTGACAACAACGAACGATGCTACACGCTCTTCTTCCGGGAGTGAAACGGGATTTGTCTGAATTGAGAGCTCATGTGTTTTGATGACTCCAAGGTCATCCGGAATCCCAGTAAGGGAGGGTTCAATGTCAAATCGTTGCATTGCTCTTTGTTGATATTCATATTCAGTTGACTTGTACCTCTCTTGGAGTATGGTTTTTGAAGTCGTACCGTACCTTTTGTTCTTTTTTGGACGGTTATTCGCGGAGCGACTTGAAGAACGATGTTGCCGTCGTCGCTGCGACTCATCCATGTGTTCTTCTCATGGCCGACCGTCTTTGAACTCTCGGGATGCGTGGAAAGAACGCAACGACCATGATTTCATATTTGATAAAGAAGACCGTTGTCTATGACACGACGACATGCATCGATTTTGGTTATTTCCTTGTATTTGTTTTCTCTGAGCGCAATTCTACATTCACAAACTGAAATTGAACCTTCTGAAGTTCTTGAATCATCTTCGAATTCTTTGTCTTCGCACAACAGCACAACAAGAGGTTGGTTAGCATCTGCAAGTGGAGATGCCGATATTGTGTTCAATGACATTTTGACGGTGTCCTCAGATTTAATTCTTGCAGGAGGGCACTTCCAACAAACATTCTTCTTTAACGGAGAAATTTCAGGCCATACATCGAACGACACACAAGGCTCACCACAAGATATGTTGCTTGCGTTTTTACATTCCAATGGTACATGGAACCGTTCAATGAGTTTTCAAAGCAATGGTGTTGACTCCATTGCAAAAATAGGACTTTTTTCTGATGGAGATATCGCCATTGCTGGTCATGTTTGCATAGGCACATTTGGTTTTGATTGCTCCTTTGAGCCAGAACCACTCAACGAACTTGGAAAATTTACAACCGACGAGGAAGGGTTCGGAATTGTCGGTCGAATTTCTCCTGATGGAATATGGCGTTGGGTTCAACCCTTCTATTCCGAGGTAGAATCCTTAGTGGTCGATATGAACGTTCATTCAGATGACACGATATCAGTTGCATTTCAACATTCAACACCACTCATTGTCGAAAATCAATTTTACATCGTCAACGATGGAAATAGCGTTCTCTATGCTCGACTAAATGAAACGGGCAACGTTTCTCAAACCATTCAGTATACATCAGATTCATCAATTTCAGACCGTGGATGTATGGCATCTTCGAATGATGGATTTACTTATCTTGGATTGACATTCCAATCCCAAATCAATGCAGATTTCGAGTTATATAATGCGTCAGGGGGTTCTGACATTCTTATTTCAAAAATTAACTCCGAAGGCATCCTGTGGAATGTTCTCGGCGGTGGAGCAGATGATGAAATCATTCAAGATTGCATCCTTTCACAAACAAATCTAAGATTCGTTGGAAGTTATTTTGGAGCACCCACCTTTGGAAGTTTTACCCTCTCAAATGCCCAATGGGTTGATATTTTCGATGTCTCTTTGAATGAAAATGGTGAATGGCTTTCCGCAAGAAGTTACGGTGGACCTGGAAAAGACGCTGCTTCAAGTATCGTTGAAACATCACAAGGTGAAACCTATTTTGCAGGAACAACGAGCGCTTCAATTACATTCGGTTCAACCACACTCGCCGATTTAAGTCCAGGTGACGATTCAGATGTGTTCCTTGCTTTACAGAAAGCTGATGGTTCATGGGATTGGAGCATCAATGCCGGAGGAAGTGGATACGACAACCCTACCGACCTGATTCTTGGGCCCTCCAAAGACCCGGTACTTGCTCTCACAACCACAAATGATGGCGTGTATGGGCCCAACGATTTCACGTATTGGGGAAGTGGTTCCAATGCGATGTTGTGGCTCTTCGGTAGCGACAGAGATGAAGATGGAATACTCGATGGTGAAGACAATTGTCCTCTGGTTCCCAATGTCGACCAAGCCAATCATGATTTGGATGCATTTGGAAATGCATGTGACGATGATGATGACAACGATGGCGTTCAAGATGGTGATGATGATTGCAATCCTGGGAAAATTAACTGGATCAGCAATGCGATGACCGACCATGATTCCGATGGCTGTTACGATGATACCGAAGATTTTGATGATGATGAAGACGGAATTTTTGATGAGTTTGACCTATGTCCAAAAGGCCCTGTTGGTTGGGTGTCAACCACAGAAAACGACGTTGAAGGTGATGGTTGTTCAGATATTGACTCCGATGGTGATGGTTTTGTTGACCAAGCCGACAATTGTCCAAACATTGAAAATCCAAATCAAAAGGATTTGGACGGCGACGGAATTGGCAATCTTTGCGATGAAGATGAAGACGGCGATGGCATTTCAATACCTCAAGATCTGTGTCCTAAGGACGCAGTATTGTGGTCATCAAATATCATTAATGACTATGACCAAGATGGTTGCCAAGACGACATCAATGATGAAGACGATGACAACGATGAAATTCCGGACGATGAAGACGCCTGTCCGAAAGGAGAAATCGATTGGGATGCCGACCCGACAGCAAGTGACCACGATGGTGATGGTTGCACCGATAGCTTCGATGATGACGACGATGATGGAGACGGTGTTCTCGATTCTGCAGACAACTGTCCTCGTGGCGTCATTGGATTTTTGAGCAATATCGATGATAAAGATGGAGATGGCTGCCTCGATTCAAGTGAGGATACCGATGATGATAACGATGGCGTAGAAGACGCTTTGGACCAGTGTCCGATGACAGGAGAATTTGATGCGATCAATGCAGTTGGTTGCAGTCAATCGCAACTCGATGACGATGGGGATGGAATCAACAACATCCAAGATCTTTGCTTGAGCTCAACGCCAGGTGTCCAAGTCGATGATTATGGCTGTGAGGTGGTTCAATCCGAAACAGACACAAATTCATCCGAGGAAGAATCAAACGATTCGATGTTGTTTGTTTTGGTGCTGGTGTTGATTGCAGGCGTGATTGGCCTGGTCGTATACAAGGACCAAATTCAACCCACTCAAGCAAAACAATATGCAACCCAGCCTCAACACCCATCTTCGCAAGAATCAGAGGCTGTAATATCCAGTGAGGAACAAAGCAGTCCAGAAATCCAATCAGGAGAGGAAGCGACAGACGACGTTGATGAGGTTCATTCGTAAAGAAGCGATGGTTGCAAAGGCATCGCTGCATTTGATTTTGAATCGTCAACTCCTGAATCTGGGGCGACCAGCAATACCTCTTGAAGTCGAAGCTCTTGTGCCATGAAAGAGAGCCGTTGTTCCAATGCAGAATATTCATCAAAACCGTCTTGGATATACAATTTCTCTTCGTCTGTCCACTTGAACAGTTGAGGGAGCATTTTCTTGGACCAAAATCCCAAGACGGCACCTACATTCGACGCTGTGACGAAGGCTTGTTGTTTGATGTCATTGATGATGTTCTTTACATTCCCGCCTTCATCAATGTACCTCAAAGCGAATTTTGCCAACTCGATTTTCCATTGCTGGGGGAAGTGAATGTGAACTCTTTGCGGCTCAGCATCAAGATGACGCTCGGCAATTGATTTCACCTTTCTTGCATTTTCAAGAATATCTCTGAGATATTGTTCTTGACGAAGAATATTCATTTCTGTTGGCCCAATCGATGATGCATCGTCCATCGAAGATGTTGAAACAAAGTCACGACCACCAAGGGTTTTCCACCATTCTTCAGCAAGATGAGGCGTAGATACTGCAATGAGTTGAGCCCATTTCTTCAATAAACGGTGCCCAACTTCGAGATTATTTCCACCTCGACGTTTATACCAATTGATATCTTTTGGAATATCATAATGTGAAATTTCAACGGCTCTGCGTAAATCGTAGGAATCCATAGCACGACAAAATTCTTCAATTCTTTGTTCCATTCGAATATTCAACCAATCGTCCATCAACGATGGTTCATGACCCCACTTGTCAATGGTTTCAGGCATTTGACAGAGTTGGAGAATAACTCTGTGATTTGCTTCAAGAGCAGTATCCGACCAATCCATTCCTGCTGTGGGATTGGCAGCGAACAGGATGAACAAACGGACAGTATCTGCTCCGTATTGTTCAATCATATCCTCAGGCGACACAGTATTGCCAAGTGATTTGCTCATTTTTGCCGAACGTTTTGACAATTCACCTTGGCAATGTGGACACGGTTGGCCTTCATGGTCAACGGAAAGTGTGAGGTTGCAGGTTTCACAAAATGGAGCGCTTTTGTTGACCATGCCTTGGCAGACCAGTTCTTGGAACGGCTCAGCAATCGAGTGTAAGCCAAGGTCTCGAACAGCTTTGGTCCAAAAGCGAGCATAGATGAGGTGCATTTGTGCATGTTCGATACCACCACAATAAAAATCAACGTTCATCCACGAATTTGCAATGTCGGCATGAAAAGGAACATCGTTGTTTTTTGCATCCGTATATCGGAAGAAATACCACGAGGAATCAACGAACGTATCCATTGTGTCAGTTTCTCTTCTGGCATCTTTTCCACAAGAAGGACATGAAGCATGAACAAAAGAATGAGAAGTTTCGAGAGGATTGCCTTGTCCAAAAACAACATCGTTAGGCAAGAGAACGGGTAGGTCTTGCTCTGGCACTGGAACAGCTCCACATGTATCACAGTGGATGATAGGAATCGGAGTTCCCCAATACCGTTGACGGGAAATGAGCCACGGGCGAATCTTCCAATTGATTGTTCGATGTCCCCTCTCCTGTTGTTCCAACGCTTGAATGACCGCTTGCTTGGCTTCTTGGCCATACAATCCATCAAATCCATCAAGAGGTGAATTGACCATGAATCCGAGTGCCTCATCAGCTTGCTTCATTTCATCCAAAGTTGACATTGAAGGTTCAGGGACAAGGACTCTTCGAATCGGGATGTTGTACATTGATGCGAATTCAAAATCGCGTTGATCATGGGCTGGAACCGCCATCACAGCACCGGTTCCGTAACTCGCAATCACAAAATTACCAAACCAAATAGGTATTTTTTCAGCCGTTAATGGATGAATGGCATAATGTCCAGAAAAGAATCCCTCCTTTTTCTTCATGTTTTTAATTCTGTCAAATTCTGACATTGTTGAAACTTCATCATGAAGTGCTTTCCATTGGTCTTCGACCTCAGTACCAACGACGAGTTGAGGGGCGAGTGGATGTTCTGGCGCCAAAGTGACAAAGGTGGCACCGAAGAGTGTATCGGGCCGAGTTGTATATACTTCGATTTCTCCGAGACCACCTTCAATGTCAAAGGTGATGTTTGCACCTTCGGAGCGCCCTAACCAATCTTGTTGTAGCAATCGGACATTTTCGGGAAAGACAATGTCTTCAAGACCGTCAAGTAATTCTTGGGCGTAGGCTGGCAGGTCGAGGAACCATTGACTCATGTCGCGTTGAAGTACTGGCCCATTACATCGCCAACATCGACCCGCTTTCACCTGTTCATTTGCAAGCACAGTTGTGCAAGCCTCACACCAGTTCACAGGTGCAAATTGTTGATACGCAAGGCCCTTTTCAAAAAATTTTGTAAAAAACCACTGATTCCATTTGTAGTAATTTGGGTCATGACTTTTTACCATTCGACGCCAATCGTAGGAGAAACCCATGCGTTGAATTTGTTTGATGATGGAATGCATATTACGTTCGGTGATGTCATGAGGGTGTCCCCCTTCTTTGATGGCTGCATTTTCAGCGGGCATGCCAAATGAATCGAAACCCATCGGATACAAGACATCAAAGCCTTTCATTCGCTTGTATCTGGCTACTGCATCGCCAATCGAATAGTTTCGAACGTGACCCATGTGCATTTTACCAGAGGGATATGGATACATTTCAAGGCAGTAAAATTTTGGTCGTTCGCCACTCAATTCAGTTTCAAAAATCCGTGCATCATTCCATTTTGTTTGCCAAGCAACCTCATCGATTGGGGTTGAAGTTGACATAATATCACCTTGGACAAATGAAGCCACAAAGAATGAGAATTTGAATACAACGCAAACCTATGGTTCAAAAGATATTAGTTTATTCATTGAAATTTGGAGTGGTTTCAAGCAAGAATATTGCCTCTCTTGTCAACTTGTAACGATTCTTAATACCCATTTTTCTCATTTCGACAAGACCGAATTTTTGCAATGTTCGAAGATGATGAGAAATAAGTTGTTGACTCTTTGCTAATCGTTTTGCTAATTCAGCTTGGGTTGGGAAGTCACCCAGTTGACCATCTTGGTCAAGCAAATTCAGAATCTTGCCTTGTAAAGAATTTGGATCTGGTGAGAGAGGTGGCACAGGGAGGTCATCATCTGCTGTAGCAGGATTGAGATGAGAGGTGTACGGGTAATACCGAACAAGCCTTCCATCACCCTTTCGCCAAATTCGTTCTTCCGCCTCTAAGATTCGTATGTGGTGGGTAATCTGGCCATTACTCATTTCCAAAGCAGCCATCAATGCCCTGAAGTGGCAACCAGGGTTTGCAGTCAGGTAACCAATGAGTCGTCCACGTTGGTACTTACCATCTGATGTTTCATGGGTTTTGCCGATGAGACCAAAGAACCACAATCCTGCTGCAGTGGTTGGGATGCGTAACGACTCATTTCCAGCAACAAAGGCAAACAGAAGACCCAAAATTGAGGTTGAAATGACAACAGCCACTGCACCTGTGACGACTGTGGGAAGAATTTCTTCTTGTTCGGTGACAATTTCATTTTGTTGTTCAACGGGTGCAGCATTCAATTGTGATGGTGGTTGTTCTTCAATCAGACCAAGGACAACAACAGGCGTTGCGTCAATTGAATCGCATGCAATGGTTTGGTCTGCGGTTTCTACGAGATTGTATTTGCCACTCAATCCATCTTGTGGGGCCCAATCGAGACCTGAGGTGACGCCTGAGAGTTTGTATTGTTGCTGGTCGGTTTGGAGAATCCAGCAGATGTTGTTTTGTTGCTTCAAAACAAGCCAATCACCCTGAACAATGATAGGCTCAAACACTTGGTCAATTCCTTCATTATCAATATCATTATTATCGACGTTTAATGCATCCGAAATCCATTCGATACTGGTTCTTCCAATACTGGTAAATTGGTGTGAGGTGGTAAACTCAATCGAGTAATCACCGTTTTGAAGTGCCTCAAGATTCGAGTCGGTCATCGACATAGAAAATTCAATGCTAAACGGATGTGGTGCATTTTCTGGGACCAAAATTAATCGCCCATCGTAATCATCGCAGACCATCATTTCCATGTGAACGATTTGGTCCTGGTCATCATACACGCGACCCTCAACGGCACAGGGCGTTCTCCATCGTAGTGGAAGCTCTTCCGATGCTTGAAGGGTCATACCGACATTCATGGTGTCAATAGTCACTTGTTCAACTTCGATTTCAAATTCGATTTGGTTTGAACCACAATCGAGGTCATCACCTTGTCGAAGTTGAATTTGTTGGTGTGTGTAAAGTCCATGCTCTGGAATGGATGCAAGCAATGTGTATTCTCCAGAAGGAATACTGCATTGTTGTTCGTCTTGAATCCACCACATTGGCATTTGAATCGATTCAGTTTCTCCTTGAGCAACGACAAGAGTCAAATCGATATCATCACATGTTTCCAATGTCCGACTTGAATACACCGTAGCACCAAATTCATTGAGAACATCGAGACGCGTTTTGCACGAATCTGAAAACGAAATTTCTTGAGTTGACTCGAAAGAATGCGTTAACTCAATGGCCATTCCTAATGGTTGGAGTGTGGATTGTTCACCTTCGTATGAATTGGCAAATCGAATCGACCACGAATTATCATACAGTGCTTCGTGTTGTACTGCGACCACTTGGCTTGATTGCTGACCTCCAGGTGTTTGAATGGTCAACGTTACATTCTGGTCAAATGATTCGAATTGTGGTTCAATAATGCCAATAGGGATAACTTCGTACGGCATGATGATACCTCTCGTTGGAAAACAAGGTAAATTTGCTTCTTTTACCGTCTCATAGGTCACTTCAAGGTAGCAAGCTGGAGCATTGGTAATGTCAAATGAGGCATCACCCAAATAGTGGAGATAGGCAAAAAATAACTGATTTTTGAGATATCCGTCGAAAGTCTCCATTGGGGTTAATTCAAGTGCAAAATCTTCAAACATGTTTACTGCTGATTGGAATTGGATTTCGCTTGAACTTGAAACGCCCAATTCTTCAAACGCTACATTAACTGTGTAGAATCCACTTTGTACAGGTCCACCGTTTGAATTCAAAAAATTCCAAGTTAAAGAATCGATTTGCTGCTGCTCTCCGACATTGACTTCGATGGTGCTGGATGCAAGTTCACAAGGAATCGAGGCTTGGAATATGGATGCACCCGTTACAGAGCGTATGTCGAGGTCAACAACGCAAAATTCTGTGAATGTAAGTGAGAGTGCCGAATCTTCAGCGTGTTCTATGTAGACATCGATGACCAATGATTCTCCTGGAGTGTACCACACACCGTTCTCAGGGGCGTTATTTTCGGTTGAAAGGGCATAATGAGGCTCCTCAGCCTGTGCAAAACCGATGAACAGCGAAGCAAAAAAGATGCAAGACAGGAAAAAGGTGGATGCTATCCGCTGCCTCGCCATGTGCATACACAGTACTTCATAGGAATAAAATCCAACGGTGCAAACAATGTGTAGGCAATGTGGAAAATAGAACTGAGTAACATTTTCTTTACTTGGCGGTTTGGCTTGATCATGGGCAGTGTGATTTTCGAGAATGATGAGATGTCCATCGTTCAACAAGAATTAGGGCAATACGAAAATCTCAACCATCTTATCGTATGCAAAAAAACGTGTCAGGCAGCAATTATTGACCCATTTGATGGTCCGTATTGGCTTGATTACTGCTCCACCAATAACATTCAACTCGTGGCCATTTGGTTAACGCACAGTCATTGGGACCATACTCGAGGGGTCGAAGCAATTGTCGACCATATTCCCAACATTCCCGTCATCTTGCACGTAAAAGAAGTCGAACGCGGTTGGGATGGAACTCTTGATTTTGCCCTTTCACATGAGGAATGGACCTCAAGCGAGATTCAAGTTGGTGAGATGCTTGTCCATGCCCACCTTACTCCCGGCCATACACCAGGTCACCTCACCTTTGTGCACAAGCACTTCGTAGCATCTGGCGATTGTATGTTTCTTGGTCGATGTGGTCGAGTCGATTTGTTTGGCGGAGATGAACAGGCACAACGAACCTCGTTGAGGTATTTACGAGATGTTCTTGTCGATATGCCGAAGCAGAGCATGATTTTGCCTGGTCATCGATATGTTTTGTCGTCTGGGCAAAATCCAAGTTTCATGCTTACTGGTGATTTCTTATCATCAAATGAAGCCCTTTTGGCTGTTGACCATGATGAACAATGGAACGCCCTGACCTTTCTTCGGTTCGATGACCAACTCGCAAGGAGAGCGAGAGCCCAACAGTCCTGATGCTTTCACAAATCATCAAGGTTCAACATTGTTGGAATGGCTGCATCTTTGGCCGCCTGCTCTTGGATTTGATGTGCCTGCCATTGGGGCATAGATTCAGAGCCATCCCAACCAAGTTTTCTCGCTTCGACGAAGTCACCTTGTGCAAGGTAATGTTGAATCCATGCTTGTCGGCGTTCTTCTTCTTCGAGGTGTGCTTGTTCAAGGGCGAGATGGTCGTGCTTCTCTTTGACAGCCTTACGTTGACCCGCAGCCTTTGAGCCCATGGCAACAAGAATGGCAAGAAGCAAGAAGACAA
>JAYNJV010000040.1:0-12626 GCA_038110525.1 Candidatus Poseidoniales archaeon | reverse complement strand
GGCGGAGCACTTGAGGAATAGAAACCCGACCATCCGCTTGTTGGTTTTGTTCCATAATTGCAACTAGAGCACGAGAAGTTGCAACTGCGGTAGAATTGAGCGTGTGGACAATCGGTTGATTTGGATGTCCGGGTGTACCATAGCGAATATCGAGACGGTTCGCTTGATAATCAGTACAATTTGAACAAGAAACCACTTCTTTGTATTGATCAGCACCCGGAATCCATGCTTCAAGGTCGTATTTTTTCGAAGCAACCGTACCCATATCCCCACTACAAATGTTGACAACCTCAAAGTGAAGGCCCAATGAATTCCATAAATCTACACAATTAGCAAGTAACTCTTCATGCAAATTCCAAGACTCTTCTGGTCGAGCGATGACAATTTGTTCAACCTTCGTGAATTGATGAACCCGCCAAATACCGGCATCGGTAATACCGTGGCTGCCAACCTCCCTGCGAAAGCAAGAGGAGACACCAACGAGTCGTAATGGCAACATCTCTTCGGGAATTGTTTCATTCATGTACATCGCAGTGAGCGGGTGCTCTGAGGTTGCAATCATGAAGTACTTGTCTGGTTCAATGCCATACATGACCGTTTCAAAATCACCCAAGTCGGTAACACCTTCGTATGCTGTACGGTTCATCATGACAGGTGGTTGCACAAAGGTAAATCCACGTGAGCGTAAAAATTCGACAGCATATTGCTGAAGTGCAAATTCAAGTCGTGCTAAATCACCTTTGAGAAAGTAAAATCTGCTCCCTGTTATTTTTGCAGCCCGCTTGAGGTCAACCCAGTGGTTCATTTCGATGAGTTCATTGTGGGTTCGAACATCAAAGTCGAATTCGGGTTTTGTTCCATGAACAGAGTGGGTGGTGTTTCCCGTTTCGTCATCAGAAATAGGCACATCATCGTGTAAGATGTTCGGGATTCGCATTCGTAGGCGGTCTCGATTGTGCAACGCTTCAGCTGTCTGTTGTTCCATATTTGAGATATCGTCACCTAATTTTGCAACCTGTTCTAAGATGGATTGTGCTTTTTGTTCATCACGGTCTTTTTTTGCTTGAGCAATGCCTCGTGCAGCCTCATTTTTCTCTCGGCGAAGTTGGTCTGTAGCATGGAGCAATCGTCGCCATTCTTGGTCGGCTTGAATGACTGCATCAATGGCATCGTGTGGTAGATTTCGCTTATCAAAATCAGCCCGAATGATGTGAGAGAATTCTCGGAACATCTCGATATCAAGCATACGATTACCACGTGATTCCAAATTTCAAAATTTCTTCGCCGACGATGAGCATTCCACCGATGATGTAGCCAAGGATGGCCCCACCGTTGAGTAATGGTAGGCCGGCTTGCGCACGTCCTCTTGCAACATATGACATGAGGACAACATACCCAACGAGGCCACCAATGAGTGTAGACATGGCCACCAAGAATGCATCGTTGTATGCAACGCCGCTTTCAAGAAGCCACTGCAAGGCAGAGAGAACGAGCATACCTGGGAAGATGATATCGCCGAGCCCCATGAACATTGCCTCTTTTTTGATGGCTGGTTTTGGGCGTGGTGTAGATTCTGTTTTGGTTGGAGACGAAATTTGAGCTGGCGAGCCTTCATCTTTGAAAGAGTAGCCCTTTTCTTGAGGTGCAACGAGCATGATGGGTAACTTGAGGTCAAGCATTGTGTCTGCAAGGTCAAGCATGTGTTTGGATTTGTACACAGCCCAAGCATCGTAAATTGCTGCAAGCACCATGAAGACCATGGCAAGGGTTGGAACAAAGGTCACACCGAGCATGACACATACACCAGCTCCGAGGATGACACCGGTGATGTTGACAACATACCATTCACGATGCACAATGAGCAACACCATCAGAAGGGCGGCAAGTATGAAACCGATGATGGTTGGCCAAAAGAGAAATTGTACACCATACAAAGGAAACATGTCGCCAGTGATTTCCCCACTTCGAATCAAGGTTGTGTGTTCAATCAGTTCACCATAGGTGGAATCGATGAGAACCAGTTGTGTTGCGTTGTTTTGATTCAAAAAGAAGGCATGGTCGACATCGATGTCAATTTCAAATACCGCCCGTTCAATGAGAGATGTAGTGTACATCCAGTGGGCTCCTTGTTCGCTGACGATAAGAACATCGCTGAAGCCATCCTTATTGTAGTCAGTGAGTTCAACAGATTGAATGGTATCAGCAAATTGATACAACGCCATTCTGTCTTCAACCGAAACAGTTCCTTTACCTCGTATGGCATCTTCGTTTTCCGCTTCAAGGTCGATGTTAAGGCCAACGACATCGCCATTAGAATCACCAACGAGAGCAAACATTCTCTGTTTTGAATGATTTTCATCATGAAAACTCAATTCATCGAAAGGTGAGGCTCCAATATCGAAAGATGTAAAGGAACCTTGAGGTATCAATTGGAAAACTATGGATGCATTGTCAATAGTATCGATGGGTTGAGAGGTTTGAGGTATATCGTTAAATTCCTCAAGTTCAACAAACGCAATTCCTCCCGGAACAGCGATGAGCAAGAAGTCTTCGTCGATGACTTCAGCGTGTAACAAATCTCCATTGGATTGATCCAAAGAAATTTGTTGAGGTATCAACCATTTGGCTTGAGGTCCAAACATGAGATTTGGGAAGTCTGGGTTTGTTTTCCAAATGAACAATTCATTGGCGTTGTTCACAACATAGACTGAATCATCCGTTCGGATGGCGAGCGAACAACCTGTTCTTTGTTCAGGAATTGGAATTGCCTGACCATTTTGGTCGTATTCAAAGCACAAAAATTGCTCAAGCAATACTCCCTCATACGCATCAATGACCCAAATGAACTGGCCAGAGGTGATTGTTAATTGGTTTCCATTTTGTGACATGACAAGATTTGGGTTTCTATCACCGTCCAGATGAGGTGTCGTAATGTTCCATACTGGTTGGCTTAAATCGTTGAGATTGAAGGCTTGTATTGAATTATTATAGGCATCAAATTCCGAGAGAAAAGGCGTTGATACAATCAATAATTCGTCATTGAAAATTCCTAAGACCTCGGCATTTGAATCAAAGGATTCGTCTTCGACAAATGGATCAACATCAAAATCGAGAACAAACATATGCATGAGTGGAACAGTGGTGTACAGTAAGGCAATCGCTAAAACAACAAACATGCCATACTTGATGAGCCAATCTTTGTTGTTTTTTGCGAGGTAGAGAATAATTGCGGTAAAAGCGAAGATGGCGAGTAATTCGATGACCACGTTGCTGACTTCGCTTGCACCTGTTTTTCCAAATGCGTGTAATTCGCCTACATCGTAATAGGGGCGAATGTAAATGCCAAGAAAAATGGTGACGATGAACATCAAGGCCATTCCAGCCATGCCCGTCCATTGTTCCTTGAATAATTGAAGCAACGAATCTTCTTTTTGAAGTTCTTTTTCCACTTCGTCGAACGCTTGACTTTGTGGCCGGTTTTTCCACGAAGTCGCTTCGCTCATGATTTACCCAAAGATTTCCCACATATCAGTTTGATGTCATGAAGAGAGAAGGAATGTAGCAAAGGACATTTGAAATCAATCTTTCTGCATTGAAATCATGGAGCATGGCGAGACCGACCGACAGTGGCTTGAGTCACTCAAGGTTCGTGGTATGAACCTTGGCCTCGAACGAACGAAGTTGTATTGCGACCAACTTGGTGTTTCGTGGCCAAAACATGTTTTCCATATCGCAGGAAGCAATGGTAAAGGAACGACTTGTGCACAGTTGATTGGTTTTCTTGAGGTTCAAGGCTACAACACTCTGTTTTTTTCTTCACCCCATCTCGTTCGAGTTGAAGAACGAACAAGATACAAAGGAAAACCCGTTTCTTCAAATCTCTATTCGATCGCATTGCGACAACTTCGAGAAAAACTGCCCCATCTTCACGAAGACATCACCTATTTTGAAGCAACATTTTTGATAACGTTGGAATGCTTATCTCTCTTGGATGTGGATGCACTTGTTCTCGAAACAGGTTTGGGAGGTCGCCTTGATGCAACAAGAGTTGCACCAGCCACATGCAGTATTCTTACCAGTATTAGTTGTGAACACACCGACATTCTTGGTGACACAATCGAAGCCATAGCACGAGAAAAGGCAGCCATTGCACGACCAAACCATCCAATTTTTGTGAGAAATCCTGAGAAAGTTTCAGTCCGAACAGTGATTGAGGAAACGGTACTTCAACCACACATTCAGGGCATTGATGTTCAAGTTGGGTCTTCTCAACTTCACTGGGTAGATGTTGAAAGTGATTGTTCGTATGTTGATGAAGCTCGTAAAATTGCTCAAGATGTTATGGCTTCATATCTCAATATTGATTGTAACAACATCTCGATTCAACCACATTGGCCCGGCCGTCAACACATGTTGACTGCAAACACCATCGAATTTTACCTTGAAGGGGCACACAATCCAAGTGGAATGCGTCGTTCAATACATTCACTGATGTCGAACTGGCCATCCAACTGGTCATTGTTGTTTGGAACATCGCCTCAGCAATCGATGGAAGAAATGATTCAACCACTGATTGACATGATGAGATTGAATCCACCTTCTGAAATTATCCTCACATGCCCTCAAAAAGGACGATATCCAGGTGTTGCAACTCATTTTCTACGACCATTGTTGACAACGGTTGGGTGCGAGATAAAGGAATTTGAACATCCTGCAGATGCCGTCAATCAACTTCTCACGTCTTCTTCCATAGGACAGAGAATACTTGTCATTGGTTCTCTTTATCTGCAAGGAAATGTGATTGAGGCGCTTGGTTTTGATTCCGATGAAGACTTGAGCCTCTTCAAAAATTGAAAAAAATCAATCGAAGCGCTCAAACATGAATCCAATTTGTCCTGTGATGATAGAGCATGAAAGACAAGCATCTTGCCATTCGAATTCAACAATGCCTTGCATTGGCTGAAGCATCGAATTGTCCACGTCGGAAATTTGGTGCCCTTCTGGTGGATCCAGAGCGAAATGTTGTCTTGATGGACGGCTATAATGGTGGCCCGAGAGGAGGAGGGACTTTGTGTGGTGGCGAGGTTTGCCTTCGAGATACGATGAATGTTGCTTCAGGTACCCGCGTTGAGATCGGTTGCCATCACGCTGAGATGAATCTCATTTGCAATTCTGCAGCCAATGGCGTAAAGACAAATCAAGCATGGCTTATCGTCACAGGCGAACCTTGTATGATGTGTGCAAAACTCATCCACCACGCTGGTATAGCACGGGTCATCATCGTCGATGGTGGATTTGGTGGCGAAAATGGTATTGGTTATTTGGAACAACACGGCGTTGAAATTCAACGTACGACAGGGCCAAAAGACCCAAGATTTTCCTGAGACTAAGGCCCTTTCCAAGGATAGGCATACGACCAGATGATGAGGTCATTGATAATCACTTGAATAGCGAGCAGAATGGTTCCAGTGAGCATCAACCCTCCGCCTGGAACTTGTTGTTGATATGCAGAGTATGATAACAAGATGAGCAACACATTTCCAATAGCGACGAGAGCAAGAATGCCAATGACCAAAAACGGTGTCCATGAATATGCATGTTGTTCGTGGAATCGAGTGCTTTCGAGCCACAACATGGATGGGACAAGGAAGAGCAAGTAAGCAACAAACAGCCTTTGAAGTCCGTTTTCATCGTTTGTGCTCCACGGATAGTGGAGTGATTTCACTTCTTCAAGTGAGAGCGAATACATTGAGTTCCACCAAAAAACAAGGAAGCCGATAGCCGCCAAGAACATCATTGGCACTGTGATTTTTTGCAACGACTTCGACACTCCACCCCATAATTGGTCAGGGTGGTCCATCTTTGAAACACCCCAGACATAGGACGAGAGCACAAGAATGCCTCCCACAATGACTGTCATTCGAACAATATCTCTTGTGATTTCCATGACATCGACTGATAAAGACTGATTATGAATGTATGTTCTCAACTGGACTTAGTTCCCCCAAAATCTTCGAGTCCTCGCATAATCTACTTCTGCATGGTGAATGGCTTGAAGCAACCCCTCCTCATCGCCTCTTGTGACCTTGCGAAGAATTCGAATGGCTGTTGCTTCGCCAATGCCTCTTCCCATCAAACACAAGATGGCTTCATAGCCCCGATGAGCCACGATGTCTGCATTTTTTGTCATTCTATCTTGGTCTGATTCATCCTCTGATGCGACCCATTTTTCGAGCATGTCAAGCATACCTTCTCGAGCACAGGCAAGCATTCGGCCACCGCAACTCAAACAAAATTGTATTTTATCCATCGTGTGATATCTCGCAACCCGAAATCGTCGAGTTGTGTGGCATTTGAGACAACATAGGGCTGCACGTTCATTGCACAGTCTCGATTGAAGTTGGCTTCGAAGTTCTGCATTATCCCAATTTGGTAGTGTCATATCCTCGCGAGTTCGACTCGAAATTCCCAACGGTCCTGTTGATGTAAGATGACAGGCGATGACCCCGCTTTGTATCGCTTCTATCAAATCTTGAGCACCTTGAACATCCATCCGCTCGAAGAAAAGTTTTCCAAGAACTTCTTCCATGACCACGGTTCCACGATATGTTTTCAACAGGGCGTTAAGGTTGATTTTACGAGGGTCGACGCCTTCTCGCAAAATACCAAACAATTTTGCAACTTGAGCAAACCTCCAACGAACTTGGCTTGAATTGGGTAGAGTAACACTCAGAATATTTTCGATAGCCTCTGGAGGTGTTTCCATAAGCCATTTTTGAAGATCTTCAATTTGAACAGCTGAACCAACATACAGCGAAATTCTGGTTGGTTCGCATTCGACGCGACCCCATTGACCCGTAATTGTCGATGCCATCACCAAAAGAAACTGCCCAAGTGCTTCGTTAATTTTTGAGCCTTGGCAGCAGTTGATAACCAGTGCTTCGCTTCGTTCTTCGATGGTGATACACTCATCTGAAGGTAGAAATTCACAATCTTCGACATGCTTCACGATTTGTTCAATCAACATTCCCTTTCCTTCAGCATTGAGTGGAATGTTCTTCAATTCAAATGAACCAGTATTGAGATGACCAAATTTATCCAAGCCACTTGTCGAGTGGAGAGGGTATTCAAGATTAATGGAGTCGGCTAACAGCCGACGCAAACGCCCTACTTTTTGTGCGACGTCTTGGGGCACGGGTGGAATTTCACCCACCCAAACCGGTGCTTTTCCGTGTGATTTGATTGGGGCAACCAGCAATTCACTTTGTTCCGGGTCAGCATCAACGATGATCCAAGTTCGACCAGCGATGACAAATTGCCGAGTAACACCATCTTCATCTTCACCCGATTGATTGAGAGAGAGAACAAAGGCTTCATCCACTTTTCCAAGACTTTTTCGTGTGACTGCATCACGAACAGTGTACATTCTTTTGTTAGGAATCATCGAGAGGTTGTTGCGAACCCAATCAAATGTTTTGCCCGCTGTACTGTACCAGCCTTTCGACAAATGTTTTGGTAAAGGCAGACTCAACTGCTTGACCACTTGTGGTATATCATCATCTGCAGTATTGTATGAAGGTAAGAGGTCAAGCATTTCGTTTTCGTCAACTTCAGCATGGGTGCATGCTACACGAATGAGTGCTTTTGGCCATCGATACCATGGAAGTGTGGTTGGGTCAGGAGCAAATCGAACAATCCAATGTTCGTCAAGAATTCTTAGAATACTTTCAGTGTCATCGCGCGTCCATGATTCGAATTGAGGCGATGATGCGATGATCTTTGTTGCGCCGTCAATTGACATAGCACCATTTGCATGAGCCATCATGACAAGTTGATTCAAGGCCACAGTGATTGGTCTTGGACGGATGTCGACTGGTTCAATTTCTCCATCCATAGCCAGCATGGAAATGATACTTGACTCTGCTAAGTGGTCAACATCCCACGAAAAGACAATGCCGTTTCCCACACCACCAACTTTGTGGTCTGCTCGCCCAATTCGTTGCAACATTCGGTCGGAAGATTTTGGTGAATGAAGTTGTAAGACGGTTTTGATCGAACCTACATCGATTCCTAATTCAAGCGAAGAGGTACACACAAGTGCCGAGAGGGTTCCATCCCTGAGTTCGTTCTCCATCTGCTCACGAACCTCTCTGGCCAGTGAACCATGGTGAACCCCAATCGAAAAATCAGGAGCAAGTGCAGAAAGGTGTCCAGCGAGCGTTTCGGCTTCGTTTCTGCTGTTGACGAACACCAAACAAGGGGGTTCGTTTTCAATGGCATCGAGCAGGTCGGTATAGGTTGACCATTGTCGAGGTTTGAGGGCGTGTCGTACTGCACCTCGTTCAGCCTCATCTGAAATCTTTGAAGCACAGACCTCAATATTTGTTTCACGATTTCCTTTGTGAATGATGGGGAGGCAATCATTTTTTGATAACCAATTGGCAACATAGTCAGGATTACCAACGGTTGCTGAGAGTCCAAGGCGTTGAATTGGCCGTTGCACGAACGCATCAAGTCGCTCAAGACCAATTCGAAGCTGCCACCCTCGCTCACTTGCTGCGATATCATGAACTTCATCCACAACAACCGTTTGAACATCGTTGAGAAGTGTGCGCAATTTCTTGCCGCTCAACATCAACTGAAAGGTTTCAGGCGTGGTAATGAGCATGTGGGGGGGGTTTCTGACTTGCTTCTGTCTGTCGCTTTGTGATGTGTCACCATGGCGTGTATCAACGCGTAGTCCAACAGCCTCAGCGATTTGGCTCAAACGAAGGTCAACATCTCTATTCAACGCCCGAAGTGGAGTGATGTAAAGAATAGATAATCCGGTCCATTGTTCAGATAAAAAACGGTGAAACAGTGGTAAAATGCCTGCTAAGGTCTTTCCTGAACCTGTAGGTGCAATGAGTATTCTGTCCTTACCTGCAATGATATCTTCCATTGAGAGTGATTGTATCGCAGTAGGATTCCAATCTCTTTCATCAAGGACATGTTGTAGACTTTTATGAAGGCGAGAAAAATCAACAGACATACTCTCCCCACCCCCGAGGAGTATTCCAAAGTCTACCCTTCTTGAGGATTTGTGTAAGAGTGACGCCACGATTTATGTTCAATCTTCGTCGTCTTCATCATCATCTTCGTCGTCTTCATCATCGACATTGGCTTCAAATGCTTCTTCGTCCCATTCCACATCATCCTCATCAAACGCCCCTCCACCATAATCGATGCTTGTGCGAGAAGCGATTGAAATGACTGCAGCGATTGTGATGATCGAAATGAAGATGAAAATCCAAGCGAGTGGATTTTCACGAGGTGAATCAAACCATCCGAAGTATTGACCATAGGCAATTTCAATCGAATGTTCTGCAGAATTGTCGTAATCATTCACTTCAGGAATGAGGTTGTCGTAATCAACAACAACTCGCACTCGTGTGACGCCTTCTTCAGTTGTCCATGTGGTTTGTACATCGATAAGTTCACCCTTCTCAATACCATTGAGTGTCACAGTATCGAACGGTTCCGTGTCGTCACCCGAGTAGAATCCAACCTTGAACAAAGAAGTGGTATTTCCTCCGTTGTTCACGATTGTGGCTTTGACTTGGATGTCTGAGCCTGGTGAAACGTGGTCATCCGACACCGACATAGAATGAATTCTCAATTCTGGCCCTACTGCACCAAATTGTACCCATTGTCGTTCGAAGTCCTCATCATCCGAAGCCAGTTCTGGAATCGGACTTGCTTCTGAGTTTGAGACGACAGGGAATTGATTTCCAGCAGCATCCCATCCGGTAATGTAGAACCCAACGAAATCGCCTGCACGAGGTGCAATTCGGCCACCGTCTGTGAGGTCGACGATTGCCGTCCACGTGACGATTTGGTCATCTTGTTGCATACCGAGAAGCGTTGAGCCTGCACCGATTGTTATCGTACGTGTAGAATCTCGCATGACCCAATGGACAGTTTGCTTTGACCCTGTGAGGTCAGCATCTTCTGTGCCTTGGAAGACCACTGGTACTTTGGTGAGGTCATTGTTTGCAGAAATATCAATGACATTCAAAGGAGCAATTCGTCGAGTTACACGTGGTGCTGCATCGTCAACAATGACTTGCAGTGTGGTCGAAACCAAGGTGCCAGTCATATCTTCACCCCTTCCAGGGATATTGGTGATGGAAATCAAGCAAGTTCTCGTTGGTGAAGACTGGAGTGTCGTTGCTGAGGATAATGGAACTTCAACATCGTATCCTCCATCATTGGTGAGCGAACCATCGCTCCAAAGTTTCTCTCCATCAAACACTTCAACAAGTATTCCAACATCTCTCGGTGCAGCAACATCACTACCTTCGTAGACAACTCGACCAGTGAAGGCCAATCGGTCGTCTTTCCGAACTCTTGTACCATCTGCAATCGCACCTGTTCGTGGTTCGCTGACATCTTCGATTGAGAATTGATCTGGGTCAAGCATGAGGTCATTCTCGACCCTGAATGTATGTTCAAGAAGTAAGATTCTCGATGGATCTCGACTTCCAAGTTCTTTGTAGACAAGAGCGACATCACCCATTTCTTCATCTGGCCAGTCCCATGAGAATTTGAATTGGAATGTGACGATAATCCACGGCAATCCAGATTCATTTGTTCGTTCAACCATTGTGCTTGTAGGGAGCAAGTCGATGTATGGCGAATCGGACCAGAATGTGTTGTTTCGTCCGGAGTACGAAATCGCCTGTGCATCTCGTAGTGGATTTGGTCCTTCGAAGTCAAAGATAAGTGAGATATATTCAAAATCGATGACCGTGTTTGCATCAATGAATCCTAATTCAATGGTTTGGGTCAATCCAGCATACACAGAATCATCGTCGCTATGCCCAACCCAGTCAAGACCGGTGAAAATGGCTGCAGAATCTTTTCTCGTTCTGAAGGTTGCATCATCGTGTAAGAAACCGGGTTCAGACTCGAACTTGAGAATATTATCATCATCATCAATGGCCGTCCAATGGAGCGGATTACCTGCTTGGTCGCCTCCGTCCCAGTAGTACGAAACTCGTCCCATGTTTGGATTGCGAGAGGTGTCAATGGTCGTGAGGAACCATTTGTTCTTTGCAACGGTGTTGTTGTTCACAAGTTTACTTACGTATTCGTTATCGTCGGCGATACCATTTCTGTTGAGGTCGTGGTCTGCTTCAACCCAGTAAAATAATCGGAGTTGCATTGGATGTCCGACGTTGTCATTGACAAGAATCTTCACATCTTGTTCTCGATTTGCTGCTTCATAGGAATCTTCTTTTGGATAGACATCCATACGCTCAGGTGCTGTTGCATCGACTTTGTATGTTCGGCGCCAATCTGCATTTGGTTGCAAAACTTTGTCTGGGTTCTTTTCATTGTAGGTTTGGACCTCGTAGGTCATTCCATCTGGAACATTGATGTTTGGCAAGTCAATAGAGATGAAGAATGAACCATTGTTATTGGTCGTATCTCGGGCAGTCGCCTCAACATAGCCGTTTCTTGATACTCGCACATCGAAAGCACTGTCTTTTGGTGCATCTTGAGAATCAACAAACCACATAGCTCCAGTAAATTTGAGTGTCTCTCCTGCAGCAACCCAAGAGCCATCGGGAACATCCATAGAAGTGACGTCCCCATCAGTATCTCGGACCTCAAGCCATCCAAGCCCAAAGGTTTGATTGACTCGTAATCCGACTGTGCTAATGAGAGGAATTGGAGCAAATCCTTGAGAGCCACTGTTATCGAGGCAACCAACTTGGAATTTGACATCCGATTGGTCGGGGAAGTCGGATGTGACATGGAATATCCAATGAATTTCTAAGATACCATTGCTTTCTACAGAATATGACGATTGGTCAATGTTGATGTAATCTGCAGGGTCGTTGGGCTCAGGGAAAATATCGCCCGTTTCCCAGAACAGTGTTGGGTTGTTGGCCATGCTATTGGTTCGAATTTGGAGCGTTGCTTGACTCATTCCTGTCGCATCTTCTCCAATGACATGTCTTGTGACGACTTCGTAAGGTAGTGTTCTTTCGTGCAGAATTGTGCCCTCGGGAATGGTAATATCAAGATTCACAGTCTGCATCGTATAGGTAATTGAAAACGAATCAAGAGCCAGGATACCGCTCGACGCTGCTGTGAGGTCGATTTGAATATCTTTGATCCCCGCTCCTTGGTCAGGAATTTCATTGTTCAACGCATTGATGATCCCAGCATGATTGACAACACTGAGGCTTCCGAGAAGAGCACCGTTTGATGCAGCCCATTTGTATGCGCTAATTTTATTGATGTTGATTCCAGGTTCAGATGGGGCATTGGAGTGTTGAGCAATCTTGAGGTCTGTTAGTGTTGGAGTATTTGCTGTATTCGAAGTACTCATTTCAAGCCTAAAACAGGTGTAATAACTTGAACCCATTGGCATATTCAAGGTCTGGCCAGGTTGTGTAAACGAGACTCTTCCGTTGTTTGTCGTACACTGTGAATTTGTTGATTTGATGCCGAAGTAGATATTGATGCTTGTACCCGACGGACGAGACTCAGTCCAATTCGCGAAAGCAGCAACGACAGAACTTGTTTGGCCCCATTGGTACACATAACCGTACAAGTATCCAGATGATTGGTAA
>JAYNJV010000039.1:0-12649 GCA_038110525.1 Candidatus Poseidoniales archaeon | reverse complement strand
CTCTTGAACAGGCTCGTCGCAAAGACAAAAACCTGAAGAATGTCGCTCAAAGTGTCAATCGAATCTCAGATGACTTCTTTTCAAAACGCGGTGAAGAAAATCGTTCAACAGCAGGACCCCTGAACAACTACTTGCTCGCCATGGCCATTTTGGAGTGGGCATCCAATTTAGGACTTATTCAACGCGTCCAACTCGATGCTCAGCGTGAGTCCTTTGGTCTCCCTGAGGAGTTGGTCAACAAAGCAAGACAAATCGTTGACAAATGCTTGAAGGCACAGATACGACATGGCCTTCGATGCAATGGACTTCGATTCATTGCCGAAAGACACAACAAAGACCTTATGGTCGCCAACCGTGATGATGACTTCACCGTTGCTTTGAAGATGCTCATCGAAGCCTTATCAGACCATGGTATCGACGATATTATCCTTGAAAGCATGAACTATGACATCGAACAACGCATGAACATTCTTCAAGAAGCTTCACTCTATGGTCCATTGACCAATCATCCAGCCAAGAAAATCATGGCAATGCTTGTGTATGTGTCCCTTGAGGCTCATGTTGGAAGCCACCGTTGCCTCACACTCATTGCTGAGGAGGTATCCATGACTGCACAAGGTCTTGCAAACTTCATTCATATGGTTCGTGTGGATCGATCATTATTGCCACTTGCGTATCTTGTTGCTGTTCTTGCACAACGAATTGCATCATTGAACAACAACACAACAAATGATGACGATGCTGACATTTCTGAAGAAAAATAGGGTAAAGGTCAAACCAAAGGTGTGAATCGATGATTCATGCGAGCATGGCAGGTTGTTGCTCTCGGACTGATGCTCCTCATTGTTTTCCCTTCGAATACGGCCGCCCCAGTTGAAGAATTGGATGTTGGTTTCATCGTCGGAGGTCAATGGACCAACGCCTCAAATTCATCAACTGCATCCGATTCTTTTGTGGATTTACCCGCGCTGGTCGAAGATTATACGGCAACGTGGTGTACCAATTGTGTCGATGTTGAGCATGCATTAAATGAAATTCCTTCTCAATATCTTCAACAATACCATTTTCACAGAGCGATTGGAGAAACAGAAGACCCGTTTGGTTCTGTCGCTCTTGATGAGCGTTGGGAAGACCGTTACGGTCTTCGAATCCCACCAACAGTGGTGTTCAATGGATACCTCAAGAAAATCGGTAGTGTTGCCGATGGAGAATCATTGAAGGACGATTATGATGAATTAACCAATTCAACACCCCCTATGGATGAAGGGTCGACACAATTTGTCTGGACACCAGCAGGTGAATCTGGAATCGTCGCCTGGAATGTCAACATTAGTTCAAATGTTCTTGCAAATTATTCGCTCGATGTTCAAGTTTGGTTTGTAGAACGTGGGGCCACATTTGAAGAAGGGTCGAATCAACTTGGATACTATCCACATATCGTTCGAGAAATTCATTCGTTAGGAAATGCTACGAATGGCTCAGAAACTTTACCCATTCCAGTTGCATTTGACGGTGATGATGTTGAAGTTCATTTGATGTACGAGTTCAAACCTATTGTTCTCGAAGGGTGTTGTGATGAACCGATGATTTCTGATGACGATTCTATGGACAATCCATTGCCGTATCTCGGTCTCATCGATATTTTTGCCATCATTGCTATCGTTGTAACATTAAAGTTCAAGCGGCTATTGTAATTCAATTATCGCATATTTATCGAAAGCGTGTAGTCTTGATTCACAAATCTTGAAATTGTACCCGGTGTCGTTGCCCTTTAGGATTGTCCCTCAAATCTTCATGCAATTGCCATCGTCCTCTTTCGACCTGAAGTGGCACATTTTCACGATCGATGTAATTCCACCAACGGGGTGGTGCTCTTTCTGCACCTTGACGCTGTTGCAATACATTCAACATTCTTGCAATTTCAATTCTTGCGTCGGCATGATGTGCATGTCGTCGTATCATGGTAATGTTTTGTCCTTCCTCGACTAAGAGTTCATATCCGAGAAGTTCAGCCATTTTCCGAATGAAATTTCGTTCATCCCCATCACGTATGGTGACTTTCAATTCAAAGTGTTGAAACCCTAGCACTTGAGCATCATCTGTGAAGAACTGAAGAGTGGAGTCGATTGGTTGAGTATGCATGCACTCCCAGACTCGGGCAAAGGTTTCACACCATCGTCTTTCTCCATCTCTCACATCTCCACATCCATGCAGATATGTTACACGATTT
Source organism: Candidatus Poseidoniales archaeon (assembly GCA_038110525.1). Lineage (GTDB taxonomy): Archaea > Thermoplasmatota > Poseidoniia > Poseidoniales > Poseidoniaceae > Poseidonia. Next base: position 10,419 of record JAYNJV010000039.1, on the reverse strand, counting down.
TGGTCACGGCCACGGAACATGTCAAATCGATTGTATGGAGGATCACGATGAAGTCTCATGTTCCTAATGTATTCATGAATCCTATGAGCTGGTTCAAAATTTTCTTTATGTGGTGAATCAATCGATTGGTCGACCAATCTTTTCCAGGCAAGAACTGCTTCTCGATGTGTAAATTCTTCAAGTGTAGTTCGATGGACGTCCAATGATAAGTTATCTCGATCCGCGAGTAATCTCCTGTGTTCAACAAATACTCGTTCGCCAAATCTTTCGACATACTCATGTTCATCCCGAAATTGGGTCTGACGGGTTTTATCAATTGGTTGAGTTTCTCTTTGGTGAAACCAACGGGTTGTTCCAATTTCACGTTCATTTCTGTGGTGGCCATGTACGTAATGGGTATTTTGATGAACGAATTGATCGAAGATTGGACTATCGATGCTCTCAAAAAATTCTTTCTTATTCGTAGGTGTGAGAAGCAACGGAGGTCTCCGCACGAGGTGTTGGCGAAGGCTATCTACTTGCTGTGAGGAGATAGCATCATTGGTGATACCGAGCACCACAGAACCAATTGTATCTCCAATGGGCAATCTTCTTTGGCTCGCACCATTGTGAATACATAATGAATCATAATAACGTAATGTCGTGCCAGAACAATGAAGTGGACGCAAAATGTATGGTGCTCCGTGAGCACCATGCCCCAATTTCAATTCATAATAATGTCCAAAATTACCTTTGATGAGAATTCTTGAACGATACACAATTGCATTGTTATCTGCTGCATTCAAGCAGCCTTGCAAAAATTGAATGGAAACGCCAAAGGGTGTTTCTTGGATGGGTGTTTCAACTTCATCACTAAACCATGTTGCCTGAAATGCAGAAAAAAGTTCCCTTGCTGGATGGTCAACAGGATAGAAGCAAGCTGAAAGCACAAATGCGATATGAAGAGGTTGTTCCAAAACAGAAACCCAGCATGCTGACCCATCTTTCTTTCGACAACGAATTTTGATTTTATCTTTTGTAAATCGAATTGGATGCACTTGATTTTCGTCTTGGTGGTGTATGTTTGTTTCGAGATTCCATGCGTTAAACCAAGGCTCTGGGAACAATTGTTCAAGACCGTCTGGGATGTTACGTATTGCATTTTTATAATGCTCGACGAAATTTTCGTCTCGGAAGTTGCGATAATATGAATTGACATCGTAAGCCCATGCTTGAATACCTGAAGATAACTCAGTTCGCTCCATTGAACATGAGATGATACTACCCAGCCATCTCAACATAGCATGAAACGATTCTTTTCCTGCTGAAATTGGTCGATGTCTTTGCAAAAGTTCGGGGTTCATGCTATACGATAAAGCAGATGATGCAAGGAAAAATTGCTTGAGGTTCCATCCGATTCGTTGCTCCCGTTGGCATAATATCTTGAAAAGAAGGTGTGTTGGGGTGATTCTTGTCAATCTAAAGTGGTCAATAAAGCAATCATCACCTTGAATCGATAGCACTGAGCCATCGTGAAGTAGAACCCCACGTCTCAACATCTCCTCTTGATGTCTTGTCAATGGTCCATTCGAAAATTTCAATTCAATGATGTCCGAAAACTCTTCCTCGCCACATGGGAGTTCTGTGACCGGGTCTCCATTATTTGGGAGTTGAAACCAAGACAAGACATCCAATTCAAGCATTGGTGAGATTCTTCTCCATCTGGTGGGTGATTGCCTTGCATTGTTCATCAATCGAAGTATCTCGTTTTTAGTGTTCGGGTTCACTTCAATTTTCCACTCGTTGGTTTTCGATTTTGAACAAAGCGATGTACATAGTTCACAATACTCGTGGTCTTGTTCTACATTTCGAACGGAACATAATTTACAGAGAATATCGTCATGACTCATACTTTGTTGAATGCTATGACTCGATTTAAACTATGACAAAATTGCTTGTTTGAGATGGACAAGGTCTTCATCGGTCATATGCAGATGGACTACAAATCGAAGTCTGTGTTCCCCTACGTCAAAGACATCAATGCCATGGTTTGAAAGATGGTTGACCCAATATGTCGCTGGCTGTTCTGTGTTTACATACACCATGTTGGTTTGTACAGTCGATGCATCGACATCAAAACCATCTGTTCCATCAAAAAATATTGCAATATCTTTGGCTCGACGATGGTCCTCTTCCAATCGCATAATATTGTTTTCAAGCGCATACAATCCTGCTGCTGCTAACATCCCTGCTTGCCTCATTCCACCACCGAACATCTTTCGCCAGCGGTGTGCATTTGCGATAAACGAGGTTGTTCCCAAGAGCACAGAACCCACTGGTGCACCAAGGCCTTTTGAAAGGCAAACAGAAACTGAGTCATAATGTGCAGTCATGCGATCAACAGGTGTTTTAGTCGCAACACTTGCATTGAAAATTCGGGCACCATCGATGTGCGTTGCGCATTCGAAGTCTTTTGCAACATGTGCAATTCCATCGAGGACGCTTTGTTCATAACACGCCCCTCCTCCAAGGTTTGCGGTATTTTCCACACAAACCAAACTTCCGTTTGGATAATGGCTTTGGGAACCTGCTGACTTTCGAATAGCCACACGTACTTGGTCGGGTGTCATTAGGCTCTTTTCACCTTCAACCAGTGAAATAGACGCCCCACATAAAGCTGCAAAACCTCCTCCTTCATATCTATAAATGTGGGCGGTTTTGTCGCATACAATTTCATCTCCAGGCACAGTATGCGTTCGCAATGCGATTGCGTTCGACATTGTACCAGAAGGAACAAATAATCCTGCTTCTTTTCCAAAAAGTGCTGCTACACGTTGTTGGAGTTCGATAACCGTCGGGTCATCACCAAGAACATCATCTCCAACACGAGCGTTCATCATCGCATCTCGCATGGCTGAGGTGGGCTGTGTCACAGTATCACTGCGAAAATCAATTCGATCATTATTGAAATCCCGCATGAGGATAACCACACACTTCTTATTCATCAATTCCTTGATGTTATAACAATGGTAACTCACCAGTAATCTCGTCAATGTCGTCTTCGTACGAGGGGCCAATAGCGAGGACGGTGAAACTTCCTTTGGGGATTTGAGTATGGCCGGCGTCAATAGTTTTACTCGTGTGCAGTTTCAATTGGCGTGCTTTTGCTTGAAGTTCGTTCAAGTGTTGTTCATCCACTGCTTTCAGGCATACTTTCTTCTGCCCCTGAGCCAACCATGCATCGACCATTTGCGGCATAAATGAACCAGCAGAAAGGAGAGTCTGCACACTAGCATGACCGACCTGTGCAGCAATTTTGCCTTTTTTCATCCCCAAACTATGGTTGACCACAAGAGCGAGTTTGATTGGACGTGCTTCAACCACACCTCCAATTTTGGGAGCCGTTAATCTGTGCAAGAAGGAACGAAGGCCCATCAATCCACCCCGTACAACTCAAGTTGAGAAAATAACTCATCAAGTGATGCTTTGTAAGCGGGCCCGACACCAAGAACGGTAATCGTATTTGGTGGAACTTCAGTTTTTCCAGCATCACGGATAAGAGCATGGACAAGTCCTGCCTCCTCGCATCTTTCTTTCCAATACATAATATCCACATCGTCAATGGCAGAGAGGCAAATTTTTCGAGAACCTGTGTTCCTCCACATTTCAAAAATTTGAGGGATTGACTTTCGTGCTTGAAGTGAACAATCGACTGCAGCATGTGCACATTGAACTGCAACCTTACCCATCGACATTTCAAGGTCAGTACGCACAAGAAGTGCCATACTCAAATGGTCATCCGCGGACAACATACACGTCCTCTACCATTTGAACATCCTCGGTAATTTCGGGAAGCGGTAACAAAAATTGTTGCATGGTATGACCGAACCAAACTACAAAACTCATATTGCCAATGACATGGAACACATCGTACATTAGACCAGAATAAAGTAGCGACAAAAAACCGATTGGTGTTGTGGACCTATCTACTAAGGAGAATGTTGTGATCACATCAAACAGGACAGCTGATACTGCGGAAAGAATCAGAAGAGATTTGAAATCAAGCATTTCATTGGATTTCGAAGCAACTGTTGCTCCAAGAATGGCCACGGCTGACCATCCAAGTGCTTGGAATATCGTCCACCAACCATCGCCGATGAACACATTTGAAAGAAGGGTGACAAGAATTGCAAAACTCACGCCACGTTGAACTCCTTGATGAGCGCCCATGAGTAAAACGGCCAATGTGACAGGTTGAACATTTGGGAGTGGTTGAAACAATATCCGACCAGCGACAATCACCAAAACAAATGCTCCAAACAAGAATGATTGCATTTTTGAAGGCTTGGATAATGAAAAAAGAATGAATCCAAATGATACGAAAAGAATGTCGAGCATGAAATCTGCTAATGGTGACAAGACAGGCCCATGGGTGCCAACAGCAGAGAACATGACACCCCGAGAAGATAATCGGACTTAGGCATTACCATCAAGATGCAAGCGTCCAACGCAGAATTCCAGAATCTGGCATCGTCGTCTGGTCTGCAGAAATTGTTCCTAATGTGCCGTTGATTTTGAATTCCCAGCCGTTTCCTTCCACTCCAGAAAAACTAACGATGAATGTTCCAAAATGAAATTCTTCAATCTCGATGTCAATGTCATTTTGTTCTGCCATTGCTTTTGTCAAAGAGTACACGTTATCGTAGCCTGTGTAACCTCCGTCCACAATCTCGCCATTGGGCAATTCAATGATGACCACTTGGGTATCTTGCCAATCCAATGGCCAATCCGATGACCATTGCTCGACATCTGATGTCGGTTGAAAGGCTTCGGGTTTGGAATCTTCCAAAAGAAGGATGATTTCTGGACTGAGTAATAAGATGCTGATCAGTATAGAAGTGAAAAATAATCGAAGGGCCCAAATTTGAGAACCATGGACAATGAAATGACCACATAGAAAAATGAAGGCAAAGAATACCATGCCAATCAAGAGGTCATGATACCGATACTCACTCTCTTCACCCGCTTCAACGACCTCTGAAGAATAGAATTGAAGTTCACCAAAATCATTTCCTACGACGAGAATTTCAGATATCGAGTCTCCAAACACTGGAGCCGCGGTTGAATATCCGTCAAGTGTTGTATTGAAGGGCCAAGAAGATTCGATGTGGCCTGAAGAATTCAGTGTCAAGACAAGAAGGCCCCCCTCCATCACATTCTGTGGCAACCAAATTCTTCCAATTCTGTCTATACCAATCTCTCCGTTTGAATGTGATGGCATTGAATCTATTTGTGTGCAATCCCCACTACAATCGAAAATACGAACATACGAACTGTCTGTGGTCACTACAAAATCACCGATGAGTTTTGGGATGCCAGGTGAAGGACCACTTTCATTGAGGAGAGAAATTGATTGAGATGAAGTATTAAAGAAAAAAACATTACTTTTTGCATTGGTTTGTACATGAATCAACACACCACTGGACGTAAGAATTGGGGCATGCCGAATCAAACCTTCATCGACATAAAATGATTCGACGGTCCCATTCTCCACATGCCATAAAGTGCCATTTTCATCACCAATCCAGTAACCATTTTCATCAACAGCGACTCCATTTCTCCACCCTAATCCAAGTTCGAATTCGTCGATTCTATGTCCGTTTGCAAGACAGAGAACGCTCAATCCGTTGCGGGTCGGCACCACAAGTTGATCGTTTTGAACGGCTGCTTGGCCGGTAACTCCCCAATTTTGAACAAAAGATTGATTCGTCCATAGAACATCACCGGTTGAGGTGTTGTGAGCAGTGATTTCTCCATTTGCCCAAGGTACGATGAGCATTGACTCCCATGAACCACATTCTCCTTCGCCGGCTTGTACATCAATCAGGGGAGACATGTCGTGCTGAACAGAGTCGTTGTTGGTGTATTGCCATTTCACCTCTCCGTCATAGTCGAGCGCAACGACCTTCGGTCGAGCATCATCACTCCAAAAACCGGATGAGCGGACAAATATTGTGTCATCCGAAATGACCGGTGCTGTCGTGATATAGCCATGTTCAAATTCATATGTCCAATCAAGCGTGATTTCTTCAACGTCGATGGCTGATGAAGGAAGAGAAATGAAGAACATAGCGATGAGCATGAAAGCAATCCTTCGAATGCACATGCTTCTTCACTCTATCATTCTTTGAATTGCTTGCCTCAATAAGGTGCTGACCTGCTTGCCATCTGCTCCACCAGCTGCTTGCATCACCACGCCCATCAATGGACCCATTGCACCCATTCCTTTTTCGAGAATGAAATCTTTTCTTTCAGCAAGAACATTATCAATAATTGTGGCAAGATCATCGGCTGATGCGGGCGCAAGACCATGCTGCTCACAATAGGCTTGAATGGACTCCAAGGAAGCATTCGAATCGGTTGAGAAATGGTCAACAACAGTGTCAATGTGGTCACGAGCACACACATTCTGCTCGTGAAGTTGGGCTATGTATTGAAGCAATTGAGAAGATTGACCTTCATAATCGAGCATAAGTGCTGCCCAAAATTTAGGTGGTAGGTTTGCTAAATATTCAAAGAATATGTCATCCTCTTCTCTTGAAAGCAATTGCCGTGCTTGGTCTTCTGAAATCCCGCTGGATTGAAGGCGAGCGAAGCGTTCATCTTCGTTTGGAGGTAGATTGGATTTGATGTGATTCCACTGTTCAACATTGATACGATTTGTTTGGACATCGGTTTCGGGGTACATTCTCGAGCTTCCTGGAAGGGGGCGCATCGGCGTGGTTGTGCCATCTTCTGGTGCACCTTTTTTGACAACGACATTTCGGACCTCTTTTGGAATTCTATGCCATGCATGTTGTGCTCGATTTTTGACCGATTCCAAGGCGAGTACGGACTGCCATGATGGTGCAAGACAAAGGGCAAACCCATCTCCATCAGATAATTCGAGATGTTTGCGAACATCATCGACTTCATCTTGGGTGATACCATACGCAGGTAATTCATCTGAATGAAAAATCCCTTGAACTCCTGCTAATTTTGCAGCTCCTGCTAATTCCCGTCCCAGCCGTGGCATTTGAGCACCAGTCGCATCAAATGTTTTGGTGCCTAAATGGCCTGCGAGGTGTGGAAGTTTCAAACCCAACATGATGTTCTTTTGTCCAAGTCCTTTGACAACCATATCAGAAGTCGATGAAGAGAAACATACCGACACATCCCTGGGCGGTTGAGAAAATAATGCAGAAACCATGTCCTTAACCTGCTGTTCAATTCCTTCATCATCTTCATTCCTATGCGCTGGTAACATTGGTGCTTTTATTGAAGCACGAAGCGTATTTGCAAGTCGATAAAAATGCAGTTGCCTTGCCATCTCAAGTCGAATGATTTGGGGAATCCATTGCAAATCTTGACAACCTTTGATTTCAACTCTGTCCCCGCATCCAATTGAGACATTGAGGTCTTGTCGAATACTTCCAAGGCCTCGACGAACTCGTCTTGTTTGTCTTAGCACTTTTCCTAATCCTATTGCCGTCTCTTGAGCATGCTCAGGACTTTTTACATCGGGCGACGTTGCGATTTCAATAAGTGGAATACCCAGTCGATCAAGATTGTAGAGCACAATTGTTCCATCATCTGTTTTGATGGAGTCGAGTTTTCGTGCACTATCCTCCTCAAGACAAATCACATCGATACCTACATCGCCTTGAGTGGTCGAAAGAATCCCATTTGTTGCAACGAGGGTTGTGCGTTGAAATCCACTTGTGTTGGAGCCGTCAACCACTGTTTTTCGCATGGTTTGGAGCATGGGTAAGGGTTGGGCTTGGAGCAATGCGGACACAGTCAAAGAGATATCAAGTGCTTGTTCATCAAGGGGAAGGGGTGGCGATTCATCGAGTTCAATGAGTCCCGCATTGGGAGATTGTACATATTCGAACGATCGTTTTCGGGCTTGTTCAAATTTTGCTGCAACATCAACTGAACCACTTTCACCTTTTGGAGCACGAAGTCTGCGATGTGTTCGATGCCACTCCGAAGGTACGCTATCTGCGGCGACATCAAATAACTCACCTCGCTGGCGCGAGTGTAGTTTTCCAGTACCAAGTTGTTGATGAATTTCTAAACCGCACATGAATCCAAGTTCATCGCAATCGAGGGATTCGGGGGATGAAATGTCGCCACTTGGCTCACTCGATGCCCCCGCCATACACCTTGGAACACATCCCCCTTCATGAGAACGCCGATGGAGATGAACGCTTATGCAAGCCCAATGGTTTCGTATCCCGATGGCCTATACAAGCGCCCACCAGATACGAGTTTATCGATAATTTCCTCTGCTTGGTCGTTGTTGATGTTCAATCGGTTGGCCTCGATGAGCACTTCGTTCAAATTTGCAAAGCCAGTGCCGCCATCGATAGCGAACTTCTCAATGATTTGAAGGATACTTTGTTCCCTGTTTCTCGTCGTTGGTTTCTTGCCTGATTCCATTGTTGTGAGGTCACCGCCAATGGATTCGTCTCTTGAATGCCTAAACAATCGAGTCGCACGGTCCATGTCTATTCGTTCGATGATTTTTGACAAACGAATTCGGGCACTCGCTTCTGCCAATCGCGAAATCGCTTCGATATCACGTGCTGTCATTGTAATACTATCTTCTGCTTGACCTTTTTCTTGCCGCTTTTGAACATAAAATGCGATAAATTCTTCAAACAATTCAAGAGGCATTTTAGGATGTATGTTTCTCTTTGCATAAGCAACATATTTTCTGAGGAAATCCTTGTGCAGTGTTTGAAACCCGTTGTCACCTTGAACATCATCTTCACCAAAGGAGGTTGCCTTCGTTGGATCGGGTACTGACCCTTCCTTGACGAGTATTTCGCTCGATGCTGCTCGCCTATTTTTGAGAATGTGCTCTGCGATTCGCGTATCGCTATCAAAATCGGGTGTATCTGTCATGACCCAAATGAGGTCAAATCGAGATAACAATGGAGGTTCAAGATTGATTTGACGCACAAGGGGAACTTCACTGAGTGATTTGAAGCGTCCAGATTGAGGATTTGCTGCAGCGAGAACTGCACACCGTGTACTCAATGTCGCATTGATTCCTGCTTTTGCAATCGAAATTCGTTGTTGCTCCATCGCTTCGTGCATACTCGCTCGGTCTGAGTTTGACATTTTATCAAACTCATCGACGGCTGCAAGCCCCATATCTGCTAAGACAAGGGCCCCTGCTTCGAGTGTCCATCTGCCGTCTGCACTCGAATCTTGAACTGCCGCAGCGGTAAGACCAGCTGCTGATGCGGACTGACCAGATGTAAATCGACCTCTTGGAGATATTTTTGCCATATAACTCAACAATTGAGATTTCGCTACACCGGGGTCACCCATCAGGAGGATGTGAATATCACCTCGTATTCTTGTGGTATCTTTGTTCAGACCTGGGACACCACCAAACAATTGGAGTGCAAGTGATTCTTTGATGTGGTTCATGCCAAAAATCGAAGGAGCAATCGATGCTTTTAGGATTTCAAAAACATCGGGATTTGAAGCAATTTCTTTGATTTGAATTTCTTCTGCCTCGGTCACTTTGATTTCTTCGAGGGCTACGCTATGATGTTCAAGAGAATGGATGTTGAAATAATAATCAAACAATGGCGTTTGCTTCCCTGCTTTTCGTTGGGAACGAATGAAAAGCACCCCGTTTGCCTTGACCCTATCACCAGGGGTCACTCGACCAGTCAAATCTTGTTCTGCAATACACATTAATCGAGATGGTTGCAGACCTCCTCTCATTTGCTCTGGTAATTCTTGTAATTCCACAAATTGGGTGTTGATGAGCACTGAATGCTGGTGATGTAAAGTAAATCGAACTTGCCTACCTTCACCGCCACAACCACCATCGACACCACTACACTGAAGTGGCTCGACGAGTTCTTGCTCGTTGTATTGGTCAACAACAGTTGGGTGTCCGCACTTGTCACAAACAAAGGTGGCCCTGTACAAACGTGGTCGCACTCCTGTTATTTTTGTGACAACGGTATCAAGTGAGATAAACACGCCAATGTCATGAGCCCGAATTTCCGAAATTGGGCGAATTTGTGTGCTTGGGAGATCTTGAATTCGAACAAAAGGTTGGAGGTTTCCGTATCCGCTATCGAGTAAAATTTGGTTGAGGGCTCTATTTGCGGATTGAAAATTCGCATCTGGATGAGCAAGAATGTTTTGTGCAAAATCGTGGTCGAGACTTTCGATGACTCTGTAGGATACCTCAAGCGATTGATTCTCCGGCCAAAGTTGAGTTAAAGTATGTATTTGCTCTGCGTAGGTTTCTCTAAGCCAAGTCACCCAACGCCCTTCAAGGTCCGCTTCTTGAATTTCTGAAATACTCTTCACCTCGCCTTAGAAGAGCAGTTGCCAACATCTTATGAACAATTCTCTTGTTCA
>JAYNJV010000038.1:0-12938 GCA_038110525.1 Candidatus Poseidoniales archaeon | reverse complement strand
ATGACATCTTGACGGCGCTGTGGGAGCACCATGGACAAGCGGGCCTCAAGGCTCTAGGTCTTGTTGGAAAAGAAATCGATGAAATTTGGCAAAAACAACTCGATTCGCCAAAACCATTTGGGAAGTTTTTGAAGGAACTTGAAAAGAACAGGGAGCTTGCGAACAAATACAAAAAATTCCCACGCCACGAAGGACACGGATGTGCCAGTGACATCGAGGAGTACATCGTTCAAGGACTTGTCCTCGGGCCAGGTGCAACCGAACGTGTTGCGACACAACGACACAAGACAATCGATGGTGCTGCTTCAGCGTGGGCTTGGCTTGTTGCAGCGAATCGCTCCAAAGGACAAGAGTGGCATTTCGACAACGATGCCCGCGACCGCGGTGGTGTATGGGCACTGCCTGCAGAAAAGATGCTCAACATAGGTGTTCAATTGCTTGCATCAAAAGAAAAAGACTCATCGCTTGAAGAACAGTGGAATGCGGCATTTGAAGAATTAAAAGTCAACACCGGACAGTAATCAAACCACAACCAAATACACCGCAACGCCAATGAGGGCGATACCAAAGATTTGGTTGAGTCGTTTTCCAGAGCGTTCTGAAGTAAACAAACTGCGCAAATACGAACCGAATGCAGCCCAAGTCAGTACGGCTGGCCATCCGAATGAAAGGTTGAGCAAGACCAAAAGAACCTTTGAAATGACACCAGCACCAAACACCGCACCAAAGGTGGTCATCAAGACGAGAAAATGAATCCAGGCTTTGCCATTGACAAGTTGGAGCATAAACCCTGTTTTGAAGCCAAGGCGTTCATCGACGTGCTCGGATTTCACCGAAGAACTTCGCATCACGCCTACGCCAATGTAGGCGATATACAAGGCCCCAACAACACCAAGAGCATCAAAAACCGTCTTGTATTTCTCAATTGAATCGGTTGCAATACCAATCAAAATGCCGAGAAGTGACCAACCAATGCCCATACCGAAAATCATCGGAAGTGAGGCTTTGACACCAAATTTTGAACCATGTGCGGCACACAGAATATTGTTCGGACCGGGCGTAAAACACATTGGGATGATGAATGCGAGTGCTGCAAGCAGCAATTCGGTGTCCATGGGCAATTCGCCATCCATCAAAGTTGAGCGAGTGCTTGTTCGATGTCGGCCCACAGGTCATCAGCATTCTCGATACCAATGCTCATTCGAACAAATCCGGGTTCAATACCTGCTGCCGTACGTACGTCTTCTGGTATCGACATGTGGCTTGAATTGAAAGGACATTCAATCAGTGATTCCACGCCTCCAAGACTGGTTGCCTCGTAGATGAGTTTGAGGTTTCTCATGAACGAAAGGGCATTTGCATCCCCACCTTTGACCACATAGGCCACCATACCCGAGCCTTTGGGTAAGATTTTGCCAGCGATATGACTGTCCGGATGCGAAGCGAGGGAAGTATGGTACACTTTTGCGATCATTGGGTGTGCTTCGAGTCGTGCAGCAATGGTCGCAGCGTTCTCGCAAATACGTGGCATTCGAACATCGAGTGTGCGTATACCTCGTTCAAGCAGGTAGCAATTATGTGGATCTTGGCTTCCACCAAAATGGATTTTTCGCTTGAAGATCTGCGTGATTAAATCCGCACGGCCAACCACACATCCACCGATGAGGTCAGAGTGCCCACCGAGGTATTTTGTGGTGGAGTGAATCACAAGGTCTGCACCCATTTCAATGGGGCGGCATCCCCAAGGTGAGGCAAAGGTATTGTCGATAATGAGCAACAAGTTGTGACGCTTGGCGATGTCAACAAAGGCAGGAATATCGCAAATTTTCAACATCGGGTTGGTGAGTGTTTCAATGTAGAGAATTTTGGTGTTCGGCTCAATAGCGGCTTCGTAGGATGCCGGGTCTCGAATGTCCGCCATTGTGTGCGAAATGCCAAATCTTGGCAATTCTTCAGTCAAAAGCCCATATGTCCCCCCGTATACATCTGGGCAAGCAACAAGGTGGTCGCCAGCATTGAGAAATGCAAGCAGAGTGGTTGATATGGCAGCCATTCCAGACGCAAAGGTTTCAGCGTCTTCACCACCTTCGAGAGCACTCATCTTTTGTGCTACAGCATCGGAATTCACCGATGACATTCTTGCATACAACAAGGTGTGTTGGGCACCCGCAGCCCACCCAGCGTAACGCTCCTCGGTGAGTTTGTATGTGGAAGAAAGGAACACGGGCGTGTTGACGGCATCCCCTACATGTTGTGTGCCACTGTGTACTGCTTGTGTTCCAAATTGATTTTTGGTCGTATCGTCGGTCATCTTAGCCCCGAATGTCCTTAAATGTTTGAAGTTCATCAACAATATGGTTTGATTTTTGGATAAATGTCGAAAGAATATTGCTTTTATCTTTGATAAACCGACGATTCGACGAAATCTTTGAATCCTTTCCGTTCATCCATCGAAGCATGCCAACAGAACTTGATGAGCGCGATGAAGCCATTCTTGAGTGTCTTGAGCAAGATTCCCGCCAAACCACCCAAGCCATTGCCGATGTTCTTTCCATGCCAAGGGTGACGGTACACGATAGGATTCGACGTATGAAGGACCGTGGTGTTATTCGAAAATTCACCATTGAAAAAGATGCCCGAGCACTTGGCCTCAATCTAAGAGCGTTTCTTTTCCTGCGTTGCGAAGGCCACCAAATCGATCGTCGAAGAGTTTCGGAACAGGTCGCATCGCTTGGCTATGTGGTTCGATGCGATATTATCACCGGTGATTGGGACATTCTTGTTGAAGCAGTAGCTCCGAGCATGGATGTACTTGGTGATTCTATTCTTGATGAAATTTCATCCATTGAAGGCATAGGGGCAACCCAGACCATGGTTTCGTTTTACCACTACGAAGGAAAAGCAGGAAGTTTTCGTTAATCGTCTTCCTCGACTTCGTCTGCAGTTGATATTGTAGCGTCGTCGTCATCTTTGTGGCTTGACACTTCGACGACGAGATTGCCGATGAAAATAGCCAAGCCACCAAAGGCAATCCACAGCGACCAAGGAACGAAGGCAAAAGTGAGGCCAAAGATGGTGGCCCATACTGGCTCAAAAGTGTAAATGATGGATGCTTGTACTGGGTGGAGATGTCGCTGATAGGTGTTGAGAAGAACGAGGGCCAAAAATGAACCAAACAGTCCAAGACAAACAAGTGGAACCAGCACGCCTTTTGTGGTATAAATGTCCCACATTGCCGATGGTAGATTCGGGGCCAGAAATGGCAAGGGCACAAGACATGCGATGAACACGACGACAAAGGAAATTTGAGTGATGCCGAGCGGATTGTATTTCTGAGTGAGGTCTTGAATGAGCATGATATGAAAGGCAAAAATCACTGCACCAAGCAAGGTTAAGAATTCACCTCGGCCCCAGGTGAGGTGTGGCGGTCCATCGATGAAACCCGCCCCGATGGTCGCAAGAACCACACCGAGAGCAAGTCCTCTCGTGATTGGTAGGCCGGCAAAATACGTGCTCAACAGTGCAACAAGGACGATGTCCATAGAAGTAAGAAATGCTGAGGTTGCGGGATTGACATCATCAAGACCAACCATCTGCAAAGCAAATCCTGCAAACATCAATCCTCCGAGCATCGCCCCTTTTTTCCACATCACCGCATCTCGCAGCGACGCACGTGCGTCACGCGATATTGAGAGAAGAGCGATGATGGCAATCAAAAATCGTGCTGCGATGAGTGTGAACACCACCGTGGTGATGCCGTAAGCATCGATTTCGACCTCGAGGGCGTTGAGAGCCATCTTCATCCAAATGAATGTTCCACCCCAAATGACCGTCACAAAGAGGAGGAGAATCAACGCACGTCTGTGCATTGCAGGTGAGGTTTCGAAGGTGATGTTCATGCAAATTCCCTCATCGACGGTCGTATCGAATGGAATCAAGATGATGATTCTTTCATTGACAAGAAACCATATTCTCAAGTGTTACCGTTGTTCACAAGCAGGCATGGGCATGGAATCCATGTATGAGGCAACCTCATGGTATGGTAAAATTGAAACAGGCCCGATGCCCGAAAATGGAGCAGATTTTGATGCAATTGTGGTCGGCGGTGGCCCAGGTGGTTCAAGTGCAGCAGGTTATCTCGCCCTCGAAGGAAAAAGGGTCTTGCTCATCGAAAAGGACGCGTGGCCGAGGGACAAAATTTGCGGTGATGCCGTAGGTGGAAAATCGTTGAGCCATGTCAAAAATCTCGGCGTCAAAGCCGATATCGAACAAACCGAACACTTCAGGGTCACAGGAATTGTGTTCTCTTCTCCCAAAGGCCATCATGTACGAGTTGCCCTACCTGAAGAAGACGTTGAAAAATTGGAAGCAGGTTATGCCCTTCCTCGACAACAATTCGACCACCTCTTGTTCAATCGCGTTCAGCAACTCGTCCGTGACAACGGGGGCTCCATCATCCAAGGTGGTGAAGTCATCAATGTGTTGTACGACGACGGAAACGGTGGACAAGACCCTGGTGCTGGTTCAAAATCACAACGAAGGGCAAGCGGGGTTGAGGTACGAATCGGCGGGCGTAAGGGCGAGGTGCTGACCTTCAATTCAACCAACATCGTCGGTGCTGGTGGCTACCGATGTCCTGTGGCTAAATCACTCATCGAGGATACTTTTGGCGAAGTCATGTTCGACCGCGACCACTACTGCGGAGGGTACCGCGAATATTGGAGTGGGGTCGAGGGCTGTGAAGATTCGATAGGGGACATCGAAATTCACTTTGTCGATACGGTCATTCCTGGTTACTTTTGGCTCTTCCCCGTTTCCAAAGGCGTGGTCAATGTGGGTATCGGGATGGTCGTATCTGAACTCGACAAACAATCCAAGAAACTCAAAGCACTTCAAGCCGATGTCATTGCAAACCATCCAATTTTCAAGAAACGCTTTGCCAATGCCACCATGATTGAAGGTACAGGTCGCGGATGGCAGTTGCCCTTCGGATCGCCTCGAAAGAAAGCATCTCTGCAACCAAGAAGGTCTGCAGGATGTGGTCTTTGGTTGGTTGGAGATGCTGCATCACTTGTTGACCCGTTTAGTGGAGAAGGTGTTGGAAATGCCCTTGTAAGTGGAAAGATGGTATGCGAACACATTGTCGAAGGGAAAAGTGCAGAATCCTATCAACATGAACTCTGGGAATTGCTTGGACCTGAACTCTCCAATTCGTTTCGAATGCAAAAATTAAGTCGGAAGAAATGGTTGCTCAATTGGTTTGTCAAAAAGGCCAGCAAAAAACCCGTGATTCAAGAGATGATGACCGAAATGATTGCAAGTAAAGAAGCACAGGAACAACTCCATTCCAAGTGGTTTATGTTTCGAACGCTCATGTTTTAGGTGATTTCATGACTTCATTACCAACCGACATCAAAGCCATCTTTCTCGACCTCGATGGTACGATGTACATGGGCAGCAATCTTATCGAAGGTGCTCACGATTTCCTTGAGCGTTGCAAACAACAAGGCGTTGCCACATTTTTCCTTTCCAACAATTCAAGCCGTTCGGTCGACCAGTACAAAGCAAAATTGCAAGGCTTCGGGATTCATGCTACCGATGATGAAATCCTTCTTTCCACTCACGACCTCATCGCTTGGCTCCAGACAAACAACGTCACAGAAACATGGGCTGTTGCAACCAAAGGCATGTGCGAGATGCTCGAAGCAGTTGGCATCTCAACACGCAGTACGGCACCTCAGTATGTGGTGGTCGGGTACGATACCGAACTCACCTACGAAAAAATCTCAACCGCGAGTGTTCATCTTCATGCTGGCGTTCCACTTGTGGCAAGTCATCCCGATATGGTATGCCCAAGTCCACAAGGTGGGCTCCCTGATACTGGCTCGTATCTCGTCATGTTTGAAGCAACAACTGGTGTCAAACCAACCCATGTCTGTGGCAAGCCAAATCCGGGAATGATTTTGCACAAAATCGAGGCTTTGGGCCTTGAGCCGCACCAATGTGCCATGGTCGGCGACCGATTGTACACCGATATTGCCATGGCCAATCGAAGCGACGTGCACAGCGTCCTCGTGTTAACCGGTGAGGCAACCATGGATGATGTTGCTTCGCTTGACGAAGGTTCGGAATTTATGCCAAGTATCATTCTTGAAAGCGTTGCTGACCTTCTTAGGTGATGCGTTTGGGTATGCTGGACCGCCTCCGCTGGAGAAAGGAACGATGCATCAAAACTGAGCCCGATACGATTCAACGTGCTGGAGAAAACGCTGAATTTCGTCTTGGAACATTTCTGCGAGCTGCGGGGGAAAAACAGGGTTGGAAAATCTACGAATCGCTTCGCGTCCCGCAGAAAGAAGGCCCGCACCGCGGTGAAATCGATTTTGTTCTGCTGCACGGCTCAGATGTGTTTACTGTCGAACAGAAGCACTGGGCTGGCACACTCACCATCGGTGAAGATGGTGCTTTTATTCAAGAACGCCCCAATGGAACCACACAAGTTCACGGTGATGTCAAAGCAAAACATGAACGAAAAACCATTGATTTGGAGCACTATCTCTTAGAGCGACACGAAAAAAACACCTATGGCGTTCATATGTGGTTTGCCTTTACACATCCACGATTTGAATACAAACACTCTGCACAACATCTTGAGATCGACATCATCAACCAAAAAGAAATTGTTGAACGCCTCGAAAAGAGTGTGAAAAAACCCTTGAATCAAACGATTGCGAAAACGCTTGAACAACTCGGCACATGGGATGAAGTCGAAGTGTACGGTGGACGGCGGTACAAAGGCGACTTGCTCGACCTCGGCCTTTCAGTGATGCAATCCGACATTCGTGGAACAACCCACCCGTTGACCTCTATCGAGGTGGAACATGCCCGTTCATGGTTCTCCATTTTCAAATCTCAACCCTCAATGGCAAAGATACCTGCAGGAAGCCAAATGCTCAATGAATCACTCGAAAGGAGTGCAATGTTGCGGTTCCATGTTGTTGGTGATACATCACCGGTTGAAATCCCTTGGTCGAGGGTTGTACAAATCAATCTCTCAAATTAGGATGAAAAAATCGTCGTAGGCTTCAAAGGGAGAACGGGGTTTGTCGGTTCATGGACGACACAATGATTGACGCGATTGGCATTGTTGCTGGTGTCCTCGGTGTTATCGCATGGTGGCCTCAACTCAAGCGAGTATGGTCCGAAAAGCGCCATGATGGTATTTCCGTTCCCACCTTCCTCATCGTTTGTTTGTCCATTTCGCTCTGGCTTGCATTTGGCGTGTTGACCGAATCTTTGCCCATCATTGCAGCAAATGCAGTAACCCTTGTGGTTTTACTTCTTCTTGTGCTTGGTGTCCTTCGACTGCGAAAGAAAGAGAAACAAGAATATGCTGAGGCTCACCCTGAACCTCACAAGTTCTGAATGCATCTTGATACGCGTCGTTGCAGACTTGTTCTTGAGTTGATGATTTCAACAAACCGATTTGGTTGTCGAAATGATGACTGCACCAATCTTGTATGGGTCACCATTTGACGCTGGTCGGCGGTCTTCGAGACGACCCTTCCATCCATCGGTTGGTACAGATGCTGGCACTCGAATTGATGCCCCTCGGTCGGAGACACCGTAGGAGAATTGGTCGATGGATTGTGTTTCGTGAAGACCGGTTAATCGCTCTTCGTTGTGTGCACCATAGACAGCCATGTGCTTCTCGATGTTCTTTCCAAAGGCTTCGCAAATGCTGTTGAAGAGCTCTTCGCCACCTACATCACGCATGGCTCCGTTGGAGAAATTGGCGTGCATGCCCGAACCATTCCAGTCACCCTTGATCGGCTTTGGATGGTATTCAATGTAGTAACCGTAACTTTCTGTCAATCGGTCAAGTAAATACCTGGCAACCCACAATTCATCGCCAGCTTGCTTGGCTCCTTTGGCAAAGATTTGGAATTCCCATTGACCGCATGCAACCTCTTGGTTGATGCCTTCAAAATTGATTCCAGCTTCAAGGCAAAGGTCAGCATGTTCTTCGACAAGTGCTCGACCATGGGTGTTCTTTCCACCAACGGAACAGTAGTACAGGCCTTGTGGGCCGGGGTATCCACCAACTGGGAAACCGAGTGGCTGTTGAGTTTGAACATCCATGATGAAATATTCTTGCTCAAATCCGAACCAGAAATCATCATCGTCATCATCAATGGTCGCCCTACCGTTGCTTGGGTGTGGGGTTCCATCTGGGTTGAGTACTTCGCACATGACAAGGTAACCGTTGACACGTTGTGG
Organism: Candidatus Poseidoniales archaeon; assembly: GCA_038110525.1. Taxonomy (GTDB): domain Archaea; phylum Thermoplasmatota; class Poseidoniia; order Poseidoniales; family Poseidoniaceae; genus Poseidonia. Next base: position 4,658 of record JAYNJV010000038.1, on the reverse strand, counting down.
GTCTGGGAAAATAGCGACTGGTTTGAGCAGGCAATCAGAGGAACTGCCATCTGCTTGTCGTGTTGATGAGCCATCAAACATCCAAATTGGACATTCTTCGAGTGTTCCACCAAAGTTGTTGCGGACCATGGTTTTACTTCGCATATTCTGTGTGGGTTCGTATCCATCAAGCCAAATGTATTCTAACTTCGCTTTTGTCATAGTTATCGAATGTCCCCCAACCGAGACGGTATATCAATCATACGCTAAGCAAAATAGCGTTACTGCTTCGCCTATGAATAATAATCTATAAATTATATATTCAAATGCTTAATGTCATTGTTTAGATTTATGACCCCATTTGTTGATTGTTCATGATGATGATAAATTCAAAACACAATTGAATAATTGTCCTCAGAATGCCCAAAATTTTGGTTGGGGTGAAGCCGAAATCAATTTGAAAATTCTTTGACTTTTTCAACGAGGTCCATTTTGCGCAATCGGTACACGCCTACTGGAAGGGTGGCAATGGAGATGAAGATGATAACGAGGAGTAAACGGAAAGCCACATAATAATCCAAAACGACGGGGAAAAAGAACTGCCAAGATGAGAACGATGCGGCTAAACCAACCGCTCCGAGGAAAGCAAAAATCACCCCTATGACACCACCCAAAACACCGATGAGCAAACTCTCGACAAAGAGAATCATCGTGAGTTGTTTGGTTGACGCTCCAAGCACCCGAAGGGTGGCGAGTTCTGCATCCCGTTCACTGATGTTCATGATGAGGGTGTTGAACAAGACCGCCGTTGCAAAGAGAATGCCAAGACCCATCATGACGATCAAAGCATTGGTCTGTTGCTCAAGAAGAGACTTGATGCCACGCAACAACGACTCTCGTTCGATAATGCCGCTACTAACCGAAGCAAGTTCATCGTCAACTCCGCGAGCCTCGTCGAAGGTAAGATAGACCGATGTGGCATTTACACCGCTCGATTGGGCAAGGTCAGAGCGAACAAAATACATCGTCCGTTGCAATTCACCCCTTGTGATACCCACGATGTCAACGTCAACTTCGGTGGTCCCAATGGTGATGCTTGTTGATGAGCCGACTTCAAGACCCACAAATTCTGCAATTCCTTCATCGATGAGGACTTCAGTTGTTTGCCCGTCCGTGGTTGGAAGGCTCCCTTTGATGAGATTGACATGTCGCATCGAGTTGTCGTCATAGCCTTCAAGGCCAACAAGGGAGAGGGAACGAACGGTATTGCTTGAGTCGACGATTTGGCCATACGGTACTTCGATGAGAATTTCGTACTCGGCGTTGTTCTCTTGGGCCCAGGCAATCACATCAGCCTCTCCACCGGATTGAATGTAGACTTGCACATCCCACGATTGTTCGTCCTCTAAATTTCCCACAATAGTATCCTCGAGGCTCCCTGTCATCATTTGAATCGAGCCGAACAACATCAACGAAATGCCGACAGCAAGCAAGGTCATCGACAACCGAATCGGCTTACGAAGGCTTGACCGGATGGACAAGCCAACCGTGGTTGGCATCTTCTTGGTAAGTCGTTGTAAGAAGCTTGAGCCAACACGAACATCGTTTGACCCTGAGAGAATCGATAGGGGTTGGAGTCGAGCAATTCGGTAGGCTGGAACGATACCAGAAATCATGACCACAAACATTGTTGCTGACATGACGGTCACAAATAGCGAGGTAGGAAGTGACCGTTCGACAATTGGCAAACCGATGATATCTTCGTAGAAATCAAGCATGAAGTTCATTCCATACGGACCGAGCAGCCCACCAACAAGGCAACCGAGTGCACCGATGGCAAACGGTGCCATCAAATACCCAACCATGAGCGAGGATCGAGGAATACCGAGTGTTCGAAGGATGGCAATTTCTCTTGCTTGAGATTGAATAAACCGCTGTAATGTAAGCACGATGACAATACATGAAATGACCGAAATCATCACCGTAAACGGAACAACAGTTCGCTTGGCCCCTTCCAAATCTTGACGAAGAAATTCGACCGGTGCCTGTTCGCCACGGTCCATGATACGACCACTTAGTCCACTTTCCTCTGCGGTTTGAACAAAGGTTTGCTTGATGGCAGCGAGTTCTTCGCCCTCAAATTCATCGGTGTTTGGAAGGTCAAATTGTGGAGTTCCTTCAATGTCAATCATGATGGTGTTCGCTGATGCAAGCGTGGTGTTGGAAAGTCGTGCCATGCCTTCATCGGTCAAATATCCGACAACAAATGTCCCTTCTTCAGGAGGGAAGATAGAGCCCTCGGGTGCAAAGTAGACGTGCATTGGATGAAAGGCAAATCCTGTGACAGTGAAAGCAACTTTTCCTTCACCAGCACCCACATAGATTTCATCCCCAAGACCAACATCGATGGTGTCCAGAACGTGGGCATCGAGAACAATTTGAGTATCGGTGGTGGCTTGTTCGCCTGGACAACAATTCGTATCTGGAAACCACAATCTATCGATGGTATCGGTTGAAGAGATACCATGCCATATACCTGCGATACCATCGTCGGAACTGTTGATGTACATTGCACCATTGAGAATAAGTCTCGATTCGCATGCATCCAATGAAGGATAAGAGGCTTGCCAATTTGATGCAAGAGCATCACAAAAATCGTCAACGTCTTGTTTCGACCAAACCGTTGTCTTGTTGTCAATCCACAAATCACCAAGGTTTGTCCCCTGTTCATTGTCTTCATACATCGCATCGTACACATGTTCCAAGTTCGATGCGTATCCTCCAAAGGTGATACCTGCAAACACGGCGATAGAGACCATGAGAATAACGGCTGCAAGACGTAATTTGTTTCGCAAGAAATTGCGATACAGTCGCTTGGTCAGCAGGGATGACATCGGTTTCACGCTTCTTGGGTGGTTTCATCTGAAATGATCTTGCCACTATCGAGTCGAATGACTCTTGTAGCATACTTCGTTAGTTTTTCATCGTGAGTGACAAACACTGCAGTAATGTTTTCTTTCTCGCAAGATTCGATAAGGGCTTGCATCACACTGGCACTCGTCTCGCTATCGAGATTACCTGTTAATTCATCACCAAGCAAAAGACGTGGACGCTTCGAGAGACTTCTTGCAATCGCTACACGCTGTTGTTGACCCCCACTAATTTCACCTGGAAATCGGTCAATTTCGTCGGAAAGGCCAACCATGGCGAGCAACTCTTTTGCTCGTGCTACATCTTTTGCCCCAGCAAGTTCCTGAATGAGCAGTACATTTTCGAGGACGGTGAGGTCTTGGAGGAGATTGAAGAATTGAAATACATAACCGATGTTGTTTCGGCGGAACTTGGTCATCTGTTCTGAATTCTGCCTTGGAACTTCATCGCCTCCAAAAGTATAGGTTCCACTTGTAGGGCTATCGAGTGCTGAGAGACAATTCAGCAAGGTCGTTTTTCCTGAACCGGACGGACCGAGTAAAATGACGCGCTCCCCTTCTTTGACCGTGAGGTCAATACCATCGAGGGCTTTGACCACGCCTGACGGCATTTCGTAATGGCGTTCCACACCTTTCATCTCAAACAACGACATACTACCAATTCGTTCGGAGAAGTCGTAAGGTATCAACAATTTGACTCGTTGAATGAAACAATCTCTAGAATTCTTTCCCCGAAGAAAGTCCACAGGATGACGGAAAACATTCAGGTACTGATGGAGAAAGTTAGCCTTGCTGTTGCCTTAAAGAACAGGTGCTGAGGATGTGCCCAAGCGAGGGATATACGCCTCTGGGTTGACCGCAGCGAGATAATCTGCATCCATCGGGCGTTCTAACTCCGCATCAGTAAGCACTCTTCCCTCCAGAGTAAAGATAGTGTAGCCGTGTTGGACAAGGGGAGTGAAAATATCTTGAGCATTTTTCCCCACCGAAGTAAGGATACTGTGTCGCAATTCAAACAAAACGAGTCCGATGCTTTGGTTTGACAGCATGGTTACCGCTCCTTGAAGCACATCCTCCTCAAACCCTTCCACATCAATCTTGAGAAGGTCAATTCGTTCAATCTCGTTTGTCGAACTGAACTGGTCGACTGTTCCAACCTCGACCTCAATCATCTCAACGGTAGGACTGGCTGCCGTGTTCCCAAAAGAATGGTGTCCGTGAAAACGCTTCACATGAAGTGGAAGGGTCCCTGGTTCGCTTCCTAACGCGAGTGGAGATAAGGTGATGTTCGTGCTTTGACGGAGCAAGATTTGATCTTGAGTAATCCGAATGTTGTCCGGGTGGGGCTCAAAACCATACACATGCTTCGTACGTTTCGAAAACCAATGAGCAACGGTTCCAATGTTGGTCCCCACATCGAAGACAATATCCTCTTTTGACAACAAAGGTTCAATCACATCAAGCCAGTAGGTAGCATCAACAGCAACATTTGTCTTCAATGTCCATTTCAATCGTTCCCCTTCGAAAACTGGACGCAATAAACCTCGCTTGGGGTCATGGACGAAGACTGTCATGTCCGATGTTCTAATCCATCGTTTGACAATTGGTTCTGTGATGTACTTTGAGTACAATCGACCAGGAAGTCGAAACGCATAACGCACAGCACGATAGGGAAAAGAATCCTTGAGCGGCATACGGTCTCAAGTTCTGGCTGGACCCTTACCACTTCAATATATTCATGCACAGACG
>JAYNJV010000037.1:0-13260 GCA_038110525.1 Candidatus Poseidoniales archaeon | reverse complement strand
TGCAGATCCTGAGACCGGAGTTCGAATCTCCGTCCGTGCTCCACGATTCAACACAAAAGAAAATTGGTGATACAATGCCTCGAATGAACGAACGTCTTGGTGAGGTTGGAACGGGATTTGCTAAATTTCTTACCCCACCGTCGCCAGATGTCATTCGTTTTACCGTAGGTCAACCCGATTTTCCAACACCAGCATCAATTGTGCAAGCCGCCAAAGATGCTCTCGACCGTGGTGAGACAGCCTACACAAGACCACAAGGCAGTATTGAATTGTGTAAAGGTGTCGCAACGCACTTAGAACAGTATGGTATCGTTCGGAGCCATGAGGACATCCTCATTACCCCTGGTTGCAAACAAGCACTGTTCTATTCAATGCTCACACTCCTCAATCCGGGTGATGAAGTCATTTTACTATCACCTGCTTGGCCATCCTACGATGGTATGCTTCGATTACTCGGTGTCTTACCGATTCATGTGCCGGTTTACAAACACAATTATCATCCTGACTTTGAAGCCATTGAATTAGCAATTTCTGAAAAGACGACTGCAATTATTCTCAATTCACCCAACAACCCCACTGGAGCTGTCTACACCCCTGCTGAAATTGAACGTTTAACAGCTCTTGCAGTCCAACACGATTTGTGGATCATTGACGACATGATTTATGCAAATTTGACCTGGACCGAAGATGGTTACACTTCGCCTACACTTTTCGATGGCGGAAATGAACGCACCATTTCGATTGGTGGATGGTCAAAGGGCTGGTCGATGACAGGGTGGAGGCTTGGATGGATTGCCGGACCAAGCGAAGTCATGAACAACGTCAAAACAATCAATGCGAGTTCTGCCACACACGTTCCAACATTCCTCATGCCAGCGGCACTCCACGCGTTTGATGCCATGGAAAATGTTGAACAGATGAAACAGGAGTTTGCACGCAGGAGACATTTGATTCACGAAGGATTCCAAACGCTACCTGGCATTGAGGTTCCTGAACCTGAAGGTGCATTTTACATGTTCTGTGATGTTCGTGGAACAGGGATGACAGATACCGAATTTGCTCTTCGAGCCATGGATGAAGCAAAGGTACAGTGTATACCAGGTTCACTCATGCCAGGCGGTGAAGGATTTGTTCGAATCAGTTATGCAACCAGTGAGGACAACATCAAAGAAGGCGTCCGTAGACTCAAACAATGGCTTGAACATTTTTGAACCTACAATATATTTGTTTTTGTTTGAAAACCAACGCTTTCGCGGAGGCAGTTTGAAATCGGAAGCGGACTAGCATAATTCATGGCGGTTGATGAAACCGGGATTTCATTGAGAGATAGTGCCATCGCAGGTGATGCAACGGTCCATTCATCGAACACCGGTATCGCTCAAATCAATCTTCAAGATTCTGCTATCGCTGGCGATGTCACCATTGTACAGAACACAATGGACACCGATGAGTTGATTGCCAAACTTCGAAACGAACTCAATCAATTCAATACAGGGGGAGTCGGATTCAAAATCCCTCAAGGTGGTTTTTCTCGACAAGACATTGAATCACTCATCCCTCAATTGCTACGAGACCCAAGTCCCTTACGCCAATTGCCAACACCTAACCTCGTTGAATTTGGTCGACTCTTAAGGGCCATGGCTCAACCGCGATTGCTCTCATTCGTATCCCAACAATTACTCAGTCGCGAAGACGTCCAATCCTCACCTGAAAACTTGACTGCAGCCCATCTTCTATGCGCAGATGCAGAAACCTCAGTCCTCCGACCAAAGGCCGCTCTACAACATGCCGACAAAGCATTCAGTATTGCCGATGAACACGGATTTGTTGACTTTGCAGCCTCAGCTCTCCACACTGCCATTCGTTGTTGCAAAGAACTTGCCATCGACCGCATGACCTACGTCACACACGTCATGAGTTATCTTGAAAAATATGGTGAATCGCATGACCTCGCTGCTGCTTGGCTCCACATCTCTCTCGGAGAACATCATGAAGGCGTGAAGGGTGGGCTTGCAGATCACCACGAATCCATGGGGCTTGACAGGGCACGAAAAGCCGGCGATATTGAGGCTCAAATTCTTGCATTGGTTTTGTCTGCAGACAATTCCTATTGGGTCATTCGAGAACATATTTGGCAGGACCTCATCAAATCAAGCGAAGACTATGGACTTCGATTTTATTCCATGCTCATCAATCTCGCCGATTTTGTTCGACATGGGGAGTATGAACGATTACTCGCAGGTATCCGAACGATTCAACGCACCTCAAAGGAGGCGGGTCTCATCGAACTCGAAGTCATGGGTTCCCTGTTGCAACTTACCCAGGGCATTCACAACATCGTTGATAACTCAGCCGTGTCTCCGGCACAAAAATCATCACAAATACGTCAATTACTCAACGAGCCTCAAATCCTTGAAGCCGTCGACAGAATACTCACTGAAGGTTATCTTGGACTCGATGATGAACTCGTATTTTTCTTTGGCTTAATCGCATTATCCAATCTATCATTGCCTCCTCAATGCCAAGCCTACTTGCAACTAGAACGACAAACGACTACTGTTTCAATACGTGCCATGCTACTCCTTCTTTCGGGAATTCGTGAAAATGGTACTTTCGACCAACGAATTTTGCGAAATGTAAAGAAAACACTCGTCGAAAAAGAAATTACGCTTGACCAACCCGTTTGGCGTTTATTTGAGTTGGCTTCAAAGGGTAAACAGGAACAGGCCATTACCCCCCAACAACGAGAACAATTTGTCCAAAGAAATCCTGTACCAGCTGATATTGGAAGATTTCTTTTTTGGTTTGTTGCCGCAGTTTGGTTGGTTGATATCGCAAAATATTCCAAACTCATTAACTTCTCACTCGCAGAAATCATTACAGGGGACCCAGATTCTTTCATGATTTTCGTCCCTATCTTGTTCATCGCTTCATACACCTTACGTAGCCTGCGAGCTTCAAAAATAACTGAGCTTAGAAGACAACAACAAAATCGGCCAGACCCTATTCCTTACCCCTACCACAAAACGACCATCTCGGAAGGAGGTGAAATTCTCAATCTCTTCATCCATTGGGCGAGTTCATTGTATTTGACTTTCGTTTTTATTGCGATTTTGGCAAGTGATAGGGAACACATTTCTGGTGAATTCTTCTATCGAATAGGCCTTTTTAGTTCGTTTGTTCTCTATGTGTTGTTGACTCAAACCATTCACAATTCACACCAAATCTTGTTGATGTGGCGACGATTTATTTCCCTCAACGTGTTGTTCATTGGAATTGCCTACTATATGTTCAACCAACACAGCGATTTCCAAGCTTTCCTTTTGCCTTGGCTCGTGATGATATTGTTTGTTTTCCTTCTCTACCTTGGTAATAAACAATCGATGATGAAGAAATACCGTGCTATGGTTCGTCATACGCAAGGGGTGATATGATGGTTTATCGAGTGACGCTAAAACACGCTCATGGAAAAATTTCACATGAGGCTGTCATGGACTTAGTCAAAAGACTCGATGGCAATGAACATGCAGAATTCCGAATGACCGAGGATGGTATCCACTTCCAAACAGGGGAAGCAGAAGCAGTCATCAGCCACAGCAGTGGAGAAATTGTCATCACTCCTGGTTCTCCATCACGCATTCGGGCGACTCGCATCGGAGAATTGTTGGTTGTTCCTGGCATGATTATGAACGCCCAAAACAAGAAGCGAAACAAGAAAGCAACCAATACAGCTACGATGGCGATGATGGCTACACTGGATGCGGACCCTGCGGACGTTCACAGCAACCTGTTTCCTGATGTTAGTCCAGAAGAATGGGAAGGTATTCGAAACGCCATGGGGGTTGACGACGTACAAGAAATCATTTCGCCATTCGCCTCACATCAACCTGCGGAAGCGAGAACCATCGAACTCTCATCAAGCTTCACCATTCAAGCCGACCACTGGACACCGCCGCCCTCATGGATGGGCAGACGGGGGAAAGATGCTGTTGAATACCTGAATTATCCCAAAGGTTCACCACAATTTTTTGTTCGACAATTACCCGTTGACCCATGGACAATCCTCTGGGATGAATCAATGAAAGCGGGCGGAATTTCGTGGGATTAAGCCCATTCTGATGGGTCAAATCCACTACCAAAGGTTCGTTCCTCATCGATTTCGATTTCTTGAACATCGGTCATGTTTCCATCGTGTTCGGGTGTGTTGGCCTTTGCCCAATCGTCAACAGGACCTGGCTTTCCAACACCGGGCCCATAGGAATATTTGATTTCATGAATCAAGCCTAATTTTGCGAGCCATAATTTTCGAAGCGTGTTCATAAATTCATTTTTTGTTAACCCATCAAACCAGATGGGCAAACTGACATTGAATGCTTGGAGAGGGCCTGGCTTTTCTTTTCCATCGTGCCCCATATGGATGCCCCAGTCGACTCCTTGTCGAATGAGGTGAAGGCGGCTTTCATGGACCCATTCATCCCATCCGTCCTTATCATCTTCCATGTGTTGTGACATTTCATTTTGTTGTCCTTCATCCACTCTTGTCATGGAAGAAATCGCTACGAGATCGCGGTCGTTCGGAACGATAACCGCAAACATGTGCCCTTGGCCAGCAGAAGGGTATCGGATGAGAAAATGTGCTTGTGCCCTCTTATCTGGTTGGCTTCGAACTGTTAATCGCTCTTCAGCAATCCATTTTTTCAAGTTGTCAACGACTTCTGACCCATCCATCGTACCATTGGAAAACCTCATCCCGTTTGAATGGTTTGGATTTCAAAAGAAGTTCATTCTCTCGCATTGAGTTGTGTGATGACGGATTCAATCAGCGTGCTGAGACGCATTTTTTCATCCTTTGGCATCATTTTTCGGTTCCACGCCTTCCTCGCATCGACGAAATCATCCCAAGCCCATGCAAACAAATGTCCTGAGACCCAAAATAATGGGAGAACGATGAGAGTCACAAGAATTGCAGCACCACATTGCTGGTATGTATTCGAGCCAAAAAGTTGTAGCCAATCAATGCCGAAGAGCGATTCGATGGTTGCCGTCTGCCACCACAATATGATGGTCACGACGAGAGCTGCAATTGGCCATACGATCATTGAACCAAACATCGCAGCAAGGAATTGGAAACTGGTTCGGGCATCGAGTCCTTCATCGGTGGAGTCACCGAGCAGACGACCCATCAACAATTGGAAGCCAAGTGAAAGGACAAAGAGCGGTAAAAATAACGCAAAAAGAGACCAACGTACAAGACTTTTGACGCCGTGAATTGGGTTCGCCTTTCTAAGTATTCTTGGATTCGTGTGTAAATCTCGACCGTCCAGGCTGTGTTTCTCAAGGATTTTACCAGCTTCAACAGCCTGTTCAAGCATGGTATCGGAGTGAGTTGTCGGTGGAAGTTCAGTATTTGGCTGATACCAAGAACGCACCTCTCTTGCAGCATGAACTTCCTCCCTCCACTGCTTCAGAGGCTTGTTTTCAATTCTTGCCTTGACATGGGCAATCAAGTGGAACCCACGGTGCTCATCCCAAGTTTGAGCGTGTGGAGTGAGTTCGGGTAAGCGTCGTTCAAGTTCATCGCGAAAATGATGAACGAGTTCTACTGGTGGTTCAACCCAGTCACGTTTTCGAACCGCTTCAACCATCTCATCTGGAATTGAGTCTGCATCAATGGTGATGGCTTTTCCAAATTCGATGTATTGGTCGGTTCGGAAGTATTCTTTGGTTCGGAAATGAAGACCTGTTGGGACAAGTTTTGGCATGGGTTGACCGTTGGCCTTTGCAAGGGCCGCAGCGGCGAGGACAGTCCTCATTGGGCCGGTGCGAAATCGAATCATGTGGGATTTATCGTGACTCGTTCCTTCGGGAAAGAGAACACAACCAAAACCGTGTGAAATACCACTCGCAAGCGAAAGTAGTGACCTACCATTGATATGATTCGCTTCTTCTTCGGTACATCCACCTCTCAAAAGTTCTGCCTTTCGGACCACAGGTTGGACGGCCAAGCGACGCGTCCACCAACCGAGTAGGGGGCGCGTAACCAAGTCATGGCGACTACCAACAACGAATTCTTTGGGATGTTGCAAGAAGATTCCAAGTGGATCCATCAGCCCATTGGTGTGCCACCCACAACACATAGAACCACCTGCATGATTCAGTTCCTCGGCCGTTGATGACGAACTTGTTCGAAATTGCACCGCAGAAACCCTTCGGCAAAACCAGAAACCAAGCCATGTCCAAAATGGTGACCCAGGTGTGGATTTGCCGAAGACGGGCAACGGGGCTCGAAGCAATTTTTCCATGTTCATTTTTTTTGCAGAAGAAGAGAGGATGGGTAGAACCTCACCCTTGTGAACCACGACTTCAGTATCGAGGTCCACTTCAGACATCTCATTCGCCTCGAAGTGCGGAGGCTAACGCGCCTAAACCAGCATGGTCGATCTCAGAAGATGCCGGAGTCTTGGGCCACATTGCAGCAAGTGTTGAACCCCCATCGCCTACAGTACGTGGTAAAATGTGAACATGCACATGGGGAACTTCTTGTCCAGCATTCGGGCCATCGTGCAGACATACGGTAAAATCGCTGGTTCCAAAATAGCCTGTCAGTAATTGTTGAACCTGTTTCACTCCTTGCATGAGACCTGCTGCTTCGGTGTCAGATAACATCCCCAGATGGGATACTGCTCGCTTTGGAATCACGAGTGTGTGACCTTCTCGCCTTGGGAAAATATCGAGAAAAGAAAACCAATGTTCTCCTTCTGCAACCTTATGGCAAGGAACATCGCCATTGATGATTCTTTCAAACAATGTTTGGTCTGCCATGGACTCGCTACAATGAACCTATTTTTGAGATTAAGCACCAATGCAAGTGCTATTACTCTTCTTGTGGTGCTAATATCCAGTGGCCACCTGCACCTTTTTTGAGTGCTAACCGACCTGTTTCGCCTGCAACATTTACCGTGATGTGATGTAAGAAATCGTTTGAAGTTCCTTCAAAATCTGAACGGACAAATTGGCCTCTCGATTCTTCTCGAGCAAGTGAGGCGACCGTGCACGCAGTGAGCATTCGAATGCTTGCTTGTGCACAAAGGACTTCGTGCAAATTGGTGTTCATCACCAATGAGGTTTGGTCAAGATGAAGTGATTCGGCAAGGTGAGATAGGGCATCGAGTTCTTCCCTCAATTGTGCTAACGATGAAGCGTTCATCTCTTTGGTTGCCGAAAGCGAAGAACGAATTGAGGCGTTGATGTTTCCAATTCGAAGAGCGTGGGTTTTTTCTTCGTCAACCATCATCATTGCAGATATATCTGCTTCAACTTGGGCTGTCGCTTCTTGGAGGTGTTTTGATGATGCAAACGACCGACTTTTGACCCACTCTCCAGCGTCACGGCCAGCAGCAGCACCGATGACCATGGCATCGAGCATTCGGTTTCCAACCAAAAGACCTGCCCCGTGGAATCCGCTCGAAGCGGCATCGCCTGCGGCATACAGACCTGTAGCCCAACGTGACCATGTGCCTACAACACAGCGGCCGTGGCTGTCAACCGGTAGTCCGCCGATAGTAAAATCAACTCGGCATTCGAGGGGAACGGTTGACCTGTTCATGTCAATACCGGTACGCATCTTGACCATATCGAAGGTTGTAGCCCACCATCCTTTGTTCTCCCCAAGGTGTCTGGCATCGAGAACAGGTTGAACGGCTGAGGTGACGGCAGCACACAGAGCGGTGTGGTCGGTATCTGCCGTGGAAATTTCAGGACCTGAAGCCTCATTCAAACTTGCCCCATCTGAAAGCAGACCAAACGGTAAGGCAATGTTTGTGCCTTTGATGCAAAGCGGATGGGCAAGAACATGTTCCATATCTCGAAGGGCGATACCAGCTCGGAAGGCCATGTCCATGCCAAGGCCAATCGGTCCAGCAGAAAACGCTCCCTCAAATCCTTGGTCTGCGATGATGAGGGCTTTGCACTGAATCGGTACAATGGTACCATTCATCGAGTCGAGGACAATGAGTCCTTCAACTGCAGTGTCGTTAAGGACAAGATGCAATGGTAGATGGTCACCTCGACGCACAACTCCAAATTTCATGGCTTGTTCTTCGAGGACTTGGTGAACTTCGAGCGACGTGCTGTCACCTGAGTCGATGCATCGGGGTTGTTGATGACCTACAGCATGGCGAGTCTTTGGTAGACCTTTTTGGTCTCGATGGAAAATGACGCCTTTTCGCTCCAAAAAGTCAACTTCGCCTATCGCTGAAGCTGTTATTGAAGATACAACATCTTGGTCCGAAAGAAAGGCACCAGCCCGAACGGTGTCTTCTCGATGACCACGGTTGTTCGCTTCTTGAAGGCCTGCTGCAATGCCATCACGGCCTCCATGACCATGGTGACCTAGAGCGGTCGAAGAAAGGAGAAGGGTTGTAGCACCTGCAGCAGACGATTCGCTTGCAGCACGCAATCCAGCAATCGTATCACCAAGAACGACGACATCCCACGCTTCCATACTTGCTCGCCCTCATCTCTGTCGAGACACCCTCCCTCCATAAGCAAACCGCTTCTAAGGTCTGCTCAATCGGTGAAATTTGGGAAGGGGCGAAGTGATAATTTTCGAACACGCTCCTCCTCTTTTTTCTTGTTCCAGTTGTTTTGGTTCACGCCTCTAGTGGAATAGGTTTGTAGGACAAGTGATTCAATCACAATGCCTTCACTATCTCGAAGAATCACCTGCACATTCTGAAGGGAATTGTTGGTTTTGTTCCAAGCAATACTCAACCACAAGACAACCCCCCGTTGAAGGTATCTTGGCATCCAATCCAAAGCATCGTTCTCACCATCGTTTCGCAAGAGTACTGGTCCAGTCGGTGGTGGACAGGGAGCAACTTCGAATCGGTGGTCTCTTGAGAGTGGTTCTCCATCTGGACAAATCACTTCGATTCGTGCTACTTTTTCTTCGAAGGATTGATTGTTGAGGGCAATAAAGAGGTGGCCTGCTCCGCCAACGCATATTTTGTCAAGGGCAACATCCATTCGCCACTCCGAACGAAGGTATTCTGGTCGGCCTGAAATCAAATCCAGTTGCAATCTCTCGAGCAGTTGAAATGCACCTGGTTGCCAGTTTCTTGCGTGTGAAATAAGTCGCTGAAAGGATCGCCAGTGGAAGAGGTTGTTGCGATTGAGAATCATCTCCTCTATCGCGTCGTTTCGAATAAATTCCTTGATTTCATCCAAAGCCTCACTTGAACTGATTTCGGACTTCATCTCAAGATATAGGACGTACAACAATCGCTCCCATGATTGTTCTTTATCAAATCCTGGAAGAACGCTTTCATTGAAATTTTTCATCCATTCGTTCCATTCAATGGTTAAATCAGGGTCGAGGTGAAGCACGAGCATTTCACTGAGAATGGAGCCGAGTTGAGTCGGATGATGCGTTGGAGAATGGTGTGCCAAGTAAGGCATTAAATCGCCTTGTTGACGGACCGTTTCCGAGGTGAAAATGGAATGAAACATGTGTGCAAAACCCAAGGTCATCGCAACCAAGAGGGCTAAGTTCCAAGCGATGGTGTCAACGGTAATTGCCGTTGCGAATCCAAGTAAAAATAGGGCCATCATACCAAGTGAAACATTGGTCCAAATATGACGACGTACATCGATGAGTCCTTCAAGAACACGGTCCATTCCAGGTTGAGAACGAAGAGATTGCTTGTGAGTCATATGCAAACTACCGAGTTCACGCAATGACAACTTTGCTTGGGTTGCAGACCACATCGATTCTGATGCGAGCAGAGGAGGCAGGATAGCCATCCCAACTGGAACAAACCAAATTAGAATCACCTGAAGAGGATTCGTAACAGATTCAGAAGGTATAAGGGCGGTAAAAAGAGCAACGATGGCAATACTGAAGCCAAACATAATTCGCAACATCATGAGGAATTTATTTCGTGCAAACTTCCCAGCCTGAAGTCTCATTCGCTCTTGAACTTCCCACTTTTCGAGCGTTCGCTCGAGGGGGTTGTCTGTTCGGATGAATCCTGAACCGTAAGGGTCTGGAAGGATGTTATGAGCCCGTTCTGCTTGTTTCGCAGTGGTCGATTTTTCCTCGTCCATACGGTCCCGCCCATCGTGGTGGTCGTATTGCTTCAATATGGGTCTTTTTACTTGAGAATTGGCAAGAATTTGAATTTCTGGTAAAATAAAATGCGGGCGTGGCAGGATTCGAACCCGCGATCTTCGGCTTAGGAGGCCGACGCATTATCCAGCTGTGCTACACGCCCAAATTCGTCTGCCTTGATTTGTTTCATGACGCTTACGATGGCTCAACTTGGTTGACCAACGGTCTCAGCGATAGTGAAAAACAACGATTCGAGATGTATTCGGCCCTTTGAACCCCGCCGTAATGAAACATCACATTGGGCAATTGCGTTCATCAACACATCCATCGTATCGATGTCAAAATGCGTTCGTCCTCTGACCAAAAAGGAATGAATATGCTCAACGACATCTTCTGCACTCAGGTAATGTTTTGCCATGATTTTATCGAGCATACTCATGGCACCTTTGAATTCCAAGGTGTTCTTGTTGTCTTTTCGTTCCCATTTCCATTCAGCAATACGACTCCGCATTGCTTCTTCGACCATGAGTTGAATTTCTCTCGAAACGATATTTGATGCTACGAGTTGCACTTTTTTTCGATCGTCGAGATGGCCATGATGCCTTAGTGCATCGGTAAGGAAAATGGCTTTTCTCAAATTACCATTTGAAACATGAGCAATATCGCCAAGAATGCCTTTGGTCACTTGGCATTTTTCTTGTGAAGTGATTTCTTCAAGTCGTTGTTCAATCTGATGCGATGTGAGCGGTGGGAGACGAATGTGGTAAGTTCGACTTCTCAAAGCATCAATGACCCTTGATGGTGTTGTTGCAGTGAAAATAAATCGTGCATTGATACTGGTTTTCTCCATCATTCGACGTAAATAAGCCTGCATTCCGCGGGTGAGGAAGTCTGCATCTTCAATGATAAGAATTCGAGATATTGGTCGATGGTCGCCGATTTCAAGTTCTGCACCAGCAGGAGGAGGGGATGATGCTGATTCTTCATATTCAAGGAGTTGAAATGAATCTAAACTTGTTCTTGATGCTAAAGTATCACCTGATTGTGAACCAGCGGGTCGAAGGAATGCTTCGAAATTTGCCATTGCTCCTTCTTTACGGACAATATTTCGAGCTTGAAGCACATGACTTGTCGACTTCCAACTCGGTCCGAGGACTTGTCGACACACAAGTCGATGTATGGCAGTTTTGCCACATCCTGAAGGGCCAGAAATGAGTAAATGTGGGGGTTCGGATGTCGTTGTGACGTGTTGAAGATAATCACATATCTCCTGGGGGCATAAAAGATCTGAGTATAGGCGTGGGGCTTTTGATTCAAGCCATGACGCCATAACATTGACTACAAGTCGAGAGTCTTTCAACTCTGCGAAAGGGATTACTCAGCCGAAACTCGCTTTGTACCGTGTCTTCGCAACTTGACGAAAATTCGAGCGCCACATGCTTTGCAGCTAATTCCGTTTCGATCTCGATGAAAAGCTTCTATTGAACCGCAATCGGCACATTTGTAATCAACATTTTCCATCATATGCGTCCCTCGATGTGTCTGCGACTTACCCATTGGTTTTGAATGTGTCCATTGTTAAGCGCCTTCATAGTAATCCAAAACCCCAGCTCCAACAAGAACCATCGTGCCCTTTCGAATGAGGTCCAACATCACTTGTTCAAGAACGCTGATTTCTACATCCAAAGTATAGGCAATTTCTGCAATCGCTTCGGCATCAGAACCTCGAAGTTCAATCCATTCAATAATCTCTGCAATCAAAGGATCTTCATGCAGGCGACCAGTGTTACGGCGCGGGGTTTTTTGTGACATCGCTCAATAATTGAGGATTCCACCGACCATTTGCGGGTTGAGGATAATATCGTCGTCTTCGGTCAAATCTTTTTCAACCAACTGGTGAAGGCTGAGCATCTGTCCGTTCACGAAAGGCCAAGAGTTGCTTGCTTCTTGAGTTGCCTTTTCGACAAGTTCCTGCTTTGACATGAGCACAGTTGCATGACCAGCTAACGAAGGAATTTTGACTTTCAACGTTGGTTCGTTTTCGCTACCACCGACGATTTGGGGGACGAGTCGAATGAGACTGTCCTGTTCCAATTCCATACTTGCAAAGTCATCGACACTTACTGAAGTATCGTTGACGTAAAGCCAAGTGTTGGTCGCGCCTGAAAGTCGTTCGACGACTTCTTGCTGTGTCATTTGAGCAACCGCGTGCCCAGTTTTGTCCGCTATGTGTACTGTAAATTTGTTCATATTTGTTACGCTCCTAACCCGTGGAATTGACTCATGAATGTGTCTTCTTCGCCGCCTCCTTTGGGTTCTGGAGACTTAAACAATCCACTTGTTATAAAGGATGATTTTATCTTTCAAATTCGAAGATTTGCCTGACGCGCAAGTAAGTAAATTTGCATGCTTTGTTCGAGCATGGCAGCGTTGGCCCAAGCCTGATTAAAATCGGCTCCTACCGCAAAGGCACCGTGTCCTCGGACGACAACGGCCCGCATTCCGCCCTGTTGAAGAGCTTCAACGAGTTGTCGAAGATACTCATCTTGGTCGCCATCGTCTGGCTCAACGATGATGATTTTTCCAAGATTTTGCTTTCCAATCGCATCGATGGGTTGCACAAGAACGAGGTCTTTTTCACAACTTGCAGCAGTGGTGTAAGGCGAATGCATTCGAATTGCTGCTGCTGGACCTCCGGTCACCATGCTCACCGTAGCGAGCACAACTTCAAAGGAACGCCAATCAAGTGTGGCACCTCTCGGTGCCATCCCGCTACCCATGTGACCAATACAGATGCTTCGCTCATCCATGGATGCCAGCATGACCATGTGTTTTGTTGCCACCATGACCCCTGGTTGACCCGGGTGCAGCATAGCAAGACCGCCAAGATTTCCTCGAACCAAGTGATCTCGGTCGAGTTGTTTACCAAGACGAACAAAATCGTTGACCAAATGGCCTGCAATCACAATGTTTCCTTCAACAACGGGTGGCATATTTGGTTGTTCAAGGTCCTTGATGACCTCAACCGCACCTTGTAATGCCCCATCCAATCGTTGAACTTCGGCTTCAAGCAATTGAACATCTGGTGTTTGTTCCACGGGTTCAGGTTGAGGCAACTGTCCTTGTTCAGGTGCAGACTCTTCAGAGGG
>JAYNJV010000036.1:0-13521 GCA_038110525.1 Candidatus Poseidoniales archaeon | reverse complement strand
ACTTGTTTGGCCCCATTGGTACACATAACCGTACAAGTATCCAGATGATTGGTAACTTGTCACATAGGAGAGGGCGATGTCACCAAGGACAGGAGAAACACTTGAAGTTCCATTCAATGTTGCCCTCCATACCAAAAATTGACCAGAAGAAGGGAAGGTGACGGTTTGTCCGGGATTTGCTGCAATCCATGAAGAACCACCATCGATTGAAAGGTCAACATCAATTGATGTTCCGTATGGCATGTAACCAAAGATACCATCAAGGGAAACTTTGTTGGTAGCACGTGAAAGTGAAACTGCGCTCCCAATGACGATTTGAGAAGTTTGAGTCGGAGTCCTTGCATCGAATAAACTTCCATCACCATATTCGTAAATGTACCTCGAATTTGCAGAGCAGTAGGACACATAATGACAGCTATAGAACATCGTATTGTCAGGTCCATCCACAAGGCCGTGATGCCCACCATCCGTTGAGGTAACAACACCCTGTTCGTAAATGAAGCCGTTGTTTGAATTGTAGGTGTAGTGGTAATGGTGACTCTTTCTATCGGAGTTTGACGCTGATGGATGGTTGTACATGTTGTAGATGATGTTCGGCATATTCACCACAAGACCTGAACCATACGCATAATAATCTGAGTTATAGGTCATGAGCCAGGATTGATTGATGACCGTTGGTGAAGCAGGATTGACTTCATTGAGGTAGTGGTAGTTACTGTTCCTGTTCCATGTAGCCACGTACATTTTGCCTGTTGCGTCATCAAAATCGACGCCAGTCAGGTAGTTTGTTGAACCGTAATTGTAACTTGCTTGACAGGTCCATGCTGAATTTGAATAGGTCCATTTGGTCAGCATGTAGTAGTTTCGAGAAGTGGTGTATAGGATGGTATCGTTGTACAGCGTAGCATCAGTGAGGTCGTAGTAATTTCCAGTCGTTCCACAACCAGCATTTCCCGAGTTGTAATTGAACGAAGCAGTGCCAGTGTAAAAACCCCCTCCTGATGATGCATTGATACGCTCAATGGTTGGAACTTGAGTAATGGTCGAGGAGGTGTAACGCAGAACGTGGTATTCATCATCACTCACAGGAACGACAATGCCGCGATAATATCCAGAAGTGTTCGAGATGAGTGTTTGAGAGACTTTCTTGGTCGGCGAGATGTAACCTTGGTCGCCAAGGGCAATAAATTCACCAGAGGTGTTGATGGTTGCACTATTGAGGTTGCTGACATCAGAGGTTTGGTCAAAACCAGCGTACGAGGTGGTAGGTGTGCCAGCGAGGGAGATCACTTGATTGTCCACATACAAATTTTGTCTGTAAGTATAGGTAAATGGTGAAGGCAGAAATCCACTGCTTGAAACGTAGGCATCACCAGCACCACCGTAGTGGTCATCCGTTGTCCAGTTTATCCATGATGTAGTGCTCGCATCCCCTCGCAGGTTGAAGGTGGCGGCAGTGACTTCGGCTCCGTATGGCATAGAAACAACACCTGCAGTACCGTTGCCCGAACCAGTGAAAGTGTACGAGAACGATGTTGTTCCGTCTTTAAATTGCGTTTCAGTCGACGCTCCCGAGGCCAACGGAGACAGCGATGAAAGAGTAAAAATCAACACAAGAATTAGGGCACGGCGCATGGTAAGACCTCAAAGGTGTTACCAAATTCAATCCATATCATATCAAGTATTCGGATATCGGTCAAGGGTCAAATTCGCACATCCTTAAAAATTCAGACGAGTCAAGGCGTATATAGGGGGCAACTCAATGGCAGAGAAACAATCTCTTCTTCAGCGTCTTTGGGCGAATCAACATGGGCGTCAATATCAACTCTCGGCAATTGCAAGTGGAGCATCAACATTGGTGTTTCTTCTCAGTAGTTATCAACTCCTTTTCATAAACGGCAATCCAAACTATCCTGATTGGCAAGATATGACCGGTCTTGCTATTGGGCTGCTCGTCATCTCGGGTCTTTTCATGATGGTTTCAATACCAACTTTTTTTGTGTTCAAAGGCTATGTCGCAACACTCAATGAAATCATGACCGTCGAAGGAAGGCCAGAACTCAAGCGAAGACTTTCCGAGGCAGAACAAGCAGCCAAAGAATTGGGTGCAGGTCACTTAGAAAAATGGAATCAATTCGCACACGAAAACAAATTGTACAGAAAGTAAGAACGGGCGTGAACTCCTGAGCAAGAAAGCAGACCCGATTCTCGTCCTGCTTTCCGAGTTCGTTTTGGCTGGGGGCATGATCGCCTTACTCATCTTTGGATTGTGGGCCCACACTGGGTCCATGCCACCCCTCGTTGTGGTCGAATCCGAATCGATGATGCACAGCGAGTCAGGAGAAGTTGGCGCCATCGACGCTGGAGATTTGATTTTGGTTCACTCAACTCCATTTGAACAGATCATCACATTCGCAGAAGCATCGAACAAAAGCCATCCTTCCTACGGTTACGAACAACACGGTATGTTTGGCGACGTGATTATTTTCAAAAAGAACGGAGGAAATGAAACACCAATTATTCATCGGGCAATTCTTGAAGTTCAACCTACAGATTTTACGTCTTCAATCAAAGAAGGTGAAGACCCATGTCCGAATGGCGGTATCTTTGATGATGAGTGGTTGGATGAGAATGGCGAACCTGGCGTATGTGTCACAACATGGCAAATTCCTGGAACCTCAATCCAAGGTGTTGAATCAATTACCATTGAATTCGACGGGATACTACATGCATTGTACGATTGTGAACTCAGCGTTTTTGCTCACGAGGGACTCTCACAGCATCTATCCATTCAAGGCTGGCAACCAAAACATGCAGGCTTCCTTACCCTCGGCGATAACAATCATTGTTCTGTTGACCAACGCAGAGTCATTAGTTCGGGCGGTTCTCTTGATGGGCCAGTACGAGCATCTTGGATGATAGGAACAGCAGGAGGGGAAATACCTTGGCTTGGGACTGTCAAACTCATGGTGAGTGGACCTCCATCACCTGGAACGTTTTATGTTCCCTCATCTTCTTTCACATTTCTCTTTTTGATTGTGGGTGTTGTCTTCATTTCACCTGTAGTCTATGAAAAAGTTGCCAAGCGAGTACTTTCGAATTCTCCTGAATTTCAAGCACTGAAATATTATCCCGAAGAAGAATGATTCTGTTTCATCATCGCTTCTTCCATCGATATTGTCCCCATTGCAACGAGTTCAGCTAATTCAAATGAGATGGTTGATTTACCATTTGATAATTCACGGCTTTCACGTTGAATATTACGAACATCACCCTTGCTCGGCCGTAGTATCCGTTCTTCGAAGATTGGTTTTCCAGATTTCATTGCAATACGAATTGCTGCTTTTGTATGGTCATGTCGATTTCTTCCCTTGCTTGTCGATTTTTCATCAACCTCTTCGACACTATAACCTCGGTGGAAACTGCGATTGATGATTCGGTCTCGATGAAGGGGAGAACCATTCCCAATTTTCACTCGAATTGAGTGTGCCTTATACCGATGTCCTAATTTTGTCAGGAAATCAAATAATTCATCGAAGGATTCAGTTTGCATGACACCAACGACGGTCTGATCGGTTCGCCAAGCACATGCAGGACGTGGTCCAGGGTCGATACCGATGGTCAGGAGCGAATGTTCGTCGATTTGATGCACGAGTTTGTAAAATTCTTCAATGGCTCCATCGATGTCATCGGCAAGCACTCGAATTGTGTTTGGATGCAAATGATTCATTTCATGGGTAAACAAAATACCAAATTCGGGAACTTTTTGGTCAATCTCCAAAACCTCAAAACGAATATGTTCTTTTTGTAACCGTTGCATGAGTCGAAAAGACATGACGAAATCATCCGTTTGAATGTACGCCCTGTGCACAAACTATCCTTGCACTAAATCTCTTCTAAACTATCGGTGTCGTGAGTTGGTTGATTTTTTAGGCTTCAATCGATGAATTTTCCGAAGTGCCTAAGAACGATTGACATTGTTGGTGGTGCATGGGTCAAAATTACGAGCGTGAACTTCGGCTCGTATTATCCGGCAAAAAGAAAAACGTCGAGGGTGTTCTTCGTTCCTGCACGATCGAGGAAAAAAATCGAATGCGAATGGTCCTTAGAAAGCCATTTTTTGTCATTCGAGTCGCTGGTTCTGGTATTGAGGGAAGTGGTGATGTATTTGCAGCCAGAGGCGATTATGGATTTCCTATCGAAGTGAAGTCATCGCATTCAGAAAAACTCTACTTTGATGAACGTCTTCGCGAGCAATACAACGCAATCTTACGTGATTGTCAAAAAAGTGAGTTGCTACCGCTGTACGCTTTTCGACTCAAAGGGGTACGAGGAGACTCTTGGAGAATTTTTCGAGTAGAAACCGGTGCAATAACGGCAAGACAATGGCAAATAGCTCAAAGAATTCCTCCACTTCCCACTACAAATACAGGTTCGGTGTATCTCAATTGGAACGATGGTTTACCTCTCAACAAATTCATTTCTATGATTTGTTATGACGACTCGGAAATGAAATCACAAGATGAAATCCGAGGCCCAATTTTTGATGAAGCGATGAAGCGAAGCCAAATTTTTGCTGAACTTGAACGCCGCAGAAGTGAATCAAAGGTGTTCAAAAGTAAGGTATGAGAATCGTCACGATAAGAATCACGAACAAGAACAGTGAGGAATAACTCGTCGCTTTTTGTGCGATGTGTTCAACCCATAGTGGATGGGTGTCACCTAGGCGAAGTTTTTGTCGTAGTCGCTTGAACCGGTCGAGCCAGCCGTGGGCGAAATCACGGAACATGTGACCGCCATCAAATGGAACAATGGGGATGAGGTTGGTAAATCCAAGCAAGATGTTGACCCAGATGAGCCAGAAAAAGAGATGAACGAAGAAGAGTAATCCGCCGAGTCCAAGGATGCTTGCAAGGATTCCATCTCCTGCAGCAAGACGAGATTCTTCGAATGGATGAATAGCGACACCCTGCATTTCAAAGGGAACGATGAGGAGATTGATGAAGTGGAAAGGAATCGAAATGAGCCTTGAGAAGAAACCGCCTTGCCACTCTTTTGAAAGCGGACCTGCTAAACGGTCTACTCCTTGAGTTGCATCTGCTAAACCCACCACGCCGAGAAATGGGTCTTGTTTTTCGATGCCAAGAAGTTCCAGATTATCTTCGCTCCAACCGAGATTTTTGTAGTGTTCATATTTATCACCTAAGATGAGCGTCAAATTATCGTGGGTGCCATCGGCATGTTCAACATGGATGAGGATGGTGTCATTAGCACGATATTGATCGATGACCTCATGAAATTGTTCCAAATCAGCAACTTCGGTTTCGTTGACGGAGATGATGATGTCCCAAGGTTCCATTCCAGCGACATCGGCACTTTCGTCGACAACCAGTCCTTGGATGTGGACATGTTCGTTTGCGGCGGTGAATTGAGTGGATATGAGTCCGAGCAAGATAAGGAAAAATACAGCAGCAAAAATGTTGGTTGCGGGACCAGCAGCAAACATACGCAACCTTTCTCTTCGAGGTGCTTGACTCAATTCTTCATATTGAGGTTCGGCAAACGCTCCTAATGGTAGTGGTCCAAGTTGCAACAGCCCGAAAGAGCGCACCCTCATACCATGAGCACGTGCTTGTAATCCATGACCGAGTTCGTGGATGATGAGAGAAACGACGAACGCTATGATGCCCCATCCAAGCGGTATGACTGGATTAAGTCCTGGAATAGCAATTAACTCAGATGCTGCAGGTGGTTCAGCAGTTTGTGGTGCCAATAGGGAAGAAATGAATGCAAGGATAACAAGAAGTGCTACTGCGACCAATGAAACACTACAAATCCAAACAGATACCTCACCATAAGCTCTCCAAAATTTCCTTGGTTTTGCTAATGTTTCGAGTGCTTTTTGGCCACGGTGTGTGCGAACCATCAGGACGAACCCTAAGGCTCTCGATGCATTCCATTTGTCTAAGGTGCCATTTCGCTCAAGGATGCGTAAGAAGATGTACCACGACACAAAAAGGATGAAGATGAGGCCAAAATTGAATGAAGGTTGCCACAAGGTGGATTCAACGCTTGATTGAACCTCCGTCGTCATCATGCATCGCACAACGCAGACCTCTTTGAATCTTCACCGCATCAACAACAGATTGGAAACCTTCAAATCGTGTCGTCGGAAGGCAACATCATGAACCAAAGGCGCTCTCTCATCGAAAATTGGTGCATGGAGTCTTGGGGAGAATTGCCCACGAATTCAACAATATGGTCCGAAACCGCAGAGCGAACAGAGATGTTCTTCTGCTTATCCAGTGGCGTTCTTATCGCCGTGTTTTCGTTTCCATCGGATGACGAAATACAACTTGAACAGCATCTTCACATCCCCATTTCCAGATGGAATGTTGGTTCAATTCAAGCGGACAGAGCAAAGGATGGAAAGGTTCGATTTCGTCATATGAGTCAAAGCATCATGTTGTCTGCAGAATTCCGAGCACCTGAATGGGGTAGGGCATTGCTCGAAGAATGGCTGATGACAATGCGTAGTGAATCGACTCGCCCCAAAGACCGAAGTCAGCGACTTGCCACGGTTGAAAGACTGCGTTCATCGGTAGAACGCAATCTGAAGGCAGCATCCCTTGAAAACGCCCAAAATGAACTTGAGGATATCAAAATTAAATTGCAGAATGCTGAAAACCGTCTTGCAGGAAGTTCATCATCCTAAATTTCGTTGGTCGTGTCGATACCAGGAAATTGGTCTTCACCTTCCCTATACACAGTTCGCATATTGTTGATGAAATTTCGTTCTTTGACGACGATGGAATATTCCCGAATACCATAGTCCTCTTCACCATCAAGAATGCCAAGCAGTACGCTAAGTGTAATTCGAGCTCCTTCGCGGTGTGGAAAGCCAAATACACCCATCGATAGTGGTGGTGCAATGACCGTTTCAGCCTTGAGTTCACGCAATGTGTCAAAGAGATTGTAGTATGTTTCAGGCAATAATTCTCTTCTCGAATCGTCTTGATTTGGTCTCCTACAATCAGGGCCGACGGCGTGGATGATGTGTTTGAATCGGTCCCCCAATTTGTATGGTTCAGTGACGACATTGCTTGTCACTGCACATGGAGGGGCATTGATCTTCCTCATTTCCAAACAAATGTTACGGGTGACCTCGGACAGTTCCTTTCCAGCTTTTTGATGAATCATGGCATCAAGACCCTCTCGACCTGATAATCTGTTGTTGGCAGGTGTTACAAGCACATCTGCTGAGTGTTCCCAAACATCACCTCCAATGACTTTGAGTACACCCCATTTACAGGTTCGAGCCATGTAAAGTTCGACCATCATGTCAAGGAGGGAAGGCCGTCCTACATAGATGGTTCGCATTCATTTGATGAAAGATGGAGAGCATAGGCACATTTTTTTGTGAGATAGAAGGAACACGGCTATAACTTAGAAGTGAATGGTTGGAATGAGCAAGATGCATAGGGCATTGGCAATTCTGACCTTGTTTTTGCTCTCAAGTTTGTCTCCAATTTTTGTTCAACCACAACATATTGTTGATTCGAGGTTGGCTCAGCCTGATGCTGAACCAAGGAAATCCACCGAAGAAAGTTCATTCTCTGTTTGGGATGAATTACCATTTCGAACCATTGCCATGCCGAATGGATTTGCCTATCTCGATGTGCTCAACTATTCAGATGTCGCAGTGCTAATTAACAACAAGTCCGATGTGAGTCGAGAAATAGCATGGGCGTTCATTGAGGCCCGAAACATTAGCGAAGAACGAATCTTCATCTTCGATATGCCAAACACACCAACCGGGGAAACAATCAACAGAGATCAATTTGAAACATATTTCCTTGAACCCATGTATGAAATGTTGATGAATCGTTCCAACAGTTCGAAAATCAACTATCTCGTGACGACGAAGGGTATCCCATTACGAGTGTCTGGTGGGCAAAACACTGCAGCAAGTTTTGACCAGGAAATTTCTTTGCTAGGTGGTCGATACAATGAATCGATTGGCAGCAGTTGGTGGATCACCCATGATTACGGTCCGATTGCAGGTAATTCGATGGAGGCGTTCACTCGTCAAGAATACGGATTTTTCCTTGTGACGCGTCTCACCGGATACACCACTGAAACAGCGATAGGGCTCATTGAAAAAGCAAACAATAGCCTTGGAAATCGTGGAAATTTTGTTCTTGACCTCGCTACAAATCGAAATGGGTCAGGATACAAATATTGGAACGATAACCTCTACACAGCGAACTCAACCCTTAATGGCACATACAATCTACCCGTGTTTTTCGACCAAGAAACAGAGTTTGTGACCAATGTTTCAAACGTGATTGGGTACGCATCATGGGGTAGCAATGATGGAAATTGGAACGTCAATCGCTTACCGAATTCAGGTTTTGATACTGCTGATTCTTCATGGTCAACCCAAGCGAGATACTGGAGTCATACCCTTCCGTCGACAACTGGAAATGAATCGATTGACATCGACGTACAGAGTTCCAAAAAACAAGGCGGAGCGAACGCTCTTTCAGTCACACTCACCCCCGATTGTAGTGGGCAAGAAGCCGAAGGAATGAATGGCCTGCTTGCAGAATATTTTGATAATCGCGCAGTTACATTCAATACCAATGCAATGCCAAATTTAGAAGGTAGGTTTCCAAACGCAGTGACGATACAACCGAGCATTAATTTCGCCTCTTCATCCAACCCACATCCCGGTCTTGATTCAAGATTCAAAGACACTTTTAGCGTGAGGTTCACTTCATCTATCGACATCCCAGAAGATGGAAATTGGACCTTTTATCTCAACAGCGATGATGGTTCGGAAATGTGGCTTGATGGTGTTTCGTTGATTCAAAATCATGGTACGCACGGAATGAGGGAATATTCAGGCTACAGAAATATTACATCTGGATACCATGAACTTCGTGTTGAAATGTTTGAAGGTGGCGGACCTCATGGTGTCATCCTTTCTTGGGAGGGCCCAAATCAAACCAAAGCTGTCGTCCCCTCATCCGCTTACAAGGTGTTTACAGATCGCCCTCAAGCCAATTCAATTCTTCATTCATGGGATTTTGAAACAGGTTCGGGTTCAACCGCATTTGATGGACAACAAAGTGCGAACTTAACACTGTACGATATGAATTCAACCAATTGGGTCAATTGCCCTGGCGGAACTTGTTTGTTTTTCGATGGTATCGATGATTATGCCCAAGTAGACGTTCAAGATTGGTCGGGCGATTTAACAGTCAGTCAATTTGTGTTGGTTGAGGATGATAATCAATCAACATACGCCTCGACATTTGCAATTGGCGATGTTGCAGGTTCGGCTCAAACATTTCAACATATGATTCAAAATGGTGAGTGGCGACAGCACAGTAACTCATCGAATGCTTTTGGAGCGTTAAAATTACACCAATGGAATCATCTCTCTACAGTCTACGATAACGGGACAGTTCATCGATATCTTAACGGTGTTTTAGTTGGTTCATTCCAACCAAACAGTTCAGACTTCAACAATGTCGATTTGTATAGAATAGGAGTGAATAGGGCCGGCTCTTCATTTTACAAAGGATTTGTCGACCGGGTCGTCGTCTACGATAGCGCTCTGTCGCATGATGAAGTGCAACAATTATCAAGAGAAGTGTACAAGAATTGTGGTTCATTTTCTGGCTCTGGGACATCATCCATTGAGGTTTGGCAAAATATGACCTTACCGAACGGACACGCAGGTCATGCTTGGATTCTCTATGGGTACGGAAGCAGCAGTGGTGAAGTAAGCGGTACGTTTGACATACTCATCGAAGGTTACGATAGTAACGGTGTGCTTCGTTCACAAAATCGAACTGGTTCGCAAATCCTCGCTGAAAATTGGAACAGCAAAACATTGCGATTCCGACCACATGAAAATGTGACCAACTTCAAAATCGTAATTGAAATACAACCAAGTGGGGCAAACTCTGATGGTACATTTTACTTGGATTCCCTCAATCTTCGCTCAATTCGACCACACAATGGTTGGGTTGATGGTTCAATCGCAGAAACTGCTGTATCAACCGGTGGTCGTTCATTTGCTTGGGGAACAGGCTATGGTCAATCTCTCGTTGCAGATTTACTTGAAGATGGTGTTTCGGGCGTGAAAGGCTACGTCTACGAGCCTTATCTCACAGCAGTAGGATACCCTTCTGTACTCATGGAATCGTATGTTCAAGGTTATAATTTGGCAGAAAGTCATGCAGCGGCCAATCTCATCACGGGATGGATGGGCGTAGTTGTTGGTGACCCAAAAATGGCTCCATTTGCTGACCAATTTCACGATGTGAATGTTATTGACGCAAGGCTCGTAGGTGCTGCCAATCAAAACGGTAATTCCACTATCGAGGTAGCCATTGAGAACGTAGGCATGTCAGAAGCGGTAGGCTCACTTGTTCTTGTCAATCTTCAAGGGAATATTTTACTGAATCAAACAAATCTAACCATTCCCGCAGGGGACCAGAACGGTTCAAGGTTGAAACTTGAACTGGACTTTCCAGTTTCGTCAACGAATTGGATGAATATTCGAGTGCGATGGCTCAATGCGACACCTGAAAGGCGATTCCAACACAACATTGTCGACCTTGGCTTCCCAGTCAACGCAAAACCTGTGATTTCAAACGGTTACTGCAGTGCTTCAGAATTAGCACGAGGGGGCTACACCATTTGCAATATTTTGGCAAGTGATGATGAAAATGTAACCTCAGTTATTGTTGAATGGAAAGTAGGAGATGGAGAAGCTTGGACTTCACAAAACGCAACATATCTCTTCGGTGATCGATGGGAAATCATCGTAACGATTCCAACCACTTCGGTGCTTGGAAATCTTTCACTTCAAGCGACAGCTTACGATGCAAATGGGCTCACGGATTTCAAGCAATTTTTGGATGTAACTCGAATATTAAACGCCTCTCAAAGTTGGTACGGCCCGTTTATCGAAGGTCTTGACCAATCAAGTTGGGATAGAGCCTCAACGTTGCCTTCTTCACCACCTTATGATTTGCAACGGGCTCAACCCTATGTGCTCATCGTTTGTGCCAAAGATGCTGATTTTGAGCCGGAATATGAATACCCAACCCTTGAGGTCAATCGTGGAAATATCTCGGAACTTCTCGAGATAGAATCACCAGAGTTTGGCGTATTTTGTTACCAAGCAACCTACGAATTGGCTCGTTCTTCTTCACTTGATGAAGTTGAGTTTAGCGTTTATAATTCAAATTTAGAAAGAGTCTCATATCGAACAGCTTCTGTTGGAGATATTGCCCCGTCAATACAAATGACAATCGAATCAGAAGATGGAGTTTTGCTCGATAGGTTACTTAACAATGGACGCGAATATCTTCGAATACAAATTACAGATATCGATGACGAAGAATCATCGTTTATTGGGGACTTGAGAATTTTATGGCCAGGTGGAGAGGTACTCCAATTCCCAATCGATATCGAATCAAATGAATTTGAAATTTTATTTGAACTTGAACGTGTACAGCACTCACTCGAAACAGGTAATTTCTGGGCTCAGGTCACAGGTATTGGCCTCCATGGTTCTCTTGCGACCCAAGAGATTGAGTACCCTGTGATCATGACGCCACCGAGAATTCAATTCACAGCCTTGTGCGATACTCATGGTAACCTCACATCGATGAATTTTGGACAAATTGCAACTTGGGCGGTCGTCTTTGAAAGCGATAGGCCAATAAGTACCTCGACGGTATCGTTGATTCAGGAGGGTTGGTCAGTTCAATTACCAATCCAAGAAGTACCGGTTTGGGATGGAGATGACAATCTATCAGACAATTGCTCACTTTCATCATTGATGCTGGACCAATCTCAAACATATTACAGAGTTCGTCTCGATAGTACCTTTGTAGAGGGAGAAGGTCAATTGCTTGCCTATGTCAAAGATATAGATGGTCTTGTACACACCGTTCAGCAATCAATTCAATTCACCCGTGCGCCCACTGTGCTTCAGCCAGATGTGCCAATGAATATATCCACAGGACAAGATTTAGTCACGCGTTTGCAGATTTCTGATGAGGATGGACTTTCAGGTATCATTTGTTCCCTTCAGATACTCGATGGAGAGATGAATGTGTTGACTCAATTCGTCGAACTGGCGGGCGACCCCTCATTATCATCCAATGAATTATCATGGGTATATCCTGTTCCCAGAAATGTAGAAAATCAAACCATCACACTCTTTTTCGAATGTATTAATGAGCAATTTGAGGCATTTTCTGAACAAAGAGCGGTTTTGATTGACCCGTATATCGACCCATGTATTGACACTACATTACCCGAGTGCAATACAGAGTTGCCCTCGCAGACATCAAAAGGAAACAAAGGCACTCAATTTGCATTCGTGGCGTTGGGCATCGTTTTATTTGCCATTTTTTCGGCCTTACTTCTTTCTAGGAAGGGAACCAACGAGGAATTATGGTCTACCCAGGCAGAACAAAAAGCAGATTCTGCTTCGATTTTGGAACTTGATACATTATTTGATGATATTTCAGTAGAACTTCCATCAAATGCAAAACCAGTCTTTGATTTCATTCCTGAGGGTTGGACAATTGAACAATACACCTCTTGGCTCGAAGGACCGGTTCCAGAAAACTGGACGGAAGAACAATGGGTGCAATACGTTGCAGAACACAAAGAAAAAATGAACGCTCATCAAATTTAACTTGAGAAGAATTGATGATGAGTGAAGGCTTGGGAGTGTCATGGCCGTTGGATATGTATTGATCAATGTTGAACCAGGATTAGAAAGGGAGGTATTGGGGCATATTCGAGCTGTCGAGTATGTGGAAGATGCAACTTTATTGTTCGGCGACCATGATATAATTGCAAAACTCATAGCACCTGAATTGGGCCTCATTGCATCAACAGTTGTTTCAAAAATCCGCCAAATCAATGGTGTAATTCACACAAAAACGCTCGCTGGGGCTGAAATTTAACGGCCATTTTCAGTAAAAAAATGTGCGATTTTTGTTGTTCGACAGGGGTACTGCAAGCATTATGTGACGCAGTATCACGCTTTTTTTTAGAAATGACTATATACTCTATGTCTCAGTGGTGCTTCGGAGGTAATCCAAATGGCAGACGGAAAGAAATACTTCGTCCTCATGAAGGGCGGAAAAGATACAAGCCAGGTCTTTGCAAGCAAACAACCACGTGGTGCAGCCCTTAAGGCTGCAACTAGAGGGCATACGGACATCCGCCTACGAGAGCGAGGAACGAAGAAGGTTCACGTTTTCAGCGGATCCATTGCTATGGTGCCAAAGCCAGCAAATGGCCCAGCATGGCTTCCTGACAAGATCAAGAAGGCCAACGTCAAGAAAACGGGCGTTGAGCATCTCTGAGAGTTTTTCACTAAACTCTTGAGATTCTTGATAACCTGAACATCAGGTTTCCCGAAAGGGTTGTTGCCCCCTTCCCCTCTTCGGACGGGGAGGTGGCCCCAAATTTTTT
>JAYNJV010000035.1:0-14612 GCA_038110525.1 Candidatus Poseidoniales archaeon | reverse complement strand
CAGGAAGCGCTTCAACACCACGACCAGAAGCATTGGCTTCTCGAGCGATGTCAAGCCATTCGGATAATGAATGTGCTGGGAAACCAGGTACGGTGATGTAAATCGGTTTACATCGTTCAAGAGCGGTTGCCGTTGACGGCATTTCATGCACTTCTTTTCCGTCAAGTTCGTAGGCAACACAAATCTTGATCTCATCAAGTCCACCAAGAACGTCAAGTTTGGTCAAGGCAAGTCCTGTAAATCCGTTGATGCGTTGAGCATGCCTCATCACGACAGCATCGAACCAACCACATCGACGTTTTCGCCCAGTGGTCGTTCCAAACTCATGACCCACCTTTCCAAGATGGTCGCCTATTTCGTCAAGAAGTTCGGTTGGCATAGCCCCATTTCCAACTCTGGTAATGTATGCCTTGGTGATGCCGATGACTTCCTCGACGTGGCCTGGATGAATGCCAGCACCGTGCGTCGCATTTCCTCTGCTCGTCACGGACGAGGTCACAAACGGGTAGGTCCCTTGGTCGATATCGAGTAAACATCCTTGAGCACCTTCAAGAATGACATGTTCACCAAGTTTGAGGGCATGATCGAGCATGAGGCCGGTGTTTGCGATACATCCCTCGTACGCTGCTTCTATCCACTCAAGGTCTGAGCGCAATTCGTGTGCGGAATATCGGTCTTCGCTTCCTGCAGTTTCAAGGGCTGCGTTCATTCGCTCTGCAGTTTGTTCAATCCATGCAGTATCCGAAATTCGTTCAGCAATATCGCCAAACCTCAACCCGATACGGTTGATTTTATCAGCATACGTAGGGCCAATACCACGACCAGTTGTTCCAATTTTTTTGTCAAGACTGTCAAGATATCGATGAAATGGTAGAATGATATGGGCCCGTTCACTGATGAAAAGGCGCTGCCCGCGTGGGTCTTCACCGGAACTTTGGTTCCAGTCATTGAGTTCCTTATCGAGTACCCAAGGGTCGATGACCATACCGTCCCCGAGAACCAAATGACATTCCTTTCGGGTGATACCTGAAGGTAGAAGATGGAAT
Organism: Candidatus Poseidoniales archaeon; assembly: GCA_038110525.1. Taxonomy (GTDB): domain Archaea; phylum Thermoplasmatota; class Poseidoniia; order Poseidoniales; family Poseidoniaceae; genus Poseidonia. The sequence continues at coordinate 13,566 of JAYNJV010000035.1, read as the reverse complement.
TTGAGGGTTTGGTCACCCAAGACAACGGTGTGTCCTGCGTTGTTTCCACCTTGAAAACGAGCAACCCAAGTGGCGGATTCAGCGAGCCTGTCGACCAATTTTCCCTTTCCTTCATCTCCCCATTGAGCCCCAAGGATTACAGTAGCTGGCATGATTCTCAAACGATAGGCATACGAGTCCGTCTTTGAACTCTATGGCTTTGAAAAATGAGAATTGTGTCAAAAATGTGAGAAAAATTCTTTGAAAAATTCCTTAACTTTTTGATACAAAAAAAGGCTAAAAATCAACATAATTGGTTTTCATGCTGCTGATTTCGTATGGACAAAAAAACCAACAGTTTATATATTCTGGAGTATAACTATACAACAAGGAGTTGTAAAGATGTCTAAAATCGATAAGAACACAGCCTCGCCTGATAATTCAGAAAAAAAGAACCGCCCTACCTATGGTCATGAGGTGCCTTCGCGTCGAATGATTGACGGACACACCCGCCCGTGCAGTGAATGTGGTGTTTTTGACTGGAACCTCGACGAAAGCCGTGGTGAAGTGACATGTAACTCATGTGGATATGTCGCTGAAGACAACCTCATCGACCCAGGGGCAGAATGGACCAACCGCGACAGCGGAGAAGACCGTTCACGTGTAGGTCGACCGATGACGTACACTCTCGCTGATAAGGGTCTCAACACTACGATCGATGTCCGTGACCTCAACAGCGGAGTCTCCGGAAGGCACGGAATGTCCTCAAGAGCTCGTCGAGATTGGAGAAGAAGAAGAGTCATTGATGAAAGGTCAAAGACCCGCAAGAGCAGAGAGCGAAACCTCGTCAAAGCCAACCAATTCATTCGAGACCATTCGGGTTTACCATCGGCACTTCAAGAGGAAGCGGCTCGGTTGTATCGCCTTCTCTCGAGCGAGGGCTTTGTGACTGGTAGGTCAATCGCTGGCGTCACGGCAGCTTGTACATATCTCGTAGCACGACAAGAAGAACTTCCTCGACAAATCCCAGAAATTGCTGAATCATTTGACATCCCAGAAAAGGACCTCTCAAGATTGATTCGTCAAGTATCAAGAAGACTCAATATGCACAAAATTTCCTCACCTGACCAATATTTCGACAAATTTGTTTCAGACTTGTCTCTCGAGCCTTCTGTACTCTTGGTTCTTGAACGTCTTTGGGCATCTATTGAGCCACATGAAGAATTTTGGCAAGGCAAGAAACCTACGGGTATAGCTGCTGCACTCATTTACAAGGCTGCCTCCATTTCAGGTAGTTCAAGGACTCAATCTGAAGTGTGTAACGTCGCCAATGTTTCAGAAGTAACTCTACGTGGCTTGCTTCGAAATATCGATGAATTGTTCGGTCTGCTCGGAATCGAAATCGAGTAAGAATCCTGTCCAATATCTTGATGAAGCACCGCCGTTGAGGTGTAGCCATGGGATTTAAGGCAAGGGCACGAAAACATCGCCAAGAATCTGGAGAAGAAACCGAACAATCAACTTCGGCTCAAAAAGAAGGTGAAATACCGTGTGGCGTGAGTTCATGCGATGATTTTGCAGACAAACACTTTGGTGGACGTTCACTTTCAGTCGACAACGCAACTGAAATGTGGGGCGAAGGAAGTTTTGACGAGCGTAAAGGTAGAGTCCGCGTTTGCAAATCTTGCTACCGCAAGTGGAAGAAAGAATCTAAGGAAGACGACATGTACTGAATTTACTTTCAGTTTTCATTTACTCTTATGAAAAAGAATGTCTCCCCCCTGCTCACCTTCCAACTATGAGCAATCGAATACCTGTAAGAACAATTCTTTCACCATCTGGAATATGTCGTGCTTACAACGACTTTACCATTGAATGGATGAATACTTCAAACAATCTTTATTCCATCAAAATTAACTCTTTAGCCACAGTTTTACTTGGAGTCAAAGGACCTCACAACGAGATTGAATCAATCTTCGTGGGTTGTGAACATGGAGATGTGCATCACTTCTCTATTCCGAATTTGGTTCTACTGAATTCATTTCATTTGGATGGAGAAACCATTCGAAGCATGACTCGGCTCAATGCCTCATCTCGTAACGTGCTTATTGGAACCCAGTCAGGTGCAATTTGGTTAGCAGGTGCTAAAGTACCAAACAAAACCATGAAAATTTTTGAGACTCATCAGCCAATCACATCGTTGCAAGTTGAGCGAGACCATGTCTATGTACAATCAGGATGGACACAAACGAGCCACTACCTCAACGGTGAAGATATGCGTCCTCAAGTTGCCAACGCATGATCATTGTAAATTTGATTGGACTTCTTCGTGTTCAAGAAGCGGCCAAGGGCTGCTTGGTGTGTGCCATAGCGAAGTACCTGTTGGCCTTGCCCAACTGCTTGGAACATGTCCTTCTCTTTGTTTGCACTCTTCAAAAAAATCGATGTGACGTTGAATGACTTCGTTGATATGGGCTTTACCTTGTATTGATGGTCCGTGAAAAGGGATGATGACACTTGGCTTCTGTGCTTGAATCACAGATAGACTCTCGATGATGTCCATGAGCGAGCCCCCAGGTAAATCCCATCTCGTTGGTCGGTCCGCCCTCGGAAGTAATGGCCCAAGCACCCATGTGTTTTTTTCGATGATATGATACGAAATACCATCGGGAGCATGCCCTGGGGTGTAGACGACTTCCACTGAACATTCACCTAAGTCAAGAATGAAACCATTTTCGATGGGTTGTGCTTCGGTAGGTGGCATATCGGAGTCGTATCGATTTGACCAGGTTGTAAAGAAATCTCCTGTTTCAAGGGCAGAGATGCCCTCTGGGTGGATTGAAATGGGCGTATTTCCAAAATTCTCTTGAATGAATTTGGCGGCACCTGAACATGGATAACGACGGGATGTGAGCAGAATATTGTGCAATTCTCTGCCCTCAAGGTGCGACTTCAACCGCTCGACTTGAAGAGCTTGATACCATGCGGTTCCCGTGTCGATGACGACCACTTGTTCACTTCCCATAACCAAGACAGCATTTGCATCATGGTGGATAGCAGGTAAACGAACAATCTTCACGAGAATCCCAGCATGAAAAATGTCTTGAAGATACCGTTACAGCGGTCTGCAGTGTGCTTCTACTCTCGGTTGCGATTAAATAGGGGGAGGCGGTCGGACGCTCATGGCACGTTTCCCTGAGGCAGAAGCACGAATGCTTCACCGAAAAATATGCATGCGATGCAATGCACGCAATGCAGTTCGTGCTTCTCGTTGCCGCAAGTGCCTCTACAAAGGTCTGCGACCAAAGAACATTGAGCGAAAGGGTAACTGATTAAAGCAGTCTGCTCAAAACAAGTCCTGTTGGGTCTCCAAACAAAACCAGTGGTGCTATTGCTGGAAACAAAAAGACCAGCAACGGTATTTTGAAACTCACCCACACATGGTCAACACCCAAAGAACGAAGTTTATCGATTTGAAGTTGAACTTCCTCATCACTCGGTGTAAATTTGGGTGCTCTTGAAGCGTGGTGTATTCGCTCCTCGCCATCGCCACCAACAATAATTGTGGTCAGCATCCACACGTGACGCTTCTGAACATCATCAATTGGAATCATCGTGGAATGCCAAGCAAGTCGCAAATCTGATATTGAACGAAGGTGCTTTTGGCTTATATTTCGTACGAGCATGAGCACTGGAATCAGTAAGAAGACACATGCCCCCCACATCAGTAACGAAAATGAAGGTGGTAAGGCGACCACGGAAGAAGTTGGATCGATGAGATGAAACACATCGATAGACGACCATGTAGGAAAGACGAGGGTGACCCACATCAGGGCTTTTGCATCCGCTCCGCCATGAAGCAATCGAACTCGCCAAGCGATATCGATAAGGAATATCACAAACAGAACCCCTAACATTTGCCACCACATTGTTGCTTGTTGGTCTGCACTTCCCGCAAGAACATCGATTGGGCTTGCATCTTGATACAACAAAGCCCCCCAAATGACCCCAGCTATCGACAATGCGTACCACAAGAAGACAACGATGTCAATTTTGGAGCCATTTTTGATGTCTTCAATGGATGGCCGACCGAAGACGGAGCCGCTTGCAAAAGCAATGACAGCCGAAGCCGAAAGCAAAATTGCAGGATGTGCGTCAAGAGTAAGCATTTCAAAAAACCAAATGAAAATAGCTGGTTTAGACCACCGAACCCAATGTTCATTGGGTACTCTTCTCGATTTTTGGTCCATCCAAGCTGCCATACCAAGGCCAAGAATGAGAATGAGCAATCGCGCGGAAGCGAGGATAACCTGTTCCACATCTGCCATGTTGAGCAATTTGGGAACATGGATTTAAAGACGGTAGCCCTAGAGGGCTACACAGTGGTAATATGTCAATTGAAGAGCGCCTCCTCCAAGTGGCCACGGTCATCAACGAAATCGATGACCCAAAAGTTCCACGGAATATTAGAAGACAAGCCAAGGAAACGTGCGAGCAATGGCTGCTCAATAAATCGAAAAAACTCGATGTAAGAATTGCTATGTCGCAATCGAAGTTGGAAGAATTATACGAAGACCCGAACATTCCTCCGGAATTTGGAACGCTTATTCTTCAAATCAATACTGAACTTGAGCGCCTTCTCACAGAATTGCTTTGAGAATTACTCTTCTTCATCATCCTTAGCTTGGTCGATGAATTTCGACAATTTGTCTTTTGTTTCTAACGATATCTTACCAGGAGTGAGATTTCCAACAAATGATTCAAACCATTCTTTGCCGTCGTAAATCTCTTGACAAGAGGCGATTAATGTGATTTGGTCTTCGGAAATTCTCCCTCGGCGTTGAGCGTGTTGTGCTGCTATTCGTGCAGACATGAGTTGAACATATTCGTCTGAAACACCCAATTTTTCCTTCAATTCAAGCAACATTTTTTCTTCATAATCAGAAATCCGTCCATCTTTAATTGCATCTCTCCATGCTTCTTCGAGCGTGGGTGCTCGTTCAGACAGCAGAATGGCGAGTGGTCGTGTCTCTTCGATATTCTCAAGAACAATCTTCAAGATAACGACGAGTGGAATGGAGAGAATCATTCCGATGATACCCCATAACCAGAACGAAAATGCGGTGACGACAAGCAAGAGGACTGGGGAAATATCAAGTGCTCGTCCAGCCCACTTGGTTTCGATAATGTTACCCCACACCTGTTGATTGACAAGAAGTAAAATGGTCAGAAGGATGACCATCGATGGGTCGAGTAAAATAAATCCAAGAATAATTGGAGGGATGGTTGCAATCAATGACCCAATGTATGGAACATAGTTAAACAAAAACGTCAATAGAGCCCAAGTAAACCACAAATCGATGCCGAACAGCAACATAATGACGCCAGCGATAAATGCAGTACCCAAACCAACACCAGTTTTGACAATCACATAGGTGTTGATACTCGCTTCAATTTGGTCTCGAATCATTTGCACTTGCTCACTTACACCTCCTGGCCAAGCACGTTCAATTCTTCCAGGAAGAAGACTGGCCTCGAAGATGACGAAAATCAAGAAAAAGGACACCGTTAAGCCATTAACAAGAAATGCTCCTGCATTTGATATCGTATCTAAGAAAATATCTGTGGATGCTGAACTTGCATCGAGGATACCCAAATGCTCCAAGTCCTCTGATAGAGTCGTATTCGATCGTGATTCATCATTTGTGATGAGGTCCCTCACAACTGGATAAGATTTCAATGCACTCCATTTGTGATTCATCTTCTCCGAATATTCATTCATTTTCTCATCATCGTTGAGAACAGATTGTGCTTGGTCGTAGGCAAAAAAACCTGCCGCAGAAACGACCAAAAGTGCCAATAAGAGCATCGTGAGATAGGATAAGAAGATCGGAAATCCATTCTTTGAAAGATATTCTGAACCTGGCTTGAGCACAAAATAAATTGCTAATGCTACGAATAACGGTTGGAATACATCCTGCAGATAAATCAGCCAAATGGTGACGACTGTCATGATGATGAGGGCATGCGAGAGGGTTGCAATTCGGGCCCTAAAATCACTTGAGTCCCAAATCAGTTCCTCTTCTTCCATGAATGGAGGTGAATGATGTATTATTTGAGTCATTTGACGGATTTATTCTTGCTCAATGTCGTTAATGGTTCGTGGAAGTCGAAGTGTAAATATCGTCGCAAGCAAGAGGATAAGGGCACATGCGTGGAATGCTGTGTGATAATCGAATGGTGCTTTACCATCAACGGTTGCTACCCAAATAATTCCACCAGTTAACGGACCAAAAATTCTTGCAAATGCACCCATTGATTCAGATGCACCCATCACCTGACCGAGTGGAAATTGTTCCGCTTTTGCAAGTTGGGTAAGAAAACTCGAGGAAGAAGGTTGGAATATTCCGCTACCAAACGCCATGATCATCACGATGGGAAGAAGGACATACCAAGCATACTCATGTGGTGTATACGGGATGAGGGCCAAACCAGTTCCAGTCATCAATGTGGCAATTGGGATGAGCCGTCTTGAGCCAAATCGTTTTGTCAGTGGTCCAATGAGAAAGCCTTGTGTGATAATTCCGATGATGCCAATAAAAGCAAAGATTCGCCCATTTTGTGCCTCAGAAAACGACAGCCCCCCTTCTGAAGTACTCATTTCGGTAAACAAAATGAACACTGCATGCATAATCGTGAATCCGTATGTGAAGAGCATCGATACCCAAATCATAGCCCCAACGGATGGATGACGAAGCATTTTCCAAGCATTTTTGCCCATTTCGTTGAATTGACCAAGCCAACTCTTCGTCGCTGGAACAAGTTCGGATTTTGGCTTTGATTCCTCCAAATAATTCCATGCTAAGATGAAGGCAACCGCTGATAATCCACTTGCAATGACACAAGGCAACAAGTACGGATATGTTTCAAAAATGGTGTTTTTAAATACATCCCACCGTTCTGCTGGACTGGAAAATTCTCCACCGATAAAAGGACCAAAGGTAAATCCTAAACCAAAGGCAGCCCCAATCAACCCCATTCTTGATGCGAGTTGTTGTGGAGTGCTGACATCCCCAATGTATGCCCTTGCTACTGCGATATTACCATTGAATACTCCTGCCATAAATCTTGCAAAAAATGCCATCAGTAAGGTGTTTGCAAATCCAAACATCGTATAGAAGACCGTATTCCCGATGAGACCAATCATCAAAATCGGGCGACGACCAATTCTATCAGACAATGAACCCCAGAACGGAGAAAAGAGAAACTGGGCTGCAGAATATGACGTCATCAAGAGGCCAACCCATAGCCCAACCTCAACAATGCCATCTTTTTGTGCTAAATCAATCACAAGGTAGGTAAGGAATGGGATGATGATACCAAACCCAATCATATCGATCATGGTCACGAGAAACAAAACAAGCAAAGCAGACTTCGAAGCATCTTTCTCGATGTCGTTCTGTTCCATATCTCAAGGGAACTCTATGCCCCCTTTCAATGTGACCGAATTGGCTATGAGATTTTGCCCAATTCAAGCTGATGTTACGTTAGATGAAACATCGGGAGTAAGTCGGTCGATGACAGCAGTCAAACGCTTGACAAGTCCTGCCTTTTGTTCGTGCTTGATGAGTGCATATTCCATAACTTCGTCGAGTGTGTCAACGGCAACAACCTCAACCATCTTCTCAAAGACATCATCGAGAATGACGTCTTGCATATTTGCCCTTGGTACGACGATAGTTTTGACTCCCGACCGAGCTGCAGCCTCAATTTTTGCCGTCACGCCACCGATTGGAAGAACTTCACCTCGTACCGATAGGGAACCAGTCATAGCAAGGTCTTGACGAATGGGGATGTTTTCAAGGGCTGAAATCACAGCCGTGGCGATCGTAATCGATGCTGAATCGCCATCGACGCCGTGAGTATCGACAAATTGAATGTGAATATCGTAATCAGAGATATCCTTGCCTGTGAGTTTCTTGATGACTGCACTGACGTTGGTGACGCTCTCTTTAGCGAGGTCAGAAAGACCTCCGGTAGCGTGTATTTTACCGCCACCACCTTGAGATGGTGTCACAAGTGCCTCAACGGGAAGCATAATCCCACTAAAATCGGAAAGCCCTGAGTTTGCACCTAACACGGCAAGGCCGTTTACTCGACCAACACGTTCACCTGAATTCACGAGCAATGAGTAATCTTGTCTTCGCTCAATCATTCGGTCAGCGACCTGTTGTTCAAGTGGTTTAGCGATATTGCGAGCGGCAATCACGTGCTTTGAGGTGGTTAATGGAGCACCTTCCTCAATAGCCAAATCGCCAGCAATTCGTACAAGTCCTCCGAGTTCGCGGAGGCGAAGCGACAATTTTCCACGGCGACCAGCTCTGCGTTGTGCTTCACGGAGAATCGTAGCCACTGCAGATTTGTGGAAGTGTGGGATTTCTCGAACCGTGTCGAGGTCTCTTTGAACTTCTTGAGCAATAAATCGAATCAATCGTCTTCTGTTACGAGATGTATCTGGCATCTCTGAGTTTACATACACTTCATACCCATAACCTCGGATTCTACTGCGCAGTGCTGGGTGCATTCCTTGGATAGCGTCAAGGTTTCCAGCAGCGATGAGGATAAAGTCACATGGTACTGGTTCAGTTTTCGTGAGTGCACCACTCGAGCGTTCGGAACGTCCTGAAATTGGGAATGCACGTTCTTGCATTGCTGTCAAAAGTGCTTGTTGTTCTTCAAGGCGAAGCAGATTGATCTCATCGATGTACAACACGCCTTTGTGGGCTCGGTGAATAGCACCAGGCTCGACTCTGTCGTGGGCTGGCGTTTCCATACCGCCAGATTGAAACGGGTCGTGCCGTACATCCCCAAGAAGTGAACCTGACAATGTTGCGGTTGCATCAACAAACGGAGGCAAGTCGTTTGGGTCGTGCTTGACAAGGACCTTTGGAATTCGACTTTCATCAGCAGCGCCGAGTCGGCTTCGAATGAACATGTAACCAAATGCAAGGAGAAAACCACCGAAAAGGAGTGTGAAGAAATCTCCGCTTTGAAGGGCTGCAATGAGGAGTAAAAATCCAATGGCAGCAAAGGCAACGAGAAGGACCTTTTGGGATTTCTCTCTCTGCATACGAATGGCCTCTTTTTGAATTTTGACAATTCGGTCACCCCTGCCCGCTGGAACGGTTCGCACTCTTGGTTCGTTTTCATCATCCTCGTTCGGATAGACGAGCACATCTTCCATGGCATCTCTTGGCAGGAGGTCTGTCATCGAACGAGCGAGCATAGACTTACCCGTTCCTGGGTCGCCTATCATCAACATGTGTCGACGTTGCTCTGCAGCCTTTCGAATGACGACCGAACCAGCCTCTTGGCCAATGACTTGGTCGACCAGTCGTTCAGGAATTGGAACATCAGCAGTAGATTCAAATTTGACCTCTTCAATCCATTCTTCTACACTCTGTGTGAGAACTTCGTCGCCTCCAGATTGATTGTCTGGGGACCAAATCGTCACAGGGATGTCGTCATTAGAAGTGTCAGCATTTTCTTGGCTGACCTCGTCGATGACCTCCTCATCAGGGGCATCGCTCACGGTGATATCTTCATCAGCCACGGTTATTCCTCGGTAGTGCTCCCATTTATGGCTATGGTTTTAGCCATGGCAACAATAGATGCCAGTTTCACAACTGGCCCATGTTGTCAAGGTACTGTTGTCCATAGTATTGCCATTGTTCCATTGTCCAACCGGCAGGAAGGCCACCAGGGGGTAGAGGTGGCCCTGCAATCATTGGAGGGGCAGGTGGAAGTGAAGCAGGAGCAAACGATGGCTGTGGAATGCTCACCAATGGTTTCTGGAAGATATCCGCAGCGCCACCATACATCGAATTTGCAGTTTGATCGTGTGCAGGTAGTGTTGCATCGTCCCAAACTTGCACTTCAGGTGCATTACCGCCACCCTTTCGCATCATCATGACTCCGAGTAGGGCAGAGATGACTAGGACTGCGAGAATGATGTAAACGATGTTCATGTCAATGGAGCCACCGGTTTCATCAGTGTTCGTTGAACCTTGAACATCATCGCTTGGGCAATCAGCTCTTGGGTCATCACAAGCGACTGAAAGTTGAGATTCAATCTCCGCAAGGTCAGCCTCGAGAAGAGTTGTATCACCTTCTGTGTTTGCAATTTGTTCTTCATAGGACTCTTTCTTTGCATTCAAATCATCAAGGTACTTTGTGAAGAGTTCTTCATCCATATCTGCAACTTGTGGCAACTCTTCGGTAAATTGCCACTTGATTGCATTGCCAATGAGTCTGTACTCGTCGCCGTTGGTATCAATTGCCATTGCAGTAGCTGAGATGTAATCCATGTAACGAACACCGTATGGTCGAGCGTCGGTGACTCCGCCGTCGTATGCCGATGGTACCATCATGACCTGAGACCAGCCGACATTCGTCTTGGACATGTCAAGTTCTTGTGTCCAGAATCCATCGCAAGTTCCGCTGATGTCATTACAAAGGCTCCATGTAATCTCGATGAGCACAAAGACTGGTTCTTGACCAACCTTGAAGATGTGTGCAGTTGGGGTTTGTGAAATGTAGGTGTCTTCGAGGTTGATGTAAAGGTGACCACTTCCATCATCTTCCTTGGAGATGTACAGTGGGTAAGCGTCGAAAACATTGACGTTCATCGTGTATGTGTTTGAATCATACTTGTCCGATGCACTGATAGTAACGGTCTGCATTCCAGTTGAGTCGAACAAAAGTGTCAAACTTCCATCGAGCAAGTTGTATCTCGCTGCACCAGGTTCAGATGGTGTAACAGTGATGAATGCTTCATTTGCAGGGTCATCGACGTCAGTTAATCTGTTGTTGAGGTTGATGACCATTTGCTTTCCTCGCTTAAGGTCGAAGTTTTCAATATCGGTCATATCGATTCGAGGTGCGTCATTTGATGGTGTGATTTGAATGCGCACTGTTTGGTCTGCGTATTGCTCGCCATCACTTGCACGGATGGTCACAACAGTTTCTCCATTGACATCGTCATCGACGGTCTCAAATCCAAGAATATTGTTCTTGAGTTCCACTGCGATTGCCTCGGGGTTTGTGTTGGCCATAATTTGAAGTGACAATCCATCAACGCTTACTGGTTGACCTTCATCATCGGTATCGGAGAGATAGTTGAGTACGGATAGAATACCGCTGCCACCTTCGTCAACGAGTTGGGTTGGCAAACCTTGCCATCGTGGCTGTCCATTCTCAATGACATTGAAGAGCAATGTTCCGTAGGGTAGAATTCCTGTGTCCGTGTAATCTCCACCGTCATCTACGGTCACTTCGATACCTTGCTGTCCAATTGGACATCCTTGAATTTCGTCCCACTCAAAGAGGACTTCGATTTCAGCCGTTGAAGGGAACCAGCCGAGGAAGGCTTCGTGGGTTGAGGAAACACTGAGTTCGGCAAGCGGGGTTTCAGGGTCAGCAATGTGGCCGGTCATGTCAACTCGAGTTGGAATATCACACATCACCGATGGAATTGGTTCTGGTGTCACTGTTGGTCGGCCATTTGCGAGTTCAAATCCATTCGAACCAGAGGCTACGCTCCAATCGCTTGTTTGACCACGGTTGTCAACTGTTCTTGAGCGTACATCATACATGCCTGAACCCATTTCAGCAGTTGGCGTGATTATGTATTCACGACCTTCATTGATCGTTCCAGCATAGACAACATTTTCTCCACCAGAGGTGAGGGAAGAGTCCCATTGGTTTGCACCTGCAGGTGAAACTTCGACCTCAAATGACAGGGTGTCGATAGTATCGACATTGTCGTTTGCATCTCCACGTGCAAGAACAGTGATGTATTCGCCTCGTTCGATGACGTTTGCTCCAGTGATGGTTGGTGCCATGGACATTGGTGCCCTATCATGGTCGTATTCGATGGTAGCAAAGTTGTTTGTTGCTCGAATATCGCCGACCAAATTCTTCATTCGTACCCCAAATTGTGTTGTCCAGGAATTCACTGGAAGATTTGATGTGTCGAATGTTGTTGAGAATGTTGCAGGTTGACCGCTTGACCCACTGACAAGAGATGGAACGGAATTGGTTGAATCAATGGCGACTTCAGTGACTCCGCTCTTGTAGAAAAATTCGACGGTTCCGCCATCGCTGTAGTCAAGGTCACCTGTATTGCTCAATTCTGCCTCAAGTGTGAGGACATCGCCTCGCACGTAGGAATTGGGTGAATTGGTGTTGGTGATTGAAAAATCAGTCACAGCCAGATCCATCTTTGGACCCATGGTGGAGTCGATGGCGTGGTACACGTGAGCTGATGAACCTCCGACGGAAACTTGGTTGCCGGACATGAGTGCAGCCACCACGACTGCTTTGTTGATTCCACCAGGAACAACGCTTGTTGGAACAGAGGTCCATGTTTGGAATTGCTCGGAACCAGAAACGGTGACGCTATGGAATGCAGTTCCGCTTCCGGAAGCCTTTGCTTTGTAGGTATCACCTGAGGTGAGCCAAGCCATCCAGCAGTTGTAACCGTGTGGGATACCAGAAGAGTAGGAGTATCCAGTACATTCTTCGTCAACAAGAGCGGCGTAGAGTTTCATGTTTGAAGCCGGTGAACCTGAACCAATGTAACGGTAGCCGATGCTGATGTCGTAATTGTTTCCATTTTGACTGACGGATGCAGACATGGAGTAATCATTGACGGTTGAGTGCATACCTCCACCCGAAGAGAACAGAGCATCGTAGGTGTCGTAATTCGCACTTGCACCAGACTGTCGCTTGTCGGTTCGGTCACCAAAGTAAGCATCGGGAGCACCACCTGTTGACCACACCCAGTTGTATGGTGCAACGTTTCCTGCTCGTGCAGTGTCGGTATCGCCGTAATTTGCTGACATGTACGTTACATACACATATTCATCTGGGAAATTAACCTTGAGGGTATGGTGGGTGTCTGACCCTCCACCCGTCTTGGAACAGTGTCCACAATTATCCGAGGAGATGTATTGTGCAAACACGACGTGTCCGGGACTTGTTGCTGAGGACGCTAGTTCAACATTATTTTGTTCGACTTCAAGTTCAACTTGTGTGCCTGAAGGTATACTTGCAAACAAACTTGCGAGAAATAGACTCACAAGAAGAACTGAGATATAGGCTGGGCTACTCTTCATATTCTTGCGAGGTCCTTCATAGTTTAAGAACAAAGCGATTACAGGTTTGTTCTAAAATCCTTAGAATCCTCCATAAACCATGGATTTTTGGCAATTTCATGGTGGACAACTATATCCTTCTCGAAGAAGAAAGCGGGAAGATGTACTGCGTCCAACTCATCGATGAATCGATGAAAATCAAAGGCCTCGGCATCATCAATCCAATGGAGCACTTTGGAGCGGTTGAAATGGGGCAAGTCATCGATGTTTGTGGCAAACCTCTACGCCGAATCCCTCCTCGACTACCAACCCTAATCCGCTCGATGAAACGAAGAGCACAAACCATTTCTGACAAAGATGCGGGGGTTCTTATTGCAAAACTTGGCCTTGGAGATGGAGATACCGTTGTTGAAGCGGGCCTTGGAAGTGG
>JAYNJV010000034.1:2165-15265 GCA_038110525.1 Candidatus Poseidoniales archaeon | reverse complement strand
AAACATCTTCCCTATGAATCCAGCAGGTTCTTTTTTGGGAAATACTCGTTGCACAAGGTATGGACGAGGAGTGGGTACTTCTTCCCATCGTAGGATTCTAGGATTATTATTTGCTTGAAGGGTGAATTCCCTCCACAGCACAATAAATAATAAAAATAAAAGCAATTTAATTGCCATTAAATGAAAAATAGGCTCTTACAATTGCGTCGAGATGTGATGTGAACCCATGACAGAAGTTTGACCAGTCACTTCTTGCCCCTATTTCCTTAACCCTTTCTTTTCCGGTGTAATGCTCGTATACCAATCCTGTTTCAAACGCTTGAATCCATTCAACAGCAACTTCGGTAGATATGATTGCTTTTCCTCCATCCTCGTCTGAATCAAAAATGATACAATTTTGGTCGATGTACATGCAATGGTATGATTTGTTTTTCTTTTTTCCCGGGAGCCGTTTGCCAGAAATCGCCAGAACCAAATCGGAATAGATTGTATCCATGGTTCTTTCCTTGCCTAGGAAGAGTATAATTGATATGGTGTCGGGAAATGCTCTTTCTATGAGCGGATATGTTGGCGATGACTTGGTTGGCCATACCTCTGGATTGGTTAATATTTCAATTGAAGCACTGATTGCGGAACTCGTCGACAATTCTTTGGACAAAAACGCTACGAAAATCCATGTTGACATTATGGGAACTGAACGCTCGAACCTCACCTTCATTGTTTATGACAACAGTCCGGTAGGATTTGGTACGGTGGACGCTCTCGATGCTGCCTTTCGTGTGGCGGGTAAAAAGACACGTGCACAGGACGAAATCGGTTCATTCCACATGGGCATGAAGGTCTCGACCACTTCAAAATTTCATGATGTGGCTGCCTTCACCGTCATTGACTCTGTAATTCATCATCGCCGTATTAATTTCCAACACACCATGGAAGAGAAGTATGAACCCCTGTCAGATGTTGTTTTCCCCCGTGCTAGCGAGGTCAAAAATGCCCTCGATAGTGGGGAATGGAGGACTGCAATTTGCTTGCATGACCCCCCATCGGTACTTTTCGGCAAGCCAGGAGAAATATCAGCAAGCAGTTTAACGGGTTTCTCACGTCAAGTTGCGATGTTTTTTGGAATCACCTACCAGAAGACCCTTCAAAAGAACCCCGAATTATCGATGACCATAAACGCAGAACGTGTGGTTCCGTTGGACCCTTTTTGGGCATCATTCACACCTACTAAAATCCGTGAACGTCTAGACATTCCGGTTGGGCAACCTGGTCATATCGGGTCTGTTCGGCAGCGTGAGGTTTTGGAAAATACCATCCCTTGGGCCACTATAGCGACCCGGGCGATGGAACTTCCCGTACAATACAATGGTAAAGAATACAACATTAAGGTTCAGGGTTTCATCATCCCTTGGGGGAATGTCCGGCAGAAACTCCATAAGCAAGATCTCGCGGAAGGTGTTTTTGTTGATAAACCAACCAACGCAGGGACAAAAACATTGAATGCGCAATTTTTAAGCGGGTTTTTCTTTTATCGAAACGATCGGTGCATTGCATTTGGTAAAACTGGGATTGATTCCAACGGCGGTTGGTACAACTACGGTGAACCCGGCGATAATCAGAGTTTAGGTGTTCGTTTCAAAATTGAATTCCCAAGCGATCTCGACGGGTACTTTCGCGTCTCCCCTACGAAAAGCACGGTGCTTCCAATTGAAGATTTTTACCAAGTTATTCAAACCGCTTGGGATCAAAAAATTGTCGAACCCAAACTCAGGAATAAACTTGGCGACGGAAAACGCCCTTTCTTCCAGAAAACGGATGTCAACAAAACAGTGGTTGGGGCGGCAACATCAAGCACAAACAACAAAAATGTCTGGGTTGATGATTGCGAACATTGTAACGGCTTCCATGTCAAGGGCACGAGATGTTCCTATGCGCCTTGTTCAATATGCGATAGTAAATCTACATGCAAAAAAGATTGTGAGCACGTATGTAAGCATTGCAAAGCAGTAGGCGAACATGTGGAGAAGAATTGCCCGTTGAATTGTAAATATTGTTCAAAGGAGGGCGGCCACCTTTCAGGAGAGCAATGCCCTTCTTGTTGCACGAAGTGTGCAAAACCAACGGATAAATGCGACTGCCCATGCGGTACATGCGGTGAACCGAAATTGACTGGATGTGAATGCGAAGCCAATTGTTCGACATGCAAACTCCCGGAAAATGAATGTGAGTGCAGACAAGGAGAGTCCTCGGGAGTACCTCATAGTCCAGACAGTGTATTTTATCTCGAATTATACCGTAAAAACAAGGACGAAAACATTCGCTACATTCGTGAGGCGATGGTATTTTTGGGTATCTTGAAAGAAGACCTTTGAACGAGTTGAGCAAATGTCTTCATTTTCAGGTATCGAAAAGCATCTCGAGATGTGTTTAGAATTTGATGATGAAGGGATCCATGACTACATCCGCAAAAATGGTATTACTGGCGAGTTGAAGCTTGCGCTGCTCCAACGACTCGGTTTATCGTCAGGAGTCGGAGCCCCAGCCTTCATTTCGCTTCCAAAGATGCCGCCAAAAACACTGTTTAACAAAAAACAACATGCGGGGATTTACGAACACTACCTCTCAACACTTCGTGCAAACAAACATTTTGGTGAAGACGCTGTTGCTTCTATTGATAAGTCTGTACGCGAGACACGGCTACGTATGAACTTGCGAGAGCCAACCGACAGAATCAATGCTTACGGGCTTGTTATTGGGAGAATTCAAAGTGGAAAAACTGCCCACCTCATTGGAACCATCCTGCATGCGCTTGATTCTGATGAAACGAATGAGCCTTTTGATACGGTCATCATTCTCTCAGGTTTGATCGATGACCTTCGAATGCAAACCCGGGACCGCTTCGAAAAGGTATTGAAGTCGTATTCTGGAACAAGCATCGAGATTCTTCCCCAACGTGACAAAGATTTGAATGCGGGAAACCTCAAACAAAACGATGAGTTTCGAAAACATCTCGCTCCGCACGAACACCGAAGTCGGATTCTTGTTGTAAAGAAAAACCACAAAATCTTGGAGAACATTTTGACCATTCTTCAAGAACGTCCTGTACACGCTCGTAAGCGATACCTCATCATCGACGATGAGGCAGACCATGCGAGCATGGATACCAATGCTTCGAACTACGAAACTGGTGGAGATGTTATTGATGAGGACCCTAGTTTGACAAACCAATTACTTCGTCAAATCAATCAGGTTTTGGGAGCATCTGCTCGGTGTTGGTACATCGGTTACACCGCAACGCCCTATGCCAATTTACTCATGGATGCGAATTTGACCGAGGACGAGGGGGAGTTTGGCCTACCTCTGTTTCCTCGCGATTTCCTTCATGCGCTTCCAAAGCCAGAAAATCACCTTGACAATGAATATTATTTCGCTACACCACCCGGCCATCAACATGTTGTGTTGCGGGTTCCACCTGAGCCCGATACAGATAAGGAAGAGCAAATAGTGAATGAATTATTTCACCGGCATTTGTTAACTCAAATAATCAAAGATTACCGCAATCTGGACATTCATCATACGACGCTTGTTCATACCGACATCAGCGTTGATGAGCATCATCGTTTTGTCGAATCGTTTCGCTCCCTTCTGAAATTGGTTCGAGAAGACAAAAATCCCGCCTCAGTTGCTGGGAAAATGAAAGCATTATTGGATGATTATCCACTCGACAAGGTTGAAAAAACCGAAATTGAATCCAATCTCGATGTCCTCGCGAGTTCTTGGGATCTCGTCGCTGCGGAGTTGCGTAAAATCGAGATCGTGGAAGTGAATCGACGCCCACAAACACCCGGTGAAGAGACTAAACAAGATCTTGAGTACAGTAGGGGTCGATTCAAACGCTCTTATATTGCGGTTGGGGGAACGCGCCTCTCGCGTGGGCTCACCTTGGAAGGTCTTACAACAACATGGTTCACGCGTGCGGCGCAAACCCCTGTTTTTGATACCATGCTCCAAATGGCCAGATGGTGCGGGTATCGTATGGGGTATGCAGATTTGGTGAAGATTTACACCACGGCCGATATCTCTGGCTTCTATCAACACATCACAAGAGTTGAGGAAGATATACGCAGGCAAGTTGATGCGCTTCCACCTGATGCTGACCCGATGGAGACCCTTGTTTGGATAAAGGAACACAAAGACATGATTGTCACAGCGAAAATGCCGGCGGATTTTCAGCGAGAGCACTGGGGCGAAGTTCGTCATCCTCATTTCTGGTCATATGAAACACCATACTTTGGAATCGACCCTGGAAAGACGGCAAAAACCGTTTTCGATGCGTTGAAGAGCCTCGTATCTCAACTCGGTGGCGGGGCTTCAATCACCACAACACCATTGAGCGGAAAAGGTTCATTTTTGCTTTCAACCGGTGTAAGGAATCAAAAAGTGAAGAAATTTCTCGATGCGTATCGTTATTCCTATGAGGCTTCTGATTATTCACTGAGTGCGGTGCGGCTCCGAGCTATTATGGATCACTGGGCTGATGATTACGAATGGAACATTGGATTTCACAGCCCTTCAAAACGGGCCGTTAAGGTTCGCGAAAATGTTCGTGGGCTCGATCTAGGGCTGGTTCAACGAACAACAGAAGATGAGAATCCTCAAAGGTTTTCCATCGTCCAATCATCCAACGATGATGTATATATTGACCTTGCACCGGGTGGGGCTCGGAATCAACCTCTTTTGTTGATTTACGCTCTAAACCCCGCTTCAATACGTCGAAAAAAGCCAGTGGGGAGGGTGTTCGATGCCTCTGTCAAAGACCCGCCGCTCGGCATTGGCATCGTTTTACCGAATGAATTGATAGGGGATGGCGGAACCATGATTGCACGAAAGAAAGGTGATGAGAAATGACATTAGAAATTGAGGAAATTAAACAAGCCATGAACATCGTGAACAAACAAATCACAGAACGGTTGCTTACAAAGAATGGGATGAAGGTCAAACTCGGATTAGATGCTATACAAGACCTTTGGGCCCTCCATGAAGACGGTAAAATCACTATTTGCGGACCTATGGTGACGGAAATCAATCCAAAGTATCCAAAATGGCTCGTATTCGAAAAGGATGCGAATCAATTCCGAATTGTTGCCGATGCGAACCCTTACGCACCCGAAATGGCGTTCTTCCTCATCGAAGTTTGGAAGGGTATGAAAGCTGACCCCGACACATCGCTCGAAATCCATGTTGAACAAAGCCTCTCCCTCATCGAGCAACGTTGGAAGCTCAACGGTGAGCCCCTTGACAGAAAGACACAACGGGGCCTGATCGGTGAAATCGAGGCAATCCTACATGCTTATCCGATTAAAGGCATAGAGGCCGTTGATGCATGGGACCATACAAGCCATGCAAAACATGACTTGACAGGTTCTGGTTGGGCCGTCGAAGCTAAATCACGTAGTCCTGATTCAGACTTCGTCACCATTTCCTCGCTTGACCAACTCAAATGGAGTGATACAGTGATTCTCATTCTCTCAGTTACTTCAGTGAAGGGGTCCAAGGATGGTTGGTTGTTTCCGGAGTACATCGATGCAAAACATGCTGAGTTGAAAGAACTCGACGCAGACGCAGCAGCTACATTAATGCTCAAACTTCAATCATGTGGATACAATCAAGCCACTCGCCATCGATTTAAATCACGATGGGAGGCTCCTGAAAAAGATGCGACCGTCTTTTTCAAGATTGAGCAAGATTCACCTACTAATTGGTGGTCTTGGAAGGTGGAGCCTTCTCGGCCAAAGGAAATACGTATCCATAAATACAACCTCGATTTGTCAACAGGAGCCTTTAAAGAAGAATGTCTTGAGGATTTGTTGAACTAGGGCCAATCATTGAGGAGCGATCTTATCATCCGTTGCATGCCGAGAGGTGGGATGCTTTCTCCGAGAGCTTGCCGAATGATGTTTTTCTGTAACAAGTAATCCTTTGGTTCCATTGCGGATTCGAAAGAATATTTATCATTCCATGGATAATTAGTCTTTATTCGCATTTGCGGATTCTCGATATTACTGAATGATGACAAAATCATGATTTCGAGTAATGTCAAAACTCTTGGTTGGGAAAAGTGCAACTTCACATCACTCGAAGGAACTCCGCTGCTCATGGTGATGGTGTTGGCCGGTTGATTTGGAAGGATTCTGCGATAACTGGTTTTGTACCCCCGAATAGCTCGCTTTGTCCCGTTAGGGTTTAATTTCTGTGGCCTAGGAAGCGGTTTCCCACATTTTGTACATGTTACGATTTTGAAGGCGTCCACATGCTCGCATGCACTGCAAGCGTTCATGTGCGCTGTGTCGCCTGAATTTGCTGGGATGTGGCGAGCCCATTCGACATGATGCAGATTCATTTTAGGCATCTGGTGAAGCACATCTTTCTGACAAGTTCGATATCGATTACCGATGGCTTGCCGAACGGTGATGTGTTCATCAATCCCCCCGGCATCAAACCAAGATGGTGGTATTTTGTGTTCATTTAATATCGAAGGCCCATGTAGCGTACGTTTTCCAATGGTGATGAGTCGTTTTCTGAAATGGGGTACACCATAATTCGCAAAGTCGATGACAAAGGAATGAATAGTGTATCCCTTACCAATCACGGGAGTGACCAAATCGAGCAACCTCTTTGGTTCTTTTTTCTTCCACTTAACGACGGTATTTTTCATGTTTGGAACGTTTTCAATGAGGAAGTGTTCTGGTTGCAAAGCCTTCACAATCTCCAAACCCTCAAGCAGTAATTTATTGCGTTCATCCTCACTTGGACGTTTGCCTTTTCGAACCTGAGCAGCGATTTTGCCGGCTCCATTCGTGGACATGCCTTGGCATGGAGGTGAAAGGGTGATTAACTTAGGCCGTTTTTTCGGAAATTTTTCTTCCCATCTTTTGATAACTTCGTATTTGGTTTGCCGTAAGTCACCTCGAATGACTGTGGAATTTGGATAGTTGGCTTCGATCAAATCAGCCCGGTCATCAAGCAATTCTGCGGAGATGATTACTGGGACCCCACACCCGTATTCAATTCCAAGGTCACCGATTCCAGTGCTTGAAAAAAGACTTATTGATGCGTGCACTACCACCATAAACTTATGCAAAAGTCTAAGCACGTTAAACCTTCTGATATTTAGGAGAGGAATTTCTTAAAAGTTAAGTGATATATGTTGATGCTTCGACATGGACGATGCAGAATTGCTTCGGGAAGTTTTTCTTCGCCATGGACGAGCTCAAGGCTTGCCGGATGAATTGCTGGAGGCTGTTCTAGCTTTTCTTCTCCGAAACCAATTCTATCCCGCTGGAGAAAGAAATCATGTGAAACAATATCTTTTGAAACTTATCAAATCTCACTTGGAGGTGGATAAATGAAGTTGCAACATCTCATTCTCTACAACATCGGCCCCTTTAAAGGCCGCCATTCAATAAATTTCCAATCCTCCAGGGGTGGAAATGGTTATGCGTTTTTTGCAGAAAACAACCGAGGAAAAACTTCAGTATACAACGCGATGAAATGGGGTCTATTTGGTGATGTTTCAGAACGCGCGAAAACTATCGATGGAAAACGACGTTCTGGTTTGAAAATTCCTATTGTCGGAGAAGGGCGTATTCTGATGAATGATAGGGCATACAAACATGACGACCCACAAGAGATGTCAGTAATGCTTTTGGCTGAAGGTGATAAAGGGAAAATTCAGATAACAAGAACTGTGCGTTCGAGAGCAAAATTTGCCCGAAGAGATGATGAGCTCGAAATGTCATTGGATGTGAAAATTGGTGACAATCCTATTCTTCATGAGATCGAAGCTCAAAAAGCGATAGAGTCATTTTTTCCAAGAGAACTAGAGCGTTTCTTTTTCATCGATGGGGAAGCCCTTGAAGAATACACCGATATGATGAGGTCAAGCGCTTTGGAGGGGCTCAAAGAGGAGGTGAACGCTGTTCTCGGTATCCCCGCTTTGACCCGTGGCGTCGAAGATCTATCCTCACTTCGAGCAACCGTTAAATCAAAAATTGATCAATCGATGAAGGCAGATAAAGCCTCGTCGAAAGCATTTGACGATGCAAACAAACAGCGTCGTATCTTGCAAGAAAAGCAACGGAATATGGCAAAGATCGAATCCTACTTGCAGACTGTGGTTGAGAAACTAAACTCAACGAAATCGAAGATGAAAGAAGTTGAAGAATTAACCCATGTGATGAATGAGCTCAAGGTGCTTGAAACCCAAATTAAACTCAAGAAAGAGTCTCTCGCCGAGGCTGCGGCTGCAAAGGTTTCGGAAGCAAAAGTAGCTTGGAAGGTCGTTCTTTGGAAGAAAGCAAGTCAACAACACGACGAGTTTACTTCAATTTTCGAGCGAGTTCAACGAAAGGAGCGAACTGTTCAACAAACCAAGGAACAAATTACAAACCTACAAACTGATTTAGATGAAATGACCGGGATATGTAGCGAATGCCTCCAACCCCTTCCTGATCTGGAGGCTTTCAAAGCCAAAAAACAAGCTGAGTTGGTTGAACGAAAAGAAATCTTACAACGGCTCAATCAAGAAACACCCGTTTCGACCGATGAACTGACAATTAAAATTGGAGACTTGAGGAAATTGAAACCAAAAGACGATGCTATGGAACGCATCAAAACTGCTGATGAGAAATGGCTGAAACTTAAGAACGAAATCACCTCCTTGGAGGAAAAACATCGGGATTTAGACAGTCGTCTTACTGAGGATGCGAAGGCCAACGCAGCCGAACTCGGCGAGAAAAAGGGGCGGCAAGAAACGATGGTTGCTCAGCGAGAAAGCGAATTAATAGCGGCGCGTTCAGAGGTTGAAAAGGCAGAGTTTGAATTGAGACGATTAGAAGGATTAACTGGGAAAACCGGTACAAAACAAGAAGACATTCATCTTGAAGATATTTTTTCAAAATTGATTGTGGCTGCTAAAGACAGTATCAACGACTATCGTGAAGAGGCCCGGAAAATGGTCGGAATAAGAGCAACTGAGGTGTTCTCGCGTTTAAACAATGCTCCAGAAGTCTACACCAGCATCTCAGTAGATAAGGATTTCAAAACTCAGATTCTGAATTCAAAAGGGCAACCTGCTCGCAACCCTTCGAGCGGAGCCATCAGTATAATGACCATGAGTGTCATTGATGCATTACGTCATGTTTCCGGACTTGATGTTCCAGTCTTTTTGGATACGCCTGGGCGTTCATTGGACGAACACCACAAAGAACGTATGTTGGAATATTTCTGGAATTCTGACAGTCAACAATTCCTCATTTTTGCCCACAGCGGAGAGTATGCGCTTGAGAAAACAATTAAAAATTACAAAGAACGATTGGTCAAGGCGTTCACAATTTCTCTCCCGAGGGACCATGAAAGTTGTTATGATATTGGGTGTGGAAGCGACAATGTTACTTACGACCCCTACAAAAAAACAAGAACATGTGAAATGTGTGGAAACATTTGGGATACTAGTTCACAGGATACGCTTATACTGGAGGTGCCACTTTGATTGATGGAGACATTGAAAAAAAAGGTAGTGTGAGTATTTCAGGAGGTGGCCACGCACTTCTAATGTGTTTGGTGCATGATTCCGAGAAACCATTCGAAGATTGCCCATTCAATTCAATTGTTGAAGCATTTCGATTTGCATTTGCATTGGGCTATAGTTCAGGAAACAGGGTTCAGAAAGAAGGTAAAAAACACGGAATTTCACCAAGGGAATTTGTGGTGACAGAATATACAGAGATATTGCGTAATGAAATTGAAGAACATGGTGGTTCTCTTGGAAGTGTAATCAGTGAATATGCGGAAGCGGGATGTGAAATCATAACTGCCCATTTAGAAGAAAACAATCAAATTCTATCATTAATCTGACCAAGGTGTTTTAATTTTTCTAGTTCAATTGGCTTCTCGAATTAATGTAAACTTTCCTGAGTTGTTCAGTGAAAAATTGGATTCCTATTTGAACTAAAAATGGTTAAATCGAGCCAATAATCATACCTTTGTGAGAAACAAACACCTCATAGAGAAATACTCGTTGCATAAGGTATGGACGGGGAGTGGGTTCTTCTTCTCATCGATTGTCAAATAGGATTCAATGACTCGTCCTGGGGTCAGCGAAATAATCCTCATTTCGAAGTCAATGCAAAAGCCGTACTCGCACAGTGGCGAGCGTTGGGTGGCCATGTTATACATGTTCGACATGCTTCATTGGAGTCCGAGAGCCCACTTCGAGCGGAGGTGCCCGGCTTCGCCTTTTTCGATTGGGCACAACCGATGGGAAATGAATTAGAGATTGTAAAAAACGTGAACAGTTGTTTCATCGGCACCGCACTTGAACAAGTCTTGCGTTCAAAGGGGCATCAAAACATCGTGGTCCTTGGATTAACCACCAACCATTGTGTTTCAACAACCGTTCGAATGGCCGGCAATCTTGGGTTTGATGTCTGTCTGGTCGGTGATGCATGTGCAACGTTTTCACGCACCGCTTCGGATGGCGAAGTCTTCGATGCTGACCTTTTGCATCGTACAGCACTAGCAAGTCTCCATGGAGAATTTTGCAATGTCATCAGCACCGAGCACCTCCTAGCGGACTCTGCATTTATCTTCACTGCATCACGAGATAGTTAAACCTTGGAGAGCATGCAGTGACATGCCCACAGCTGTTGTGACAGGTGCAAATCGAGGAATAGGACTTGAATTCGTGCGTCAACTTCTCTCTCATGGGTGGGATGTATATGCGGTCTGCCGCTCATCCTCTGATGCACTTACTTCACTTGGTCCAAAGCATATTTTCATTGCAGATGTACGGCATCAACCTGAAGTCCATTCGATTTTTTCTTCCATTGATTCACCCATTGATTTGCTCATCAACAACGCTGGAGTTTCAGATGGTAGATGGGTGACATTCGATGATGTGCAGTGGGATGTAGCACTTGATGTATTGCATGTGAATGCCATTTCACCGATGATGGTTACGCAATCGGCCTTACCTCTACTGCGAAAAGCATCCAATCCCTGCGTTGCAATGGTTACAAGCCTCATGGGCTCAATAGGTGATTGTCAAAGTGGGCGTTCATACGCCTATAGGGCTTCTAAAACAGCGCTCAATATGTTTACCACTGCTGCACGCAACGAACTTCAGCAACAAGGTATTCGAACAATTCTTCTTCATCCTGGCTGGGTCAAAACTGACATGGGTGGGCCAAATGCACCAGTCAGTGTTCAGGAAAGTGTTGCTGGCATGCTTGAGCAAATCAAAAATATCGCCTTAGAAGATTCGGGTCAGTTTGTTGAGTACACAGGTCAAGTGCTCCCGTGGTAAAGTTCTGTTGAAAAAACTGATGCAATTGCTTTCGCGAAATGTGAAAGAAAAAATACTCGGAATCGAACACATTCTCTCAATGGTGGATTACGACCAATTGGTTCCCGACTTTCTCATGCTGTCGCCAGAGACAGAAAGTAAAGTCATCGTATCGGTTGTGAGTGTTTCGATTCTGTATTTTTTCCGTGCACTTGTCTTACGTGGTGTTGAAAGTCGTACCCAAAACGAATTCAATATTTACACATGGAGAAAATTGAGTTGGTATGTTTTTGTTTTCTTATCCTTCATCCTTGTCGGTCGAGTTTGGTACACTGGTGTCGGTGATTTTGTCACCTTCTTTGGTTTCTTCATTGCTGGGTTGGTGGTCGTCCTTAGTCAACCAATTGCGAGTATTGCAGGTTGGGCTTATGTCGTCATCCGCCGACCATTTGTGGTCGGCGATCGTATTCGAGTAGGTACCATCGCTGGGGATGTGGCCGATATCCGTCTGTTTTCAACGGTCATTGCCGAAGTCGATGGGTTGGACGGGGCTTCGATGCCAACCGGGCGGTTGGTACATATTCCAAACAAGGTGTTCATGGAGGAGCCTTTGTTTAACTCAAGTAAGGGGCTTGGATTACTTTGGAATGAGCTTGGCGTCGAAGTCACATTTGAGTCTGATTGGAAGAAAGCAAAGGAAATTTTTCTTGACATTGTCGGTATTGAATCGCAAGATATGGAATCGAAAGCGAAGAGTCAGATGAGGAAAGTGTTTCGCGAATACAAACTTCGATTGGGCTCTTTTCGACCCGAAGTGTTCACTAGCGTAACTCCGAGCGGTGTGCATTTTTCACTTCGTTATCTCGTCGAGTTAACCGATAAAAGACAATCCGAAGAGAGGATTTGGGAAAAGGTACTCACTGAAATTGGAAATTGTGAAGATATTGATTTCGCATACCCAACTCGTCGCACATTCATCAATCACATCGAAGGAAAGGAGGGTGCAAAAGCACCAGCATGGCCACCGGTCGTGGAAGAAAAGTCTTCAAAGAAAAAATGACGATTCCAAAACACTATCTTGAAGGCAGCAACGGAAATCGGATGAACATGACCGAAAAAGTGGTTGGTCCTGCATCCTACTTCCCTTCAATCGAACGAAAATATGGTCAGCCGATGCAATTTTGGTTTGACCAACTCACAAGCGTTGCTGACCTTAAGCACATGGAACAAGTGAATTGGCTCAAATCCAATTATGGCATGGGGCATGGACATGCAAACGCAATTGTTGCGTATATTCGGGCTTTACCCCCATCATGAATTGTTTTTGAAATTCATTTTTAAGCGACATCAAAACGGTCTGCGTTCATGACTTTGTTCCATGCAGCGATGAAATCACTGACGAACTTGTCGTTGTTGTCATCTTGTGCGTAGACCTCAGCAATGGCTCGGAGTTGTGAGTTGCTTCCGAACACGAGGTCGTACCTTGAAGCAGTTCGAATATCGGCACCTGTTGAACGGTCTCGTGCCACATAGGAGTTGCTGCCTGTGGCCGTCCATGCAACATTCATGTCGAGCAATGTTGTGAAGAAGGAGTTGTCGAGTGTTGATCCATCGGACCATAGTCCTCTTGCATCTGAACTTACGCCGAGTGCTCGCATTCCTCCGACCAGAACCGTCATTTCGGGAGCAGATAAGCCGAGAAGTTGTGCCTTATCGAGCATCATTTCTTCAGGGCTCACTGCGTAATTCTTCTTGA
>JAYNJV010000034.1:0-2065 GCA_038110525.1 Candidatus Poseidoniales archaeon | reverse complement strand
AGTTGTGCCTTATCGAGCATCATTTCTTCAGGGCTCACTGCGTAATTCTTCTTGAGGAAGTTTCGGAATCCGCAGGCAAGTGGTTCAAGCACTGCAAAGGAGTCTGCATCGGTTTGGTCTGCACTTGCATCTCCACGACCAGGAGTGAATGGAACTTCTACACCAGATGCCATTTCGATGCCTACATTTCCTGCGAGAACGATAGTGTCTGCTACACTTGCACCATGGGCTGCGGCGAGTGGTTCGAGGGTGGATAGAACCTTTGCCAGTTGTGCAGGTTTGTTGCCTTCCCAGTCTTTTTGTGGTGAAAGGCGAATTCTCGCACCGTTTGCACCGCCGCGGTTGTCAGAGCCTCGGAACGTCGAAGCACTTGCCCATGCGGTTTCGACCATTTCTGCAATCGAAAGTCCACTACCTTTGATGGCGTTTTTGAGGGCGGAGACATCGTACGATGTCGAACCTGAAGGAACTGGGTCTTGCCAAATGAGGTCTTCTGCTGGTACATCGGGTCCAAGGTATCTTGATTTTGGCCCCATGTCTCGATGGAGAAGTTTGAACCAAGCACGTGCAAATGCATCGCCAAATGCATCTGGGTTCTCGTGGAAGTGTTTTGAGATCTTTCGGTAAGCCGGGTCTCGAATCATAGCCATGTCAGCAGTGGTCATCATGGTTGGAACCTTGATGGATGCATCTTCAGCATCAGGTGCCATATCTTCTTCGTCTGGGTTCGCTGGAGTCCATTGGTTTGCACCAGCTGGGCTCTTGACGAGTGTCCAGGAGTCTTCGTACTTGAAAAGGAGGTTGAAGTATCCGTTGTCCCACTGCGTCGGGTTTGCGGTCCAAGCACCTTCAATGCCGCTCGTAATGGAATCGCGACCCTTTCCTGAGCCATGGGCGTTCTTCCATCCAAAGCCTTGTTCTTCGATGGAGGCTCCTTCTGGTTCAGCACCGACAAGGCCAGCATCACCAGCACCGTGTGCCTTTCCAAAAGTGTGTCCTCCTGCGGTGAGGGCGACGGTCTCTTCATCATTCATTGCCATTCGAGCAAAGGTTTCGCGAATATCCTGGGCACTGAGCATGGGGTCTGGATTTCCGTTTGGTCCCTCTGGGTTGACGTAAATCAGTCCCATTTGGACTGCAGCGAGTGGGTTTTCGAGGTCTTGGCGGGTATCACCGTATCGGTTGTCGCCGAGCCATTCGTCTTCGCTTCCCCAGTACGTGTCTTCTTCTGGATGCCAAATATCTGGTCGGCCACCGCCGAAACCAAAGACTGGGCCACCCATCGATTCAATGGCTACAATTCCAGTGAGAACAAGGAGGTCTGCCCAACTGATCTTATTTCCGTACTTTTGCTTAATCGGCCACAACAGTCGTCGAGCTTTGTCAAGATTGCCGTTGTCGGGCCAACTGTTGAGAGGGGCAAAACGTTGTGCACCCGTGCCAGCTCCGCCTCGGCCATCACCGATTCGGTATGTTCCTGCTGCGTGCCAAGTCATTCGGATGAAAAATGGACCGTAATGCCCGTAATCTGCTGGCCACCAATCTTGGCTGTCGGTCATGAGAGCGTGTAGGTCAGCTTTGAGTGCTGCATAATCCATGGATTTGAAAGCCGCAGCGTAATCAAAGTCGAGACCAAGTGGGTTTGATTTGCCATCGTGTTGATGGAGGATGGTTAAATTGAGTTGATTGGGCCACCATGCTTGATTGGTTCTTTTCTCTGGCTGGGAGGCGGTCATTCCGCCGTGCATAACTGGGCACTTTGCTTCGTCGTTGTAATGGTGCATGTTTTGACCATTTTGATGGATTATATAAGAGTGAGTTTCTTATGATATAGACTCAAAGTTCATCATGCTTCGGTGTCACCTCTTTTCATGACCGACCAACCGCTTCTTACCATGGTCAAAAAACAGGAATTGGGTCCAAAACCTTCACTTACTACGGAAGATGAATTACTCGAACAGACCTTATGCATGTTGTGCTCGTTTTATTCTCTTGACGACCTTATGAGTTTTATCGCTTCGCAGAAATTTGTCTCACTTGCCAGTCATGAACCCCCTTGGATTGG
>JAYNJV010000033.1:0-15786 GCA_038110525.1 Candidatus Poseidoniales archaeon | reverse complement strand
GTGAGTACTTGGTCTGGTGCAGAAAAGTTACCATTAGGTGATTTGAACCTTCAGATTTGTATTCGTTCCATCGCTGGTGATCTCAACAGCGATTGTCACGCTTTTGGAATTCTTCGGTTTGAAGTGGAAGAACGCTACGATGGTTTTGCCCACGCCACACTGTTTCTTTCCATTGCAACCACCTTGAGTTTCTTTGGATTTGTTTGGAACGCCTATCGACAACATTTACTCCTGCCGTTACCTATCTTGGGTGCTCTTGTGGTGCTCCTGCTCTCAATCATCATGGGCCCAGTCTTGACACAATACAACCTCGATGGAATTCCTCCTCAGCAATACACTCCACAAATGACAGACATTCGGCTTGAAGACACCAACGGCAGTGAAATCTCACTTGGTGATTTGTACAATGGGAAAAATTTGTTGCTCGTAGCTATTGTTTTACCGGGTTCGGAAAATATTTTTGACCATGCAAATGAATTCAATACGACCCTTGATACGTATGCTCCTGATATTGAAGTCATACATGTCATCATGGGCGAAGATGCGACTCAATTCGACGTCGAATTGCTTGAACAAAGCATCAACGCCTCGTGGAGCGTATATCTCGATTCTGAAAGTGCCTTTGTGAGTCTTTCACCTGGTGGTCTTTCCGACCACGTGCTCCTCGTCGATGCCGCAGGTATTGTTTCTTACTCGTCTACGCCTACTGCAGGTGCAAAGGATATTGCCGATGCTATCGATGCGGTTGAGTCCGGCGGTAGTCAGCCCATAGCACCGATGTTCGGCGTAATTTTTGGATCAGCACTCTTCCTCATTTTCCTCGCACTTCCTCGGGAAGGGTGGGAAGCACCTGAAGAGCCACTTCCACCTGGGTTGCTGTGGGGTTCGATCATCAGTGCAGGTGCAGTCGGTGTCTTGCTTGTCAATCTTCCAATGCTCCTGCTTGTCTTGCTTCCATTACCGTGGTCGTTTGGTTATTTTGGCCAAATTTTGATGATGGTGTGGTTCCTTGAAATGGCCTTGGTCACTGCACGAAAAGGCTCCCCATACGAGGCAGATATTGTTGGAAAAGCACTTCATTCATTGTTCCCTCAAGTGTTTCAAAACTGGCGCGATGTTGTTGACATGCAACGGGATGTTCTGCTCGGGGTTTGGGCAGGATGGATGACCTGGTTCGTCTATCCTATGTGGTTCCAACAAGGTGTGGGTGCAACAGCATTGATGGGGGGGGCATCAATTGGAATGGCACTTTTCTTGTTTGGTACCTATCTGTTGTTTGCTGGTCTTGCTATTCTGGGCTTACGATTTGTGGCCTCTTGGGGCGGTCCTTTTTCAAGACTCTTTGGCAAGTTTGGAAGCGAAGTATTTGCCCAATTCGTAGGTTGGGCACTCGTTCCGGTTGCGTTATGGGCTCTTCTAAACACATTCTTTTCATTATCAAATATTGGAATTTTCTAAACCTTCAAGAGCATAGAGGTGATTCCTCTCGTTTATGGCACAACAACAAACTTGGAGTAAGACGAATCTTGAATTATTTTTTCAATGCCCACGGCAGTGGTTTCTCAAATATGGCCGACCAAAGAAAACATCCGATACGCTTTACTCCTCAACCCGAACAAGCCAACGAGATATTTCAATTCGGATAGCTCGCAGAGTGTTGTATGAGTGGCTCGAAGACCACAAGAATGGGTCACTGTGGTCACAGCAATTCAAAAAGCAACAAATTCAAGACATCACAGAATTCATGTTCTCAAGCCTTAAATTACAACTTGAAACGTTCCAAAGCAAAGCCATCGTTCAAAATGTTGAGCATTGGCTTGATTCGTTGATTGAACATCCCTGGCTCAGTAAAGTTCGACATCAATCGACATCATGGCTCTTTTTCCCACGAACTGAATCCATCGAAAAACATGGAAATATTCTGTATTGTGCCCCTGATATTGTGGTGTACGAACAAGGCGTTTGGACTTGCGTACGCATACAATTTAGTCCCTTTCAATTCAATGAAACCACCCATCTTGAAACCTTGAGCATGGGAATTTGGGCTCTTGAACGCCCGTTCATGACAGAAGCAACGGCAAATATTCGAATTCGAAACATTTACCTCGAACGACATCAATGGCGAGGTGTTGAGTTTGAATGTGGGGATGAATTGTTGGAGCGGACGCAGAAACTCATTGAGTATGATTTAGCAGCGATGAGGGATTTGAAGAATGAGGTTATGGTGTCGAAGTCACTCAATGTATTACCTCTTGCTAAGCATCCAAGAATCTGCAAATCATGCCCTCACCTTGGCGTATGTCCAGCGTCAAAAGGGTTAGCCGAGGCAAAATTAGAACAACAGGTTCTTGCTCTTCACGACTTGAAACAATCAAAGTTTCGAAACAAGGTCGGCTAATACAACAGATGGATGTTCAGACTTTGTAACGCCACTTGCAAGAAGTACGCCTTCTGACCCAAGTTCAATGGCTTTTGCAACATCTTCACCATTTTTCACTCCAGCACCACAGAGAATGCGAACATTAGGGTTGACACTTTTGACGGCATTGACCGTATCGGTGACAATTTGAGGATCCGCAGTGGTGACTGATATGTCGCCGCCAATCAATTCGGGTGGCTCAACGGCAATGAAATCAGGATTAAGTTTTGCAAGTGCCTTTGCTTCTTCGACATCTGCAGCACAGGCACACACTGGAAAACCATCCGGGAGCATCGACAGCAGTTGTTCGACATGGCCCAAATCCACTTTGTGTTCGGCATGATTGATGATGGTTCCACTTGCACCGCGTTCGATAGCAGTGTGGGGCTCTAACCACCCTGTATAGCCTCCTTGTCCAACGGGGTCGAGATGTTGACTCCATACTTCAACACCACCAAGTTTTGCTGTTTCGCAGAGGTCAAATGCCGAGACGACAGCGACAAAAGTTGCTTTTGAATGGTCTGCATTTCGCATGGCTTTTGCAAGTTCAATGGCACGCTCTCCAGAAGCGGAGTCGTAGGTTTTGAAGTTGACGACAATCAAAGGTTTGACCATGATTCATCCACGAAGGCTTTGTTTTAGATGTTTGGCAAATTTTACGATAACTCAGAGGTATTTGGGTAGGTTCCGCCACTTTGAACGGTATGTTCTGGCACATATGCGTTGAAATCGATGACCACATTTTCCAGTCGGCTACCCGAACCAATGTGTGCATTTGCACCGACAAGACAACCCGATAACGAAACGTTTTCCTCGACTTGAACATGCTCAAGGAGGGTTGAATGTTGAAGGTTCGATGTTGCATGAATTGAACAACCCTTGCTGATCATACCCCCTTCGATACGTGCTTCGATCATATGGTCTGCAAACCATGCATCATGGTCTACGAATCCAGACGCATATCGTTGATGTGTGATGCACGCTTGAATCGCATCTTTCCAAGAGTTTGGTGTGCCAGCATCGATAAAATAGCCTTCAAAAGGTAAGCCACACAATTTGTTCTCTTCGGCGAGTATTGGAAAAACTTCACGTTCCAGGGAGTGTTTTCCGGTTGGCATGTACTCAAAAATTTCCTCGTTCATGATGTAGGAACCTGCATTGATATAATTCGAAAACACCTCTTCAGGCTTTGGTTTTTCCTTAAATTGGGTGACGAAAAAATCTTGGTCGAGCCCAACGATTCCAAACCGTGTTGGGTCTTCAACGCTCCACAATCCAAGTGTTGCGGTTGCCTTTTTTTCTGCATGAAGGTCAAGAAGAGTTGTCGCATCTAATGATGATACAATATCGCCGTTGAAACAAGCAAATGTTCCAGAAAGAACATCTCGACAATTTCCGAGCGCTCCTCCTGTACCGAGCGGACCTTCCTCTTCGACAATTCGTACATCGAATGGTAGGTCTTTTGAGCGAAAGTACTCTTCAAGTTCTCTTATTTTATAGCCTGCAGCAATCACCACTTCATCCACAAGGTGAGATGGTACATTTTCCACCACTCGCTCCATCAGTGTCTTATCGAGCATTGGAAGCATTGGTTTGGGTATGTGATGCGTCCATGGGTAGAGGCGGGTTCCAAAACCACCAGCTAACACCACCACTTGCATTGGATGTCCGAGAAGGTGGACATTATCAAAAGGGATGGTTGCAAGTCAAAGAATCCTTGCAAAGTATTCAAAGACGGGTTATTTTTCCAAATAACTGTTGGTCTTATGAATATCCACGAATATCAAGGAAAGGCATTACTTCGAGCGTCTGGCGTACCGGTATTGGAAGGCGTGCATTGTACTACCGTTGAGCAAGCCTTAGCCGCTTACGATTCACTCGGTAGCAAGGTTGTTGCAGTGAAATCTCAAATTCATGCAGGTGGACGAGGTAAAGGCACACTGTACCATCCAGAGTCCAGAGAACACATCATGGATGGCGGGGTAAAAGTTGCTTTTTCACGAGATGAAGTTGAAACATACGCCACCAATATTCTTGGTCATCTTCTCGTCACCATCCAAACTGGCGAAGAAGGTAAAATTGTTCGAAACTTGTATGTTGAATCAGGCTGTGATATTGCCCATGAATACTACCTTGCGATTCTTGTGGATAGAGAAAACAAATCAGTTCTCATCATGGCTTCAACCGAGGGTGGAGTCAACATCGAAGAGGTTGCTGAGCATACACCTGAAAAAATTCACAAAATCAATGTCGACCCAAACGCTGGTCTGCTTGGCTACCAGAAAAGAGACCTTGCTATGCAACTCGGCCTTTCCGGAGCAGCCCACAAATCCTTTGTTCAAGCCATTGGCAAAATGTATTCGATGTTTGTGACCAATGACTGTTCGATGCTCGAAATCAATCCACTCGTGCGAACGGCAGACGACCAAATTCTTGCTCTCGATGCCAAAATTTCATTCGATGAGAATGCAGAATTCCGTCATAAGAATTGGGCCGACCTTCGAGACCTAAGTGAAGAAGAAGAAGTTGAAATTAGAGCGAAGGAAACCGGTTTGTCATATGTAAAATTAGATGGCAACATTGGCTGTTTGGTGAATGGTGCTGGACTTGCTATGGCCACCATGGACGTTATCAAACTCTACGGTGGCGAGCCAGCAAATTTCCTCGATGTCGGTGGCGGGGCGAATGAAGAACAAGTCAAGACCGCATTTTCTATCATTCTTGAAGACCCAAACGTCAAGGGTATTCTCGTGAATATTTTCGGAGGTATCATGCGGTGCGATATTATCGCCCGAGGCGTCATCGGAGCAACACAATCTCTTGGATTGGATGTGCCTCTCGTCGTTCGACTTGCGGGGACAAATGTCGAGGAAGGAAAAGCCATTCTCGCTGCCTCAACGCTCAACATTCACCCAGCTGACGACCTTGCCGAAGGTGCTCAAAAGATTGTTTCACTCATTGGAGGTGAGGCTTGATGGCAATTTGGATTCAAGAAGATGCGAAAGTCATCGTCCAAGGTATTACAGGTAAGCAAGGCATGTTCCACGCAGACAAAATGGTCGAATACGGCACAAATATCGTTGGAGGATGTACGCCAGGAAAAGGAGGGCAATCCGTTGAATTGCAAGGGCGTTCGTTTCCAGTTTGGGATTCAATGTTTGACGCTATTGCGGAAACAAATGCAGATGCGACAGTGATTTATGTTCCTCCACCCTTTGCAGGTGAAGCGATTATGGAAGCAGCAGATGCATTTGATACTATCAAAGGCGAAGGTGTAATCGTATGCATCACCGAAGGCATTCCAACCCTTGACATGGTTCGTGCAGTTGCGTTTGTAGAAAATCGACCCGGCATTCGCCTCATTGGACCGAATTGCCCAGGCATCATCACTCCCGGAGAGCAGGGTGGAGCAAAAATTGGTATCATGCCCGGTCATATCCACGCTAAAGGGCGAATTGGTATTGTTTCAAAATCAGGAACGCTCACCTACGAGGCAGTCGCTCAAACGATGAGTATTGGCGAAGGTCAATCCACATGCATTGGTATTGGTGGTGACCCGGTCAATGGCACAGGATTCATTGATTGTTTGGCCGCATTCGAAGCCGACCCTCAAACCGAAGCAGTTGTCATGATTGGAGAAATTGGTGGTACGGCAGAAGAAGAAGCCGCTGCATGGGCAAATGAACACATGTCCAAGCCAATCGTTGGATTCGTAGCAGGTTCAACAGCACCACCCGGAAAGAGAATGGGTCACGCAGGAGCAATTATCTCCGGTGGAAAAGGAACAGCGGAAGAGAAATTTGCAGCCTTTGAAGCTGCAGGTATCGCTTGTGCCAAAGACCCATCTGAACTTGGAGCGGTCCTGCTCAAAGCGCTTCAAGCCAACGGACTACGATGAAGAGACAAGAGATACGGCATCCCCAGTCTTGACGTCTCCTTCTTGCAAGACTTTTGCGTACATTCGAGAGGATGCAGGATCGAGGTCGTGTGAGATACACGAGAAGTCACCCTCGACAAATGATTCTGCGATTTTGTAACATGGCGATGCAGGCATGGTAATCTCCAATTTCACTTCGCCAATATCGAGGATAGCCCCTGCTTGAACATCCTTCCAATCAAGTCCCGTAACCACAATATTTTCACCCGTTGTACCGCAATCGATAGGGTGGCCTTGAGATTGTAAGTTCGATATGACCTCAAGTGAAAAAAGGCATACGGCCTTCATGATTCCACCATGATGTTTGGTGTTGTTTTGTTTATCACCTTCGACACCTAATGGCGTAATTCGTGCCTCTTCGATACGATACTTTGGGACCCCGCCGTCACGATTGATATGAATCGAATGTAGATGACCGGTCATGTTGCTCACGGTTTACATCTTGTGAATGGCATGTCCAAGCGTGTCAAGAATCGCTTCATGTGTCATCTCGGTCATGGTAGGGTGAGCGTGGATAGTGAGAGCAACATCTTCGAGAACCGCTCCCATCTCAAGGGCAAGAGTCCATTCCCCGACAAGTTCGCTGATGTGTGTTCCAACGCCCTGAATACCGAGGATTCTGTGGTCGTCTTCTCTTGCAACGACTCGTATGAACCCACCCGTTTTTTCGGCCTCTTGGGTAAGAGCTCTTCCATTTGCTGCGAGTGGGAATTTTCCGACGATGATAGGATGTCCTGCTTGCTGAGCCTCATCAGGTGAAAGTCCGACAGACACAATTTCTGGTTCGGTAAAGACAATCGCCGGCACACCTTGTGGGTCGTACACGCGATGATGTCCAGCGATAATTTCAGCAACCATCTCGCCTTGATGTGATGCAACGTGGGCGAGCATTTCGCCTAAATCACACACGTCACCAATGGCGTAAACACCCTTCATGTTGGTCTGGCATGAAGAATTAACTTTGACAAATCCGCGTTCATCAAGGGCCACTCCTGCGGCTTCAAGTCCTTTCGACATAGGCTTTCTTCCAACGGTGACTAGCACCTTGTCGACTTCTATAGATTGCATCTTTGAATCGTCTTTTTCGTTCTTGTCGATGAAAGAAACCTTGACGCCACCTTTGCCTGCTTCAGCACCTTTGGCAAACACGCCGGTGTGAACGGCAATCTTGTTTTTCTTGAGAAAGAGTTCGAGTGGCCGTCGTAATTCTTTGTCAAAGATAGGAAGGACGGAATCCATTGCTTCGATAACCGTGACTTCACTTCCGAGCATGTGGTATGTGATACCAAGTTCAAGACCGATGTATCCTCCACCAATGACAGCAACACGTTTTGGCAATTCTTCAAGACTCAAAGCCTCACGTGAAGAAAGAACATGTTCTGAGAATGGCATGAACGGTAGTTCGATTGGTACTGAACCGTTGGCCAAAATGACGTTCTCTGCCTGAATAATGGTGGCATCTATCCCACTACCAACTTTGACGGTTTTGGCATCTTGGAATTCTGCCCAGCCGTGAACGAGTTCGGCGCCAGCATTCTTGAGTAGCGCTTCTACACCTTTGTTGAGTCGATTGACAATATCTTCTTTCCATTCGATGAGGCCAGCCATCTTGAGTTCGGCAGGACCTGGGATTGTGATACCCATGTGGCCCTTTTCGGTGGCATGTTCAGCCAATTTGTGAAAGGTATGGGCAGCATGAATGAGTGCCTTCGAGGGAATGCATCCTCGGATAAGACAGGTACCTCCAGCCCTTTCACCTTCGACAATCATGGTTTTGAGACCGAGTTGTGCTGCACGAATGGCAGCCACATAGCCACCAGGTCCGGCACCTACGACGAGAACTTGGCATTGCTTTGTTTGCATACGATCACATCACATGAATATGGTTGCAGGATGCTCAAGGTATGTTTTCAACAACTGAACCAAACTTGCACCGTCATGACCGTCGACAACACGGTGGTCCCATGATGATGAGAGGTTCATGATTCTTCGAATCACAATGTGTCCATCTCGGACAACGGCACGTTCTGTGGCGTTATGAACACCGAGAATGCCTACTTCGGGTTTGTTGATGATTGGCGTAGCACCAAGCCCCCCAAGTCGACCAAGACTTGTAATGGTAAATGTGGAACCAGTCAAGTCCTCGACGCCTGCCTTTCCGTCTCTTGTTGCTTGAGTCACGCGGCTCATTTCAGCCGCACTTTGCCAAATGTCCATGGCTTCAACGTGCTTTACAACTGGAACATACAGACCACGGTCGGTTTGCGTTGCAATTCCGAGGTGAATGGCTTGATGGCGGGTAACAACACCTGCTTCATCGTCATACAGGGCATTGCATTCTGGTCGCTGGCCGAGTGCCTTGACGAGTGCTTGCATAATGAATGGCAAATAGGTAAGTTTTGGTGCTCCTTCAGGCCTTGTTGCATTGAGATGTTGACGGAGTTCCTCAAGGTGAGTCACATCAACTTCCTCAAAGTAAGAGAAGTGAGGAATAGTGCTGTACGATGACATCATGCCGTCGGCAATCTTTCTTCGTAGACCAATGACCTTGATCTCTTCTGTACCAGTTCGGGCAACTTTCGAACTCGCTCCCATTGGTGCAAAGGATGTGGCTGAGGCGGCTCCTCCTGCAATGTGTCGGTCGAGGTCGGCGTGTGTAATTCGTCCTGCGGGGCCGCTTCCTGCGACGAGGTCGAGCTGCACATTGGCTTCTCGTGCCCGCTTTCGCACGGCTGGAGAAGCGAGTGCTTTCGCCCCTTCCACTCTTGGTGTTGGTGCAGGTGCAGGTGCAGCGGGTGCTGCTTGAACAACAGGTTCTGGTGCTCCTTGCTCTGCTACTTGAGGAATCTCTTCGATCGCAGGTGCTTGTTCGACTGCTGGTACAGGTTCTGAAGCAGCACTTGCATTGCCATCTCCTTCGACTTCAAACACAATGCAAACCCCGCCGACTGGAATAATGTCACCGGCATCGCCAACGATACTCGTGACTGTTCCGTCGCACGGCGAAGGTATTTCGACGGTCGCTTTATCGGTCATGACCGACAAAATAGGGTCGTCTTCCTTGACCGAGTCGCCTACGGCGACCATCCATTCGACAATTTCACCTTCAACAACGCCTTCTCCTATGTCTGGTAGTTTAAATTCAAAGCTTCCCATGTTTATTCCTCCTGTGTTCGAAGAATTGCTTCAGCAATTCGTGATGGACTCGGTATATAGTCCCATTCAGTCGTGTGAGGGAAAGGTGTGTCCCAACCAGTCACACGCTCAATGGGGCGTTCGAGATGGTAAAAGCACCTCTCTTGAATCGAGGCACTCATTTCAGCACCAAAACCACTTGTCTTTGGTGCTTCGTGAACGATGACGCAACGGCCCGTTTTCTTCACTGAATTCACCACGGTATCTCTGTCCCATGGGACGAGTGTTTGAAGGTCGATGAGTTCACAATCGACACCAGAATCTTCGATGGCTTTTGTCGCAACATGGACCATCGTTCCCCAAGCTATCACCGTACAATCCGAGCCTTCTCGGACGATTTCCGCTTGCTCAAGGGGTATGGAGTAGTACTCCTCAGGTACATCGCCATCTGGATGGTCGTTCCACGTAGGAACATTGTGCGGGTCGCCGTAAAACGGCCCACGGTAACATCGCTTTGGTTCAAAAAATATGACAGGGTCATTGCATTCAATAGCGCTCGTAAGCAAACCTTTGGCATTTCTTGGGTTTGAACAATACACGACTTTGATTCCAGGTGTATGAGTAAATTGTGCCTCTGGTGACTGTGAGTGGTGGTGTCCACCTTTGATACCTCCACCCGCAGGTGTTCGAATTGTTACTGGTGTCCAAAATTCACCACCTGACCTGTGACGGAGTTTTGCGATTTCATTGACGATTTGGTCGTAGGCTGGGAAGATATAATCTGCAAATTGAATTTCAGCAACAGGTCGAAGTCCATTTAGCCCCATGCCCATGGCAATGGCTGCGATACCTCCTTCGGCGAGAGGAGAATCGAACACTCGGTGAGGTCCGTACTTGTTTTGAAGTCCTGCAGTGACTCTAAACACACCGCCAAAATATCCTACATCTTCCCCAAAGATGACAACATTTGGGTCTCGTTCAAGTTGCAAGTCAAGGGCCGAGTTCAGCGCAGCGATCATATTCATTTTGACCATACAATCACTTCCCTAACTCCTCACGTTGTTCTTGAACGTGCCATGGAACTGTTTCGTAGACTTCAGTAAAGATTGTCGAGGCTGGCGGAAAAGGTCCTGAAGCAAGGTCACCAAATTCACATGCTTTCTTGTAAGCAGTCATGACCTCATCATCGATTTTCTTCTCAAGTTCTTCATTTTTCTCATCGTTCCAAACACCCTTTGTCACGAGATGTTGTCGTAGTCGCTCAACAGGGTCGCCACCTGGCCAACATTTGAATTCATCATTTGGACGGTATGCGGATGGGTCATCGGAAGAGGAGTGGGCACCCGCCCTGTAGGTGTAGACTTCGATATGTGTGGCACCAAGGCCTGCACTTGCTCGGTCTCTTGCCCATTTTGTAACGCTGTAGAGGGCGAGGAAATCGTTTCCATCGACTCGAATCGAGGGGATGTCATAAGCAAGTCCACGCTCTGCGAAGGTCTGGCCACCGGTAGCCAATGAAGCGTGTGTCGAAATCGCCCACTGGTTGTTGACAACATTAAGAATGACCGGTGGTTTGAATGTTGAAGCGAAATTAAGTGCATAGTGATAATCACCTTGGGCTGATGTACCATCTCCAAGCCACGAAATACAGACCTCATCATCACCTTTGTACGCACTTGCCATGGCTACTCCGACGGCCTGAGAAAATTGAGTTCCGACAGGAGAAGAGATGGAGATGAATCGTCCTTCTCGCCAAGTGTAGTGCACCGGCATTTGTCTTCCTCGCACATTGTCCTCCGTGTTTCCAATGCAATGGCAAATCATACTGACCATATCTCTGCCTCGAACGAATTGTGCACCGGGTTGACGGTAAGAGGGGAACAACCAATCTTGCTCTTCGAGTGCCATTGTCTGGGCAATGGCGATGGCTTCTTCACCAAAGGAACGCATGTAAAATGACAATTTTCCTGTTCGCTGCATTTTCATCATTCGGTCGTCAAAAATTCTGAGTCGCATCATGTATTCGAGGCCTTGAATGAGGGTTTCATCATCTAAGTTTGGATCCCACTCGCCAATAGCCTCGCCACCATCATTCAAGACTCGGACAAGTCCAGCAGCCAATTCTTTGGTATCTGAGGTCGTACATGTCAGCGGGTCAGGCCGAGAAAAGTCGCCGGGTTGGTGGACAAAAGCCCCTCCAAAATCCGGTTCATCACCGGGTCGGAAGGGTGCTGCACCGATGGTGTAGGGTGTTGTCGTTGCAATTGTCCTTTCCATGATTACGCCTCAATCTGTGAATGCCTTAAGTGGTGTCGGTTCGGAATCTTGCCTTTGCCTTGTGTAAACATAGGCTCCAGGTAGTTCCTCTGTATTGTTGATATCGATGGTTTTGCGAAGGAGTAATCCTGCCTTGAAGGAAGAACGGACCAGTGGTCCACTTGCAATCCCTGAGAAACCCATCTCAATGGCTTGTTTGGCCCAAAAATCATACATCTCAGGAGCAGGAAAACGGTCGATAGCAAGGTGTCGTGAAGATGGTGCAAGGTACTGACCAATGGTCAAAAAGTCAACTTCAACATCCCGTAGCAATTGCATGGTTTGGGAGATTTCCTCATCAGTTTCACCAACGCCGACCATAATGGAAGACTTGGTAAGAATATCGGGGCGAAGCAATTTTGCATGTTTGAGAATCTCTAATGACTGATCAAACGATGCTCTTGCATCCCGAACGGTCGAATCCAAACGCGGCACGCATTCGACATTGTGGGCAAAAATTTCGAGAGGGGCCCCCTCAAGTAATAACGAAAGTGCGTCGAGGTCACCTGCTAAATCAGAGCAAAGTAATTCGATGGTGATGTTCGGACATCGCTCATGGACTGCATCAATGCAGGCACGGTAATGCGATGCACCACTGTCAGGCAAGTCATCTCGATTGACGACGGTAATCACCACATGTCGCAAGTTCATTGATTCGACAGCATCTGCCAATTGTTGTGGTTCTTCAGCATCAAGCGGCGGAGGTGTTTTGATGGTGCCAACGGCACAAAATCGACAACCTCTCGTGCATTCCTTTCCAGCGATCATAAACGTTGCATCACCTGTCGACCAACAATCGTGAATGTTGGGGCAACGAGCTTCTTCGCATACAGTATGCAATTTGTTGTCTTTCACAGCAGCCTTTGTTTGATTGAAAATTTGTTGCTGTTCTCCCGAGGGAAGTTTGGTTCGAAACCATTCGGGCAGGCGAGGTTTTTGGTCTACGATTGGAAGAGATTTGCCCCCCATATGAACCCCGCCAAATTCAGCCACAGTACACCGTTTGAAAAAGATGTGTACACATTGCCCAACGAAATACGAGCCTTCATCAATCTGAAAATCTCCCCCTAAGCCATGGCAGAGCGTATTGTTCTCATCACAGGTGGGGCAAAACGTCTGGGTGCCGCCGTCACCAATTTGCTCATCGAAAAGGGTTGCTTTGTCATCATTCATGTTCGCCGAAGTGTAGCAGAAGCCGAAGAACTCCTCGCGAGAGCAAACAAAAAATTTGGCCGTGTTTGTGGAGCAGTTCTTCAAGGGGATTTATCTCATCAAAGTGATGTGGAATCCATGCTTGAGTGGTTGAATAGCAGTGAATTGATTCGAGAACATGGTCTTTTCGGACTGATTCACAATGCCTCAAATTACACTCCAATTCCAATTGGTGAATTAACAGGTGAAGATATGGATGATCTGTATCATCTGCACATGAGAAGTCCACTCACATTGAGCAATGGTTTATTTGAACCACTAAGCAGAGGTCATGGGTCGATTGTTGGCATTATTGATACCTCCTGGAAACGACATTGGAAAGGTTTGACACATTATACTGCAACAAAGGCCGGCTTGCGTCAAATCCTAACGAATCTTGCTGGTGAGTATGCTCCTCACGTTAGGGTGAACTCCATCGGGCCCGGTGCAATTCTCGCTGCTGATTGGGAAGAAGAGCATTTTCAACATGTGCTCGGAAATGTTCCAATGGATCGTCCAGGCAGTCCGAGTGATATCGCACATGCCGTCCTTCATTTCCTTGAATCCAATCATCTCAACGGTATCTTCCTTCCAGTCGACGGTGGTTGGGATTTGAATATGAATCAATAATTCATTTGAAATATTGAAGTTCAAAGGAAGGAACACGCAGGGGTATCCGAGTCTGGTCAAAGGAGCAGGGCTTAAGATCCTGTGCTCATAGCTTCGTGGGTTCAAATCCCACCCCCTGCATCGTTTTTTTCAATTTCACTCCGGTTAAACCAATCTTTTTAGACATCATTCGTTGCAATTAAATCGGCGATGGCATGAAAGACAAGGTTCTAATTGCATTTCTTTTGGCTGGCTTTGTCTTTAGTGCATTGTTCACCATAGTGAATCAAATCAACAACAATTCACCCGATGATCATTCAACCGAAGATGAAATCGTCGACCTCGGTCATCTCAATAATCACGTCCATCCAGCACCTGTCATTGTCATCGATTCAGTTCTTGACAATACAACATCAATCGAAATACTGGGTAGTGTTAGCCATCTTCATCTGGAAGACATCAATATTTTTGTCAATGTGAGTCTTGATGGTTACCTAAGTCAATCTTACTCTACCCATTCGAATGGGACATTTTCTATTCAGGTTGAAGTCGGAAATGAAAATTTCATTTCAATGACGGTTGTAGCCTATTATCCACCTGAAAATTCAGGTTCCGATGAGCAGTTCATCGAGATCGATCGCACTGTTGCCACTCCTGATAGTGACGAAGACGGCATTGAAGATGAGGTTGACAATTGTGTCGATGTACCAAATCCGCTTCAAACCGATACAGATGACGACGGCTTGGGTGATGCATGTGATGAATTCGATGACAACGAAACGAACAATACACAAAATTCCACGAGCAACCACTCTCAAAATAACACTGGAGAAGATGGTAACCAAACGAACAACAACACCAACAACACAGGTGGTGATGGAAACACCACCGGTTCAACGCAACCGACATACGATTCGAGTGATTTGGGACAATTTTGGCTTGATGTATTCCGTTGTCAAACGAGTGAGACCATCACCCCCGTCGATGATTTGACAACCAGTGCGATTGAGACTCTGGAGTGCTCGGTCAGTTTAACGATGAATGAGACCCACATCACGATTACAGCAAATGGCATCCCAGATCACGATT
The DNA here is from genome assembly GCA_038110525.1 of Candidatus Poseidoniales archaeon. Taxonomy (GTDB): domain Archaea; phylum Thermoplasmatota; class Poseidoniia; order Poseidoniales; family Poseidoniaceae; genus Poseidonia. The sequence continues at coordinate 1,090 of JAYNJV010000033.1, read as the reverse complement.
TTGAATCAACACTTGCTTGTTCCCAAGCGAATGATTGCACTGCAACTCAAAATTACGAGTGGGTCATACCACGTTATCCAACCAACGATACAACCGGCGGACATGACGCAACAAATTGTCCAGAAGCAGAAGGAGTCTACGAGTGTGCACCCGCCCTTGGAGAAGTGGCGATTGCCCTCAATGGTGTGCCATTCTATGGTCCAGAAGACGGCCCCGGTGGTGACGCTGTTGCAAGTCACCACGGCATGTATGTCGAAGATAGGCAAGATATCGAACTGGGCGTATGTCATGCTCACTCGGGGATGGGTGGAACATACCACTATCACGCTGATGCCAATTGCCTTCACTGGCATCCCGAGGAGGGTGGCACAATGTACGACTACGACATGAGCACACCTGATATCGTAGCTCAAAACACGAATAATTCCTCACATTCTGCAGTGATTGGAGTGGCTTTCGATGGCTATCCAGTGTACGGTTTTTGGGGTTTTGATGATTCGATGAACATCGTCGAAATGAAAAGTTCATACAAATTGAAAGATGGTCAAACTGGTTACAATGGTATTGATGATTACGAGTATGTGCAAGGTTTGGGCCATCTCGACGTCTGTAACGGTCATTTTGGACCTACGCCAGAATTTCCAGATGGAATATATCATTATCACTCGACAATGGTCAATGGGGCTGGAGAAATGGGCTTTCCATACTTCCTTCTCTGTTATCACGGTGTTGCGGAAATACAAGGCGACGAGGGCGTCGATTGTTCAGGCTTTGGAGAGACATGGGGGCCTGGAATTGGACCTCCACCGCCAGGGTGTGAAGGTGGTGGAGGAGGCCCTCCACCAGGTGGGCAACTCCTTGAAGTCACTCAAGTAAGCGGATATTCACTAGCCCTTTCACCAGAGGTAGCCCTCTTAGCATTCCTCTTGATTTCATACCTGCTTTCACGCAGGCGCAAATGATGTAGATTTAGGCCATAACGACTCAATTGAAGCAAAACCGTTTAACGATGGATGGATTAGGGCAAACCAGCGAAGAGCATGGTGATTGAAATGATGCGTCAACATCGAATCAGTTTCACACTCATGGT
>JAYNJV010000032.1:0-16210 GCA_038110525.1 Candidatus Poseidoniales archaeon | reverse complement strand
GCATTGACCAAGGTTGATTCATACATTCCAATTTGAAGGGTGTTGTGTGTTCTCCAAGTGTTCGTAAATGGATTGTAACCGAACGTTTTGGTATTGATATTGGCATTCCATCCTGAACCACTGTACCCTCCCATGATGACGATTTCATCGTTGATGACTGCAGAAGCATACGATGCAAAATTGTTGGTTGAATTAGGTAATCGAGCCCAAGTGTTCGACCCAGGGTCGTACACTTCAGAGATGTTTGTTGTCCCGATGACCGTTGTGTTTGTTGTGGTGTCAAAATATTGCACCAAGCCACCATATGCAATTAATTTTCCATGAAATGGTATCAAATCAAATGCAAGTCGCTTGTGCGACATGTTCGCCATTTCAGCCCACACATCATTGACAGGGTCATACCTCATGAGTCGATCCGTTGGGTCTGACCTTGCACGATTAGCAACTCCTCCAGCAACGTACATGTATCCATTGTGTTCTGTTGCACCCGCTAATCCAACGCTCTTACCATTCGGCATATTTGTACCATTCGACCAATTTCCGGTCAAGAGGTCAAGGACTTGGACCATGCCAGTTGCTTTAATTTCTGGATTCGAAAATGGATAATGGTCACCGACGACATACACTTTTGTGCCTATTTTCACGCAGTCATGGTATTGCTGTGTATACGGCATTGTGATGCCAGCAGGGTCCCATGTGCCGTTGGTCACATCAAAAATTTCTATCAATGACGTGGCGGTTTCATCACCAGTTTGAAGCGGATTTGGGTCCACCATTCCACCCATGAAATACACTTCATTTGTCATATCGTTGTAAAATGAACATCCGGCTGTTCTTGGCATCGACAATCCATTTCCATTCGTTGCTGACCATTGAAATAAAGGGCGTTCAATGGTGGTGATTCCTGTTTGACTGTCAAAAGTAAGGTTGGTGTAGGTAAAACCTGCGGATTTGGGAAATGTGGTTTGATTGATGATAGATTGACCGTCACTGGTCGTCTCCAATGTTTCTTTTGAAAAATGGTTCAAATTTATCGAGGAGTACAAAGAAAGGACAAAAAGCAATGCAAGAGAAACAGCAACAAACTGTTTGTGCTTGCTATGAGCCATAGACATCCGAAGATGTTGAAGTTTGTATATGCATCGAATTGTGGTTTTCACAAATGACTACCTTCATGTAGTGTCATCACCGGCGCAAAATAAGGTCACACTATGAACAAGTACATCGCACGAGATCCTCGGACAGGTCAACCCATTAAAGTTGGCAAGAAAAAGGGTAAAGCGAAGCAACAAGTTTTGCGCAAGGGACCGTGGAGTGTGCTACGCCCCTCACAAGTTATGGATTTGGCAACCGGCCAAGTGGATTCGATTCAAGTCCGCTGGCAAGGTAAAGAGAAAAAGTTGACAAAAAAAGATGGGATTGAAGGTATAGCCGAATTACCTCGTCAATTGACTGCACCTGCCCATGTAGCCCTGCTCGAGGCATTTGGCTCAAATCAACACGATGTTCGGGCTGCCGCTTTAAGAGTCATGCCCACCTTTGCAACTCGAAAATCAGACGAACTGTTTGACTGGTTATCGGTTCTTCTCGATGATGACCATGTATTTGTTCAACGGGCTGCAAGTCAAGCGCTCATCGAATGTGCTGCATATTTTCCAAGTGGTATCGAATCATCACTACTCAACGAAGTTCGGCATAATGATTCACGGCGCAGGGAAGCAGGATGGAAGGCTCTCGAAATCCTATCAGAGCATTGGCCAGAAGTAGCGGCTGACCATATCGATGGATTATTGCTTGAAGATGAAAATGTGTTAAGGCAACGAGCTGCAAAATTAATTCAACGTATTTTAAACAAAAGTTTTGCAGCAGCGTGGGACCTTGTTTCTTGGTGCCTCAATGATGATGATGCTCAAGTCCGACTCTCTGCAGCAAAAACACTCCCAACATTAGCAAGGCATGATAATCGAATGGCCACATTATTTGCTGAAAGGACCCTAACAGACGCAAACCCCGAGGTTCGTCTTGCTGGCATCAAAGCCATGACCTCACTTAACCGTGACTCAGGACGTGTCAAAGACCTCATAATCCAAGGAGCCCGCTCTTCAGACATCAGAGTTCGAAGGGCAAGTATCGATTTACTGCCAAGAATCTTGGGCGAAGACCAACTTCGGATTTTGGCAACCGATTTACTTCAACACGAGAAGGATACCAAACTCATCGCTTCACTTTCAGAAATGAGATACGATGCTGCACTTGAGGGAAGTGAAGATGAAAAGAATGCTGCACTATCTCCTGCCCTGCCAATTCCCGAACTTGACCGTGAGCTTTCGGCGTTGAAATCCTATGTGCCCATGGATGATATGGATGAATCACCAAGTCAACCAACAAGCGTGACAGTTGAGGATGAACTGGATGACGAGGATGAAGACGAGCAAGATGAAGTGCGGCATGATTAAGAAGAGGTGCTAAGTGGGCGACCTGTTTGAGAAGTGATTCTATGAGTGAGGACCAACCGTTCAACACAAAAGAAGAGCAATTTGAGCGACTTTGGAATGGTGAAACACCAAAGGGCATCAACCGAGCTAAGTCGCTGAAATTCCAACAATACATTCTCGAACATGTCCGACAGATGCGTCGCCCATTGACCAAAGAAAATGCACGACGTTATTGGATGGGTGAACTTCAGAAAGAAGTTCAAAACACAGAATACTGATCGTACGAGAGTTGCCACACCTCGGCAACTCACCATGCACAAATGAGGTGAGGTAATGTTTACGAAGAAAACTTTCAACGATTACGGGCTCTCAGATGAACTGCTCTTGGGCATAGAAAAAATGGGTTGGTCGCATACGACCCCCATACAACACGATTCAATTCCATACGGTCTTCGGGGAAAAAATGTCATTGGCCAAGCCCGTACAGGTTCGGGAAAAACCGGCGCATTTGGCATTCCAATTCTTGAAAATTGTCAACCATCAGGTCAACTCCAGGCTCTTATTTTGACTCCAACTCGCGAACTTGCTCAACAAGTGAGTGATGAGATGTCTATGCTCCAAGGTGACATGGGTTACAAAATCGTAACAGTGTACGGCGGAAAAGACTTGGAGGCTCAGGCGAAAAAACTCGATGACGGGGTCGATATTATTGTTGGTACACCTGGAAGGGTAATGGACATGTCAAAAAGAGGACATCTCGACTTGAACCAACCATCCATATTTTGTCTCGATGAAGCTGATAGAATGCTCGACATGGGATTCCTACCCGATATCATGTGGATATTGGAACGGATGGGGCAACGAGAACAAACATTTCTCTTTTCAGCAACATTCCCGCAAGAGATTCTTGATATTTCCAATCAATTCATTGAAGATGCCGAGCATATTCTGACCGAAGAAGAACAATTGGAACTACCACCTGTCGATTTATTTTCAACTCGAGTGAGCAGGACAAACAAAATGTGGGCTTTGAGTCGACTTCTTGATGGACAAAATGAAGATGGTCAAACGATGATTTTTTGCAACACGAAGAGAATGGTTGATTTAGCAGTTGACCGTCTCAAGAAATTCAATTACTCCGTGGGTGCACTGCATGGGGACATGAGTCAAAACCAACGTGACGAAATGTTGAATCGATTCAAAAATGGAAAATTGCCCATTATTGTTGCCACAGATGTTGCTGCAAGAGGTATCGATGTGGATGGTGTGACACTTGTTATCAATTATGACCTTCCCACCGATTTTGATTCGTTCATTCACCGCATAGGACGAACAGGAAGAATTGGTCGAAACGGTGTTGCATGGAGTCTTGTCTCCAAAGATGATGCCCCTCTCTTACCTCGAATTTGTGCAACCTATGGACTTGACATCGTTGAATCAGAACCACCTGAACCTGCCGCAGGACAACAGGAACGCATCAAGAAAAAGGAAGACTATTCGGAATCAGCAGATGTTTTTGGTTACATCACTTTACAGCGACGCCTCGCTCAACCGGTCAGTTCATTGCAAGCGGAAATGTGGTGCTCAGAAATCATCAAATGCGACCCTCTGCTTATTGGCGATATAAAAACGGTCGAGCAAAAGTTGCATTTGAAGGTTCACTCATCAATCGTGGGTTCTGCACTCAAAGCATTCGAATCCTCAGAATTCTTTGGGTCGGTAGAACCTGCAATTATCCTTGAGTAATCATTCTTCTTCGGGTTTGCTTTTCGATGTGGAGGATGAAAATTGCTTGATCGCTTGAGGTGTGGATTCACTCTCCAATACATCCTTCGATGGACGTTCTATCTTCACAGTTACTGAAACCACTCCGATTGCACCCAACACGCTCAGTGACCAAGCGGTTTCGATAGCATTGTCCCATGTTCGTTGAGCATCTTGACATTCAGGCGTTGTCAATTCAGAAAATTCACACCAATCAAGGTCGTATTTTGCATCGGTTGCCTCGTCATTTGTATAAATTGATACGATGGATGAAAGAATGATGACGACGAAGACTGCGGCAAGGGCCATGTGTTTTGGTTCCCAATTCTTTCGTATAGTGATCTGGCCTGCTTCAGTTTCATTGAAGGCTGCATCGTTTGTTCGTGCTGGCCCTCCAACTTTTGAAAACCAAACGAGCCAGAGCAATACAAGGACGACCAAAAATCCTATTTCGTAAACAAAGGCATGAAATTCCCACATTGGTTGTAAACACATTTGTTGATTGGGTTGCTCAAGACAACTATCGAGTGCTATTGGGTAAAAGACAACCAAGCGAAGGATATTGAGAATGTAAATAATGACCGAACCGATCACAATGGATTTGAGTTTCAATTTTTGTGGCACACCATCGGTCATCCAAATCAGTGTCGAAAGAAAGACCATTTCATGCACGCCTGCACACTCATCGGAGACGTACAAACCAACCGAATCAAATGGGCCAGGAAATGATGGATGATGAAAATCAATTCGCGTCATCCACCCATTATGCGTTGACAATGTCGCTACGCCATCACCGTACAACAGATTGGTCAAACCATGCCAAACCCAAGCTTCTGTCACTTGCAAGAGGGCAAGAGAATCGGAGGGCATGGTCAAAAACCAATACAATGCCTCGGCGAAGATGAGAGCAAGAGGGATGCGCAAATACCTCTTCCCAAGTTGAAAAACCTCTGGCCACGAGAGGTCATCTTTCTCTGGTGAAGTTGACTTCGTCATTGTCCTTGGCAACCCCCATGAACACATTAAACCACTTGAATAGTTGAGGCAATGTTCGTGCATTCAAAACGAGTTATGTTCAAATGGAGGATTTATTTGGATAATGATGTGGAGGCATTTCATCCAAGGCCAACGCATCAACTCGATGTGCTTGGATTCTATTGTCCTGTTCCGTTGCGAACATTACAACAACAGATCAAAAATCTCGCATCAAACGATATCCTTCTCATGATTGCCGATGACCCAGAAACACAACATGACATCCCTCCTTTCCTTCAACGAAATGGTCACATTCTTCATCAAATGATTCAACATCAAGGCGAATATTACTATGTAATCGAGGTGGCGTGATGAGTGGAAAAATCGAAAACAATCAAGACATTCCAAGTCATTCTGTCTTGCCCACGCCCGTTGGACAATTCGACATTCACGTCTTCCATGACAAAAAAACCGGCCAGGACCATGTCGCCCTCACGCTTGGCGATATGAGTGGACCTGACCCTGTACTCCTTCGAGTTCATTCAGAATGTCTCACTGGCGATGTTTTCGCAAGTCAAAGGTGTGACTGTGGACCCCAACTCCACGCAGCATTGGATGCTATTTCACGTAAAGGATGGGGGGCTCTTCTTTACCTGCGTCAAGAGGGAAGAGGAATAGGTTTGCATGCTAAAATTCAAGCCTATAAATTACAAGATGAAGGCGTTGATACGCTTGACGCCAATCTCATGCTCGGTCTTCCGGCCGATGGCAGACAATACGATATTGCAGCAAACATGCTCAATTTCTTGGGTATTGAGAGAGTGAACTTACTGACCAACAATCCAGATAAGGTGAACCAACTCAAATCGTTTGGAATTGATGTTGTTGAGAGAACACCACTCATCGTGGGCATCACCGAAGAGAATAGAGATTATCTTTCAACAAAAGGTCATCGAATGGGCCACCACATTTCAAACACAGATTTAGAATGACGACGAATCCTAAGATGGCACTGCACTTTGTTCGTCCACCTTAAACCCGAACCACGCCACAGTACTTCGTAACAGGGTTGATAGTAAGTATACACCTACAAGTATTGTGGTCAAGGATGCACCATTCCTCAACACTGCGTCTAAGACCAGACCTGCAGTGCTTGACCCAATGAGTGCAGCGATTCCGATTCCAGCGTTGTGAATTCCAAACCGTCTCGCCCTTTCCATTTGTGGACTTGCTGAACTTACCACCGTTGGTGCTGCGATATTCATCACGGCGACAGGGTGGCCATAGACAATTTGAATCAAAATCATGAGCCAAAATCCCCATTGCGATGGCCAAAATGTCACCAAAGCATAGGCTATTGGAATGAGTGAGATATACAACCTTGCCCTACGAATCAATGTAATTGCATGAGTTTTCTCTAACATCGTAGGTACATGTGGTTGCCATATTAACGTCGACAATTGGCCCACGACGACGAAAACAACAATATGCAGTGTACTCAAATCAAGGACATCGAGCATGGTGAGCGGCACAAGAGGCCAAATGATGCTCATTACAAGAATATAGGCCCATTGACTATGCAAGTAACTCTTCCAATCCTTGTCAGGAATTGTGGGATGCTCAAGATGAAGGTCAGCACTCGGTGGAATGATGATAGGTGGCGAAGTGGTAAGGACAGGAACTGTCTGCGAGCGATTTGTTCTCGATAATTGAAACAAAACAAGAAGACCAATCAAATTAATGATGCCAGCAAAGGCAAAGCCCCTGGCAAAACCTTCACCTTGTCCTTGTAGACTGACGATGAGTCCTGCAGTTGCACTGCCTACAACGTTTGCAATCAAACCGATTTGTCCTAATCTAGCAAATGCTCTTGCCCTGTGTTGTTCACTGTACATATCTGTGACCAATCCGTTCCATACTGGCGTCACCATCGATAATCCTACCGCATGAATCACCACAGCCCAAAGCATCGTGGTCGGACTGTTCGTCATCGCCATCAAGAGCAGTCCGATAGCAAGAACGACCGTTCCTAAGACGAGCCAAAATACACGCTTTTGAGATCGGTCTGAAGCCTTTCCCCAGGTAGGTTGGAGGATATTTGGAATCACATGGGCAACTGCTGTAAGAATGCCTAAGGCTGCAACACTCCCGCCGATCATACGCATGTGATAAGCGAAGTAACTTGTCGATAATCCGTTACTCAATTGTTGAGAACTATGGAAAAATCCCAAGTTTTGGTTTTTAGGAAATTCCTCGTCCACGACATTTGACTGTGGGTAAGGATTTAATGATTCTCAAATCAAATGGGGCCGTGGCCGGGAATTGAACCCGGGCTGAGGGAACCACAATCCCTCGTGCTAACCTCTACACCACCACAGCCATGAGAAGTAACCCTGCGTCAATAATTCAGTATTTCAAACATGCGCAGGAAGTTCAAACACCTACAAATACAACGCAATCAACCCTTTCATTCAAGAACAAAGGTGTGTTGTGTAGTTGTATGCAGGGACGAGGGATACCGCTCATCCTAACTTTCTTGATGGTGTTTTCAACAACCTTGGCAACTCTTGATGTTGCTGAAGGCAGAAGCGTCCATTCGACGGCGATGGTCGACTTGTTTCCACAAGGTGATTTTTCAAACACGGGGGCATGGTCGACAGATGCGACAACCTCCTTTTCACTCGAACCAGCAGAATACACCGAAGCCATGGTGCTCGACAACAGGTTGACATTTATGCACGAACGTCCAACAAATATTGATGGTGTTTTGTTTTGGAGTCAATATTCTTCATCGAATTCAAACTACTCTATCGGGGCACCTGATGGGGCTTCAACGTGGACAACTGGGCCCGAAATCGTGGTTGAAACATTCTATACTGGTGCATACACACAATATGAGATTCTTGAAGTTTCATTTACAAGTGCATTCCAAATTACTGATACATTACAACAGGATACTGTTCGAATTTCCATCCAAACAAGTGAGGGTTTTGATGTCATTCAAAATTTTGCACATACACAAGGCAACATGGATTACATCAACAATTCGGCGTGGAAAATGAATATCACCTCCATGTTTGAATGGAACTGGTCGATTCTTGAATCAGCGATTTTTACTTGGGACTATGTTTCAGCTGGAGGTGTTGATGATGCAAGACTCGTGGTCGACGCAGTTGGATTTGAAGTAAAACTTCGATTGCCTTGGTATGGTGGTGAAGTGGCATCGGCCACCACGACAGTTCAAGCAAATGATTTCCCTCTTCTCTTTGCTGACTTGTCCGCAGGCACATATCAAGACATGACACTCTCTTCTTGCGGTCTTGAACGAAGTGCATCATCTTCGACTGTTGGCGTTTGGGAAAGTGAAGTGCTTGAAACACCACCTGAACAAAGGTTTGGCCGCATCCATTTTGCATTGGATAACGAATCAGTCAATGATGTGACATTGAAATACCGGGCTTCGAACGACGGCATCTCATTTACTGAATATCAGGTTGTCCTTGAAAAAATGGAACTCCCACTTGTACCATACGTACAAATTATGCTTGAAGTGAGCGAAAGTTGTGTTTCTAAGGTATGGGTTGACATCAATGACCCTACGCTTCAACTGACAGGACGAATCTTCGGAGATGTCGATGGAATTGACTCAGTTTATTCAAGATGGCTCGTCTTTGTCGATGGCGAAGTCGTTCGAAATGAACCTGTAGAAATTGGTGCATTTTCAATTTCAATTCCTCTTGGCTCGTATCTTCCTCATGACAATTCCGCATTCGAAGTTCAAATCAAAACCTGGTTCACCTGGGACTCTCTTGGAAACGAAAGTACTACAGGATTTGAAATCTCAAACATGGACATCAATGGTGCATTTGCAGTTGAATGGGATGAAGACCCCATTTGCGAAGATATTGGACGCATCGATTTGTTTGAAGATGGTGGGGGCATCATTCTTCCATTTTTGGAACGTTGTAGTGATGATCGACATTCAAACGAAGACCTTGCCGTTAGCTTTTCAAATTCAAATGCAGACCTCATCGATGTGGACCTCGCTGAAGGACAAATACGAATTCACCTTCTTCCTGAAGTGTCCGGCCAAGCGATTGTATCAGTCACCGTGACCGACCCTGCAGGAAATACTTACGAGGATTCGTTCGAAGTGGTTGTACAAACGGTCAATGATGCACCAGAAGTCGAAGAGTTCCCCGGAATTATACCCGTTGAGAAAGACGTCCCACTTGTGGTTCAATTTTCTGCAAGTGATGTTGATTCTTCTACCTTAACAGCAAGCACCAACAAATCATGGGTTACTGTCAACATGGATGCCATGGAGTTAACCATCATGTCACCGACCGTTGGTTTTGATTCAATTCTCTTCACGGTTTGTGATGAAATGAGTTGCAGTAGTCGAACGATGGATATCGAAGTTCTTGCAATGGCTGACCTCATCGTTGAAGATGTCGAATTTTCAAACACCGTGAAGCAGGGTGAAGTCATTGAGGTACAAGTCTATGTTCGCAACATTGGTCAAGCAGAAGCAACAATGATTTCGGTTCGATGTCAAACGGATGATGAACTGGTCGACCTTGATACGATTCCAGTGTTACAACCAGGACAAATTGCCATTGCCTCATGTCAATGGGTTGTTCCAGAAAATAAATTGGCTACACAATTCGAGGTTATTCTCGACCGTGGGCTGAACATTCTGGAAGGCAACGAAGAGAACAATGAATGGACTTCGCTGCTTTCAATTGAAGAGAAAGAACAACCAAGCGACAATGAGGACGATTCAATGCTATCGATCTCACCTGGTACAAGTTTGAGCATTGCTACAATTTTCATCATCTTGCTCATCATCTTTTTCGTCATGTTTGCCCCAGCAAAAATCAAGAAAATAGAATAGAAGGTGGTTCGATGGAGTCCGAGACCTTAACGCCCCTCCAAGTCGAAGCATTGCTTGAACGGATATACAAGGTTCCTATCATGGAATCCCTTTCCATGAACATTATAGGACTTGAAGAAGGCGTTTGCATTGCTACAGTTCCAAGACAAGCGAAGTGGGACGGCATATACCATACCTTCCACGGTGGAATCCTTGGTACCATCGCTGATTCCATCACCTGTTTTGCAATTCTCACAAAACTTGGTGCTGACGCAAATGTAGCGACAACCGATTTCAATATTCGGTTTTTGAGGCCCTGTCATACCGATGTAACGTGTACAGCACGGGTTATTCGTGCTGGTCGCACATTGAGTTTAGCCGAAGCAGAAATCACAAATGAAGAAGGGCAAATCGTCGCATTGGCACAAGTGAGTTACATGAGCATCAAACCGTCGTCTTGATGTCGCATAATTGTGAAATCCACCTCAATATTCATAAGTAGACCGAATCAGAATTGGTTACTTTGAGGTCGTGGGGGCCGTTCAACACCGTTGACAAAGTGGATGTGGGAACATATGCCAGAATTGAAAATACGCATTGAAACTGAGGAATTCATTTACGAAGAATTTGTTGAAGCTTGATCGGATTCATCTTTTGCCCATCGTCTTGGGTAAAGGTCAGCATCCATCAAAACCATCGTAGGTTGCGCTACTTCGCCTTCGCTGAGTTCTGCTATCTCATTTGCTGCATGCTTGAATTTGACAAGGGAAACTGCCTGTCCCTGACAGGTTGTAATGAGTGCTTGGGTTCCCTTGTCAATGGATTCATCGATGGAAACAATCCCTGGCCGAAGTAAAGGTGCCCCGTTTGATAATGCCGCAACTGCTCCATCTTTGATGACACACTTAGGAAAATGTTCGAGCAACGATTCAATCGGATGGATAATGCTCCTCAGTGCCCTATCATCCCCTTGTTCTTTCCAAAGCCAAACCGCATCAGCAAGGACATCCATTGACACACACTGTTCAAGATTGAATCGTCCTGATTGATTTCGTCGCAATTCTTTGAGTTCGATAGGCATGCCCGCAATCAACCCCATGTCACGAGCCATCGTTCGAATGTATGTTCCTGATTCGCAACGCACTTCGATGATAAAATCCCTCTCCTTTGTATCGATAAGTTTGACCGACTCAATTGTACGAGTACGTACCTGAACTTTAACTGCGGAAATTTCCGGTGGCACATTGTAGATTTTTCCTTCAAATTGTTGTACGAGTGAATCAAGCGAATCATGGTCAATTGGGGATTGACTTCGTAGAACGCAGATGTATGACTTATCATGTTTCAATATTGCAGAAGTTAACTTTACTGATTTTCCAAGCAGAAGGGTCAATACACCCGTTGCAAATGGGTCTAAGGTCCCTCCATGACCCAATTTTTCAAGGTCAAGCAGATCTCTGGCCCATGATGCAAGTTGATGTGATGATGGACCTGGTGGCTTGTCAAGAAGAATAAAACCTGACTGCATTAACTGCTCAAGGCTTCGTTCATGAGGTGCAGAACCAAGGTTCTCGTCGGGGGTATAGTCAGCATCAATATCGAAATATGTCGTCATTGTTTTTCCTCCAAAATCAAAAGAACCTGTTCAACGATGTCTTCAATCGATAACGAAGATGCATCGATAATATGTGAATATGGTGTTGAATCTTCAGGATTTAGGCCATACAACTCATCAAATCGCTGAAGGTCAACATCCAATCTTTTACGATTTGCTTCAAGGGCATCATCCAAGGAAATGCCCTCCCTTTTCGTCACTCGATGTGCACGCTCTACTTCCGATACATTGACCCAAAGTCTTACACAGTCCAAATTCAATTTGTAAGCCCACCATCCTGCCAATCGTGATTCAACAATGTCTGCATTATTTGCTAACATCCTCTGCTGCAGAATTTCATCCAATTCACGGTCAACGTCAAGATTGGAAACGCACATCCGCCCAAATTCAGCAAGTGTCACTCCTTCTTTTTGGGCTTGCTCTCGAAAAATTTGTCCGCCGTTCAAACTGGACCAATTGAGAAGCTGTTCAAGTCGTCCGACCAATGTCGACGTACCGCTACCAGGATGGCCCGAAATGGTGATTTTTACCATGTCTACACCCATTCATGGAAACAGACATTGCATCTTTTCGTCCGTGGGCCATCATAGGTGATGATATCGCCTTGGCATTCCGGACATTCTCGAATTCCATCGAAAAATGATTGGTTTGTTGTTTTCGAATCTGCATTCGATTTTTTCTTTTGTTGTTGCCTTTGCTTTGCTTTTTCTTCACGTTTCTTGGCTGCGCTTGATTTGCCACCAGATTTCTGAGTAACAAGATGGAGAAGTGGCTCCTTGAGAATTTCACCAGATGTGACGAGTGGGTGACTCTTGAATCGAAACAATTTGATGTGCCTGTCGAGTATACGTCCATAGGCTGCACTCATGCAAATATAACAACAAATCCATGCAGGGAAAAAGAGAAATTTATCATTGAGGAGATTCCATTCTGTAGCCCAAGGCAATGATACATAATCTACGCGGAAATTGGTAACTGCAGTCGTGAGCCACGCAAAAATTGCAATGATGAAAATCATGGTAAACATCATCGGTTTCATTGCTCCCATTTGCACCTTGAGTTGCTCTGGCATCATTTGTTGCTGCAAAATCATGGCTTTTTCTTGGAGGATTGGGTCTCTTGAAATTCGTGCCTCATTAAGCATTTGTCGAACTTGCGACTGTCGATGGCCGATATGTGCTTGGTCAATAGGATCCACGAAAAAGTTTCGAATTACCGTGTTTAAAGTCATTGAAAATGCACCAAGAATCAACACTGTGAGGACAAAAAAAGACTCCTCGGGTAAGATTGGCGTCAAGATAGGGTCAGCCATTTCGCCTACGCTTGTTCGAATCGAAGGCGTCATGATCATAAAAGTCATGAAAATCATGACGAGCAACATCATGAACATCGAACCGCCGGGGGGAGGCGGCGGAGGAGGACTTGGACCATTGGCCATGAATCATGGGTTGGTCCATAGGGCATGAAGGTTGGCTTTCAATCACTACAAGTTAGGCAAGTGTTGAGATGTAAATCCCCTCCTAGAAGATTCGTCAATTTCCATAGAAAAGATGTAATAAACGACATTATGGTCAAGTAAACGGGGGCATGAAATGAAACCAAAAGAACGGCTTGAGGTGAGTGACACATGGTTGCACCCTTTACCCATGCCAATGCCAGGGCAACCTGTTTGCGTTACCGAAACCGAGGCATTCGAACAACTTGCCCGCCTAGGAACTCATCCACAAATTTTCTTGTGGACCGACCAAGAACGCAGAGTACCAGAAGCATGGCATTTTCTTGCAAGCGTACGACAAGGCGTACCTCCTCAAGGCATTTTTGCTGAGCTTGAAGCGTGGAAAAGTCAGTACCCTAAAGCATGGCTAGCCGTCGATTTGCGTGATGGAGTCATTCCTCCTTCAGTGCCAAAACCCCTTGAAATTCTGTTGTCCGAACTCGGACGTTGCTCACTTGTCATCGTCAACCAATCGGAAGACCATCCTGATTTCCCAAGATGGGTGTTACCATAATCAAGCAGTAAATTCGAAACCGCAAGCAGAGCAGGTTGTGCTTCCTTCAGGGTTTGAACTTTCACAAACCGTACACACGAGTTCGCCTGAGGATGCACTTGAATCATCTGTTTCTTCAGTTACAGATTCAACAACCTCGCTTTCACCGGCATCATCATTCACTTCACTTTGGGCTTCATCATTTGAATCATCACCTGATTGCTCGTTCCATGCCTTAGCTGCATCTTCAAGTTCTGCTTTCTTGAGATAGCCGTTTTCATCATGGTCGAAATCGGCTGCGAAAACGAGGAACGAATCCCTATCTGCAATTCCATAGGATTCCATAACCTTCACCAAAACATCCTCTCGCCATGTGACGGTGATGGCAACATCATCTCCAGAAGTGTCCCCATCTTCAGTTGATTCGTCTTGCACTGATGCCTCATCAGCCTCTTCTTCTACAATTTCTTGTTCTAGAGCGGGAAGTTCATCGGATTCGATTTCATCACCAATATGAACGCCATGGAATCGGTTAAGGGCTTCAGCATCAACTTCGCCACTGCCCTTGATTTCGAATGAGACTTCAATACGCTCTCCCTTTGCCACCTTTGGAACTTTCCAGACACAGTGAAGGCCACCTTCACCTTCTGTTGATTTCATTTCGACATCATCTCGTTTTCCACCTGCACCCTTTACTGTCCACTCTTTCACCTCAAATGAAGTTGGGATCACATCGTTGATGTGGACATCAGATAAGCCAGTGTCACCGTTGTTCTCGAACAGAATGAGGACTTCATAACGTCCCTTTCCGCCAAGTGGAATCGCTTGCTTTCCAGAGCTGATGTTTCGCCTGTTGTGAACGACTTTGATACTTGGAGATTGTGATGGTTCTCGAAGACAAATTGGGCCGAAACGTTCGGCACTAAATTCCGCACGAACAGGTGCGTCAACACGTACATTGTTTGGAGATGGGTCAGGAGCGACCAGTGGGTAATGAATTTCAAGTTTCTTACCTGGTTTCATTCCAATCGGTCCACGCGTACCAACGGTAATCGTCATAGTGTAGCCATTGCCATCTGGCGAGCGGTGCTCTTTTTCAAGTGTAATTCCTTCACTCACTTCAACCTTGAATTGGTCTTCATCGAGAACTTTGCCATCGAGTTTCACAGTGATATCGCCTGAGGTTGGTGCATTGAAGAGACCTGGCACATCGTCTGTGATTCTCATGAGGTTAATTGTAGCAGTACCTTCGTTTTGAATGGAAATTGAAGACTCAATCTTTTGCTCTCGATACGACCGAATACTGGATGAAGAATACTTCTTCGAGATTGAACCTTCTACAACATCGAGTTTCTTTTCTTCAAGTGTAATGGTTCCTTCTGTTGAACGTTTTGCTCTTGGTAGGACTGTGTAAGACAATTCGTATGTGAAATCGGGCTCAGATTGATGCTCAACAACAGCTTCAGTAGATTCCCACTTGCCATTCGGCAGAACATCTTCTGACACATCGTCAATGTCGAACAAAAGGTCATCGCTACCCTTCATTCGAACTTGCAACCTTGTCAAGTCAACAGCAAATGTTGAACGGTTTTCAAAAATTGCTTGACAAATCCAATTGTCAGGTCGCTCATCTTCTCGAACCTTCATGTATGTAAAACCTCGACAGAATGCATCAAGTTCTCTAAACGACATACCAGAAAGTGTAGCATCGGACCGGTAGGTCACATTCACTTCACCTGCATCGATTGAAGTTACATCTGAAACTTGAATTGTACCTTCGATGTGGAGGGTTTGGGAATCGCCTGCGGCAAGTCTTCCAATGCTCCATGTAAGCAATCCTTCTTCTATAGAAGATGCACCTGGGGTTGGGAAATTCATTGAATCGGGAATAACGCGAGTCAAAATGACTTCGTTCAAACTAACTCCCGAGACATTTTGAACTTCAAGTTCAAGTGAAATGGGGCCAGGTTCTTCACCCATGGCAACAGAATACGATCGTTCCTGAGAACGTGCTGGATTCGTATCCAATCGTTCTCGACACAAGAGCATCGTTTTTCCATTCACTTTGTATTGCATGGTATAATTCTTGCCGGGTTCAAGTTCATCCACAGACACATGTTCCCCTGCAACATCGGTTGCATCGGTTTGGTCGAGCAAAACATCGATGTCGAAAATTCGGTCATCCTTGGATGGGTTGTTGATGGTGAGTGTTCCTTTGACAGACTGCTTCATGATTTCTCCATCAACATTTAACTTGGAGACTTCGATTTCATGTAGATTTCCTTCGAGTTTGTCTCCATCGACATCATCGACTTCGTCAACAGAACGAATCTTTGCTCCAGCTTGAGAATCAGTAAGGTCCACTTCTGCAGCATCAGATGATGCAGGTGCATCCAAAGAAGCGAGTGGGTCTGCCATCACTGGCTCAAGTGGTGCCAATGCTTCGAGGGAACCTCCACCAAGCAGCGGGTCTGCTGGAGGTGCAGGAGGTGCAAGCAGCGGGTCTACTGGAGGTGCTGGTGGTGCGTCCATGCCAGGTGGCATTGGTGGCATCTCT
>JAYNJV010000031.1:0-16384 GCA_038110525.1 Candidatus Poseidoniales archaeon | reverse complement strand
TATCCAGATGAAGGTGCATACGAAGATTGGATTTCCCATCTTGCAGCGAAAGGCATGGCTGTTGCCTTTATTCAATATCCATCAGATCTTTGGCCTGAAAATATTGATTCCTTTACCCCCACCGAAAAACGAGGTGTTTCAGATTTTTTACAACATACATATCGGTATGATTCAATCGTGGTAGCACTTGAAACGTTGAACATAGAAGCACTATCAGCACAAAGAAATCAACAGATTGATTTGGTCATTGGTGCTACAAATATCTCAACAGATTACCTGTGGATAGGCGGCCATAGCCTTGGAGCAGCATATTCTTTTTTTGTCCTCGATTTCGCTATGGAACACAACTGGGGTCAATCTGCATTGATGATTGACTTCGAATCACCTGCACCTCGACCAAGTCAAGAAACATTGCAACCTCAGTGGTCGGTGTTGCCGGAAAACACAATCGTCCACAGTGTCGTGACTCAGGATGACATGAGTGTTGGTTCATGTTCAGGTGCTTTCATGCAGGCATTTTTCGCAGATTATATAGGTAACACATCGGTTTTCATCGAAGTTCCTTCAGACAAATACGGCTTTCCTCGGATGGTAGCATCCCATTATTTGCAAACAAATCCTGCACACGATGCTCTGGCAGATTGGGCATTCTATCGAAGACTTGATGCACAGGCTGATTGGTTAACCGCAGAAGCACGTAACGATACCAACACGATTGATTGGGCTCGGAATTATTTATTGGACCCTGATGTTCTGGCACCCATAGGTACATGGTCTGATGGTACAGAGGTTCTTCCTCTAAGGCTGTACTTTGGTAATGATTCTTCGGTGAAGTCATTTCAAGATTGTTAAATCCGGCATTCAAGTCATTTGGAAAGAATGGCGAAATAATGTATCTTCAACCCACTATATTCATTAAGTGATTTGGAAGGTGGCACCGCTACTGCCGGAGGATTCAATATGAGTCACCATCCTATGAAAGAACTACGTGAACGCCTCACTACGATGGGTTTAATGAAAAAACCCACCCTAAAATCTTGGACCAAAGTCATCACATTACTTGGAATTGTGTTATCGTTGTATTTTGTCCATAGTCAAATTCCGATGTATTGGGGGCTCTTATTGATACCAATCACTGCCTTGTTCACTACAACACTTTCGATGGCAGGACATGAAGGTGTCCACGCCTCAGCATGTAATTCAAGGGCTGGAAACATCTCACTTGCAGCATTGGTATTTCCTCTCTTTTGTGGATTGTCGATGGAATATTGGAGAGACAAACACAACATCAAACATCATGCCCATCCGAATGTTGTTCATCAAGACCCAGATATTCATTCTTGGCCGCTCACGTTTTCTCAAGAAGAATATCAGCAAAGTGGTAAAGTGAGGAGGTTCTTCCAACGCAACCTCCAAGCCTATTTTTTCTGGCCAATCTCTCTACTCGTCGGTCATTTGATGAGATGGGATGGTCTCAAATTCTTGCTTACCCACCCGTTCAAAAACAAAAAGAAGCGATTTACCAAACTTTGGGCTCTTGATTTGGGCTTGATGATGGCACATTTCTTCCTATGGCTCGGCTTGCCGATTTTACTTGGCGTTCCATGGCAAATCACCATCGGATTTTACATCCTCTTGTGGGCTCTTGTTGGCACATACCTCACAGCCATCTTCATCGTTGGCCATGCAGGTCGACCAATTGTCACAGAATACGATGAGAACTGGAGGCTACAAATCGAGACGGGTCGAAGAATCAAAACCAATCGACTGACTTCGTTTTTCTTCGTTGGCCTCGATTACCAAATCGAACATCACCTCCTGCCATCCGTATCTCATTTCAATTTGCCCAAAGTTGCTCCAATCGTCAAAAAATACGCCGAAGAACGGGGATGGGAGTATGAAGAAATGGGCTTTTTCAGGGCACTCATTTACTCAACTGCATTTCTCCATAGAGCATGGAGAACGCCCTCAATTCAAATCGATTCATCGACAGACGAAGTGATTGTGCTAGCATAACCAAAATGAATCCATCAGAATGGGTTCTCGCGGAAGACACGAAACGAAGACTCATAGCATAGAGGTGTGGAGGGTTTGACATGGGTCGATGGTCATCGTTTGCTCTTTCAGTGATGCTCACAATAACCATTGCCCTACCTCTCATTTCTGGACTCGCATCAGCTGAAGCCAAATGGAATGAGGATGGGTGGCTTCGAACATCAATTGCAGAAGATAGATTCCTCCTCGGTGATGAATTCGGTTGTTATGGGATGCCTCATTTGTCGACCTTTAACGACCCCGGTGCAGTTGCATCAGAATGTACGCAGTACATCGAGTCGAGAATTGATGCGAGTGTTTGGGGACCTCAACCTCTTTCGATGTACACGCCAGATGGACTCACAATGGCTCAGCATCAAATCATCAAGAACCTTGGTTACGCAGTTCATGGTGATAATACCGGCTTAGAGTCTCAAGCATGGCACGCAAATACTCCTCCAAGTGATATCTGGGATTGGTTCAATCTTGGTCGACGTGGGGGGAGCCTTGAGCAACTTCTTTCGGATACTGAAATACTTGAAGCCGCCCTTGTCGATGGTGGCCTTGTGAACTTGTATTGGGTCGGCAGGGTCAATGATGCTACCATTCGACATGATGCGGAAGTTGTCGATATTTTACGAGAGACGCCTGCGTGGATGACGACCTGGGGCGAAGCATGGTCTTATTGGTCTGCCCATAGGTGCTATGAAGTCGAACGAAGTATGGTTCAACATGAAAACAAGAGTATGTTTTACTTTGAATCATTAGTTACAGAAGCTTGCAGTGCTGTTCAGCCCGATGTTTGGAATGTACCTGTGACTTGGATTCTCGACTTCAACGGAACAGACATACTTTCTATAGAAGTTGACGGCCGTGAAATGCAAAATATCGAAGGGGAAAAAAACACGCAAGAAGGCTGGTTTTCAAATGAGACATTGCTTTTTCTCAGTGTCAAAAAAGGAACCAAGGTAACGATTCAACTTGATAGCAATTCAAGTGAATATGACATCGTCAATAGAACTCAATTCTGGAATAATCACACGACTGCTGTGACCATAGCAGGTCATGCAACCAATGATTTGTTCCAATGGTCAAAGCGTTTTGATGAAGATCCTTTTCTCCGTTTCACATGGCTGCTCATTCCAAGAGCACTTGATGAAGGTGGGCAATGGATTCCTTATGCAGTTGTTGGCGTTGCATCCGGAACAGTCCTAACGATGCTTCATTTTATTCGAAAAGATGCTGGCACAACCGGTAATCAAGAATTCGCTCGAAACGAATCGGATAGCTTAAATTAAAGCGAAGAGTTGATTTTGAAGAAGGTAAGGCTTAGATTATCGGGGCGATGAAAATGGGTGATGATGTGCGAATCGACCCCTGGTCAAGTTCCCAATCCACAGATTATCAACGAATTATTGACCAATTTGGACTGCAGCAATTCGAACATGGGTCGATAGAGCAACCAACCCACTTGCACAGAAGGGGGATTGTTTTTGCACACAGAGACTTTCAAAACATAGGCAATGCACAAAGAAATTCACTACCTCACGGTGTTCTCACTGGTTTAATGCCAAGTGGACAAATGCATCTTGGTCACTCTATGGTTGTCGAGCAAGTTCGATGGTTTCAGCAGCAAGGTGCAGATGTATCGATAGCTGTTGCAGATTTAGAGAGTCAAGCTACTCGGGGCATACCTCTCTCAAAAGGATATGAGGTCGCCATTGAAGAATACATTCGAAATTACGCTGCTCTTGGACTTGACCCAGATAAAACCCAAGTCTATTTTCAATCGAAACGTGCTGTAGTTCAACGTTTGGGTTTTCAACTTGGAAAACGAACAAACCTCAGCGAATTTGAATCCATCTATGGTTTCGGAGGAGAAACAAATCTTGCTCATGTTCAAGCACCGATGGTCCAAGTAGGCGATATTTTGCACCCCCAACTTGAGGAGTATGGGGGATTAAGGCCAATTGTGGTACCTGTTGGTGTAGACCAAGACCCGCATTTGCGTTTAACCAGAGGCTTGGCCTCAAAATCAAATTGGTTCAATGTAAAGCAAGCGAATCGAGGGGTGCTCATTGGGTTGTCACTTCAAGACGATAATGCTGATGTCTTTGGAATGGAAGCAAACGGTCGAATTGACAAACAAAAAGTGTCGGATGTTTTTGCAATGGTCCACCAAAAATTGACGGAATTAGGATTTTCAGACATTGAATCAATACCAAAACAAGGTACAATCCAAGTGTTTTCTGCAACAACCCGTGACATTCATGCTATTCGAATGGCCCTCTTGTCGATTGAGAGGAGATTAGGTGGTATGGGTCTTTTAGCACCATCATCAACATACCATCACTTTGCGGTTGGCTTAACCGGTGATAAAATGAGTAGTAGTTCGCCGAAGTCAACTATTTTCCTCAATGACCCAATCGAAGTTGTCCAGAAGAAAATAATGAAAGCTTATTCTGGTGGACAACCCACAATCGAAGAACATCGAAGGCTGGGTGGCAACCCAGAAACCGATGTAGCGTATCAATACCTCATGTATTTCTTTGAGCAGGATGATTCCCATCTCGAAGAAATTCACACATCCTACAGTTCAGGACAATTGCTTGCAGGTGAGTTAAAACAACTTTGTGCAGACAAAGCAACCGAATGGATGAATGATTTGAAAGAAAAACGAGACGAAACCGCTCACCTCGTTGAACAATTCATTCGCCATGATTGACATCGCTTTGAGAAAATACAGCAGGGTCTGGCCCAACAGGCAAAACGGCAAGTTCCTCATCCGTCAGTAATCGATGCTGGACCTCGTCATGAAGGATGGTCGAAAGACCGTGAGGGTCAAGAAACTCTAAGGTAATGGCCATTGAATCTGGGTTGCCAATATTTTGAAGATGATGTTTCATTTGGGCAATCTGTTGCAGGGATTCATCTGGTTCTTCGACCTCAGGATTTCCAAGTAAATCATGACTTACTAAGTCAATAACATCAAGAAATCTTTGCAATACACCTTCAACATTGGAGACGTAACCGGTAGAATTAGAGCCGGGATTGACGAGCAAATCCAATTCAGGAATCTGAATAGAACAAGATGATGAACGCACAACTCTCGTATTCAATTTCTCTTTCGAATCAAGAACCAATGAAAGGCAACCAGGATTTTTCCCTTCGGGCGGTATAAAATCAGTTTGTCGCCAACCACATGAATGACAGAGCAGTGTTAGTTGGGTATGTTCACCAAAATATGGGATTTCATCAATATGTGTGATCATCATGAATTGCCCTTTCAATCCACACATAGGGCATGGCATGTCGATGTTTTGTTCAAACATCCTCACACTTCCGTCATGTCATCAGGGTCAACAGCAAATGGTTCCATTTCAAGTCCATCAACACCACGAACCCCTGCTGGAAGAATGAGAACTCTATCTTGGTTAAGTTTGATGATTTGTCCTTTCAAATCAAGTTCAACAAATTCATGCAAGAGAGAAATACTGGTCGAAAATTCTGTTTGTCGTTTCATGATTTGCCCCATGTCAACAATGGTAGCATGGCCATCAGCTGCCCAGTTCATAAGTTGTTCAGTACCTGTAAAATCATGTAATGTTGCGTATTGGAGGACCAATTTTCCCGGTAGTACAGGCACAGGGGCATAAGGGAACAATTCTCCTAAATCATGATACTCGATGTGCGTCCGTGCTTTTTGGTCTGATGGTTGATGTGCTATGCTTGGCATTTGAAACGACTTCACTTCTGCCTGGTTTTGCCCTTCTTTTGGTCGTTCATGTCGTTCGAGTTCTCGTTCAGCAGCCTCCATGAGGTCAAGGTCCATCATCTCAGGGACATGCTGCTCTTCTTCAGCGATTGGAGTAGGCGTGAACGCATCAAGTGAAAACTGGCCGTCTTCACCCGCCTTGGGCTTTTTTCTTCGCACATTGCATCATCTCACTCACAGTTCATCAAGGCTTGCAAAGAATTTGCCACAATGGAAACAATTTCCACCATTCGAATACCCTACGAAAAAGGAATGTACGAAACCTCAAGGTTCAAAGAGTGTCGGTGTGAGGAATACACTATGTCAGACGGACAGACCATGCTGAAAACCGGAACGAGTACCGTTGGAATCACATTCAACGGCGGAGTCGTCGTTGGAGCAGACCACCGAGCAACCATGGGCCATTTTATTGCAAACAAAAGCGTTCAAAAATTATTCCAAATAGGAGAAAATTTGGCTCTCACAACAGCTGGTCTCGTTGGACATGCACAATCCCTTTCAAGAACACTATCCGCAGAGGTTGCCTTGTTCCAACTAAAGCGTCAACAACAAATGACGGTCAAGGGAGCAGCAACACTCACAGCGAATATCCTGGTTGGCCGGCCACATTGGGTTCAACTGCTCATTGTTGGCGTCGATGACGAAGGTTCACATGTCTATTCAATCGACTCTGCGGGTGGATCAATTCCCGACGTCTATTGTGCTACTGGTTCCGGTTCACCTTACATGTATGGTGTACTAGAAGACGGATTCAAAGAAAATATGTCTGAAGCGGATGCCTTAAAACTCGCGGCACGTGCCCTCCATGCATCAGGACAGAGAGATGCTGCATCCGGTAACGGGATGGATCTCGCAGTCATCACTCAAAAAGATGGATTCCGACAATTGTCTCAAGACGAAATAAGCAAACTTCTCAAGTGAACAATCACATTCCCTGCGACTTTGTCGCACACTCTACTTTGAAGTGCGTTCGTCGTAGGACTGAGGTGATGTTATGACCTTGACATTTAAAGAAATCAAAGATGAAATTGAAAAATTAGTTCCAAAACATGTCAACTATAGTGTTGACCTTGAAGCAGGAAACATCGCCTTAATCACTTCTGATTTTGAGGCATTTGGAGGAGGCGATGGCCTCATTGGAAAAATTGCAAAAACAGTCAAAAGAAAAATTGTAATTCGACCACCGCTTGAAGACATCAAGAGTCAAGAGGATGCCTTGACCATCATCAAGGAAATTCTTCCCGATGAAGCTGGCTTAGGCGATGTATATTTCGATGAATGTAGTCGTGAAGTCATTTTACAGTGTGAACAACCAGGTGATGCCGTCGGGAGAAAGGGTGCCAATATCAAAGATATTCGTGACCAAACGGGTTGGAGTGTCATCGTTGAGCGTAAACCTCCTCTTTTCTCAAGAACTGTTCACGATGTCCGAGAATATCGAAATCAAAATTCGGAAGAACGAAGAAAACTCTTGAAGGAATTCGGCCTAAACATCCATCGCCCGACAAGAACCGGCGCAACCTGGGCAAGAATCACTGCATTAGGTTCTTACCGTGAAGTTGGTCGTGCCTGCCATCTTGTGACCACCAATGAATCGAGAATCATGATCGATGTCGGAGTCAATATCGCTTCAGATACTGACCCAATGCCATTTTTCACAGCTCCCGAGGCTTTACCTCTCGAAAAATTAGATGCAGTTGTCCTCACACATTCACATTTGGACCATGCGGGAATGCTCCCGGTATTGTTCAAGTATGGGTATCGAGGACCAGTCTACTGTACACCCCCAACACGAGACCTCATGTTGCTTCTGCAAACCGATTACCTCAAAGTAGGCGGTGCTGAAGGTAAGCGTGCCCCCTATGATATGGAGGATATTCGAACATGTATGCTACACGTGGTGGATGTAAATTGGAATGAAACCACTGACATCGCACCAGACGTCAAATTGACTTTTCACAATGCAGGCCATATTCTCGGCTCATCTTCAGTTCATCTCAATATCGCAAACGGTAAGCACAACGTCGTATTCAGTGGAGACCAAAAATACGAGAAATCTTGGCTTTTCGATGCAGCGAACACCATTTTTCCTCGTGTTGAAACGCTCGTCATAGAGTCGACATACGGTGCGACTGGCGATTATCAACCTTCAAGACAGGAGGCAAATCAGGAATTACAAGATATTGTATCTCGCACAATTTTACGAGGTGGTAAATTGATATGTCCAGTTTTCGCCGTAGGACGTTCACAAGAAGTTATGATCGCTATCGATGAGTTGTTCCGTTCAGGAACTGTCAAGCCAGTTCCTGTTTGGCTCGATGGCATGATTCAAGAGGCAACAGCAATCCATGCATCTCATCCTGATTATTTGACCAATGCTCTACGGAAATCACTCCTCACCGACGATGGTCAGAATCCTTTCACAAGCGAATGGTTTAGGCCAGTCAAAGGACGGGAATTGAGAGAGAGTATCATCATGGATACGTCACCCTGTATCGTACTTGCAACTTCTGGAATGCTCAATGGCGGTCCTGTGATGGATTACTTCAAGTCATGGGCTGCTGAAGAGAGAAATGCATTGTGTTTTGTAGGGTATCAAGCAGAAGGAACACTTGGTCGTCGATTACAAAAAGGATTTTCAGAGGTCCCGCTCATCATCAATGGCAAAACAGAAATGGTCAAAGTAGGATGTGAAATGGTGACCATCGATGGATTTTCTGGCCACTCAGATTACCGACAACTGATTGAATTTGTCGACCAAATAAATCCAAAACCAAAGAATATCATCTGTCACCATGGCGACTACCAAAAGTGCAATGAGTTGGGCCATACGCTTCGTGATAAATATCGATGCAGAACCTATGCACCAAAGAATTTGGAAACTGTTCGAATTCTATAGTTAGATAGACGGCATCTCTAAACCATGTTCAAGGGGATGCTCTAAGTCCTTGACTTGGTCGTCAATTCGCTGCCTTTGTTCGACCTTAACATCAACCAAATTTTGAGTATGAACGGCCTTCGATTTCGGTTCAAGTAACATGTGAATGAGGAAATAGAGGGGCAACACCAAACTTGCTAAAACGAAGGCAAGCGTGTGCTGTTGGTCGATGAACGTGAGGACTGGAAACAACAAATATAAGCCACAGCAGACCAAAACCAAGAGTTTCTTTTGGCTGCTCATGTTCATATCCTAGCACCATTTTGTTCATGAACCCGTTGTGTCTGACCAATGGTATGGCGTCGGGAAAATCGAAATGTGAAGGCTGGCTCATGACCGCTATTGCCCCTTGGGGAGAAAATGCCGAGGATGCATTTGACCAAGGACTCGTGGAATTAGGATTAGGTGATGTTCGAATGATACAAGCACAGGGGGCAATGTTGCCAATTGGATTTACGGTAACAGCACCAAAGCCACTTCCGATTGGTTCACTCGTCGAATGTCATATCGCATCATCGTACGCATGGAATGGGTCGTCGGCATCTGCCGGGGTCGCCTTTGCCCATTGCATTACGCCTGAAGGCGATGAATGTTCCATCGTCGCGACAATTTCAACCGACCTTGATTACGAAGAAACTGTCCTTGCATTACGACGTAATTTACAACGAAAACTTGCAAGCCGTGACCTCGAAGTTACCTCATTTGATGTTGCTGTAGACGAAGTTACGGCTGGCCAAGACCATCATGGTGTTGCCATTGCTGCTTTGATATTACCCGATTCACTCTCAATTGGAACGACCCGTACTGGACCAATTCGGGGCTCACTCACGCGGGAATCTGAAGAAGCACCGAAACCTAAAGTGCAAACGAAAGCTCCTGCTGCTCCTGCACTTCGCCCTGGTCAACAACGACAAAACAGTGGAACCGATTTCTCACTTTGATGCTGATTGACATGGTTGATACTCCTTGGCTTGTTATTCAATGTCCCAATTGCTCAATGTGCCATGGGTCGAAAAAGAAATCAGAACGCTGTCAACATTGCGGCTCCGCCATAGGTGAAAATGGAAAAGTTGTTGCAACGGCTACAACTGCACAGGCATTGCAAATTCAAGTCGCCCTTGCGAACACTCCAGAAGAATTGAGAGATGAACTTCGTAAAAAATTGTTTGAAAAGGATGAGACTGCTGTAGAACTTGACGAACCTTCACTCGCAAGTTTGTTTTCTGCTTGTCACAAGATCTATGCAGTTCAGGAATTCATCAGCCACGAAGAATTGAGTAGATTTTTAGAATTAAAAGGTAGTTCGATGTTGACCGAGACGTTCATTGGTCATTTGATGAGTGAAGGACTCATCCTACAACGTAGTCCAACCACATGGCAGTTCATAGAGTGAACTTCATAGGTGTGATTGTGTGCCGAAGGGTAAGGGCGTATGGGTTAGTTTGGCCTATACTCGGGCGTTTGGGACGCTTGGACCCAAGTTCAAATCTTGGTACGCCCACCATCAATATTTGATATCGTGAACCCAGATGATGTGAAATCCAAATTTTGTTCGAACGAACTCAGAAGGTACGGATTCTAAATCAGAGGCGAGGACCGCTTCTTCGAATTCTTTGACCATCTGACCTTTTGAAAATTCATCCAGTAGTCCACCTTTTTTCCCACTCGGACATTTTGAATATTCCTTTGCCATTTTTTTGAAGGCTTTTAGCGGTCGCTTTGACTGTGATAATACTTCCAACACTTCTTTAGCCTGAGGCTTTGATGCAACCAAAATATGACGAACGGTGGCGAGTTGAAATTCATGCTCTGCGTTTGCCATGAGTTCTCAGCCTCTCTTGGGTACGAGCAGATAGTCTATCAAAAATGTGTGCTACGGTCCAAAACAATAACCCACTTAGTAGTGAAGGAATACCACGGGAGATCAACTCGATTTCCAAGGTCGTATTCATTGGAAGAAACATTGACCAACCTAAAGCGTATGCAATGAATGCAAAAAATGAGTGAGGCGTTCTGTTCGCACCAAGAATCCAGGAGAAATTTCTCCGATGATGCTCAATGGTCATCATAACTCCAACTTTTACAAAAAATGGTATCGATTGAATGCCAGAAGAGGAATCGTTGTACACTGAGCGAACGGGTACCTCCTTCACGCGAAATCCAAGGGACGACAGCCGAATTAACCAAAAATTTGGATACCCATATCCTTTCCATGAACGTTGAAAATCCCATTCTTGTATGACTTCAGAGGTCATTGCACAATATCCACATTGTGGGTCTGAGACCTGCTTTCCACTCGCGAGCGTTGTCGCTATCGTCAGAATGCTCGTTGCGAGTTTTCTTTGGATAGGCATTGCATTTAATCCATCTCGATGCAACGACCTATTTCCTTTGACATAATCTGCCTCTCCCTTGATGAGGGGTAGAACAATTGATTCGAGGTCGTCCGGGTCCATTTGGCCATCGCCTGCGAGAATTGCACTAACAAACGGTGGGTTGAGGTGCTCAAGCAAATGCTTGTGGCCAGAATCTATTGCAGCACCAACGCCACGGGATTCACTTGAAATGACGATAACTTCGGCATGATGCTGAGCTTCTTGAGCCCGCTGACTCGTAGCATCTGTAGAATCATCATCAACGACGACAATGTAATCGACAAATGACGGGATAGTTTCGACAACTTGTTGGATAAATCGTTCTTCATTATGAGCAGGAATGACAACGCCTATCTTGACCTGCTCAATCATATCTTGTGGCCATGCCCATAGCCCTTGAACATAACTGAAAGGACCTTTGAATCTTTGAAAGAGGCACAGTGTTCAAATGCACAATTGCATTCCACCAATCATGGCTAATGATGACCTACACATTCTGTTCTTTGGCCATGATATTGAATTACGAATCGTTTCACTCATTATGAAAGGTCGTCAATTTACAGAACATGTGAGTTATGTAGACTGTGGCTCAAACGATGAGACCGTTGAATTAGCGCAAGAAATTCATTGTCCGGTGTTTCATTACGCCGGTGAAATTGTTGTCCAACACATAGCAGAATTTATTCTAAAACAAGTGAAGTGGGAAGGCAAAGTGCTCATGATCAACGTCACAAAACATTGGAAAATTGCTGACTTATTGCTCGATGTCAACAGGGCAAAGGAAGATTGGGATGTCTACTATGCCTTTCATACAGATGACAACGCAAACGATGAAGAAGATTCATCAAGCATTTTGAGTCGAACAATTCCACGAATTCTGGTTACAACAAGCGATGGATGTCAACAGTTGAGTGCCCTTAATCCTCTGGCTACAGCATCTGAACTTGACTCAAAACTCAAAGTGCGTGTCATTCATACTGGCCAGAGACCTGTCATTATGGAGAGAGAATCTTTAGCCACCGCATCTCGATTTGCTCAACTCTTTTATTGGATGCTTGAATCAAAACATCCGTTATTTCTCTTTGGTATTCCCGGCATCATTTTGTTTGTACTTGGCTACAGACTTTCTGGAAATTTAACTCACATTTTCACTGAACTCAACACGACATCAATAGGCGTGACACTTGCAACAATTGCAATGACATTGGTTGGATTATTCGCAATGATGATTGCTATCATCCTCTATATTCTTGGTAAGCAAGTCAAAAGAATTCAATCACAGTATAACTGGCCAAGAAATTCCTAGCGTGATGTATCATGTCTTTCCAACATTTGGTATGTTTTGACATGGACAGAGTCCTCGTCGACCATCTTTCAACATGGCAATATGTGTACGACCAACTTGGCATCAATAACGATGAATCATTCGCCCTTTACAATCAAGGCAAGTTGGATGAATGGGATTGGATAAAACTTGACCTCGCACTCATCAAGCGTTCAAGGACACCGCCTATTACTGATTCAGAACTTCGCGACCTCATGGAGGATATGCCTTTTATGAAAAATTGGAAAAAAACAATTTCAAAAATCCTTGAACATGGTGCTCATGTTGCGATCATCAGTGGTGGACTGCAACACACAGCACGCTATATCGCAGCACAATTCCCTTCCACAAATCAATGGAGAAAACGTTGGGGTGGGATTGACCCTCATACGGCAAAAGAGCTTTGTGATGGCCAAGATTCTGTGCTTCACGTGTTCACGAATGGATGGCTTGTTGAGAGCAACAAAGAGGCCCAAGATTCAATCAGTTCCTTTGGCCGATATCAAGTTCAAATGAATGGCAAAGGCTCAATCGTTAAAATGTTGCAAAGAAGGCTCGGTGTGAAAAAAGAACATACTGCCTCAATTGGAGATTCAGCGGGAGATATTGGCATGTTTGAAGAAAGTGAAGTCTCAATTTGTTTTAATCCATGGAATGAAATTCCAATTCAAGTCGCAAATCATACCATTCATGAATGTGATTTGATGTTGGTCTATGAACATCTTAAATCAAAATTCGAATGGAGTTAAGTTTATTCTTCATTCCTTTCATGGACATTCAATGAATTATGACGATGTCTCATCTATGTGCCATAACTGTGGCTTCTTGCTTGGCGAATTTATCCCCGGTATGCCATGTCCGAACTGCGGAGAACACATGCTCTGATTAAGGCCGTGTGAGTTCCCCAAAATCGGTATACAAACTTGGTCCTTCAGTGAGGAACCACATGACACCTAAACGACTTCTCGAATCCTCTGGAGTCGCATTTGCATTGGTTGAACATGGACCAGTGCACCCATCTGCAATGGCTACGTAGACTCGACCTTCTTTGTCAATATGAAGGTCATTAAAATCAAGCAAGTTTCGATTTGAACCTCCGATATCTCGGCAATCACCACTGTTTAAGCAGATGCTTCCAATTTGGACCGGGTCATCTGTCACCCTGTAGGTATAGAATATGGGATTTTCATCGAGTGCATTCAAACTGTATGTGATGTACAGGTGATATGAAACATTACCCGTTGCGTAATGGGCATTGCCATCCCATGGGCTGCCATCGATATTTGGCAATCCAAGTTCACTTGCATTTTCGCTACCAAGGTAGGCGATGGCAATTCGGCCTTCATCCCCAGCCGAGGTTTGAGGAAAAACCGAGGAAATGACTTCAACTGGGCTAATCCGGATGCTTTCTTGCTCCCAAGTTTGGCCGGAATCTGTACTTCTCGACATGTAAATACCTTCATCAGCACCAGTCCAAACATGGTATGCGTTGGATGCGGAATCGGTGGCAACCTCTGAATTTTTACGCGGGTTTGGTGTTGACGTATCTTCACCCATCGTTCGTTCAAACCATGAAAATCCATTGTCATCTGAAACAATCACTGTAGGTGTAGCAACTCGAGGAGTCACATACACTGTACCATCAGGAGCTGTACTAATCGCTCCGTGAAGGCCTCCATTTGTGGTTGCAAGACCAACGATTTGCCCTCCGACTTCAAACGAAGCACCTCCATCAAAACTTGTGAAGCAAAAGATACCAACGAGTTTGTTGTAACAATAGTACACAGCCGTTTCATAGAGTGTTTGTGAGATTTGTCCAGCGAGACCATAGCCGGTGTCTGTCCAAGGACCTGTAGCCAATTTAATGTGGTCATTTATGGGGGTGGTTCCTGAATTGTGTGGATTACCAGCCCATGATGCACCATCATTATCACTCCAACAAATCCATGATGTTTCGAGACCTTGCATTTGCACATTGAAGATTCGATCTGTCACTGGGTCAACCCAGCCGTAAGGGTCACTTGTCGTAAAGGAACAGGCAGGACCCGTCACATCTTCCCAAGACTCACCATAATCACATGAACGCATGACTTTTTCGAGAGCGATGAAGAATATGCATCCAGTCGATGTGACACCGATACTTGGCTCTGGTGCGTTCTCGCCAATTTCACTAAAATTGAAGACCATCTGAAGAGGTTCGACATCGATAGAAACTCCATCCGGACCAGTTACAAAGATTCGCTTTTGCTCCCCTGGAACAACTGGTATGTCATCATCAACCTCATCTTCACCAAAACAACCTGACAATGAGGCGAGAAGGATGAGAACACTCATCAAGATAGGATTGCCCCTCATGTTTCATTGGTACAAGCATGATGAAATTATACTTCCTATCCATTGGCCTACATGACAAAGGTGAGCAACATCAGTATCATGGCAACCGCTGTGACCAAATTGGGCGTTAGAGCTGAAATAGGACTTTTCAAGTCATGAAGGCTCAACAATTCAGTGCCTCGATATACATTGGGTTTGAAGGAGACGCCTTTTTTGTTCTTGATTTCGATTAAAGCGGGAGCAATGGTCATATCAACACCTTCTTCTTCCAATTCAGCCCGAGGTCTTGATTCTGCAACGCCATGAATAAACATCGGCTCACCATAGGACCAGCCCTTCAAATCCCATACGTGTTCTGCTCTTTCTGAGCGAATATTCATGCCTCTTGGACCTGAGTAAATGCTGTTGTCCGGTCGCTTCCAATCTCTTTTCAATGAAGAGCCATGGTGCTCAAGCAGTCCGTGATCGATAGAGCACCCTCCAGTACCATCATGGACCATACTTTGATGAAAACCTGCATCCCCGCGTACAAACACAGTTCGTGAACGGTCTTCCCATGTTCGTGTTGTGTTTCCTTCAGAATCGGTTTTGACAACAAACTCTTCCCAATACGAAACCTGATTGTAGGACCAGCCCCATTGAGCCATGCCGTGTGCTGATTTTTCGATATCGCCGTCAACGTACACGACCGATGGCCAACCAATTCTCGGTCTCAATTGCCCATACACTTCAACATCACCAACGGCCATGGACCGAATCCGAGAAGTCGGCAAATCCATTGTTTGGCGCCAAGTCTTGATTTTTTTCCATTCCATGAATGCACCAGCCAACATAAAAATCGCAATGAGGCCCATGTACGAAATAACTGCATACACGGTGCTCTCCCTTTCTGCTTCACCGATAGCGATTAGATTGCTGAGTTCTCGGAGAATTGTCATCGAAAACATAATGATGGAAACTGTTCCCACCATCCTTACAACCATCTCCATAGAAATTGTGGATGGAACAGGCGTCCCGATGTTGTTGGGATGGTCGGCAAGCAGTCCTGCTGCATCTTCTTTGTATGGCGACTCAGGATGCCAATCGTCAATTTGAGGAGGAGAGAACAACCAGCCTTCTTTCTTGGTCGCAGTAGAAGGTTCAGTTGCTCTTCCCCCTGAACCTTGGTTGAAATGGACGACTTGAGGCTCAATGTTTTTGTTCGAGAGTTCCCTCATCACTCCTTGAATCTTTGATGGAAATGCTTTGTGAATCGGAATGACCCATAAGAGTAACAAAAAGAGGTAGAAATTGAGGTCCCCCAGACCAACTTCTGCTGAAAATTCTGGTGTAAGAGGAGCGTACCACAATGGAAATGTAATGACGACCAATCCCAGAATGAGCAAAAATAATTCTTTCCCACTCGGCATTTGAAATTCAAAAAAACGAGGTGCACTAACACCTTCTAATAATTCTTTTAACTCTTTGATTTCGGCCTTCATGGTACTCCCCTTGCGTGCATTGTTGGAGAATTACCGTATTATATTCACTCATACATCATCTCAATATCGTCAAAAATCATTTAGATGATGGACGAGAGGACTTCTTGATAGAATGCGTTTGTT
>JAYNJV010000030.1:0-17728 GCA_038110525.1 Candidatus Poseidoniales archaeon | reverse complement strand
GTGGTCAATCCTGATGCTTTGAATTATTACAATGGTCTCATCAGTCAGGGATATCCACCAGAATATGCATTGATGTACACACAACAGTATTACCCTGGTTTCCAAATTTGAGCATCAAACTTGACACGTTGGACACAAGTCCAATCGACGTGATGACACCGTATGTCGTTCAATGAGGGTTTGGCATTCGTAACAGGTTCGTCCTGCCCTTGTGAATACATAATGCCTCGATGCTCCATGCGTGAGTCCTTGATTGCGAAGCGCAGTATACTTCTCTTGGCTTAATGTAATGCCTTTGTGTTCGTACGCCCTGTGAACAATCTCTTTGGTCACCTCACAGAATCGAAGCAGTTCTTCTTGCTTGAGTGAGGCAATGGTTCTTTGGGGCAACAAATTGGCTTTGTAGAGAATTTCACTCCGAAGATAATTGCCAATACCGGAAAGAAAGCCTTGGTCAAGCAACAGACCTCCTAAACGTCGACGTTGAAACCTCTGCTGCGTAATATGATGTTGAATGTCCATCACGCCAGTTGATGGAAGAACGACATCTGGTCCAAGTTTTGAAATGTATGGATGAAGTTCAATTTCATGATGTTCCAACATGAGAATATCTGTTGCAGAAAACAAACGAACAACGTGAGTGTCAGATTCAAACACGATTCGTAGTGAGCGATTACTCTTTGGCAACGTCCTTGATTTTGAATTGACCATCCAACGACCATACAATTGGCTGTGAGCATACAAGACTCTTGTAGGACCATGGATGAGAAGTGCTTTTCCCCTCGCTTCGACTTTTTCGATGACTTCACCTTCAAACAAATATTCCATACCGGCCAATGGTTGAAAGTCAATCTTGACATTGAAGACCTTTTTTCCTTCGAGAGCTGTTCGGATTCGGTCCGATGCCCGGTGGATTTCAGGACCTTCGGGCATGTTGCTGATTTGAGCAGAACTGTACAAAAAGGCCTGTTCAAAATCACAAGACGCCTTGGGCGGTCATTGACTCGGCAACTTTCAGGAAGCCTGCAACGTTTGCACCGAAGACATAATCGCCTTCTCTACCATACTGCTTTGCAGTTTCAGATGCATTCTTGTGAATGTTGATCATGATGTCTTCAAGTCTCTTATCGACTTCTTCCCTCGTCCAACTCAATCGTAGCGAGTTTTGTGACATTTCAAGACCAGAAGTTGCTACGCCACCAGCGTTGCTTGCCTTTCCTGGGGCGAACAAAACGCCGGCTTTTTGGAACTCTTCAACAGCCTCAGGTGTGCATGGCATGTTTGCACCCTCTGCAACAGCAATGACATTGTTGGCAACGAGCATTTTTGCTTCTTCACCATTGAGTTCATTTTGAGTTGCGCATGGAAGAGCCACATCGACATTGACGCCCCAAAGTCCATTGAGGGAAGGTTCGGGTGCTGAAGGTGTAAATGTAGCACCATATTTTTCGGCGTATTCTTGAATTCGGCCGCGACGATTGTTCTTGAGGTCCATGATGTAGGCCAGCTTTTCTCGGTCAATTCCATTCTCATCGTAAATCCATCCCGATGAGTCGGACATTGTCACTGGTTTTCCACCGAGGTCGAGAACTTTTTCACAAGCGAACTGAGCGACATTTCCTGAACCTGAAATAGACACCGTTGCCCCTTCAAACGATTTGCCTTTGGTGGCGAGCATTTCTCTTGCAAAGTAAACAAGCCCATATCCGGTTGCTTCGGGTCGAATCAATGAGCCTCCATATTGGAGGCCTTTTCCGGTAAGAACACCAGCTTGGAATTCGTTTCGAAGTTTCTTGTACATTCCGAAGAGGAAACCAATTTCTCTGCCACCCACACCGATATCACCTGCAGGAACGTCACAGTCTTGTCCGATATGCCTCCACAATTCCATCATGAAGGATTGACAAAATCGCATCACTTCGGCGTCGGACTTACCCTTAGGGTCAAAGTCTGAACCACCTTTTCCACCACCCATTGGAAGTCCGGTGAGGGAATTCTTGAAAATCTGCTCAAAGGCAAGGAATTTGAGAATGGATGCATTCACTGAAGGGTGAAATCGAAGACCGCCCTTATACGGTCCAATTGCCCCATTAAATTGTATTCTGAAACCACGGTTCACGTGTACGTCTCCATTGTCTGCGACCCATGGCACTCTGAAGTGGATCAATCGGTCAGGTTCAACGACTCGCTCAACAATTGACACATATTCTGGATGTCGTTCCAAAACTGGTTCAAGGGATTCCAAGACCTCAAGAACGGCTTGATGGAATTCTGGTTGGTTCGGGTCTCTTGCTACAACTTTTTGATAAATTTGCTTGACAACGGACATATTGTTCACCTTGTATTCATTGGTTGATTCGCCCCAATGGAACTCCCTTTCTAATAGTTCCCATTTCGCATTTCAATTTGAATTGATTTTGAGTCTCAAAGAACACACACGGTAAGGTAACGCTCAAGGCGAGAAATACGGGTCTGACCGTCTGCATCAATGCCTTCAGTTGACCGAATAGCTTCTTCGATGAGGGCATGTTCATCCTCTTGAATTCCGATGAGTTCTCGAAGATGATTGACAAGTGCCCATTCATCCTCTGTAATGACTTCATCATCTAACGCAGCGATTAAAGCAGCCTGGTACATCGAGGCATCGCCAACCTGATACCCAGTGAATTCCTCATCTGAAAGAACAAACGGGTTCGGAAGTTCACCTGCAATAATGCTATGACACTCAGAGGTCTCACTTGGTGCGACATTCAATGCCACGGCTAAAATCTTGAGAATTTGTGCTTCATCGTTGGTCACAATTTGGTCATCAAAAGCAACCCTAAGGCACTCCATGTACAGATACATCCCCCGGGTGTATTCCCTCTCCATGGGCATGGGTTAAGTGCCTTGAATTTCAATGTTCGCAGGCTGTATTCCCTTCGTTTACATCCGTAAGACAATTTGTAAGACAATTGTAAACATCTTTATATGCTTCAAGGTATAGCATAGTTTACAGGAGGCACGCAAATGGTCCAACCAACGGTTCTCGTTTCGTTTCGATTGAGCGAGGAAGATGCCCAACTTCTCGATATGAAAATAGGACAAGACGGTGCTCGAAACCGTTCAGATGTTATTCGTACAGCGGTGGAAGAATTTCTCCACGGACAGCCAGAAGTACAGGGCATGGATTCAATTCGCATTCCTCTCGGCATTGGCGACAAAAAATTACTTGCAGAGTTGTATCAACTCCGAGGAATTACTCGAGAACACGCAGCCCAGCAGGGTCTGAAAACGTTCATCGATCAAGAACTTGCAGCATACAAGCAAGCTTCTGACTTGCTTCAATCCTACTTAGACGATGCGAAAGCATCCACAGAACGACGAAGTGAATACCAAGAATAAGCGGTGAGAGTACAGAGGGGATGGGATGAATAGGCAATCAAAGGGATACAATCTCATTGACGCCACCCTTTGGGCTGCACAGGACAGGTCAAACCTGTACGGCCTCAACGCACTTTGTCAACGTGCCCGCCATGCACAATTTGGCCACGGTTCCCACAACCACACCCCCACAGACCCCTCGGATGGCGGCCGAGGGGACCCTGCCACAGGTCAAGCGAGTTGACCACACATTCCCACGTGCCCAGCCCCCACATTTTTCTGGGCACACACGAATCGCTTTGAGACGAATGTCAAGCCTTTAGAACGGTCGTCATCAGTAGACCCTTATGGGTCAAACCACAACTGGACAATCCGAGTTTGAATTTTTGGCCCACGAGGTGCCAAGACCCGGTCAACTTGAGATGATTCGAGATTGTGTTGCTTCGCTACGTAAGAATGGAAACCACCTTGCTGCAGCACCAACGGGTATTGGAAAAACCGCAGCTGCCCTTGCTGCTGCTCTTGAAGTTGCATTGACTCCTGGAGAAGAAAAAACGGTGTTCTTTCTTACCTCGAGGCAAACTCAACATCGTATTGTTGTCGATACAGTTCGGAAAATCAACAGTCGGCGTGGTCATAAGTCCAATATTTCACTCATCGATATGATTGGTCAATCAGGAATGTGTGTTCAAGACTTTGCAAAAGAATCTCCATTTGTGTTCTCTTTGATGTGCTCACAAGCAAGAAAATCACGTTCATGCAAACCTTGGATGACAAGGGCTGAAGGACTTCGTGAACAATTTTTATCCTACCCTTTACATGTCGATGAGCTGGTTGAGAAAGTTGTTCAACACACTGAAAACGGACGTTCAGCCGTCACTTGCCCATGGAAAATTGCAAGGGAATCTGTTGCCTTCGCCAATGTGTTTGTCGGCGATTACAATCACCTGTTTGATGATGGCGTTCGAGAAAACAGCCTCAAAGCCATGGGTATCGACCTTGAAAATGTCATCATTATTGTCGATGAAGCGCACAATTTACCCGACAGAATTCGTATGACGATGGAGAGAAAACTCACACCAACAATGGTGAAAAATGTCTATACAGAACTCGAAGAATACGAAGAGACCTACCGCAACATCGTCATGCAAACGGGCGGAGATTTGTATCAAACAAACTACGAACTTATTGTGTGGGTGAAATCTGTTTTCGAATCTGCCCGAAGAGTCTTTTCGGATTATTTTTCATCATTAAGCAAACAGTTGAAGGGTGATGACGATGAAATCGAAGTCAAAGTTGAGGACATTTTTGACTTACTGCATAAGGCATGTGATGTTGCTGAAGGAAGAGATTCACAACAGAAACTTGTTGAAAACAAAGCGTTTCAAATTCAACCAGTCAATAGAATTCGAATATTGAGGGATGTCTTGGCAAATGTGGATGTGGATGTCGAAGTCGGAGATGGCGAAGACCCAATGGAACCTGACGCCATTCGATTTTCCGAACTTCTTCGTACGCTTGACCGCTTTCAAAATACAAATTCTGTGGTACTCATCTTTGATGGAAAAGGCAAAGATGGCCGAATCACATCCCACCTCCTTGACCCTGGCATGGTAGCAGCTCCTGTCTTTGAAGAGGCTGCAGGATCAATTCTCATGTCAGGCACACTATATCCTCCATCGATGTATGCCGATATTCTCGGTTTTACTCACTCGACCACTCATGCACATTATACTTCTCCATTTGCTGCAAAGCGAAGGCCTGTGTTAATCGCAAAAGATGTCACGACCAAATATTCTGAACGTTCGCAAGAGAACTCGTTTTTGATTCAACAACATATCCAGACCTTCATCGATGCAACACCAGGAAATATCGCCGTCTTTGCCCCGTCTTATGCGATGTTGGAACAACTTGTCGGGTCAGGTCAATTTTCGGGTGCCCGTCCCATGATGGAAAACAGAGATTGGACAAAAAAGGACCTCGATGGCGTTGTTGAAACACTATTGTACGAAAAGCAAAACAATCGCAAAATTTTGTTGGGTGGTGTTTTTGGTGCTCGATTGTCAGAAGGTATTGATTACAACAACGGAGCATTGGATGCGGTGATTTGCATTGGTATTCCAAACTCTCCACCTTCACTTCTTTCAAAGGCATTAACGAAGTTTGCAGAAGAACGCTTTGGAAAAAATTTAGCTTGGAAGTACACCATATCTCAACCTGCAATCAACTCCATCTTGCAAGCCATGGGTCGGCCTATTCGCTCAGTTGAAGACCGTGCTATGATCCTTTTACTCGACAAAAGGAACGATGAGAGAACCTACACTTCCTGCTATCCTCCGGATTTGCAGATGATTCCATGTCATGGTTCAGAACATATTCGGCAATATGCGGAACGATTTTTCAGAACCGTTCATCGACAAGAAGATGAATAATACAAAACACGAATGTTGATGAGGCACATAGAGGTGGGAAAATCATGAACGAATGGAACAACATCGAGATTTTGGAGACTGAAGAGGATGATGTTCAGGTTGTGAACAATGTTCGTGACCAAACAATTGAGCGGCAACTCGCTGAACAATTCCATAGTGATTTTATTCAAAACTCACCGCATCTCTCTGAAGTGCGTTCACGTCACCAGCAAGTTCTTGTTGCCTCCGGAATGCTTCCAGAATCC
This sequence comes from Candidatus Poseidoniales archaeon, assembly GCA_038110525.1. Classification (GTDB taxonomy): domain Archaea; phylum Thermoplasmatota; class Poseidoniia; order Poseidoniales; family Poseidoniaceae; genus Poseidonia. Next base: position 11,688 of record JAYNJV010000030.1, on the reverse strand, counting down.
CATCTTGCGGAAGAACATCCAGAACTTGCTCTCCAATGGTTTGTTGAAGAACTCAATGGTGAATTCGTCACTGATGGGCTTGAATTGCCAATGCATGGAATGTCCATCCATGATATCAAGGTCGAGTCAATCCAACTTGAGTCAGGACAACTGTTGGGCAGAATTCGTCTTGATATCGACCAAGGCGGGTTTGAACGTCAATTTCCAATCCCACACCAAGGTATCAAGCGAGTAACATTCGTCGACGGCAGATTGAAACTGCGTTGGTGATCAAGCAAATTCTCTTGGTGGGACCTTTTGAATTTGGTATATTTCTGTGGTCATTTGGGTTACGGATTGCATAGCAACCTGCTTGTGACCCTCGCCCATTTCTTCACGGCTGTACCTCGCCATTTCGAAAGTATTGTCAAGTGCTGTTAACGCTTCTTCTGAAATTCCGCCCATCGCCTGGCGAATTGCAAATTCAAATTCTCTTACCGTTTCGTGGTCTCGACGTAGGAATCCACGGTCTTGGAGGACTTTACACAATTCTTGGTAGCAATTGAAGATAGCCTCACGAGTTGCATCACCAGCAGCAAGCAATTCTGCAGTGTAAGCAAAAATCTCGGCAGCATCTGCAAAGATATCGCCTCGAACTTTCTTCCTGTACATCATGATGCCACCACCAATCAAACCTGCGATCAATAAGACGAGCAAATATGCCCAGGCACTGATGGCCTCTTCTTCTGAGGCGTAAGTATAATCAGGAGCAAATCCTTCTTCACGTTGAAGATTGAATTTAGATAATGTTTGAGGAGACAAAACTGGGTCATTGATGACGATGTCAATCGAAATCTCGCCCCAGAATGATGCGTCACCATATGGAGGGTCCGCTGAGAATTCAAATTCAATCAAGCCGTCTTCGTTGGTCAATTCATTCACTTGTCGTAGTTGACTCATGTTTTCGTCGTACAAGTAAATCATAACAGAAACACCTTCTAATCCCTCCCCTGTATCCTCTGCGTTGATTTGGATTGAACCTCGAACATCTTCTTGTTTGTTCTCAACAATAGCGTCGATATCGACAAAGATATTGGCATCGACGTTAACGAACACCAAGTGGTTGTCAGTAGCTGCATTCAGATACAAACTATCGTTGCGAAGAACATCGATGTACACATATTGACTACCAATTTCTGCCCATGATGGCATAGATGCAGTAATCGTGAAATTGCCATTTGCCCAGTTGACAAATGTTGGAGGGATACAGCGGGCTTCTTCCCTTCCATTGACACAATCTGCACCATTACCGATGTAGATTTGCAGATTTTCGAAGATTTCGCCTTCTCCACCTATTTCTTGCACCGAACCGATGAGAACGAGTGGTGAGAATGTACCATCCGAGCGAGTGACAATCTTCGAAGATGAGGAGTCAATAGAGATGATGACATTTGACCAAACCTTCACTTTGGATTGTGCATCTGAGCCTAAGTGAAGGCTGCTGCCTCCGTACCGAACAGTGAGTGTATGGTCTCCTCTCGACAATACAGGGTCGACATAGACAATTGCTGCCCAATTGCCAGCAGCATCGGTCACGGTCGATAGAACGAGAACTCCATCGAGGTCAATCTGAACCGTTTCCCCAGCAAGACCTGCTTTATCCATCGTATCGTAATCAAACAATCGACCTGAAATTTCCCAAACATCGCCACGTGTAGCATCTGTACCATCAGTAAACTCCAGCGTGATGCTGCTTCTGTGTAGTAAATCAAACGAAGTGTTACCAATTCCGTATCGATAGTAACCCTGTGGTTGGACAACTGCGAGAAGTTCCAAACTACCGAAGTTGAAGGTATCCGTGACGGTCCACTCATAGATGAATTCTCCATTACTGTTGGTGACAACAGATGCAATGATGATGTTTTCAATTTGTAGATCAACTGTTAGACCTTCAATGCCTACGAGTTGGTTGTCGCTCACCTTTCCTGTAATCATCGCTTGTTCGCCAACTGCAACAGGCGAATCGATTGATACATCAACTGCAATTTGACTGAAAATCTGCCACATTCCAGTAGCGTTGCTTGGAAGATAGAATGTCGTCCCTGTAAATCTAACCTCAAGACCAAGTTGACCAAGTGGTTGGTTGGCAGGAACAGCGTATACAGCGGTAAATGTGCCATTGGCATCGGTGGTTGTGTTGGTAATCCACACACCGCCAAGCCAAATTTCAACGGTGAGATTTGGTAATTCAACATCACTGACATCGAGTAAGCGTCCTTGGAGGGTCATCGAGGTGTCTCGATCTGCCTCTCCGGTTGGGGTGAGAAGTTGAATCTTGGTTGGAACGCTCACGTTGAAATCCACAGTATCGAAACTCGCAAGGTAGTATTCTGGGTTGTTAATGTCGCCAAAGCCGATGGGGTCAACCCAATCCCTACCTCCTCTAAATTCGACACGGATTTGGTGTGGCCCAGGTGATGTGCTCGAAGGCAAGCTGTAGGACAATGTGTACGCACCAGTTGTTGCATTGGTTGTTGCACTTGCAACTGGAATGCCATCCACAAGCAAATACACAATTCCAGAAGCGTCATTTCCATTCAACTGCAAGGCAAGTCCGAGGTCATCAAGCAATGTTCCCTTCACTACAAGTTGTTCTCCCGCAGTTCGTATTTCAGGATATTCAGTGATGGTGAGATTTGTTGCTGCAAGTACGACATATCGTGTGGTTGCATTGCTGCCGAGCAGACCTGTTGTTCCCGAGATGCCAGCATAATCAACATGGATGTCATTTGGACCGACACTTGTATTTGCAGGAACTTGGAGAGAACCGTATGCTGTTCCATTGGTTGCCGTCGTAATGACACCAATAATCGATGTACCAGGTAGCGAGACAGTCAAACTTTGCCCATCGAGGTTGGCTCCGGTGTTATCTCGAAGCAAAATATGGAAAGTGACATTGTTCCCTCGTACTGTTCTGTCGTTCAAGGATGGTTGCCCAATACCATCGAGTGAAGGTCTCAAGAACACCAATGTGGAAAATCCACGGCTATCGAAGGTGGTGTTGTTTGTACTCGCAAGATAGAAATTGACGGTTGGGATGTATGTTGCTGTAATGTTATGTGTTCCTGCTTGGAATGTTTGGCTCAAAGTAATGGTTGCGTTCCAGTATCCTTCAGTACCAATCGCTCCACCTGAAACGGTAAATCCGGTAGGAACACCATTGATGGCGACAAGTACATTGGCGTTCGGTAGGACTGAACCATCACGTTGTTCAATTCCACTGCCGTTATCTGATTGAACTCGGCCTGAAATGTTGAAACTCGTACCAGCAACAGGGTTTGCCAAAATGGGGTCGAAGGTGAAATTCGTTTGCGACCTGATGGTAATCGATGTGATGTTGGAGTTTGTTCGCAACAAATCAACTGAACCGTTGAACATGATTTGAACAATGGTCAAGCCAAGAGGTTGGTTAAATGGCACATTAAAGGTGAAATTGGCATATCCTTCAGCATCGGTTTGAGTTACAGGAAGCCAAGTGTCATGGAATTTGACAAAGACATCATATCCTCCAAGTGGGGTAAACATGTCCGATGATTCAACAAGCCGACCTGATATATTGATGCTATCGCCTCGGTTGACGACAACTGGGTTGAGTGGAACAATATTTTCGAAGATGGACACACCCATAACTTGCACACCTTGTTGTACGCTGGCAGTGAGATAGAATGGGGATGAACCTTCAACGACGGAAAGGACAAGTGTTCGAGGTCCTCTTGTCGTTCCATTGTTTGATGTGTCAGTAGGAATTGAGAAATTGAATGAGCCATTGAAATTCGTTCGGCGAGAAACCATCAAAAGTTCATCAGGCGTATCGAGCCAAAATGCATTCATTTCAACTGCTGAAATGAGTGGTCTTGAATTGTTTTCTGCATCAAGAACCTGTCCTTGAACATTGAACGCAAGACCGGCAGTAATGACTGCTGGCATTTGCGTGATGATAATTGATGAGTCGACTTGAACGGTGACGTTGATCATCGTTGAGTTGCCGTATCGCCTTGAATTCCCTTGGCTCAACGTGGCGGTTAAATCATCTTGGACCACAATGAGAACATTGTAGTAACCAGGAGCAATACCATTTGGCGAGAATGATGTTGTCGCATTACCGTCAGGGTCGGAATTCACTGACCCTAAACTTTGGTTGCTGTTGCCGTAATCCCAGATAAACTCGACCGATGCTCCAGTGATGTTTGAACCATCAGCGACATCGGTAATCTTTGCAGTGAAATCTACGGTGTCGTTCATTTCAACAATATACGAAGAGGTTTCAGGTTCGACCTTGAACTCAGTGATGATTCCCCCGAGTTGACTAATTGAATTCGGTGGGCTCGGAGGAACAGCTGTATCCACATATCTGTAGTAAGCGCCTCCTGGCGGAGACATCGTAATGAAATCGAAATCAAGAATGAAATCGTAAGCATCCGATGGTAGATTGGTCGGCATGGTGATTGTGATGTTAAATTCACCAGTTGAATTGTTAAGCATTGATTGTGCTATGTCGATTGGACCTTGTGTGGTGAGCATGGTCACTAAGATAAGGGTGTCATTTCCAATCACTCGGTTGAGGTATACTGCGTCATAAATGTCCCCGTAAATGTAGGTAGAATTGCCAAAGTCTGTCCAATCTTGACCAATTGAAAGGTTCCAGCCGATTTCTGCAAGCACACGAATTGGTCCAAAGCCTGTTGAAGGTTCAAAGAATTGGGAACCATTGAACGATGCATTGAGCAAATAATCTCCAGGCAGAAGGTTGGCATCCAAATCCCATGAAAGAGTAATCGTCGATGATACGGGGTCAACGGTAGTGTTGACCCATGAAGCATTGAAGAAGAAGTCATAGTTTCCACTGAAGTTCTGACCCATGCTCACACCTCTATGGTCAAGAATATCAATCACCACAGACGCTGGTGTGCCTCGAAGTTGTTCGACAGATTGTATGACGAAATTCAACTTCCCTTTCAAGAAATACGGTTCACCAGCACTCAAGTTAGCATCGTCTGTAGCGGGTATTGTTGCTGGGAAAAATCGTAACGAAAACTCAACCTCGCCTGCAGCGACGGGGGTGGTCGACGAATTCAATGTGTGTTGAAGAGTAAAGTTACCATTGACGGATTGGTTGAACACCTCAAACCAAGGGCCGGTTGAACCGTTATTTCTCATTCTTAGAAGTACAGTGCCTGAAAGTGCTGTTGGAATTGCTCCGATCGATTGAGCAGAACCATTGACCCAAAATGGCTCATCAACAACAATGATGCTCGTATTTGCCCTTGACCCTTCGATGGTTGCCGTCAGGTTAGGAGCGTCAGAAACATTGAGCCAAATTGTTGTGGTCGTTGGTCGAAGGTGGAATTGTGGTGGAGTAATACTACTCACTGACGTGTCTTGCCATCCAGAGTAACCAAGTGTTGCAGTGACATTGGTTTTGGTTTCGAGAGCATCGAGTGTGAGTTCGATGGACCAGAATCCTGATGGGTCAACATCTCCAGAAATGTTTGTCAAACCATTGACCGAAGAAATGAACGATAACCAAACCGTTTGATTCGGAAGTTCACCAATCACATCAACCGCGGGGGATTGAAGTTCAAGATACCCCTCGAGCGTCGTTGTCGCACCAGCACCAACCACAGGTTCATTCACGAGTTCGGGTGCTGTATGCCGAAGCACAGAATCATCAGTAACATTGATGAAATCATCAAATGGTAAGCCTTCATTACCGATGTAGCCCCCTTGTTGAGTGACGAGAACAATTCTTTGAACGCCTGGAGCTGCTGGGAATGTTGGGTTTCCTGAGATGTTGAATGTTCCATTGGCATCGGTAGCAATTGTTTGGAGCAAACGGTCTTGACCTGAGCCAGAACCTGGGACCAAGGAGAGTTGTGAATTCGGTACGAGGTAGAGCGAGACGACATGATTTGCTACTGGAGTGGCATTGTCTGTGTATCGAAGTTGTCCTGTAACAGTGAAATTCTGCGAACTATCTCGGTCCCATGTCAATGTAGAGATGGTTTGGTTGACAACCTCAATCTCAGCTGCAGGAGGGCAGGGGTCAAAGGCAATCCAGCCTAAGTCTGTGTTACCGTTAGCACTGTTCTGTTGAAGGCGAACTTCAGACCAGGTCGTGTAATGGTCAGAAGTCACGACATATCCGCTGCCTGTCCAAATGCCGCCGACATATCCAGCCACCTGTCGAGCAGGAAGACCTGCTAATCGGGCCATTGTGACGAATGCAGTATTGTATTCTCGGCAGGAACCTTCCTTCGTGAAGGTGATCAAATTGAGTGTGGTGTCGACGAGTGAAAGGGTTCCTGAACCGTCATAGTTTCTGAGGAATGTCGTCGTGGAATTCCCATTGGTAAGGAAGTCTTCGAGGGCAACAGCGATGCTGTATGCATCGTTTGCCCCAGAGGAGGTGATAATTGCGTTTGTAATGTTATTCACTGCTGATTCGGGAGCATTGGGGTTCGTGAATTTAGAGTCGAGATATGTTTCGTAGGCGAAATTTTGCCCTGCAACCGTTGTTGAGGCAAGTGTTGACCAATCAAAATAGTACTCGGGTTCTTTGATGTACAATTGAGTAAGTTGACCATTTGATGCTTTCAGATTGTGAGTATCGTTTGAACGCGTAAATTCAACGGCGGTATCAAGATAAAATGATATGTTGGAGTAAGAGGCTGATATTGGAACATAGGAATTTGTTCCAATTGGTTGATTGTAAGTGATGGTCCAGTCCACAGTATCATTTGCAAAACTTGAGTCGGCAAGATTGGTCAAATTGTTCACTGGAGGGACAAGGTCTGCGTATGGGTGAACGGCATCCAGATGAGCATACGTTGAACCCGTGTAGAAGTCGCTTGTTGTCAGTTTCCAACGGTGCACGAGTGAAATATCAACAACGCCACTGGTATTGTTGGCCCAAAAAATCACATCATTGTTCATAATATCGTCGGATGGGTCAAGCGGATTGGAAGGTGAGCCAACACAATCAACAAACCAGAACGGTTGAGGACATTCAACACCATCAGGCACACCCCCACCATCGGTATCTGGGTTGGTCCAGTCGGTTCCTGTATCGTTTTCAACGGCATCGGGAATTCCATCACCATCAAAATCCGAGGGGAGTAAATCGTCAGCAGGATTGTTTTCAGGGTTCGTGCCGTCAAAGTATTCATCTCTATCACCAACACCACCTGAGTCGGTGTCGTACACTTGAGAATCAGTCACCCAAACGTCAAGCGAGCCATTGGTAATTCCAATGTAAATCAAATCACAACCCGTTGTGTTCTCGAAATAATTGTTAAGACCGTCAAAATCGTCATCCAAAAGATTCGTACAAGGTTCTGTTGGGTCAGTGTTGTCAAACACTTCCGTGAAGTCGTCGACACCATCACCATCAGAATCGACCAGGCTCGGATTCGAAAACCAACCAAATGTTCCGAGAAGTTCCTGCCAGTCCGCGAGCCCGTCCCCGTCTGTGTCTTCGTAATCATCATCACAATACTGACGAGTCGTGGCTTTTGTTCCATCGGCTACGGCAGAGGTATGACAGAATGAACCATTTCGATTTGAAACCTCACTCGCTGTGCCACTGGGCCCTGCGGAGACACCCTGAATGACATTGTTGACCACGGCTACATAACCAAAGGACTCCCACGTCCCTGACACGTTGTACCAACCTACACCTCCTGAAGGGTTGAATCCAGAACCATCACCAACGGTGACCCGTTGGGTACCTGAGTTGTAACTCACAAATGTAGTGACATAATCGATGGTTGAATCACAAGGGTCGGTTCCATGGCTTGTGTTTCGTTCATCACCGTCGTTGATGCCTCCAAAATCTGTATCAGCAACGTTCCAAAGAGTACATGTGAGATTCTCTTCCCAATTTTGAATACCATCGTTGTCTTCATCACCTGCATCTTCGCGACGAGTTGGGTCAGTTTCACCAGCGTCAACTTGACCATTTCCGTTGGCGTCTTCAACTCCGTCATCAAAAGCATCGTCATCGGTGTTGTTGTCGCGGGGGTCGCTTGCTTGAGGAGGATTACCGTAGGCACCGTTGACTTCAACACCATCGTTGATACCATCATTATCCGTATCAGCGGAGGTAGGGTCGGTGAGCAATGTCAATGCCTCATAAGAATCGTTGAGACCGTCATTGTCTGAATCGGCATCTTGAGGGTTGGTTGAGGTGATCCCATCAACTTCTGCAGTTAAGGTGGCACAGCCACCTGGGCCCACACCTTGAGAGGGATTACATGGAGAAATGGTTTCTGTCACAAGGCCATCAGGACCATTTCGGAAACAAGGAGAAGAGCCACACATGGTTGTCCAAGAAGGATTGACATATTCGTACAGGTTGATGAGGCCATCACCATCCGGGTCACCAAATGGGCCATCTGCATTGGAGGGGTTGGTGGCGTTGAGTCCATTTGCAGCCTCCCACCCATCAGGCATACCATCGCCGTCGGTGTCCCATCCTGCAACGTCTTCGTCTGCGATTCCATCACCGTCATCATCGTCGCTTAAACAGTCTGCATCGCCGTCGCCGTCTGGGTCTGCACCGTCAACAGCACCGTCTTTGTCGTCATCAAATCCATTCGCACAGATGTTACCGACAGGGTCTTCATCACAGAGAATAATGGAACCTGTTCCATCACTACCAGTTCCGCCACAGGCAACTTGGTTGAATTGCATAGCACCTTCTTCATTCCAGTCGTTGACCGGGACAGTCCCATTCCACCAGACACCATTGTCGAGGTAGGTCGTGGTTGAAGACAAGTCCCAATTCGTAGGTTGCAGGTAAAGATACTCTTGGAGGTTTGACATACCGTCGCCGTCGGGATCACCGACGGCTCCATCAGCTCCAATGGTGGAGAGTGGGTTCAAACCATACATCCACTCCCAGCCATCAGGAAGACCATCGTTGTCTGAATCAGGGTCGTTGGGTTGAGTATTGATGAGATATTCCAAACCGTAGGTGAGTCCGTCACCATCAGCGTCTGAGTTTGCGGAAACTTTGAACGAAAAGATTTGCATGGAGGCAAAGGAAGAGAGCAACATGAGAGCAACAAGGAGGATAGATTTCTTTGCTTCCTTGATGGATATCGAGAGTTCAATTCCGCTCGCCGCCGCCGTTACACTGTGATTCAAAGTGTTCACCGGCTTGTAGGAACGACTGATACCTCATAAGGCAAATGGTACAATGTTCATACAATCATCAATGATTACATCAAATTGAGTCGAGTTCATCAAGCAATTCAAGGTCATCATCATCGGCAGATTGCGTTACTGCTGGAGGTAAATCTTCATCCCAATCTTGGTCAATTCCGAGACCTTCATCCATCAAGCCTTCGCCACTTTCCGAGTCACCCAAAAGATTGTACTTGTCGCCACCCATCTGAGCATTCATTTGGCCTCGTCGGAACACGGCATAAAGTAGACAAAGGGCAAGAATTGCATAGATCACAAGTGTCTGCGGCTCGGGGTCGATCATCTCAAGGAAAATACAATCTGCACCAGCACACGTTGTTGAAAAATCAAAGAAGAATTTTTGATTGTATTCATCACCATACTGCACCTCTTCTTGCATTGGGGTCACGAGCATCTCAACCTTGACCATTCGATTGTCCTTGACGGATTCTGGAGCTACGATTTTCATGCTGAAGTCCTTGTGAGAATAGGGGTCGAGTTTGAGGATGAGAAATTGAGCTGCATCTTGGTCAGATGTAGCACGCAAGCCTGCTTCCCAGCCATCTGGTTCATTGATGGTGATGGTGACAGTGAGTTCGATGTTGTTTTGGTTGGTCAATCGGAAATCGATGTTCTTTTCTTCCTGAGCAGCAAATGGGGAATTTTCTGTTTTTTGTGTCAGTTCAAGGTTGCCAATCTCAACATTTTCCATGACTTCAATCTTGAGTGGCAAATCAAAGTATCTTGCTTCATCATCCTCGACATTTTCCTCTCGAATCTGCAAGTAAATGGTGTGATTACCCGCAGGAACTTCGTTTCGTAGATTAATCTCAAGTTTGAAATCTACACTTTCTTCCGGCGCCAAATTGACGATGACAAGATTTGCACCTGTATCCTTGTCTGTAATATCGTAATCCCAGGATGAATAGCGGGTGTCTTCCTCGATGTTACGGTCCAAATCTTTTGGATTTACAATTCTCCATGTTGTCGTGGCAGAGCCGGTGTTTTCAGAAGAGTCACTCACTCGAATTTGATAGAACACGTAGGCACCAGGGGCTACAGGCCCAACAGCACCTAAGGTACCAGAATCACTATCTGCAATGATTTCAGCGAGTATTCCAAACGTTCTGTGCACTGTGAATCCTATTTGGGTAGTCAACTCTGCGTCTTCGCGACTGGTCACCGAAAGACGAACCAAACCAATATCTTGTGCCTCACGTTCTTCTGGTGGGTACAATTTGAGTAAAACGGTCATCACTTGTGTGGACCCTATGTCTGGCGTAACAGAATAGATACCTTCCTTAATGAGTTCCATTCCAGTGTCGTTATCATAGAACTGATAATCCCATGCATCTGGAAGGTCGAGGATTCGGATTTTGAAGGAATCTGTGACGAATCCTGCATTGAAGACATTGATGAAAAACGTACCAACTTCATCTTGGTCGACATAATGGGACAAGGTTTCGTCATAGGCCTCTGGTCTGTTTGAATCTGCAATCTGAATCTGTTGTTCTTCGTCTTCAAAGATGGAGACTCGAGGCTCGGCATTCACATCGACCTGCTCAAGTTCAAGTCGAATCGTTTGAACTCGCACTTCTTTGCGAATGCCATCGGTGTCTTCTGCATAGGCTCTTGCAGCGATGTTGAGGCCAGAGGGAACATTTGTGAGGTCGCTTTCTGGAACGGTGATCGAAAGGATTGGGCGAGTGTAATCACCTCCACCACTCAACGCATAGCCTCCGGGTTTGTCCCAAACTGGGTCTGACCATGAACTCGGCAAATTGTTTGTGAGATCCATTTCAACTTCTATAGAAGAAGAGGAGGAGCCAATGTGTTCAACCAATAATTCAACTGTGGTGGTCTGGCCAGGGGCAATGAGGACTACATCGGGCTGGTTTGATGGTGTGGTCAGGTAAATGTCATGTTCTGTGAATTCAACACCTTGATGTTGGAATTCAACCGAGTGTCCTTGTACATCTTGTATTTCGAGGTAGATATTGTATTCACCAGCTGCGATACCAGATTCGTAAGTATACGAGAAGTTACCCACGAGGCCGTCATTGTCAAGTTTGAGGTCATCATCGGTAAATTCCTTTGAAAACACCGTGTTTGCGTTGTTCGGCGTCCACATTGAAAGAATCACATCTTCAATATCGTCTCTGCCGAATGCATCACGCACATCAACTGAAAATTGCATTGTCCTATAGTCAGCCCTATGGTTTGGTGCCCAGAGTAGATCTTCATTTTCATTCCAACCCTTGCCAGGAAGATGTACCTTGACGGATGATTTAGCCAGAGGATTGGTCATAATCTCAAGTCGTGAAAAACCACCTGAACTTTCCATTCGACCGTATCCAATGTCTACTGCACAATCTGGTCCAAACGTTCCTCCTCCGCTTCCTTCACATGTTGCATCAGCATCGATGCGGATTTTGAGCTGCTTTCCGCTTTGGACTTGAAAGC
>JAYNJV010000029.1:0-18651 GCA_038110525.1 Candidatus Poseidoniales archaeon | reverse complement strand
AAGAGCGATTGAAATCGATCAATTCGAACCTCTCTCATCCAGAGCAATGGGTTCGGGTCATCGACGATACGAAAGGCAACTCAGACCACTTTAATTTCATTATGAACGGCCACACAGCGACGTGGATTCGCGGCCAACACCAATACATCTACGAGGAAGGAGATGCTTGTGAGCAAACGCCGAAGCATGCCCAAAGCGACTCGGTTTCAACGCTCAATGTATTGGGAGGAGGGCGAGGTGGTGTTGAATCTGGTTTGCAAACCGGACTCGATATCGTTGCTACACATGCTTGGTGGGACTGGAACATTGCCCAAAATGATAGCCAAGTCATCTCGAGCCAAGGGGATGCAGATGTTGTGTCATCACAGGTCATTGTTGCCGTTTTGGTGGTGATTGTCATCTCACTTGTTGCCGTTGTCATGAGAATACATAAGATAAACCAATAAAACCCTGCATACGCCATTTTTTCGTGTGGAAGAATGTTGGTGCTGAATTTTTTGGCACGGCATTCATGGTCGGCGTTGGATGTGGAACCATCGCTCTTGGGTGGTCGGGCCTTGCGGTTTCGTTCTCCTTTGGTTTTGCAGTGTTTCTTGCCATTGTCACATGTGGACCAATCTCAGGAGCCCATATCAATCCAGCAGTCACGCTTGGATTTTGGAGAAGTGGCCATCTCGAAGGGAAGTTCGTCGTACCGTACATCATCGCACAAATCTTTGGAGGTTTATTGGGTGCTGGACTCACAAAAGGAGCAGGTCCCACGCTTCCAAGAGATGATATCAGTCTTGCAGAATTGGTGGGCATTGAGGTATTCATCACATCTGTACTCATGGCAAGTATTCTCTTCGTTTTGTTGCGAACAAATTCAACAACGGTCATCGCTGCATGGGTTGGCGGAAGTGTTGCCTTGCTTGCTTTTGTCTTCGGACCACTGACCGGAGCGAGTATGAATCCAGCACGAACCGTTGGTCCAAATCTTGTTTCAAATCATGCCTCAATCATCATCATTTATGTGGTTTCATGTTGCTTTGGGGCTATGCTTGCTTCAGAAATCGCACGAAGAACGACAACGAACAAACCAAACGAACCTTGACCACCTTAGTATGCAAATTCATAGGATGTCTGTGATAGCATGTGGATATGGCAGACACTCGTATCGAGTCAGATACTATGGGTGAAATCGAAGTTCCGAACGACCGATACTATGGATGTCAAACCGCTCGCTCGCTCATCAATTTTGATATCGGAAACGATACCATGCCAGCACGAGTCATTCGAGCATTTGGTATTCTCAAGCAGGCGGCGGCAACAACAAATGTTGCTCTTGAGCAATTACCAACCGAGGTTGGTGAACTCATTATTGCCGCTTCGCAGGAAGTGATTGACGGCAAACTCAACGACCACTTTCCACTCAGAATTTGGCAGACTGGTAGTGGAACGCAGTCGAATATGAACGCCAATGAAGTCATCGCCAACCGTGCCATTGAACTTGCTGGAGGTGTGCTTGGGTCAAAGCAACCCGTCCACCCCAACGACCACGTCAACCGCGCTCAGTCGAGCAACGACACCTTTCCAACTGCAATGCATATCGCTGCTGCTGAAGCCATGGTCCACGAATTATTACCAAGTGTTCGAGCTCTTCGAGACGCTCTCCGAGAAAAGGCTGAGGCGTGGTCGGACATCGTCAAAATCGGACGAACACACCTCATGGATGCTGTACCTCTCACACTCGGGCAAGAGGTGTCGGGATGGGTAGCACAACTTGACGCATGTTTGCGTCGCTTAGATTTTGCACTCGATGATGTCTTTGAATTGGCCCTCGGGGGAACTGCGGTTGGCACTGGGCTCAATACACACCCTCTGTTTGCCCAGATGGCTGCGGACGAAATCAGCAACATCACAGGACTCACCTTTTGCTCAGCCGAGAATAAATTTGCTCAATTGGCAGCACATGACGCCCTGGTTGCAGCTTCTGGAGCCCTCAACACCCTTGCAGCATGCCTCATGAAAATAGCAAACGATGTTCGCTGGCTTGGTTCGGGACCACGCTGTGGAATTGGTGAATTGTCGCTACCTGAGAACGAACCGGGTTCATCCATTATGCCTGGGAAGGTCAACCCCACCCAATCTGAAGCGATGACCATGGTCTGTTGTCAGGTGATGGGAAACCATTCTGCGATCACCATTGGCGGAAGTCAAGGTAATTTCGAACTCAATGTCTTCAAGCCAATGATCATTCACAATTTCCTTCATTCCGTCACGCTCCTCACCGACGCATGCCGCTCTTTTAGAGACCATTGCGTGGTCGGAATGGAGCCAAATCAAAGCAACATTGAAGCCCACCTGAACAATTCTCTCATGCTTGTTACAGCACTCAACAATCACATCGGGTACGACAAAGCAGCGAAGATTGCTAAACATGCCCATGAACATGGACTCACATTAAGACAAGCAGCCCTTGACTTGGGTCTTGTCACCAATGAAGAATTTGATGCTTGGGTTCGCCCAGAACACATGACCGGTTCATCGTCGTAATGCTCGAAGTCGGGCCCTCATCGCTTCTTTTTCAGGGTCAAGGTCTTGTTGTGGAGCGTCTTGATGTTGACGGCGCTCGAACATCTCTCTATCCCACACAAGAACTTGGCCATCCTCCAAACCAACACATAGACGTTCTGAGGTGGAGGCCATTGAATGTATTCTCGCTGTCGAAGCCTCTGCAAGAGGCGTACCTGTGTCAGCATTAAGGACAGTCAGTTCCCCTTCGTCAAGTCGTTTTCTTGAAATCCATATCAATGGGTGATTGGTCCTTTCCCATGCTGATGTGATACCACTCAGTGCTTCTCCACGATTGGTCCATTTGGAGGCACCGTTTTCATCAAATTTCGTGCAATCACCATTTTCATGACCGGCGATGAATCCATCTGATGCTGCGGACAAGAATTCGACGCCTGAATGCCCTTTGACAAGGACTGAGTCTTTTGACACAATATGTCCACTTGCAAGACCAAAAATTTGGCCAGTTTGAATTGAGGCACCACACATGACTGGACTGTTGTGAGGTAATACTGAATGTGTTTGCACGAGGCCATCATCGCCAATGCTAAGCATTCCACAACGAGGACGACCTAATCCAAAATGGGCAACATTTGTGTCGATGAATCCATACCAAGGTCGTTCATCCAGTCGGTGCACCCACTTGATGTTGCCCTCCACATCTAATCTCCACAGTGCTGATTCGATGAAATCATTGTGTTCAATGTCATAGGCAGATGATGTTGCAAGAATAAACTGCTCGAATTGAAGAAGACCATCTGCACTGCCTTCAAGCGGTGTTGTCCACATGATTTCTCCATTCGATTTGGTTATCGCTACGACTTCAAGTCCGCTTGTCACAACGAACTTCTGTGGATATTCGAGTATGGCACTGACTCGACTTGATGTCTCTGCCTGCCACTGTTGTCCTCCTTCCTCATTCCAATATGCAACACGACCATCCCACCCACCTGCTATGATTCCGTTCTCGCTGGTGATATGAACACAAGATACGGCTTGACCTAACTGCCGTTGCATCCATGTGTGGCCAAGAAGGTCCATGTTCAACGCACCTCCTTCTCCTATGATAAGTCCATTGACATCTTGTTCATGCCGTCAACATACACGGGTTCTCCGTCTTTTGGAACAGCAAATGTAAGTAAAAATGCGACCAGCCCAAGAATACATGCAGAATAATAATGTCCCATCGTAAAAAATGCGAATATGGTTGACATTCGTAGCACACCAAGAGAATGACTGAAAAGTGCCCAGATGGCAAAACCTGCTGCTATAAGGGCAAGTCCTACAAAACCAAAACCAATCAAAACATAGGCAGTAGCTGCACTTGGGTCCATGATGGGATGGTCGAGTTGAGACGAACGTAAATCAATGGTTCTCAATTCACAAGTCGGCTTACCATTATTGCATGGGGAGTTTGAGAATTCTTCTTGGCTCGGCATCGTGAAATCGATGTTGGTAAATCCGATTGGTTCAATGATAGCTGGCGGGGATAACAAAATTCGATTGGTAAACCAGTCGGTGTAGCCATCCCGTTCAACATACATATCCACGATCAACAACCCAGGATTAAGGCGTTCAAAATGAAATGAACCATTGTCATCGGTCACCATTTCCGTTGAATTTAGCATGCCTTTTTCTTCCCAGGAGACATGAACAACCACACCAGGATATGGTTCTCCACTATCGTTGTACACAATACCATCAAACTGAGCGGTGTTTGGCGGTGCTGTGAGTGAGAGTCGGTACACAAATTCGTCCGCCCGAATTAATCCTGTATCAGCCCCAATGTAATCGATACCATTGGCTGCTCCAAGAACAGATATGATGAGGACAAACACTGCGATTGAACGACCTATGGGGTGGAGTTTATGGCTCGAAATATGTAAAACGGCATCACTGGATGAAAAGATGAGTGGTTGGTCTTCGACTAATTCATCGATATAGTCCATTGAAGAAGACTCTGGGGTGTCATGTTCGTCTTCCACATGCAACCACATGATGACCTTCTATTTGTGTTCAATCGTTTTAGGAAACTGATTGAGAACTTTCAACAGTTCGTTTTCTGAAATCCAAATTTCAAGGGAGACTTCATTTTCAGTATCGTTTCGCTTCGAAACAAAACCGTTTGAGTACAATGTATGGATGGCTTTCTGTGCTTCATTTGAGACTACATTTTTGACAAGAATGTTCTGCGGATTTCCGAACAAATAAGAAAAGATAGCACGGCGTAATTCTTCAATGCCTTCGCCTGATAATGAGGAAATAAAATGCGCATGTTCCACTGCATTTTCGTTGGCCCATTCGACCAGTTGGTGACGTTGTTCATCGTTACATGCATCCATTTTGGTGAAGACCAAAACGGAATGAAGTGGGGCCTCGATCTCGGATTCAGATAAACGTTGATTGAGTTCATTTTTGGTGGTCATGTATTTTCTTTGTAATTCCTCGATTGAATCAGAAGCGTCAATCAAATGTAGTAGAATATTACTTTCTAACGCCTCAGCAAAGGTTGATTTAAATGACGCTAAAGCGACATTTGGAATATTATCAATAAAGCCAATAGTATCTGCAATGAGAATTCTCGGAGTTTTCTCCATTTGTCCAATCGTAGGCTCCAAGGTGGAGAATAATTTGTCTTCAATGAGCACTTTTTTTCCAGACAGCGCTCGAAACAGTGATGATTTGCCTGCATTGGTATATCCGACCAAACCTACGGTTTTTAGTCCCTGTTTCCTACGTTGCTCTCTACGAATTGCGGTTGAGTGGGCGTGTTTTGAAAGTCGTTTTCGAAGTGCTGTCAATTCACGATTCAATGATCCTATCACCGTTTGAAGGGCTGTTGCCCCCTCACCACCGTAACCAGCGCGTTCGCCTGTTGTTTGAACGGATACGGCTTCACGTAGAATCGTTCTATCGGCCAGTAATTGAGCAATTCTTACCTGAGTCTTGGCTTCAACAGAGGATGCATGGGATGAAAAAAGTGCCAACAGAAGCCGGACTCTGTCCCATACCTCGACACCCAGAATTTGATTGATGGTCACCAGTTGCCGTGGTGTTGCGTTAGTATGGAGGATAATGAGGCTGACATCTTTGAATGGTTCTGTTTTGATTTGCAATGTTTCCTTGAGCAATTCAAGCCTTCCTGTTCCGAAGTAACTTCCTGGACTTTCTTTCCCAGGTTGCATGATGTTATCGACGACTTGTATGCCCATTGTTGCAATGAGATTTTCTAATTCAGAAGTATCTTCAAGACCACGAACCAAAAGTATGGCCTTTCGACCTTCATGATTGGTACGACCTTCACCAAGAAGGACGCCCCCGCTGCCGGCGATCAATTCGCCTTCGGTTTTCCGACCTTCCATGGCCGGTGGGATGGTTAGTCTCATATCAGCCCACCTCCCGGTTCATTTCATGGCAGAGATGCACACCGCAGAAATTCGGTGGACTGGTTCAAGAGACATTGTTGAAAGACTCATGGAACAATTGCAGGCTCACCCGTGCAAATGCACGGCACAGCACCAAGAACACCAAAGTGAAATTTACATTGTCATTGAACATAAAGAATTACAGGCGCTTCGAGATTTAGGTGATGAAATTTTCATTCTTTTAGCGGAATTAGTTGAACAATGAGGCTGTTAAATGAAGGATACGCTCCTCGTCGATGGCTGGTGCAATCTCTGTCACTGGTTGTCAAAATTTGTACGTAATCGATTGCACAAAAATGCTCAATTAGAAATTTTTGCCATCGAGAGTGAAGAAGGAAATGCTCTTACTCAAAATTTTTCTCAGCAACTCCAAAGGGCAGATAGTGTATATTTAGTGCGAAATGGAACAACCTATATTCGTTCAGGGGCGGCAATTCGGGTACTTTTGTACCTGCGATGGTATTACAAAATGTGGTTTCCAATCGTTTGGTGTATTCCACTACCCCTGCGGGATGTTGTCTATGTGCTCGTGTCGAAATCCCGCAAGGCAATTTTTGGAACAAGAACAGATTAATCCTCTGAGTTTGACCGTTTTTTGCTCGGCATAAGGTACCAACGCAAATCGGTATTGAGCTGATTGGCAATAAATTGCCCTTCGCGTCGAGCAATATCTCGTTCGAGTTTGGTTCGGATGGAATCAAGGAGGTCTTCCATCGAGGTATGGATAAGCATTTCCGGAGGAATGAGGGTGGCAAAATCGATAGGTTCGCGTGGTGTGTCAAGGATTTTTTGTACCACAGCTCGTTCTTCATAGGTTTGAAATTCATCGGTTACGCCTTGAGATACTTTACTTCTGATGTGTTGATGCAACGCAATGAGGGCGTCTCGTTGTTGGTCAAGACGCTCAAGGGAGTTGGATAGTTCGTGCAATACATCAAGCCCTTCAACTACACTCATTTTTCGACGACCCGCAATAAATTCTGCAAGTGGTTTACCATCTGTTGGAAGTTGATTCGATAACCGAATTGGGCTATCTTGCGGGAGTTTTCGTTGTTCACATTTGAACATATCTGGCGCTAAATCGATTCGAATTGAAAACGATTTTTCAACCGAGTAAATTGTTCGAGGTGGCCCACCTTTTTCGGATGGGACTCTTGTTGATTCAACAAGTCCCCCTCGTTCCATTTCTTTGAGGTGCTTCATCGTCGCTTGCTGGCTAATTCCAATTAAATCAGACAATTGCATCGGATAGTGTGGCTCTTTAACCAACCGCTCTAGAATCTCTCGGCGGACGGTGTTTTGAAGTAATTTCAACGCGGTATCTAGGTCGGTCATACTACTCAACTCTAGGTTACCTAGAGAACAGGATGTTTTTGAAGGCATCGAATCAATTCATTTCATCCCAATCCTTCCATGAGGAAGAATTCTCCTCTTGAGGTTGTGTTCGTGGATTCTTTGGTTGAGTTATGGTTGGCAATGTTTTGACTTCAACGGTAGGTGTGGCAACCCCTTCATCCCAACTCGCAATTGCAGCTGCATTAGCAGCATCTTCCATGACTTTTTCATTGTCTTTTGGTGAATACATTGCTGGATTTTGAGCAGATTCAATATCACCACGCATCAAAGCATAAACTTGTTCGGTTGTCATCAATTTGCCTTGTTGTACTTCAAGCGTTCCATCTCGAACCTCTGGGTGGTCTTGATGTTGCACAGGCTGGTCAGCAAATGGTGGTGCTACACTCTGTTGGGGTGTATTAAAATTCGTCAATTCTTGTTGTATTTGCTCGGCGATGTGAGGAGGGAGGTTTTGAAGATGAACTGGTTGTCCATGTTGATTCATCACAATCACATTTGGATTCCGATTTTTTGAATTTGAATAATACAGAATCAGACCAAACGGCAGAATGAAAATGCTCACACAGCACATGGACAATCCAATGATGAGAAGGTTGTTTCCAAACATTGTCTGTTGCATTTTGTCAACCGAAATAAACCAGGATTTTGTGGAACTACAATCCTCCTCACATGAAATTTCAATGAAGTAGGAACCTTGGTCAATTTCCCACGAAGCAGAAGTAGAATACGTCGCCGTTGTTGATTGGGATTGCCAATCTGGCATGCACTTACTTTGGGTAATCGCTTCGCCTGAAAGGTCGGAGCCATCAACGGCTGTCAATGATACATTCAGCGAAGATGTGCTGGTGACCTGAATAAGTCGATAACATCCCTTTTCGAGTTCAAATTCTTCACTTTCTTCGCCAGTGAATTCAGCGATGTTTGTTGTTTCTGGATTGAAGATCGCATCGATGGATGCGCCTTGTCCAAGCATGAGAAAAAATCCAACCACTGCAAGCAAAATTCCACCGATGATGAGGCGGCGTGGCCAAACTGAAACCGCTTCGGGCTTTGCTGGCTCCATGTTTCTTCCACTTCTCCAAACCTCTTTAATCTCATGTCGAACTTTTCAATTCAAACAAGAGAACAAATCAAAATTCCCGAAAGAATGAACATTAAGAGTGCGATGCTTGAATCGATAAAACGCCAAATGGTGGGTTGACTTAATTTTGAGGAAAGAAGACGTGCACCATATCCAAGAGAAAAGAAGAACACAAACGATGCTGTTGCTGCACCGATGGCAAATGCACTACGTTCCGAACCAACATAACGAGCAGATGCACCCCCAATCAAAAGTAGTGTATCCAAATACACATGGGGGTTAAGCCAAGTAAAAGCAAGTGCTGTAAACGCAGTTGTCTTTCTTGAGGTGGCTTTAGCTTTTTCCAATTCCAAGCCAACCGGATGAATCGCCGAACGAATTCTCAATAATGCATAGAACAACAAAAACAAAGCTGCCGTCAGAGTAATTGCCACTCGTGCCGCTTCGATTGATGATAACCATGAGCCTACACCATACACCCCGATGAAAATAAGTGTTGCATCAGAAATGGAGCAAAGCAAACAAACAAGAAAAATGTGCGAGGTCATCAATCCTTGTCGTAATACAAACGCGTTCTGTGCACCGATGGCTACAATCAGTCCAAGGCTCAAGAGAAATCCTTCGAGATAGAAGGCATACATGGATTTCAACCAAGACCAAGGGTGGCTAATTTTTCAGGTAGATAAGTCTCGGTCACGAAATCAAGACCGTATTTTGCAAGTGATTGTTGTTCGGCTTTTTTGCCGATATCAAGCATCATCTTGATTTGTTCTTGCCACCAACCATCAGCAAATCGAGGGTCCGTAAGTTCAGCCTCTAGTGCGTCTTTGTCTTTAGAGGATAGATCATCGCTCGGCAGGTCGTAGGCGATGATGTCATCGGCGGTGATGCCAAGGTATGTTGCTGAAGGTGTTGCAAGATACTCTGAAATGTGGGCTGTTTTGATAGCGCCATAAGCAATCGAGGCAAAAATTCTGAAAGACCAAGGGTCGCCGTCAAGGAAAACGACAACGGGTAAATCCCATTCTTCGCTCATACGTTTAATGATTCGACGAGTCGAACGTGCTGGTTGTCCCTTGAGATGCAAAAGGCCGCATCGGTAATCTTCATCGAATCCATTTTCCACCAAACGGTCAAACATACCACCGGTTTCAATTGCCATGATAAAATCGATATCATGATGCATGAGTTCTATTTTTTCTTCTTCAACATTGTAAGGCACGCCGTATCCAGAATCGCCAACATCATCTCTCGCATTAATTTCCATCCATTGACCTCGTCGGTTTCGCTCACGTAATGTGAGGTTTCCTATCATCCTGGCACCATCTTCTTCAGGTCGTAGTTTGAAATCTTCTCTCAAACACTTCGTCACAACTTCAAGGTCCTCGGCAAGATTATTCGATTCATTTTGGGAACTGAATTTTCCAAGTCCCCAGCCCTCTGAGATGTAGTACATTTCACGAAGGGTAGAAGACTTCTCTGCGTTGATCATTTCTTCAATAAATTCGATGACATGGAGGGCTCGAAGCAATTGTTTGGCGGAACCCAAACTTGTCGCATCACGAATGGATTTTTTCTTTCCATATTTGTACACGCCGAGTTTATTATCAAAACCGATATTGTTTTTTGTTCGAACAGGTAAAGTCATTGTCGGAGGTTCTCCTTTGATGATTTTATCGTACATCTCAGTGACAACATCATGCAATGCTTCCTTGGTCTCTTCAACAGTTCTACGAACGGCCATTATTCATCAACTCCTTCAAACAATGTACGTTGACCAGAAGGGGGTGGCCTTTTCGGTGAGGGAATGTCTTCTTCATCCTCCAACTCTTCTTCACTCGTGGCTTCCATCTCCACATCGCCATCTTCCTCAACAACAGATTCCTCTTCTTGGTCTTCTTCATCAAAAACACCAAGCTCATCCCTCGTTTTGATATCTTGAAGGATTTTTTCATCCATTTTTGATGCTCCAATAATTTCTTGACTTCCGCGATAGAAAATCTCTGTATCCGTCCAATCTCCTCGTTCAAGGTTGAGCAGTGAATACGTGATGGTGGTCACTTGGCCTGGTTGAAGCGTTTCAAGTTTCCATGCCCACAAACCTACAGTTTCTTTCTTTCCACCAAGCTCATTATCAACAATTTCTGCTCCATCCCTTTCTGGATAATTGGCCAAAATTGTGTATGAACGTGCACGCGTAGTATAATTGAACACTTTGAGCTGAACATCTACTTTTTTGGTTTCCTTATTCCAAGTTGTTTCAGATTCTGCGATGACCGCTCCCATGATTTTAGTGATTGAACCAGCTAAGTTTGGAACTGGTTTTTCGAGAATCTTTGCACATTTCTCGGCAATAGCAGGAATAATGTCGTTGACGAGTTCGAATTTTTCTTGAGTTTTTGCCTTCTTTTTTTGCTTCTCAAGATGCTTACGAAGTCCTCGACCCATCTCGAGCATTGCCTTTCTAAGTTCTTCGAGGACTTCCTCATTATCAGCAACTGCCTCCTTGGCTTCTGAAGTAAATTGGACATTTGTACTCGCTAAATGAACCAATAATGCAGCTGGCCCCTTTGGAATACCTTTTCCACCCGCTTGGTCGAGCCCATATTGACGCCAATCCACACTTTCGATGGCCTTGGTAAGCAAACATCCACCCTGTTGATACATGAGTGGTACGCGATTTGCAAACCTAAGAATTTCAACTGGTTTGTCAGCTGCCATACCTTCACCGAAAATCAATCCAACTTCGACCTGGAAAGGATTTCCAGATGAAACAGTGGGCGCCCTTGTCATTGTGGTCACGAATTTTGAATCAATGGTTTTTGAGAGGCCTTTTTTGATGAGTAATTCTTCAATTGGAGAAAGACAATTGGTGGGTGGATTAAGCAATTTAATCGGCTTTCCTTCGTGTAAACGATCGCCTTGAAAAGCCTCGAGTAACGCACGGATTTGCTCTGGTGCCATCGAAGGAGGTTTTACTTTCTCCTCGATATCCGCAGCGATGAGTAATTCTTTTGTTGCCCTTGCAGAAATTCCACTGAAATTATTGCGCAAAAATACCGTCATTTTCGAGTCTTTGGATTCTCGAAGCATACGTTGTAATGCACCAAGTTCGATTCCGTGAGGGTGAGGTTTTATCGCTTCCACTTTTGTTGGGAGGCGTTCTGTCACTCTCGGCCAGTGAAAGGTTTCACCATCCGGGTCAACATATGTAATGTCAGCGTGTGGATTGACGATGCTGGTCATGCGTAAATATTGCCAAACGCTTTGACGACCTTTCTGATATTTTCCTTTCATTCGTGTACGAATTTCAAGTCCATGTTCTTTGGGCTCACCGTCACGTCCTATCCAAATTTCTCGGTCTTCGCCTTCTTTTATCGCTTTATTCGCCCTCGTATCCAAACCAATCTTAACAACGGATGCTGTAGCCTCTGTTTTGATTTTTGAACGAACGCTGGTCTTTCGACCTGTCGTCAATTGACTGTACATGACAACGCCAGTGATTCCGATACCTTGTTGTCCGCGTGATTGACGAATTGCATGAAACCTCGAACCGAACAAAAGTTGTCCGAAGACTTTCTCTATGCTTTTCTTTGGAATCCCTGGACCATTGTCCTCAATCAATAACTCAATGATATTTTTCTTATCATCAATTTTTGTAATTTGGATAAAGATATCAGGCAGAATCCGTGCTTCTTCGCAGGCATCAAGAGCATTGTCAACTGCTTCTTTGACCGCAGTAATGAGTGAACGAATGGATGAATCAAATCCAAGAAAATGCTTGTTCTTTTCAAAAAACTCCGATATTGCAACTTGTTTTTGTTGAGATGCGAGACGTTCTGCAATTTCCATAATCAACCCTCCTGGTACTCCTTTGTCATCACAACGTTGGGCCAGTAGTACAACGAGCAGCGAGCCCACCCATCTTAAAATCTCATCGTAAAATCAAGATGCGGAGCCGCATTTTTCGACTTTTGTTATCTCATTCGTTATGTTTCAAACAAAGAGTTCGTTGTGCCAAGAAGAAATCTTTCCTGTAAACGCGCTCGCTGCGACGGTGAGTGGGCTTGCAAGGTATAATTTTCCTGGACCGGACCGCCCTTGGAAATTTCGATTGATGGCGGAAACTGTCACTTGATGTTCGTCCGTTGATACACCCGGCCCTGCTCCTATACAGGCACCACATCCAGGATCGATGATATTCACTCCGACATCAAGGAAAAGTTGGTGCCAACCATTTGCAACGGCAACATCTTTGACATGTTTTGAGCCATATTGAATGTAAAATTCGACACCATCTTGGACTTTCAAGCCTGCATCTTTTGCTGCTTGACAGACTTGGGCGTAATATGAAATATCGTCAATTTTACCAGCAGTGCACGACCCCCCGTAAGCGATATTAATCGATACATCACCTATTTGAGAAATCTGAGCACCATTTGTTGGGTCGCTTGGTATCCCTTTGTCGGGATCGCCAGGATGGGCTACCATAGGTACAATATTGGATAAATCGATGGTATGTATGCCTCCTGCGTATTCGGCCCCTTCATCGGGGGCAATTATTTTGTGTTCTTGTTCAGTTCGGGATAAATGTGGTTGAGCGGAAATAAGCCAATCGATTAAAACATCGTCGGCTTCGCAAATTCCGGTTCTTCCGGAACATTCTGTGGCCATATTGCACAATGTTGCCCGCTCATCGATGGACAAGGATGCGAGTCCTGGGCCACCAAATTCCATGCTTCGATTGAGCGTCAATTCTTTTCGAGCATGGTCGGCTAAAATAAACAAAATCACATCTTTAGCTGTGCAGCCTGGGTGAAGATTTCCAACAAGGTTGAAACGAATAGATTCTGGTACTTTTACGAATGTAAAACCAGCACTGATGAGATTGGCGTATTCAGTTGCCCCCACGCCCCATGTCAATGCATTTGATGCACCACCCATACAGGTATGCGAATCTGTTGCTTGAATGAAATCGCCTATTTCGATGAATTCTTCACGAGCAACTTGATGACAGATTCCCGGTGAGATGCCATCGACTGCAGAATAATCACGAACTTCGGTGTGAACCTGAAACTCTTTTTGCAAACGTCGAAGTGTTTCGACTTTGTCTAAGAAAGGAACGAATTTTGGATTATGGTGGGCATACAGAAGATGATCTTCAAAGACGGCAAATTTTGAAGGATTTGGAAGGGAGTAATCCGAACCGTATTCTTCAGCTAAAAATTCATGAACCTGAGCCGTCGTAAATTCGTGCGAATAGCCCCCTTGGACTTCTGCGATAACGGGATCGCCTGGTTGAACACATTGACCGACTGGTTGCCCAACAAGGTTGTTCGCGATGATTTTTTCAGCCATTGTCATAGGTCGAAATGGTGTTGATATTGGAGGGAGTTGAATACTTCCATCGTTGAGGGCTTGGGCGAATGGAAATAATCCCCCATGCTCAAGAATGAGTTTAGTCACTGGATCGTATTTCTTTGTAAATTCGTGAAGCTGAAGTTCCTCACCGTTTTGCAACCTCTCCAACATAGAATAATCACCCATGAGTTGGCCTAAATTGATGTTATTTCGTTCATGAATTGGTGCAAAGGATGCTGCGATGACAATTCGGATCCCGGCCCAGCGTTCACACTGTGCTGCTGTTTCTCGACTCGAACCAGTACCTTTTCGCTGGCCAGATACAATGACTTCAAAATTACCATTCAACAGCGCTTTTTCTGAAAATACTCTAAGTCCATTGTGCATCAAACCAGCATAAGCATTCTTTGCGATATCTTCTGGGCGGTGGTCAAAACACACCCACGCTGGTGTCATCACATCGGTGTTAATGTCGTCAAGCAGATCTTCCATCCGAAGATCCTCCATCCGAAGATCTAATCCTTCATACAACTGCTTTCGGATGAGGTTCAAATCCTTCGTTAGAAAAAGAACTCTTTTATTAGGGTCAAGGCGGACTGTTAGAGGTGTTCCCTGCCCTTCCATTTCATCCCCACACCATTGGAGGCGTCTCCCATGTTTAACCCGTTCGGCTTCTGCAAAAGATGGGCGGAAACGATTTGGAAAATCTGATCATAAATATCATTATTAAGGAATTATGAAAACTTTAAATACACTTTACTGAGGGCAAAAAACATTCCTTTAGGAATATAGGTTAGTGATATAATGGATAATCAGCAAGTTGAAGATATTGTAAAATGTAGTGATTGTGGAAGTCGATCTCTTGCCCGCGACGAAACTCGCGGCGAAGTCGTATGCAACGACTGTGGCCTTGTTCTCGAAGATAATGTCATTGATCAAGGTGCTGAATGGCGTGTGTTCTCCCCCGAACAAGGTGATCAAAGGGCAAGAACCGGTGCACCAATGACGGTGATGCTCCATGACAAAGGTCTCTCAACCGATATTGATTGGCAGAACAAAGATTATTCTGGAAAAACCATCAACTCAAAGTATAGATCTCAATTTTATCGAATGAGAAAATGGCAAAAGCGAAGTCGTGTTTCAAATGCAACAGAACGAAACCTTGCCATGGCCCTTGCGGAATTAGACAGGATGGCAAGTCGACTTGAACTCCCAAAAACAGTTCGTGAGGCTGCTGCAGTGAATTACAAAAAAGCCGTTGATAAGCGTTTAATCCGCGGTCGTTCAATCGAAGGTGTCGCTGCTGCATCTCTCTATGCCGCTTGTAGGCAATGTGGTGTCCCAAGAACTCTCGACGAAATCGGGCAAGCATCGAGAACTGGACGAAAAGAAATCGGACGAACCTATCGATTTATGGTCCGCGAATTGAAAATGAAGATTATGCCAACGGGTCCTGAAGACTATATCTCTCGGTTCTGCTCAGGACTTGGTCTCGATGCTGAAGTCGAATCAAAGGCTCATGAACTCATCAAAGCTGCACAGGAAAAGGAATTGACAAGCGGGCGCGGTCCAACTGGAATTGCTGCTTCAATCATCTATATTGCTTCAGTTTTGTGCGGAAAGCGCCGAACACAACGTGAAGTCGCTGAAGTTGCTGGTGTCACAGAAGTGACCATTCGAAATCGATACAAGGAATTGATTCAGAATCTCAATATTGAGCTCGACATCTAATCAGTGAAACACCCCCCTTGACAACAAAGGTGGAGGGAATGTCTCAAGCAAAAAAGGAACTGGTTGAGTCAATCTTTGAATTGGTTGCGAAACGGCTGATTGAAGCATTAGAACTCGGTACAATCAAATGGCCATTACCAGCCCCTCCGGTGCAAGACCCGGATTTCCCTGCGATTCATCCTGCTTCACCCCACGATATTTTTTCACTCGGTTTAGGCATCCTCAATATGGATCAGGGAATGTTTGAGCGCCATCTCATCAATGTGGTTGAACGACTCGTCCCTTATCGAATGAATCTCACCGATGACCCATTTGAAGTCCACAACACCTGGCTCAAAAAAAGACAAGGTGATGTCGTTGATCGATTGATGTTTCACATTGCAACAGACTGGTTATCCGAGGCATTTGACAAATTTGCACCCAACTCAGACAAATGGTGGTTGAGTATTGCCCTTATCGATGGTTTGAGTACTTCCCCTCATGGCTCCCCTGTCCATGAAGGGTATCATTTGCTTGAGTCAATTGCATTGGCTGAGCGTCCTGGAACATGGCACACTCAACCAGATGTTGGTCCACAACATATGGAATGGAATCCTAATGCCCTTGTACCGAGAATGACCGAAGTCGTAGCCCATGAAGAAGGGGTCAAAGCAGCAAAATGGCTGCTTGATCGTTTGGAATCTGACCATGTCGAAAGGCGATTACTGCTCATGGAATGGGTTCGCCTTTTGATGGAGCGCCCTCCGCTTGTTGGCCCACTAGATTTGTCAACGATTTTACTTCGCAGAAGTGCGGATACAGATGTTGATGTCGTGGCTAAAGTCATATTATGCTTAGCGAAGACAATTGAATTTGACCCTGAATTAGGCCTTGATATAGCTCATCGTTTGCATCAGCGAAAGGAAATTCTCATACAACGAGGCATGGCTGATGTCCTGACAAGAATGTTCAGAAGATTGGGTTGGAAAGCCCATCCATTTCTCATCGATATGCTCGCTTCCGATGATGAAGGTGTACTTGCAGCAGCAAGCGCAACCGTTGGTGATTTGAGGTTTCTTGACAAAGAAGTTTGGGCTGACACGATTCAGTCTTTAACAACACATTCCCTTGCAGTCGTTCGAAGAAATTTGGTGTCAAATTTGCGAGATTATATCGAATATGACCCTGAAGACCGTCGGCAAATTATTCCTATTATGTGGGTTGATGGTGATGAAGTTGTGCGAACTCGACTTCGAGAATTACTCTTGCGTATGGAAGAAGTCGCTCCCCAACATTTCGCAGAACGAATTCAACATCTAAAAAATGCTGATGCGGACCTCGATCCATTGTGGGCCCCACTTGATGTGCGTCGAGACGGAGCAAGTCAATTTTGGAAAACTTGGTTAGAAGAAGGGGGCGACATTCCAACCCTTGAGAAAAAAGTCGAACACATTTCCAATTTAGAAGAGCCCAATACATTACCCAAGATTGACAAAGCCCTTGAGGTACTCGACCAAGATTTGGGATTTCTCGATGACTAATTCACTCTTCTTCGGACAGAATACCCATTGATAATTGGACGTACAAGGCGTTTAAAATGGCCAAGCATGCAATGAATGTGAGTAAAAGGCCTGCAGGTTCTGGAACCTTTCCAATGAAGTATGATGATTGGAAAAGTTGAGTGACCAACAAAAGAACACATCCGAAAAGAAAGATATATCCTGAAGATTTTTTGGGATTTTTCCACATGGATTGGCTTGGAACAATGCCAAACTTACCAAATGTGTATCCAAACCATGCAAAATACAAACAGGCCAAACCGAGCAAGCCTACCACACCTCGTGTAAAAGAGGGGGAATCCCAAGGGCCGCCAATTTCAATTTCCGAGAACGAAAAAATCAAACTCGCCACCCCGAATATGGTAAGTGTTTGAACCTCTCTTTTTGCCCTCATTGAGAATCTGAAAGAGCCTATATTTGAAAGCCTATTCATTCGTGAGGAGGTCATGACGGGCGTTTCTCATGGCATCATCGTTGCCGGAGGGGTAGGGTCAAGGATGTTTCCAGCAAGTGCATATGTTGCCAAAGAAATGTTGCCACTTGTCGATGTTCCAGCCATTGTCCATCTTATTCTTGAGGCAAAAAATGCGGGAATTACTCAACTTCACATCATCACATCTCCGAATAAAAACCTACAATCCATTCTTGAAGTACAACATTTGAAACATTACAGACAAGATTTGCATGAAGATTTATTTGATTTGGCAAACGACGTCAACATTCAATTCCACATTCAACCCGAACCCAAGGGATTTGGAGATGCATTGATGCATGCACTTCCGCATGTCGCCGGTCCGTGTTTGGTGTTGCTCGGCGACAACATCATCCTTGACAAGCACGAGCCTTTGAATCGTTTTGAAGCCTCAACCGCAAGTAAACAACTTGTCAACGCATTTTTGCAAACCAATCAACCAACGGTTGGATTAATTGAGGTGGCTCGGGAAGACACTTCTCATTATGGGATTGCTAGGATTGAAGACAACCAAATTATTTCCATCGTTGAAAAGCCAAAACCCATGGATGCCCCATCCCAATTTGCTTTGTGTGGCAGATATATTTTCACGTCTGACACGTTGACATTATTGCATCAATATTCATACGAAATGTGTGCAGAATTGCAAACAATTGAACTGCAAAAACACTGGATGAATGAGGGTCGTTTGAATGGTTTTATTTTTCATGGGATGGAGTGGTATGATTCTGGGTTACCACTTTCATGGCTCAAATCTCAAATCGATCACGGATTACAACGTCCCGAATACAAAGATGAGTTGCTTGATTGGCTCAAAAAGCGCCTCAACTAACGCTGACCGGGTTTCCAAAAACTGAGAGGTTCGGGGAGTTCCCCTGCGGCTTTGCGACTTGCCATATGGTCAGCACGCTCATTCCATCGATGCCCTCGGTGAGCACGAACATGCTGCCATTCAAGTGGCCTTAATTCACTAACTTCATTCCAAAGGCGCTGAACATGTCGCACAAGCTGAATGTTTGCCGAGGGTTTCCACGTTCCTGAGGCAAGATTTCCTGCATATTGGGAGTCTGTTCGAATCATCGCAGCATCTGTGCCACCTTCGATGAGGAGCCATCGTAGGGCATGGGCAAAGGC
>JAYNJV010000028.1:6855-21154 GCA_038110525.1 Candidatus Poseidoniales archaeon | reverse complement strand
CGAGTAATTGGCCAACTTCGTGGCATTGCGAGTCTTTTCATGTGATTACTGCTCATTTGTTCAACTCCTATCTCCTGTTATCTTTTGGATTCGAACTTTGTCAGTTTCGTCCAATTTTGTGATGATGACATTTGAAACATGCACAGGAAAAGCCTCTGCTTTGTTATCTGACTTTGCGGATGTTGCCCCTTCGATGAACAGTCGGCCCTTTTCTGCGTCAATTCGCAAAACATTTCCGACCAGTGGCTCTGCATTTCGCTTTCCACCCACTCTCTTTTCAGAACCGTGAGCATAATCACCTCGAATGACACGTACAGTGTCGCCAACGCGAACAGTCACCGATCGAACACCTGCGAATCGGGCGTCTGGCTTATCCAATTGAAGGCGAGCAGCAACTCGCTTTCTCTTAACATGGAGCGGGGCATTGTAATGTGCCTTTCGCTGCTTTCCTGGTTTCATACTTCGTACCATGTTTTCAACTCCTTCATACGATTTGTTTTGCAGTTGCTGCAATTCTTGGCCATCGTTCAGCAGCCTCTCTTGCAACTGGTCCTTTGATTTCTGAACCTTGGACATCTCCTCTTTCATTGGTGAGGACGCAAGCATTGTCTTCGAATTGTACCCAAGAGCCATCAACTCTTCGGAATGGACGGCGTTGTCGAATGACGACGGCGGTGTACATTTGTCGACGGGTTTCTGGTGTTCCTTTCTTGACTGACACCTTTGTCATGTCACCCACACCAGCAGCTGGTAGCCTTCGCATGGTTCCACCGAGTTTGAGCACGTTGATGATTTGGACAACTTTTGCCCCAGTGTTGTCAGCTACGTGGAGACGAGCAGCGGTCGGTAGGCCTCTGGTTTGATTTCCTGCAAGGCCCTTCATTCTTGGCCACCTCCGTTGTTTTCAACCACACAAAATGAGATGGTCTTTGAAAGTGGTCGGCATTCCATGATTCGAACTGAATCTCCAATATTGACATCGCCAATACAAGATGGAAGATGAGCCACAAGGCGTGATGTTCGCTTTTCAAATCGCTCATATTTCTTCATGTAACGAACATTTCGGCGTTCGATGGTGATTGTTTTCTGCATGCCTACTGAAGAAACAGTGCCTTCGAAAACCTGTCCTCGAAGTCGAAGCGACCCATAAAATGGACAATTATCGTCACCATCCCATTCACCTTCGGGATTTTTTACATCAATTCCTATATCTCGCATCTTCATCATGCCTTCCTATATTTTCGGTGAATTCGGTCTTCCGGGCGTTGATTCACCAGAGCCCCTTGAACAACGGTTTGTGAACCGTCGATTGAAAATGAAATACTTGATTTTCCAAGTGTAATGATTTTGTCGCCTTCGTTGATTCGAAGGGTCTGCTTTGTTTCGTCTTCGACAACTCCTGTTCGTCCGAGGAGAGTAGGGTCAGTCGAATCGACAATCGAGATGGTTCTCCCGAGCCATGATTCATTGTATGTTGACATGTTTATCGTACCTCCACATTAAACCCGTGATTTCGAAGAACCTCAGCAGCTTTCTTTTTGTGATCTCCTTGAAGTTCGATGAGTCTACCTTTGACTGTTCCACCTGCAGCACACTTGTTTTTGAGTAGCTTAGCGAGTTGGTTGATATCAATCGCAGTATCGTCAATTCCCTCCACTTTTGTTACTATTTTTCCGTATCTTCTTTTGTCGGTTGAAAGAATGGCTTTCTGTTGCTCCTTTGCTATTTCTTGACAAATGCATAATTCATCTGGAAGTCCACAAACATTGCAAGTTGCAGCCATTGTATTTCGTCACCTCTTCATTCAATTGTTTGATTTCATGTGTGTTTTCAAGCGAGCAATGCTTCGTCGTGTTGCTTTGTAGGCACCCATGTTGGCTGGAGTGCCGCCAAGTGCTTTTTCAGCACGAAGTTGGAGCATTTCTTCTTGCAATTCTTTCAATCGATTTTCACGAGCTTCTTTGCTCATTGAAGCGATGTCTCGGTTAGAAACATAACTCATGCCTCAGCCTCCTGATCGTCAATGTCTTCTGCAACTTCTTCTTGTGCTTCTTGAGCTGCCATGATAGCAAGTTGCTCATTGGAATAAATGCTGATTTCGTGAGGAAGTTTGGTGCCTTGTCGCATGATTTCGACGGTGACACCGATGGTGCCGAGTTTCTTTACAGCAACAGCGTGACCCTTTTCCATGTGCTGAACAGCGGTTTCGCCACAATACTTGACGTGACCACGGATGGTCTTCTCTGTTCGATGTCGAGCACCAGTGAGTTTACCTGCGATGGTGATAATCACACCTCTTGCACCAGCTTTCATGATGTTTTCAGCACCACTGAGGCTTGCTCTTCGGTGATACCAACCTCGCTCCAAGGATTGAACGATTCGTTCAGCCATGACCTGGGCGTTCAGCGTTGAATTTTCAATTTCCTTGACGCTGAGTTTTGTGTTTGGTAGTCTAAATTCTGAATTCAATCTTCGCTGGAGGTCGTGAATGATCTTTCCTTGTCGTCCAATCACCATACCAGGGCGTTCTGCGTGAACCGTGACTTCAGTTCCAGCAGGTGTTCTTCGGATGTCAATTCCACCAAATCCAGCTTTCTTTGTGTTGTTCATCAAAAACTCTCGAACGAGAAGTCGCTCAACGTTTCTGTTGATGATGGCTCTTGTTGTGTTTTGTTTTCCACTCATCATATCACCTCAGAATTCATCTCCATCCATTTCATCATCGCTACTAAAGTCTTCAAGGAAGATTTCCAAGTTGACTTGGTAATGATTCTTCGGGGTTGCTCGTCCACGGGCACGTGGGCTCCAACCTTTTCGAATTCGGCCTCGATGGGCTGCAATGTGGGTAATCTCCATGTCTTCGGGATTGATATCCTCGTATTGGTGAGAAGCATTACTCATCGCACTTTCAATGAGTTTGATGATTTCTCGTGACGCCTTTACAGGGTATCTACCGGGTCCGATACCGCCCTTTCGGTGACCAACCATGGAAGGACCTGAACGTCGACGTCGCTTGTTGCCACTACCAAGTCGGTAGGGAATGGCACGAGCTTTCTTTCGAATGTCGGCACGGTCAGAATCGATCTTCAAAACTTCATTGAGGTAGGCGATAGCTGCTCCTGCTTGCATACCCTTGACTGCTCGACAAACTTCGAAACAATGCTTTGCGTGCATATCAACACGAACTGCACGTGCTGTTGAAAGTCTTGAACCTTGCAACACTTGAGTGTACCCCGTTTGAGGGGTGGATTTTCGTCGCTCTCTGCGACTCATGTCTCTCTTTCTTGTTTGCATGTATTTCACCTCACTTCAATGGTACGTGCTTCGATGAACGGGTAGCACCTACACCCGGTCCACTGTGGGCCACGCCTCTTCGGGTGACCGCAAATTCGCCTAAGTAGTGTCCAATCATTTCAGGTTTGATTTCGACTTCAACAAAATTTTGGCCATTGTGAACGGCTATTCGTCGCCCTACAAATTCAGGAAGGATTGGCATATCTCTTCGGTGTGTTCGAATTGTTTTTCCATCTGAGCGTCGAACACGGTCGAGGAATTGTTGATTTTCAACTGACCACCCTCGAATGATTTTTCTTCGAATTCGAGAGGAAGTGATGTTAACGAATCCAAGTTCATCATCATCTGGCCAAATAGCCATCTTTTGCAATTCTTCTACAGTGTAACCACGGTATGTGAATTCTTCCTTTACACGTGCTGAGGTTGTCGATAGTCGCTTTCTTGCTTTTCTTCGACTTGCCTTTGGTGTCATAAATGAGCGCTTCTTCTTTGCCATACTTCTTCACCTCAAACCTTCTTACCTCTTCCACGACCTGTTCGTCGAGGTGCAATGTTACCGACCTTAGCACCTGGTGGTGTTCCACGAGCAACGGAGTTTGGACCGTGAACTGCTTGGTGGTTTCCACCACCGTGTGGGTGGGCTACTGGGTTCATTGCAACACCAGAAACATGAGGGTACAACTTACCCTTTGCCTTGGCTTTGTAGTGAGCTGCACCGGCTGTTCGCATTGGCATTTCATCTCTTCCATGACCAGCAAGAACACCGATAGTTGCCCTACAATTGACTGAAATTTCTTTGAGTGCCCCAGAGGGAAGGCGAACTCGAACTTTGTCGCCAACCTTTGATTCGACAAGGCAAGAATTACCACCAGAGCGAGCGATTTTTCCCCCGTCGCCTGGCCTGAGTTCAACGTTGTTAATGGCTGTACCTTCAGGAATATTACCGAGTTGAGTGACATTACCCGGTCGCAATTCAACATTGTCACCAATGTAAATTTTCGTTCCAATCGATAGTCCTTCAGTTGCAACGATAAGTTGTGTCTCGCCGTCTGGAAGTTTGATTCGAGCGAGTGGAGCGGTGTGGATTGGACTGTGAACAAGTTCCAATACTTCGACTTCGATGTCGTTTTCACGTGGAATTCTTGCCATTCCTGGGAATCGATGGCTTGCCACTCGATATCGAGGACTGGATCCTTTTCTTTGTGCACGTATTCTCTTACCCATTGATTCTCACCTCAGAATGCTCCCATACGCATTGCGGCATCTTCCGCATCGTATCCTTCGGCAAGCTTCACTGACGCATGCTTGCCATGCTTTGAATTTCGAACATTGACTTTTGCAACTTCGACATCGAAAATTGCTTCGACGGCACGGGCGATTTGCTCCTTTGTTGCCGAGCGATGAACAATAAATTCGAGTCGTTGTTCGGATGCACGAGCTTCCATCGTTTTTTCAGTTAACCAAGGTTGTAAAATCACATCATATGGACTCATCATCATCACCTCAGTTCATACCTTCCAGAGCAGAGCTCGTAAACACAGTAAGTCGACCTGGATGACCACCAGGGGCCAAATCTTCAGCAGAAAGATCGGAAACAGAAACGACGTCCACACCGGGGAGGTTACGAACTGCTTGTGCCAAACCGGCTTTTTGCTTCACAACCAACAATATCGATTTTGGAGTTTTGTGAACTCGACCCCTCATTGTAGCCTTTCCTGCTCGAATCTTTCGTCCGTCTCTTGCACGTTTGAGGTCATGACCGAGGCCAAGGCTGTTGAAAATTGCTGCAGCTTTTCGAGTTGCTGAACCATGGTTAAAGGTCTCAATGTCGTACTGTGTTGATTTGCCATCGACAACTTCTGTGTAGGAACCAAGCACGATTGGTAATTGTTCAATCTCTTCATCGAGTCGATGACCGCGGGATGAAACAAGTTCCATGGACATGGTTGCTCCAAGAGCTGAATCCCTTGCAAGTCGTCGTTCTTTTGTGTTGAGTTTTCGAGACCAATCTTTCTCGACCTTCGGACCGTGAGCTCTTCGACCACCGAGAGTATGTGGGTTTTGAGCACCTCGACGTTGTCCGGTTCTACGCATGATTCGAGATACACCTCGACCCTTGCCCCACCATTCAACGGAGTGCTTCATACCCGCCATTGGCTTTCTCTTCCCTTCGTGTGCTTTCGAACCGTATGGTTGACGTCGGTTAGCACGGCTTGAAGCGACGGCAAGACGAATGACATCTTCACGTAGTGGAGTATTGAATGCATCAGGAAGCGTGACTTTCTTTCCTTCTGCGACTTCGATTTCAAATTGGAGTTGCAACTTTCCAGCGTCAACTTCGTCTTGAGTGACTGTATTTGTGATATCTTTGACAGCGACCTTCATGATTATGCCCCCTGCTTCGATGCGGTACTCACAAATGTGATATCCAACTCATGGAGTTGGTTTGTTGAACCACGCGCTGCGTCTCTAAATCGAATGAGGCGCTTTGCAGGTCCAGGAACGCTACCTTTGATGAGAATGTATTCTGATTTGACTTCGCCATAGTGGAGGAACCCACCTGCTGGTGTGATAGCATGTTCTTCTGGATTTGAGATTCGAAGGACCCTCTTGTTGAATTCAGTCCTTTGATGGTATCCTGTTTGTCCTCCTTGTCGGATAGTCTTACGGACGTATCCTGTTCCGAAATCACCGAGGTTACCGTGTTGTCGGCGTTTCTTTGAGTTCTTGTGGGATTGGAGTTTACCTCCAAATCTGCGGATGACACCTTGCCATCCATATCCCTTCGTGACGGCCACGATGTCAGTGAGTTTGCCTTCTTCAAATGCTTCAGCAAATGAAAATTCTTCGCCGAGTTTTTCCTTAGCAAAGTTCAGTTGTTCTTCGACATTGCCACCAGTAAGTCCCATTTCCATAACTTCTGGTACTTTGGAAGGAACGCTTTGGATTTGGCTTGGTTGAGTTGAAACAATGAGCCTGACTTCATCCAAGTCGGCATTGAGGAGTGTATCGAAATGCTTGTCAGTATCGTGAGCGTCCGTTCGAGTTGAGATTCGCTTGAAGACTTCTGGGAATGCATCTGAAATGGTTTGGGAATTGACCCAAGCTTCACCTGCTGCTTGCTTACCATAAGGTGTCATCTTGTAACCGCGAACTGCAAGTACCCTCATTTTAGGACACTCAATCACGGTGACAGGAATTCTAATTTCTTGTCCTGCAGATGTGCTTTTTGGATTCATATCACGAGCAAAAACGTGTGTCATACCCGCTTTCCATCCTGCAAATCCTTGTATTCTTACTTCTGTATCATCGGTTTGTGGCCACGCATTGACCGATCCGAAGTGACGGCTTGCTCGCTTGCGCGGGCTGAACGCCATCGAACCTCTGCGTGGGTGACTTCTCTTCGCCATATCGGATTCCTCCAGTTTTTTTACATCGCATTGGCCCCACCGAGGAGGGGCGTACGAGGGCCCTTAGGACAGGAGAAGCCGTGACACTGCGACCCATTTTCACGAATGGAAAGCGGGTTCTGTGGGTTCCATTGGATTGCCCTTTGTGTCTGGCTACTCACCTTTGAGCGACCTTCCGACAAACCTCTTCTATATGAGTGAATCGGTTTTCAAGGGGCATTGATTTGGCTCCTATGTCCTTTTTTTGACCACTATTTTGAAATTTCTAACACAAGATGTTTTTTTACTGTTGGCGTAGAATGAAATTCATGGCCAACATCCGACATCCCTTCCTCAACGACGGGATTGAGGCGAGAGCCTATCAATTGGAATCTCTCAATACCGCTTTGGGCGGTTCAACACTCATGGTCATGCCAACCGGATTTGGTAAGACGGCAGTACAATGGATGCTCATGGCTGAATACATTGGTAAAGGGGCATCAAAAATTCTTCTTATTGCTCCAACAACCGGCCTTGTCGACCAACAATGGAGAATGGCAACTGAGCGTTTGAACATTGAAAATGATCGACTTGTCAAGTACACAGGCGACACTCCTCCTGCAAAACGAGAAGTACTTTGGAAGGATGCAACCGTCGTTTTTGCAACAGCCCAAGTGATTGACAATGATGTTGTTTCCAACAAAATTTCATTGAAGGAAGTCGCTTTGCTGATCGTCGACGAAGCTCATCACGCTGTGGGCAACCATGCATTTGCTAAGGTTGGTCGCCATTACAGGCGACAAGCAACCCATCCTCGAATTCTTGCCGCTACGGCGAGCCCAGGAACGAGAGAAGACCAAATCAAGTCTGTAGCAAAAGAACTGAACATTGGGTTTCTTCATTTTACAAAAAAGTCGGATGTGTTGTTGCAACCTTATGCTGTCGACCTTGAGGTGACAACACATTACCTCGAATTACCAGAAGAACTCCGCATGATCATTCAACCAATTCAACAACAATACCAACAGGAGGTTGACTCACTTCAGAGGCTTGGATTTTTAGCACCGGTTCAATTTGTGTCATCCAAGCATCTTGACCAAGCCCAACAACGAGCCAGTCGAGCGATAGCACATCGGGACGTGCGTGCATATGATGCCGCTAGGAAAATAGCTGATTTACGCCGAATACTGATGGTTCTAAATTTGCTACAAACACAAGGGATGGGCTCGACAAAATTGTTTCTTGATAGGGCTGACGAAGAGCAAAGTGATGAACGCAAGACTTCTCGTTTCATTCGGCTGCCGTTTATTTCACAACTTCGACAATCACTGGATGATTGTGAAGAATTCCACCCTAAATTTTCAGCGATGAAACAACTCATTCGATCAGCCTTTGAACTGAATCCAGATGGTAAAGTGATTTTGTTCACAGAATTTAGAGATACCGTGGACCTCCTTGCACAAGAGTTTTCGAACGATGAGGAGATTACTCCTGGCAGATTTATTGGGCAGTCCACCCGAGGTTCATCAAAAGGTATGAGTACAAAAGAACAACTCGAACAACTCAAATCTTTTCGAGATGGTGACATCAACCTTCTCATCGCGACATCCGTTGGAGAAGAAGGACTCGACGTTCCAGCTGCGGATATGGTTCTTCTTTACGAGCCAGTTCCAAGTGCTATACGTCTCATCCAACGGAGGGGACGAACGGCAAGACAAAGAGATGGTTCTGTGCATGTTCTTATTGCAAAAGATACCAAAGATGTCTATGTTCAAAATGCTTCTGAGCAACAAGAAGAACGAATGCATGCGATATTGAACAAGATGGTTCTCAATCATACATTGCAGCATTTCCCGAGTTCTACATCCGATTCGACCTCGTTTGAAATCCTTGAAGACGGCAAGACCATGAGTGTTGATGAATTCATTTCAAATGAAAAAGTGCGATTAACGCCTGCGGAAGAGGAACAGCCAAGATCAAAGGTTGAATCAGTGCCTGAGAGGATTGTACATTCAGTGGCTGAACCACTCCCACCAGAATATTTGCGTTCCAAGAAGCAAAAAGGACTGTTTGATTTTGGCGGTGAACAACATAACAAACAACCAGAGGGTCACATTCGTCATCGAATTCATCCTTTGCGTCAAACCATCCTGTTCGATGCATCAGAAAACGAACTTGATTCGATTGGGCGAACTGCCATGGCAGAAGTTGACAACCTCAAATCCGTTCAATATTCGGACCAGCTCGTGTATCTTGATTACAGAGAATCACGGTCCACTTTGCCTGCGTACCTCAAAAGTTTAGGTTGCAAAGTCGAATTGACCTATCTTCCAG
Source organism: Candidatus Poseidoniales archaeon (assembly GCA_038110525.1). Taxonomy (GTDB): domain Archaea; phylum Thermoplasmatota; class Poseidoniia; order Poseidoniales; family Poseidoniaceae; genus Poseidonia. The sequence goes on along the minus strand of JAYNJV010000028.1, from coordinate 12,137 downwards.
CGGGTGACATTCGGCTTTCCGAAAGAGTTCTGGTCGAACGAAAAACAAGTGTGGATTTGGGTCAAAGTATCAAAGACGGCCGATTGCTCAACCAATGTAGGAAATTGGTTGCAGGCTCATCAAGGCCATTGCTTGTGGTCGAGGTCGGTTCTGGAACTGAACAGCGACTTCATCCTAACGCTATTTTAGGGGCAATCGCCTTCATCACAGTGGATTTAGGCATCCCAGTTGTGATGACACAAAACGCGATGGAAACTGCCCAATTTATTGCACTTGCAAAACAACGGGAGGATGCGTTTCTCCAAGCCTTTCATCAGTTGGGTTTGAACACACCTGAGCATGAGTTGAATGGGCCATCGATGGCTGCTCTTATGGAACTTGAAGCCTTAGACGGTGAAGTGCCTGATTGGGCGACAGAACGAATGAGTATGATTTCAACGTTTATCGAAGAATTTCTAGTTGAACATTTTGACTTTGAGGTACAGGAAATTCGAGCTTGTTTGCAAGAAAATCCAACGCTTGGTATTCTTAGCGAACTACTTGCAAAGCAGGCATCATGAACCAATTAATTTGGCTCTTGTTCGAAGTTGAGCAAATCGATCTGGAAATACGCCCAGAGCAAAGGCCAAGATTTCGGTCAGGTGAACGACAGGGATAGAGGTGTTTTTTCCAGTGACTTTGCCCGCTTTTGTTTGATATGAATCGAGGTTTTGATGAGAAAGTGTACAGGCAGTGACAAGGATATCAGCACCGTTTGACACCGCATCAGACAAGACATCCGCAGTCATCCGAAGAGCAGATTTTTCCAAAGAAAGGAGAGATGGCGTACCCACACTTGAACACTTGCTGTCAAATTCAACTGAAGTTCCTCCGAGGGCCGTGATGAGTTGTTCCATGTAACTTGGCATGAAAGGGTCATCGCCTGAACAACAGCCTTCCCTTTGCATGTTTGGGCCGTAATAACAAGCGACCTTCATGCCGATTGGGTTTTTGACAAGTTCATTCAATTTCTCAAGGCCGATTTCTTCGACGAGATAATGAAGCAGGTGCCATGATTTTGATTCACCTGCATATTCAATTTTTGAGTGTCTTGCGATTAAATTGTTGAGGGAACTCGCATACACTGGGTCATTTTTGAATGACATTGCTGTTTCTGCCATAATCGCATGACTCGTGGCACAAGGCGTCATGATATCGAGGCCTTTTTGTTCTGCTAAAGCCAAATTTCGAGCAACAAGAGCATCTTGTAATCGTTGTGATGTTTGGCGAATGATGTTTGCACCATCACTCGATGCTTTTGGTAATTCAATGAGATCGATGCCTAAAATTTTGCACAATGGTTGGATGCAATCTTCTACTTCTGAAGCACCAGCACGAGCGACATTGCCTGGGTAATATGCTACTTTTGCCATTGTTTCACCTCAGAGTCGTTGGTCGAGTTCATTGAAAATACTGACCACTTCATGATGGTCATCGACCTTTGTGTTGAACATGTTTGGAATTCTACCGACGCCTGCAGGAGGTAGAAGGAGGGCTTGTAGGCTGCGAATTGGTGGTCCGCCGTTTCGAGTAAATGCCAGCATCATTCTGGCTGAAACTCCGCTAAACACATTGCTCACGAGACCGAGTGGTCCGAGAACTTGGCGGTAAAGGGTTGTTTCATTGACCTTTCCAGACCATTTCACACTTCGACCGTACCATTTGACGAGACGCCCATGTTTTCCAGCATATCGATATTCAACCAGTAACGCTGCACGTACTCTGTTGAGGGCATCTGCTGTTTTACTCCCATCTTGTCCTTGTCTAGCAATGCTTGCAAGGTCTGCTTCGCTCCAAACACCATCAACATCATTGAGTGATTCGAGAAGGTTTTGTTTTTGCTTTAGACCGGTTCTTGGGTCACAGCAACGAATCCATTGTTGAAGGTGAATGCCCGGTCCTTCGTAGTGTATATCATGAGGTAGTGTGTCTGACATACCCTGTAAATATTGGAACGAATGAACGCTGTTCATTTGATGTAATGCTACGGCAGTAGAAATTTCCATAGTTCCCATCGCACTTCCATTAGCGACATATTCTCCGACACGGTCATCGGTCTTCATCCAAGGCTCGGCACGACTTCGGTGACGTTCGTAATGCGACATGTCAACGATGAGGTCTCGAACAACCGGATGACCTGGAAGAGGTTCTACCTTTAGAGAGCCGCCATTTTTGACGAGTGATTCGATTCGAACCATGTCAGATAATACGATACGCCCATTGGCTCGAACGCCAGTGATTGGACTGCCTGCATTATTTCCTCGTCGGAAAGAGAAGGAACCGTCAATTGAGTTTTGTATGTTTGAAAATAAATCTTCCAGAGAAGCATGTGCCGGTACAGAACATTCGATGGTATCCCATCCTTGTTGACCTGTTTCTGGTTGATAACGAAACAGTTCGAGGGTGATGCTAAATTGTTCATCATTGAGAGGTGTTGGAGAGAAGTCTCCTTCAACGAGGTCATCATCATCACCAGAGCCATACGCAATCATTTCTTCGACGAGGTCTTCAAGAAACGTTCCAGAACTATCAACACAAGCAATTCTTGGGAGAACTTCGTTGACCCAAATTTTCCATGGCGGTTCATAATCGACATTGCACTCTTGAATTGGGTGGATTTGAGTTCCTCCGAGGGATTGTATTTTGTTATTCCAATCGTGACCAGCTTTGCAGTATTCATCATACGATGTGTCTCCCAAAGCACAAACGGAGTACGAAACTCCTGACATACTTGGGTTGCCTGAGTTGATGGCTTGCCACATATTTTCTGCGTTATCCGGCATCTCGCCTTCTCCCCATGTCGAGGTGATGATAAGCACTCTCTTCATCGATGAAATTTTTGAAGGATCGTAACCATCCATGTCGAGAATGGTTGGTTCCAAACCATAATTTGATGCAAGTTTTGCAGTTTTTTCAGCAAGACCAGTAGCGTTTCCTGTTTGGGAGCCAAAGAAAATCGAAAGCGACCTATCTCCTGATAGGAGGGATGCGAGACCTTCTGAAACTCCAGCTACTGCTGCAGCAGGTGCAGGTGCAGCAGCGACTTCGGCTACAGCCTCAGCGGTCGAGGTTTCTGCCTCAGGAGCAGCACCGTCAGTAGCGAGTTCGAATTTAATCACTTCAACAGGGCAGGCTTCAGCCGCCTCAAGAATGATGTCGCCTAAATCGGCACCAAACGAACCTGATAAGAGGGCTCCTTGCGTATTTCTGTCAAATTTACCATCGACTCGAACAGCGGCAAGAATTTGTGATGTTTCTTCTGTGACACTGAACACTTCAGGGCAAATATCTTGACATGCATCGCATGTAATGCAGTCTTCATCAATCCAGACCTTGGCGACTACGACCATGTTTTCACCTTCTTAGCATACGCTAGTCAGTCCTCCCACCGGACAGAAGCCTTTGAAGGTTATCATTTCACCACTTGTAAAAATGGCTTTGAGTGATATGATTTAATACCTAAAAATCACTTTACATTTGGAAGTCGCCCATATCATCCATGTTGCCATCCATCATGACGCCCTTTGATGAAATGACATCGTCGATTCGAAGGATCATAATTGCTGTTTCAGTTGCAGATTGAATTGCTTGTTCGACCACTCGTAGAGGTTCGAGGACATTCGCATCTTTCATATTGGCAACGCCACCTTCGTAGACATTGATACCTGCGTATTTTTGGCCATCAGCATGAGCTTTGCGAAGTTCGATGATCGTTGTGACAGGGTCAAGACCTGCATTTTCAGCGAGGGTACGGGGGATAATTTCGAGTGCCCCTGAGAATGCTTCAATCGCCATTTGTTCTCTGCCGCCTACAGTTTCAGCGTAACTTCGTAGTTCTCGCGAAATCGAGGCAAGAACACTACCTCCTCCAGTGAGGACGGCACCATCCTCCCATGCGACACTGACAACGCCCACAGCATCATCAAATGCACGTCGAATTTCATCAACCACGTGTTCGGTTCCTCCACGAAGCAGAACAGAGACGCTTTTTGCTTCGGGACATCCGGTGATGAAGGTCATGTCCGATTCGCCAATTTTCTTTTCTTCGATCCGGGCTGCATGGCCAAGGTCCTCCGGAGAAATATCTTCAATATTGGTGATGATTTGACCTCCTGTTGCCTTGCTCAATGCTTCCATGTCGGATTTCTTTGCACGTCGAATAGCAAAGATGCCTTTCTTTGCAAGGTAATGTTGTGCTAATTCATCAATTCCTTTTTGGCATATCAGGACATTTGCACCTGAATTTTCGATAGTATCAACGAGATTTCGAATATACTGTTCTTCTTCTTCGAGGAAAAGTGCTAATTGGCTTGGGTCTGTGATTTGTATTTTCGCATCAACTTCGGTTTTTTTGACTTCAACAGCTGAATTCACAAGTGCGATTTTACCATTTTGGATGGTGCGAGGCATACCAGCGTGTACTCGTTCTTTGTCAAGGATAATACCATCGATGAGCGAAGAGTCTCGAATAGAGCCACCTTGCCTTTTTTCGACTTTGATGTCTTTGATATCGACCATACGTTCGCCATCTTCAACAACCCCAACTGCTTGTACAGCGCGGACGCAAATATCAGCCATGAATGACTTCACCGCACCAGCAGATTTTCCTGTCAGTGCAGTTTTCGCAACTTCGTTTAGAATATCAGTATCATTTTCTGTAGAAATACCATGGATTTCAAGCAATTCGCAAGCCTTTTCAGCAGCAAGTCGAAATCCTTCACAGATCACAGTCGGATGGACATTTTGTTCGATGAGGTCCTCGCTCTTCTTCAGTAACTCACCTGAAAGAATAACTGCAGTGGTGGTTCCATCGTAGCAATGTTGTTCTTGTGTTTTTGCAACTTCAATAATCATTTTTGCTGCTGGATGTTCGATGTCCATTTCCTTGAGGATTGTTGCACCATCGTTGGTGATGACCACATCGCCCATAGAATCCACGAGCATTTTGTCCATGCCTTTAGGGCCGAGTGTTGAACGAACGGCATCGGCTACCGCTTTTGCTGCTGCAATGTTATTTGATTGAGCAGTTTTACCTCGTGTGCGTTGAGTACCCTCTTTGAGAATAAAAATAGGGGCCTGTCCATTACCATACATTCGTATCCCTCTGTGTTTGGGGCGGTACCCTCATCCACTTGAACCCTACGATGTGCGATTGCACATCAAGCAAGACCATTTTGTTCCAACCATTGTTGCCCATAGTGCTTCCATTGCTCCATGGTCCAACCTGCAGGTAGGCCACCAGG
>JAYNJV010000028.1:0-6755 GCA_038110525.1 Candidatus Poseidoniales archaeon | reverse complement strand
GTTGCCCATAGTGCTTCCATTGCTCCATGGTCCAACCTGCAGGTAGGCCACCAGGAGGTAATGCGGGTCCATCTTGAACGGGCTGCTCAACAGGTGCAGGTGCAGGTGATTCGGGCGGCATGGCTGATGGAATATCAACGAGGGACTTTTCGGCGGAGGGCATGACACCCATTGCACCAATTGTCGGTGCAGCTGCGACGGCACCATATGTTGAAGCAAGATTGTCTTCGTACATATCACGGCCCCATCCACCAAATTCATCCTCTTCTTCACCAGTGTTTTGGATGATTCGGAATGCGAAGAAGCCACCACTTGCAAGAACAACCAAAAGTGCTACCCATAGGACGATGTTGAATACACCATCGAATCCACCTTCTGTTTCATCTGCGCTTGCAGTATTATCATCTGAGTCAAGTTGAATCAAAGTGATTTGAATTGAGGTTCTTGCAGCATCACTGACGGTTTCAGATTGAGCCCAAATTGTAAGATTAACAGTTAACTGGCCTTCTGCATTGAGATAAGTAAGGGTTGTTTCCGTAACAATGATTTCAATCAAAATCTCACGTTCTTCTCCAACGCCAAGCACGAAACTGCGATCTGCTGAATCTATTCTCGATTGGAACCAGTTTTTCGTATCACTGTCGTCAAGGTCCATCGTGACCACTTGGGCACTTGTGTATTGGTTTCGAACCGTGACGAGGGCCAAGACTTCATCGTCAGCGTTATCGATGGTCAAAGGTGCTGATGGGATGAGTTTGAGCCAGTTTTGGGAACCAACGAGGAAAGTCACTGCTCCGCTGTTTGAAATGGAGTCGTCATTGACGCTGGTCGCTATCACATTCATCATAAGTTGACCATCAGCAATTCCACTTAGGAATGAAAACGAAATCGATATGTTCACACTTGCGCCAGGATTAATCTCGATGGTTCTTGTGCCCACCATTTCGTTGTCATTTTGGTCGACATTTGCTTGCATTTTATCGGTTGGATAATCGAGTGTGATATCAAAGCGGTCTGGCGAATTCCCATCATTTCGAACCATAAACTGCATGGTTTGTGCTGGTTGACCGGGTATGTAGGATTGGCCGGTGTCTTCATCTGATACGAACACCGCAGCAGTGTCAAGAATTTCAACGGACATTGAAATTGAATCTTTGATGGAAGTATCGTTATTGTTTGTTGCTGTGACTGTGATTGTGTAAATTCCTGGGTTCAAACCGATAGGCATTGGGAATTTGAGAGGTACGGTTATTTCTCCGTCCCATGCATCGAGGCCACTGAGTGTTTCGGTAGGTAGGTAAGCACCAAATTGCCAATTGTTTTGTGACACAGTGAGTGTGTATGATTCGTCGCTGTTACCTCGGTTGTAGACATTGATGTACTTTGTTTGTTCAACACCATTCGCAGGTGAAGTAAATGAGACTTCTTCAGTCTCAAGCAGAACTTCCCGGATGACTGGAACGACGATGTTTCGAACGACGATATCGGTGCCGAACAAAGCGGTTGAACATGATGGGCAAGTGGCCCTTAGGTTGAATGAAACCGTGCCTGGATTAGCGAGGTCGGGAGCAGAGATATTCATTCTTAATTCAACTTTCTCGGCTCGTTCGAGCACAATTGGGTTCGGAACGGGCACCCCAGTTGCATTCTCGATTTGATAGGTCCAACCCGATTCAATATCGGAGAATGTAGCGGCAAGATTGAATGCAGCATCCTTGTTTCCTGTGTTTTGAAGTTTGAAATTAAAGTAATCAAATTCCTTTGGTGGAATTGTTGCTGCTACAAGCCCACTCGTTGAAGTCATCGCTACACCGTATTGTTCGGTGACTGCCACCGGGAATTCGAGTCGGGCCTTCTCACCAAGTTGTGAACCGCTTGCGTCAGTCAACCATAGGTGCCATGTTTGTTGTTGAACATCTGCACCAGGTGGAATGGTAAGGTTCGCCCAGATTTCGATGGTCTTGCCACCATTGATCGGAGGAATGACCACATTGACATTGTGATTGTTGCTTGACTCAATATCAAATCGAATCGATGGAACTGGGTACATCCAAGACTCGTTGGTGATGTTTGTTTCTGCTCGAATGCTGATCGGAGAATATCCGTTGTTGGTGAGGTAGCAGTGAAGTGGCGCAATTTCGCTTGGTGCAAGTGTATAGCCACCTGTTGGATTATCGCAAGAGAGATTAACAGTGTAATCATTAACCTTGCTCACGCCAAAGTGAATGAAGTCATCAACGTGCATTCCCTCTGACGCTCCGGAAGAATCTGATGTAAACATGAGACCATAATAGAGGGCATTTCCGCCGAGGAAAATATCGGGGTTTGCAAGTCCAGGGATGTTTTTCCAGGTTTCTTGTGGGTCCCATGAAATATTAGTCCACTGTCCTGAAGAAGGACTTGGGTTGCCGTCGGCTAAGTCGTATCGGATTGATTCCATTTCGCTCGATAGTGCACCAGACCCTCTCCAAAGTTCTAGGGACACAGAATCACCGGCAGCCATGCTACCCCATGCTTGGACATGGAATTGACTTGAAACATAGTTGCTTGCGTAAAAGACCTTTCGACAAATGTAAACGCCGTAGATGACACTTAAATCGCCATCAAGGGATGAATCAGCATCACATTGTGCTTGATTGGTAAAGAACCCATGAAACAGTCGAGTTGCCTCTGCTCCGGAAGGATAGTTGCTTCCGACATTCGAGTGTCTCCAATGTTTTGTTCCAACAGCATTGTTGTTGGTATCAGCGACCCATGAGCCAGCACTCGTAGCACCGCCACCGTCTGCAGGGTATTTGCCTGAGATGAATGTATTCGTGAACAGGGATTGAGTTGTTCCGTCGAATTTGTCGCTGCTCACCGCAACTGGAATGGCTTCTTCGAGAATGTCGTTGTTGTTACGGTCATCGAGTGGATAACTTACCGTTGCCCGGAGGATGAGACCACCACCTAAGTCATTGGTTGCAGTATCGAGAATTGAGTGAGCGGCCATCGGAGTCCAGAGAATGGTTTCGAGCTTTTCTTGTCCCCCTGTCATCGGAGCAGTTGTCCAGGCAAAGGTTTCCATGACGAATCCAATAGGGTGGATGATTTCGAGGGTGACATTGGTTGTTCTTTCGATCTGTGAAGTTCCGAGTCGCTTTACATTGACATCGATTTCAATTTCCTTACCTTGAAACGTGTACAATTGGAGGCTGCCATCGGATTGAATCCACGTTGACATGTTCGCTTGACCAAATGTGATGTCCCAAATGGTGTAATCGTCATTTGAGCCACCGCGACCTGATGCGGCATGACCTGAAGGTGCAACCATGATTGCCGCACTTTGCATGAGAAAAAAGAGAACAATTAGTACAGGGCTTATTCGACGCATGGTCTTCACTACCACCGCGAGAATGATTTCACATAAGAAATTCGTGATTGATTGAGTCGATTCTAAAACGCTAGAATCATTCAAATTCGATGCCTTCAAAACCTCGAATAGTCACCTCATCTGATAATTCAACGACATCATGTTCATCAATGTCTTCGATGAATTTGAACATGTTTTCGTCCACCTCTACATTCAAAGAATCTTCGTATTCAAGAGCGTCCGTCGGAACAACCAAATCCGAGGGAAAAGTCATGTTGGAAACAGTGGATTCAGATAACACGTTCAAAGGTTGCCCTAACTGATGTGCTGAAGACGCAACTTGAGTTGCGTTCGCCGCTTGCGTTGCAGCCATTGAGCCAACTTGAGATTGCATGGCGACATTTGCCGCCGTTATAGAAGCAATACTTGCAGTTGCCGTTGCAGCAATTTTAGCCCCTTTGGCAAGGGCAACGGCAACTCTTGTCGGCTCCTGTCGTTGAAGCGATTGAGAATAGGTTGTGTTCATCCACTCTGGTGGTTGCCCGGATGAGCCTCCGAGTACAGCGAGTGTGGTAAAGGCAGAAAGTGGCATGACGGCGAGTGCGGTAAGTAAATCAAGGAAGGAAGAATTGGGGATATGTTCTGCAGAAAGCAAGCTTTCGAGTAATTTTTGTTCGAATTGAATGTTCAAATCTGTTGAAGTACCAAGTGTTCCAAGAACGACGATATTTGCAATGTGGCCCATTGTCCAAATGAGCAGAATTGGCAAGAACAATGAGAGTGGGGCTATTGCTCCGATCATTTTGCGAGTCACTGATGCTACAGCGATGTACTTGCGTGCTGCGTATGGATACACTTTCATCGTAAACAGAAGACACACAATGTAGAACATGAGGGCCAACTCGAGTCTCCTGTGTTCATGTAGAACGGATTCAGGGATGAGCAACACAAGACTAAGTGGTAAAGTTGCCAAGAGAATCTGAAAAGGAATAGCGAGCAGGGCAAGACTACCATGTGTTGAAATGTGTGAATGTCCATTTCGATAACGATTGTATGAAAGCATGGACACCTTTGCATGTGGGGATTTTGCAAATTTTTCACGCGATTCTTTACGTTTGAGTGCACTCCTTTTGTTCCTTGAAAAGCCAGCAGCAATTCGCCACCCTCCACTTTCCACCACATGCATCGGACGAAATCCCCCAAGCATCAAGGCAAGGAGAAGGGCTGTCATTCCGTAAACAAGCGAGGCAATACCAATCCAAGGGATCATATCTGCATGAAATGACAATGATAGATTTTCTCCACCAAAATCAAATTTGAACAAATAATTGACTGAAAATGCAGCAAAAGGCGTCACAAAGATTTGTGCGATGACAATGATGGTGAGCCAAAGTCGAGTGGTCAAAGGACCAGAAGATTTTGGCGTTGTCATGGGGCTGGCTTGAATCGATGAGTTTCTCAAGTCTTCCGTTCAAAGAAGGCAAAGATAGGCAATTTTCACTCTTCTTCCAAATCACCGGTCAATCGTACCATCGGATAACCATCGGTAAGTAAGAGTCGCAGAGTTCCAACAAAGAAACCGTCAGCACGTTTTCTGCCAAGATCGGGTCGCTCCATTCGTTTCAATACCTTGCCACAAGCGTCACATTTGATGCTTTGAAGATGCCAAGATATTGTAGGAAATGAGCAACAAGGGTTGCTTTCTATAGAATTCGATATCAATTGCAACTCTTGAGCGATGTCCATGGTCCAAGGGCCGTGGTCACCGAGTGCGAGTATTTGGAGTCTTGACAATATGAACCACCCCGCACCTATCCACAATCCAAATCCAAATGGTCCAGAGCCCCAACGTAGGCTAAGGTAACCAAACAAGAGGATAACTGCGGCTAAAATGAGGCTACCGTGGAAAAATTTCCTCAAGTGGAGAATTCGTTGAGTAAGGTAAGGTGAAAGTGGAACGGGGTCAGGATGAGGTGGAAAATGTGTGTTGAACCCTTTGGTTCTGGTCATAAAAATCGTCGGCAATCGTGGTGCGATAATACCGATAAAAAATCCGATGAAGCCAAGAATCAATTCGGTAGCAAGTGACATCGAATCTCAACCTACGGCCGTCGCAATCTGTTGATTGTTTGTTCAAAAATATCCATGCCCCTGTGAATATCATCAAGACCGATGGTAAAGGCAAGACGGATATGTCCTTCTCCCGATGCTCCAAAAGCCGAACCAGGGGAACAAAGAACTCCGTCTTTGAGCAGTTCCATTGCAATTTCTTCGGAACTCATGCCGGGGACTGTGACCTTGGGAAAGACGTAAATCGCACCTTTGGGCTTATGACACTCGACACCGTCAATGGCATTTAATCGGTCGACGATAGCATCACATCGTTCTTTGAACGCAAGAGAAACTTGCTTTGGAAAATCGGGTGCTTTTTCCATGGCTTCAAGCACTGCATATTGCATCGCATCATTTGAGCATGCAGAGATATAATACTGCATTTTGATGACATTTTGCATGAGTTCGGCATTGGCGGATAAGATGTATCCGATTCTCCAACCCGTCATTGCAAATGTTTTCGAAAACGAGTTGACGACTGCAACATCATCGTATCCACATCCAAAGAACGAAACGTGCTCGCCTTCGAAGATGATTTGGTCGTAAACCTCATCGGAGATGATCCACAAACCACGTCGTCGTGCAAAATCAAGCAACGCATCTCTATCGGACTCTGTTATTGTTGCTCCTGTTGGATTGTTTGGGAAATTGTACAAAATGGCAACGGTATGTTCATCGCAGAGTGCCTCAAGTTCCTCGACCTGTGGAATAAAATTGTGTTCAAATTTGCACGAATAAAATTTTGATGCCCCACCAGCGATGGATACATCGGGTCCGTAGAGTGGGAAGTATGGTTCTGGAAGAAGGACATTTTTCCCAGGTTCGACAAGGGTCATAAAGAGGTTCATCAGTGCACTTGTTCCCGACATTGTGATGCACACATTTTGTTCGGAGAGACCAGATTGTCTCGAACTCCAGTCCTCTGCAATTTTTCGTCGAAGTGCTGGCAGACCTGCGGTAGTGGTGTATTTGTTTCTGCCATTTTTCATAGCGTGGTAAAACGCTTCAATAGCAACTTCGGGCGGTTGAAAATCCGGTTCTCCGAGCCCAAAGGAAATCGTATCGTCGCCAGCGAGGTCGAACATTTTGCGAACCCCAGTAGGCTGGATACTTTTGACCCTTGTACTGAAGTCGCCCATAGCAACCTGAGGCGACCGGTCTTTTTCAATGGTCTGCCTCACTTGTTCTTTGGCTCGAATAGTCTTATGGTTCGGGCGTTACTTTCCTTCTTCAATTAATTCAGCTTCAAGAATTTCTTCCCTCTGCTTCCAGTCGTTGAGCAAAAGAGGTT
>JAYNJV010000027.1:0-21640 GCA_038110525.1 Candidatus Poseidoniales archaeon | reverse complement strand
GCCTTTGATTGGCCATCAGCACATGCTCTTCGCATTCAAAACGGAGCACATGCATTCGACTTAGATATGACCTATTTTGCAGGTATCGATTTACAAGAAAATCAAACAACTATCCTGCCTTTTGAGGCGGTCACAGTCTTTCCATATCCAAACACAACTGCTGGAAAATTGAATTTGCAATCGTTGCAAACATTCTCGTTTCATGTTTCGCTCATAGATTTCACCGATGCAACTGGAATTCGAGATGCTCAAGGGTATCTTCCAAGTACGAATTTAAGTTCTATTTCATCCGAATGGGTTTTGATACAAATCAATGAATCTTATTCTTCCCAACTCACTCTTTCGGTTTTTGATACAAGCGACACATATTTGTTTTATATCGAAGGATGGGAAGAATCTATCCATTTCATTGAATTCAAAATCGAAGGAAATATCAGCCCACTGGTTGCTCAAATATGGGATATCGACCAATCAACCTATGAAACAATCAGCACACACAACGGAGTCAAGACTTCTTCAGAAATCAAGGTTGGTCAACAAGTTGGCAGAGGGTACCATATTCTACAAGTTCGCCTTCAAAACCCAGAAAATGCCACACCTACCGAATACGGTGCAAATGTTCCTTCGATTCATTACACAATTACTTCTACGTACAATCTCATTGATGAAGGTGAAGAACCTTGGTTTCCTCCGGATGACAAAGCAAAAATGTGGGGAGAAATCGTGCGTTGGATTCTCGGTTTTGTCCTCATTGTACCTGCCCTCATTCTTGCAATTTCTTGGAAACGAAATCAACGTTTGACCGATGAAATACTTTCGAAAAAAGACCGGCTACGATGGCTCAAAACTCAACTTGATTTGGGTGCATCGACTAGATTATACACAAGAAAAACGCTCCTCCGTAGTTTGACTGCTCTTCAATCTGTGACATGGCAAGAAGGAACAACATCGTGGGGCACGCCTTCGATACAACACACTACCGATGGTTTAGAAATCATGGTGTGGGAATTAGACCAACGACTTTCAAAAGATGGTACTGGAATTCCACTTCTGATTGGCCTCTATGCTAAAGAAGGAACTTGGGACCTTGCAGTACTTCGTATCGAAGCACCAGAGGGTGCAGCTTATTCAATCGTAAATTGCACACCTAAATTCCTTTTCCGCGGGGAAGAAGTGTTTATTGACACATTGACCAAAGGTCAACTCACCTATTTGCAAATTGATGTTCAGGGCACTGCTAAGAGATTAGAGGTCGAATTAAACGGAAGGCTTAATGGCCAACCTTTTGCTGCTAAAATACCACACTGCATCGAAATGGAAGAGGAATAATCAGATTCTTCTGCGTTCTTCTGAATCCTCAAGAATCCTTTGAGTTATGTCTTCAGGACCCAACTCATCGCGAAGAATGTTGAGTGATTTTTTGGCGTCTTTGCTCAACTTCTTTGGCATATGCAATTTCAGTAACACGACGACATCACCATTTCGTCCAGTGCGGGGATGGGGAAGACCTCGTTGACGAATCGTAAGTGTTTCACCAGAGTTTGAATGTGGTGGAACTTTGATTTCAATTCCCTTTCCGTCGATATGGTCCAATTCAATGGTCGTTCCAAGAACAAGGTCAGCATATCCAAGTGGTAGCGACATAATCAAATCTGAACCACTTCGCTCAAACCATGGATGTGCCTCGACTTCAATTTCAATGTAAAGGTCCCCAGTTTCACCATTTGGAAAACTCGATGGTTCTCCTTTCCCTTTCATTCTCAAGCGTGTTCCGCTTTCAGCACCCTTGGGCACCTGGAATCGAAGTGTTGTTGATTCTAAGGTACTACCTTGTCCATTGCAGTCATCACAACTTTCGATTGGTGTTGAACCAACGCCCCCACAGTCAGAACAAGTACGAACTGAAGATTGAACAAATGGCCCGATTTGTTCACGGACTTGAATTTGTCCTTGCCCTCGGCAAGTATCACATGTATCGAGTTCACCATTCTTTGCACCAGTGCCTTCACAGGGACCACAGGCATGTGGTAAGTCAATGGTGATTTCTTCTTGGCTTCCGTGATACACATCAGAATATTCAACACTATGCCGTACAAGAATGTCTGAACCTCGTCGTTGACGAGACCTTCGTCTTCCACCTCCGAAAATACTTGAAAAGAAATCTCCACCAAAGAGATCTTCCAAATTGATGTTAAAACCGCCTTCAAATCCAGAAAAAGGGCTTCCTGACGGCCCGGAATGTCCAAAACGATCGTATTGGGCTCGTTTTTGTGGATCAGATAGCACCGCATATGCTTCTTGAATCTCTTTAAATTTAGATTCAGCGTCTTCTTCTGTGCTTCGGTCAGGATGGTATTTTCGTGCTAATCTTCGAAACGAATTTTTTAGGTCTTTATCCGTAGCATCTCGCGGAACGTCGAGGATTTCATAGTAATCCCGCTTCTCTGACATGGATGCTCCCCGTGATGAGACGACAAAAGCCCCCCTTTGAACATCACGCATTCATTTGCCTACAAATCAATACCACAAGTTGGACAAAAACGTTCACCGGCTTGATATGTAGAACCACATGCACGACATGCATTTCCACCTTGTGATTGTGATAGGCCAACAACGGTTTTCTGCCCTGGTATCATCGCCATTGATTCAATACTTTGAGACGAATTTGGAAATTGAACTTCATTCGGTTCAATTTGGGAATCAACGGCAATTCCCGATGATGAAATGCTATCATCAATGCCACCTGTATCGCTGTAACTCGTGATTCGAATGTTTTCATCATCACTATCTTGTAACGATTTCATTGGTGCTACAGGTCGTTGAGCAATGACTGGTTTCAGTGAAGCTTGTGTTTCTAACCTTGCAATTCTTTTTTGCTCTCTATCGAGTTTCGAATCCTTACCAAAGAATGAGCCAATGAAATCTATAACTCGATCCATTGGAGAACTTTGTCGAATTGCACCAACAGTTCCTACATTCGACCCACTTGATTCATCATTGCCATTGTACAATCGACCTGTTGCTTTGAGAACTGTTCTTGATTCTGTCAACATTGCCACTTCCACTTTGTTTTCGCTATCCAATTCAATTTCTGTTGGTTCATTTGAGAGTGTGCCGACTCGACCATACAAGGCTACGGATTCCATTGAGAGATTTCCACCCAATGCGACATCGCTTTCCCATACTCCTTGTTCTTCTGCCTTGTAGACTTCCTTCATTTTTTTCATGGCTTTCGAACGATGAAATTCATGGTCTTGAACCACATTCAATCGCCTTCTTAACACCAAAAATATTGCGATTGCGATTGAGTAGTAAATCACAATTCCAAACCAAGAATATTCAATTGTAGCCTTGAGTGGAGGAATGCTAAGGTGAAGTGAAGAGAAAATGATGAGGGGAAGGAGGCTAATCATCAAATTCGTCGGACCCCCTTTCAAAAAATCACCCTCAAATTTTTTTGTTTCATCCATTTTTATTCAAAGTATGCCTTGGATGCTCTATCATCGGTCATTTGAAAATCGTCCTTTTCGGAGCATGCCATCGAAGAGACCAAGAGTGAAACTTGTGTGTAGCATGAATAAACAAAGTGGCCCTCCCCATAGCGTTGAAATGCTCCTCGTACGTATTGATTGATTTACGCCTTCTGCCGTCAACACAAGCCCATATATGAACAAAGGAAATACAGAATAATGATGGTTCATGGAGAACAGCATTGATGTCATCAACAAGCCAATGAATGGTAAAAATTCAACAATTTTGATTCTCGAAGGGTATTTTTTGATGACCTTCATTCGCCAAAATCCATATCGATGCCCCATTTTCCACCATTGAACTAAGGTCGAACGCTTTTTCATTTGGACCGTGGGTTTTGGTGCTCTGGCAAGAATATACCCCGAACGAAGAAGTCGCATCGATAATTCACTATCTTGGCTTGTGATAAACGATTCATCCCAACCCCCAATGCTTTCCAAACATTGCCGACGATGCATCACAAAAGCAGGAGTATTTGTTGTTCCAATGGAAGAAAAATGTGCAAATTGGCCACCGCTTTGACCAAGCCAAGAATGCAAAGCAGATTCTATCCAAATTGCTCTTCGATTCACAACATCCTCATCTGGAATCACTTTGATTCCGACGCCTGCAAGATTCGAACCATATTTTGCTTCACATTCTTTCCAACTCGCAATTCGCTGCTCAAGGTGTGAACGTTCAACAAAGCCGTGCCCTATGTGTTCAACCACAAATTTGACAGAATCTGGAAGGTGTTTGAGAGCAATGTTTCGTGCGTGAGGAACCGACCTTTTTGGATTGTCAAGGACAATGATTTGAGGCGAATCTGCCCCCATGTTTCCAATTAAGTTGTGTAAGATTTCCTTGGTGTTGTCAGTCGACCCTCCATCAACAAAGCACAGTGAATACATGCTCGAATCTAAAGTTTGATTGACCAAGGATGAAAAACAACGTTCAATATTTGATTCTTCATTGTAGAGTGGTACAACAACAGTTATTTCTGGCTGCCCTCCACTCATACCCAATGTTTTTTGTTGATACTTTTGATTCTTATGACAAACATCATCAAACACAACAGATTCTTGAAGCGTTTTGATGTGGCCAACATGATGTCGGAACGGCGAATGATCTTATCTGGGATAGGCGAAGGCATCGAAGTTGAAGTAAGTACAGATTCAAAAGGTGCTGAATCTCCAATTAAAATTCAACAAGCTGTTCAGATGATTTTTCCTGATGCTGTATTTATTGAAGCGAGTGAACCAATTTTTGGTAAAAGGAACACATATCAGTTTACATGGAACAATGTTTCAATGTCAGTTTTTCTTCAAAAGATACACGAACAACGCATCCTTGATACTGCTCTTGATAGTATGACAAAGGATTTCGAACACCCAACAGCGTCATTTTCCATCTCAAGACAAGCCGCGTCAATGGGAAAAATCTCATTCCCGATACCAGACGATTATCCTCTCGGTGGTTTAATTCATATTCAATTAACAGGTGAAAACGTCGTAGATTGGATTCAATCAGCAACATGGCATGAAGGAAGAGAACATTTTCCTCGGTATGCACATGATGATATTGGTATGACTGATGCGGGAGATTCAAGGATTTGGTATGATTCGAGATAAATACCTTGCCATATCTCTATCGTGTGGAAGCCAATCAAATTCAACAATTTCATCAAGTGCCACCCAAGTCACCTTTTCGTGTTCTCTAAGTTCCATGTGTTCTATGGAACCATCAGGTAAGTCCGACTTCACAAGGAAAAGTGAATACCATTTCCCCTTGATTTGATAATCCCAACGCCCAAGGGTTTTTTGTGGTTGAATTTCTAAATTAAGTTCCTCTTGACATTCCCTTTCTATGGCTTGATGTATACTCTCGCCCTTTTCGATTTTACCGCCG
This sequence comes from Candidatus Poseidoniales archaeon, assembly GCA_038110525.1. GTDB lineage: Archaea > Thermoplasmatota > Poseidoniia > Poseidoniales > Poseidoniaceae > Poseidonia. The sequence continues at coordinate 16,222 of JAYNJV010000027.1, read as the reverse complement.
GGAAATTCCCATCCAGAAATTGTGGATTCGACCCTGTAGGCTGCAAAACATTCACCTGAACTTGAAACGACGGCGAGTGCGGCCACAGGTATGGTTTTGACATTGATTGCTTCTGTCAACGTTTTAATCACCTCAAAAGTCCGTGATGTGAGTTCTTCAATTGGCAACTTATGTTCAGAGGGAAGATGAATGAATACGCAATGTTTTCTTTTTTGTTGGTCGTCAAAACCAAGAAGAGTTTGTCGAAATGTTTCATTGCAAACAAAAGAACCCGCATCAATTGATTCTATGAGATGTTCATCTCGTTCAAACACTTTGTGTAACGGTAAATCAGAATAAATCGAACCTTTACCATCGATGATACTACTCAAAATTTGCCGACCTTCGTTGTCAGGAATTCGCATTTGAAGAGAATCCGTTGCTCTTGTTTCGATTCGAATTTCCTCACACGACTCACATAATCCCAAATGAAACACGATATCGAAATTCTCGCCTTTTTCCATCCTCAAACGGGTATCTTTTGCCCCACTTTCTGTCACTGGTAAGATTTTGAATTGCATTTCAATTGAAGATGGAGATTCAAGCAGTTGCAATTGTTCTACAACCATCTGACTTGAATTGGTCGTAGATTGCCCGAATGGTTCAAATCCTGTGACAAGAACTTGAAGTGGCTTCACGACATGTGTACAAAAGTTAGGATTTTGATACCTTCGGTGCGAATTCATCGGCACATTCACAAAGAAGGAGTGACGTAATACAACCATGAGCAATGGACTCGATGTTGACGAGATGGTCGTTCAATATCCCAGTTCTTCAAAGAAACCGTTTTTTCAACGTGTCATGGAAACGATGAAACTGATTTTTCATGAAATCACATTCGGAGTTGGAACTTGGGGTGCTATGAGGCCGATGGTCTCAGCAGCAGTTGCTTGCATTCCATTTTTGTTTCTTGGTCAGCATTTTAACAAAGAACATGGAAAGGCACGAGATTGGACCCTCCTTCAAATCCCACTTGCCCTGACCGTTGTGTTGTGGATTGGACTCTGGCTCTTTTCAATATTTGACGCATGGAAAACCGCGACTGGTCTTGTTGCACAAGCCAATTAAGGCATCCAAAGTTGGTCTGTGATTGCAATATTTTCATTTTTCAAATCATTCAGGTCTGCAAGGTCATCATCATCAAATTCATTCGGCAAATTACCTGTGATGAAGTTCATGAGGGAAGTTGATTCAATAGCCCAAAACATCACTGAATTGTCATTATTTGAATGTCCAGGATGGTCAGGATCTTCATGTGGTCTTGGGGATTCATACACAAGATTGACCAACCCAAGTAAATGACCAACTTCATGGACAATGACACTGTTTTCAACTTCTTCGGCTGAAGGACGCCCAAAAAATCCTTCGGCTTCTTCGACACTGTCTTTGAATATCGCAATCGTCGATGCATCAACAGCTACACCGAGAACAGATTCGTCTTCATAGGTGCCTGAGGGAAACAAAATCTGCCACTGGAGGGTGTTGGTTTTGTGAGGATGGCCATCCTTGATCGCCCATCCCTGTTCTCGAACATCGTCTGCACTCCAAGATTCTAAGTTCGAGGGGAATGTTGTCTCGATATAATCAAATTGAATCCCCGATGGTTTATCACAAACATCGGAAATTCGTTCTTTCAATAGATTGATACTCGACGTTTCTGGGCGATAACCTGCTTCGTAAACAATTTCAAATTCCAGTGTCGTGTGCTTATCGGACCTCAAGCAGGCCATCGATAATGAGCCCGGGATGCCATGATTTTCTTCAAGGAGTACATCTTTTATTTTTTCAGATAAACATCCTGATGAGAATGAAGAAAACAACAACAGGAGGGCGAAGACAACCGACGCCCCTCGCTTCATGATTTGAATGTGGCAGTTGGACTTTCAAAAATCTTCGTCACCATGCCTCTGGTATTTCGAGTGGAGAAAATAACTGACCGGGACTTTGAACCTTGGACAATTGAGTCCGAATCAAATGCTCCCATTGTCGTATCATCAGTAAAGCATTGTCCATCTCTATTTCAATTTCAATCAAGGTTACCCGAATCAGTGTATCGAGAATATCCATCCGCTGATGGTCTGCTCGTTCAAGCAACTTATCTAAGGAAAATTGTTGAGGTGAATGCACATCGTCATCCTCAATTTCCCAAGGGTGTGCAATATTCGCTGGCAATTCTTGACCAGTTGTTGAAGCGAATTCAACAAGGGAAGAAAGCAACTGATTGATGTGTTTCTGGAAAACTAACGAAACTTCAAACAACGGCATTTTTAGTTGATTAAGTAAATTGATGACCCTTTCTTGGAAAAGAACCATTCCATCAGACTGTTCTGAAAAATCAACCAAAATGAGCCCCTCACTTCTTCAAGGAATTGAGGTATTGCCATCCATAGGCGTTCCATTGTTCCATAGTCCAACCTTCAGGCAGGCCAGACGGAGGCAAAGGTGGGGCAGCAGGGTTTTGGGGGATTGGCGGTGGCACGCTTGCTTGTAGAGGAGGAGGTGTGCTTGCTGTCGAAGGTGGGGGGATGGCAGCAATATCAGGAACAATTTTTGCTTCTTCATTCATTGCCTCTTCAACATTTGAAGTTTGATCAGCGTCATCCTCGAAGGACTCAGCGATGAATCTTCGGCGCATGACCATCGACCACAGACCAAACGAAATGGAACCTAATGCAATGATAAACAGTACAATGCTAAAGGTTCCCTCAGATGCCTGTTGAGATAATGCTTCACCATCTCGAATCGTTTGCTCTTTTACAATGAGTGGGTCAACTGTTTTTCGGTCCATTTCTACACCATCAACAAAGACCAACACACGATATTCAATGCTATCACCTGCTTGGACATTTGCAATATCCGATAGTGTTGCAGTAAACTCTTGGTTTGTCGTTACATCGAGTACAATAGCATCTGCTTCTGCCCAAAAACCTCCTTCAATGAGCCTCTGCAAAGCGAATTGAACCTGCCCAGTGCCACCAGTGTTGATTCCTTTGACAATCATACTCGACATTTGGTCTTGAACTGGACTTGGATTTGACCAACGCAATGTGGAAGTTTCTGCATTCAAATTAACCTGTGGACCTGTAAGAGCAAGCGGCCAAGATGCGAATGGTTCCATCATGGAATTTCCATTTGTATCAAATGGATTTCCTGCTTCATCAGAACCAGAAATCCAAACATCAACAGTGTAGGATTGCAACAAAGTTGTCGCTCCTGCATCGGTCAAATCAAGGTGGCCTGTCCAGAAAAATTGTTGCCCAAATGGTGTGATGTCAGGGAGTAAGACACTACCTCTGGAGATTTCTGCTTCACCAGCCATCACCCTGTAATGAAGAACAGCAGGCTTTTCAAGGTTAAATCCGTTATCGTCTCTCGTCTCCAATTTGACAAGAAGGTCGTTTGCATTACCAATAGGTAGTGGCATATTTGGATCAACTCCGCCAAGTGAAATGCTACCAATTGTCGGTCTGTCACTGTCAACAGCAAGACGAACTCGAGGAACGAATGGTGTTTGGTCCTCAGCATAACCAGGTAAATCATCTAATTTCAATCTTAAATCCAAATGTCCAGAACGAACAGATGGAATAAGGAGGTCAAGTGAGAACTCTCCATCCAATCGAGTGGATGTTTCCCAAAGGAACTCAAAGTCGCCGAAAGTGACATCAAATGCACCAGCAGGGGCTGGAGTTTCGTCCTCTGAAAACAGTACACGTCCTGAAACACGTAAGGCTTGACCTGCTCCGATGATAGTTTCGAAGTTTTCGTCATTGTAATGGTTCACACCATTACGAAGCTCTACAGCACGGATGTGGCCGCTCTCTGTATCGAATCTGAAATCATTATCCAAGCTCCACCAATCTTCGCCAAGCCCGTATTCTCGTTCATAGCAGGGGGTATCTTCTCCTTCGTTGCATGGTCTATCAGTAATGAGTACCTTTGGGATAAAGAAGGATTCACCGTTCGTATCATACAATTCAGGGAATGTCCACGTCAGTTGGAACCTTGCTTGAATGAGAATCTTGCTTTCGTTGGTTGGGTCAATTTGAACTTCTGAGTAAATGTTCGAGACAGCAATATGAGTTGACCCTGAGGTCATCACTGCCCTCGGCAAACCAAATTCGTTTTCTTCCATACTGATGTAGATAGATGAATCATCGTCATCAAAATCACCACTTAATGCCAGTTGGATATATTGAATGTCTCTCCAGGTGTTTCGATCACTCACGACGAGTTGAGCGGTGTAGAGAATTCCAGGATGGAGAGGCTCCTCATCGTCATGGCCAACAATTGTTGAGTTACCAATATCGACACTTGGTTCAAATTCTTGACGGATAAAATAGGTGACCAAGTCTGCATTCCAATCTGGTTGTGTTTCACCTGGCCTAAATCCACAGGCTACACTACTTTGGGGACAAACTGGGCCACCACCCATGGCCACCTGATTGTTTTGACCATCTTTGCCTGAGACAAAGAACGATACTTTTTGCCCGTGCAATAACATTGAGTCATCAAGAATGCCTTCGAAGATATTCAATCCACCGGGCTTCGTATCTGGTGAACCAATACTCATGAGTTCATACTCGTCAGCATTCGGCATTCCATCAAAATTGTAATCAGTACATCCAATCGCTTCACTTGCTTTACAACCAATCCAATAATGCAATGAAATGGTTGTAGGTGGATCGACTGAATCTTGAATCGTAATTGAGATCGGCTTTCCACCTCCAGTTGCAGCATGTTGTTCAGAGCCATCAATTGGTGTAGCAAAAAGGACCAAAGGAGAATTGCCATCAAGGATCATTCGAATAGAGTTGTAAGATGGATTTGCAAAGCTTGAACCGTTAGCGAGATCGACTGCTTGAACATAGAACACCATGCCACCTGGATGTGATTCCATTGGTGATGTAAAGGTGAAATTATATTCTCCGAAAGCAGGATTAACCTCTTCAAGCAATACCATCGGTTCTCCGATAGGATCTCCATCGTAGGTTACATTTTGTCCAATAATTCGAATCTTGAACGAGCCCGCCTCTGGCATTAATTGTGAACTTTCAAAGTGAATTCCACCTGTAAATGTAAGGTTGTAACCTCCACGAACCCAGTCAAATGAATATAATTCTCGCCCCGTTTCTTCAAAGACCCTCAAACCATCAAGTTGGATATCATTTTCTATGACAAGGTCCATGTCAGATGTCTTCCAACCACTCACGGCGATACCAAGACTATCTTCAACTGAAATGATAGCCTCTGCATCAACTTCGTCATCCCAAGACCAATTGACCTTGGTTGGAATGCGAATGACCAACTCACCTTTTGAGTTAATCGATGAAGTACAATTTGCGGTATCGAATTGGATGATACCATCTGCATCAGATATCGTGGTACAAGAGTTGCCGAGTTGCCACATGAATGAAGGGTTCGAACCGTGACTGTTGACGATACCAATCGACGCCTTTGTGACTCTATCCACGTCATCACCATGAGCCACTGTAGCAATCAAATTCCTGTAAATGCCATCTGGAGCGGTTAAACCACCCTCAAACTCAACACCTACGGCTCTGGTTTGCATTTTGTAAGAGACATCAATGTTTGAAATTTTTACTCGGCCAGAAGTTGCGGCTTTGATAGCGATAGGAACGTTGACTGTTCCTTCACCATTTTCAGGGATAAAATCGTTGAACGCATCGATGAGTGTTGGTGCAACGCGTACCACTGACCCGACTGCTGATGCATCGGTTGCTACGATTGCTGATTCATTGAGGAACAACAATGAACGCCAGTCCCAAGTACCATCGTTTCCTACATCAATTTCGGGCCGGTCAGGATAACCTTCTTCGAAATTGAGTGTGAATTTGTCTATTTTTGGCGTGACATTCGGATTATTTGTCGTGAGGAAAACAGCCCATTTGAGAGTACTTCCTGCTCCTTCGGTCGAGAAACTCGTTTCTTGGTTGTTCGGTGCTTGAACCCAATTCGAACCATTATCGTTCGACACCATGACAGAAATCGATGTACCCGTTGGCTCAGATGCTATCCAAACTGGCCTAACTTTTCCAACTTTTGTTCCAGTGTTGAAATGAGTACTTGTCCAGTCTCCTGATGTTTGGTATTTTGTAGCGTATTCAATTTCAACCCACCATGATACTGCGGTGGATCCAATCAATTGGGCTTTCCACACAAGTTCTTTTCCAGGATAGGCGAAATGAATTGTCTCGTTACTGATCACTTGTTCCCAGTGAGTTCCATTATCAGCGGAGATCCAGTAATCGACTCTGTCTCCAATCGATGTAGCAGACCAATAGGATTTCATGTTGGCCGATAGAATGTCTTCGCCGCTATGTACAACTGGACCATACCAAGTTGTGGTTCCTGGAGAAGGCGTTGTTTCATACATCCAACCTGTACCAAATTCTCGGTAGTATAGTGTCGAACCTGACCAAGTTGAGTAGCCTGAATCTACTGTAACAAATCGCCGACCGTCAAATTGCAATCCATATCCAAGTGGAGCGACTTGTCGTACACCTTGTTGGGGAACAAGCGAAGACGTTGAACCAGAAATTGCCCATGCTTCGAGTTGGTCTCTATCGTTGTAGTATTGGTCTTTTTGGCATCGCATGAAAAAGGTGGTCTCGTTCACTTCAAGTCCACGAACTAATTGACCCGTTCGGCCACAGTCCCAAGAGGAACCAGATGATGAAGAGAAGGTGTAAATGGTGTCACCGCGTTGATACTGGCCTGTTCCGTCACCACTAAAGGTGTAAGGAACGATTGAGCGTGCAGAGTTGTGAACAATCCACACCACATCTCGGGAGTGGTCATATGCTATAGCAACATAATCTTGCAGTTGAGGAGAAACATCATAGGAATCGATGCATGTCCACACATCGTCTCTTGAAACATCCATTTCGATAACTCGGTGGTACATGACAGGTGCAGTAGAGCCGTAGGGGTATTTGTAACCGGATAAAATTCCAAAGAGTCGTTCATCGTCGGTAAGGGTCCAATCCCTAAATCCATACATCCCATAATACGAACTTGAATGCTTTTGTGGAAGCGTACATTGTGCTTTATCGAGTGTAATCGTTGATTCTATCGTTGCGTTGTTGGGATACAGTCTTTTGACAACATTGTGGAACGATGACGAAGACCATGTGGAGAGGAACAACCAGTCATGATGCTTGAGGATGGCTCCTTGTCCCTGGGCCATGAATGTGGTCGAGGTTTTACTCACCTGTTGAGAGAATCGCGATTCTGTTGCGTTTGAAGTATGAGGCTGTCGAAGTGAAAATGTTCCATTATCCAACCATGCATTTGAATTTGGGTTTTCAATGGCGTCATTGCCGTGTGGGTCAAACAGTAGGCTACGATTATCCATAGCTAACGTCAAATCTCCACTTCGATCATCGACAAATGATTCTTGCCCTTTTACCCAATCTTTTCTCAAATCTGTAACAATTTGAGACCAGCCGGTCGCTGACGCACCCGAAAGGGTGAGGCTGACGTCTGTGACGAGCGCACCTTTTGGAATTTGAATTTCAGCACCTGAATCAGGATTTCCACCTTGATAGAGGGCAATGTACTCAGAGGAGCCATCCTTGAACTCATAGATGTGTCGAGCAACACCAGCAGCTTCTACATCGTCGACAGCATTGGAAAAAAGAGGAGACCAAGGCGTGAATACCATGATGAATACGATGAATAAAGCAACTTGGCCCGACTGATTTCTTCCCATGGCACAGCCCCTCTCACCAATGCACTCAACTCATAGCCTTTGAAGAATACGGTAAGAAGTCACTTCTTGAAAATCATGTTTGCCGTGAATCGTAACGAATTGGTGAAGATTGGCCTCGAACTCCATCTTCTTCATCATCTCTGACTTCAAACCAGTCGACAAGCCAATCGCCATCCGTATCCCAATTCATTGGATTACTACCTTCAGCCAAGTGATCATCATCAAAATCAAGATTATACCATCCAAATTCATGCTCACCAACATTCCTGTCAGGTGCTGTATTCGGTGAGAATTGGTAATAGATTTCCCAAGCATCAGTACGATTTCCAGCAAGTAATACGACATCATCAGACGAATTCAGAGTAAAGAAATCAACGTCATTGTCGTTCACAATATACCCATATTGGAAATCTTGACCAGCATATTTGTCCATTTTCAAATAGTTCAAAATCAGTTCATTCGATTGTCCGATGCCCAAAATTGCTTTCCTCAATTGCCACCATTCTGTGACAAGGTTTCCATCAACAGTAAGCCCAGATAATCTCACTGCGTTGGGCGAAGAATACTCCTGTAGTGTGAAGGCATAGAACTCTTGAAAGTTCGTGTACGGCTCATATGTGCACCCAGCTCCTGAACAATCCCAATTTCCATCTTTGTCTGGGTCTTCATTAGCGTCATTTGGGTCTGCAGGGTCTAAGGTGAACCATGTATAGTTCAGATTTGGTCGACGGAGTTCTCCAGATTGAGTGTCAAGAGACAAGGGCAAACAAGAATTTGTTGCGGTCGTACAGGCTCCACCAGTTGCAGGGTCAATCCATTGGACTTCAATTTGGAAAAATGAACTAAAGTTATCGTTCGATTCATTCCATCCCAATTTGTATTCATACCAATCCGGTAACATATCACCATCTGAGTCATTATCACTTGGATTGCTCCCGTATTTGAACACCTCACGACCATCAGAATAATTGTAATCTCGAACATGAGATACAACAACACCATTCACTACTGTTGTGATAAAAGTCACACTATCCCCATCCGAATCATTGAGGTCTGGCCTGGTTTGGTTCATGTATTCCATCGAATTAGTGAATGGCAAATTTCCAATGCCCGGTTGAATTTGTTGTGAAATTGGAGTAAAGATTCTATTTTGCCATTGCCCCTGAACAGCGGGTTGGTCAAAGGTCGTGCGGTTGTACCATCCATCATGGTCCCCATCATAGTTGACATCAAATGGATTGAGTGGATTTGACGACCAATGATTGATTGTTGTGAGATCATTCATACCGAAAATTGCATAGCAGTACTCCCATCCATCTGGAATGCCGTCACTATCTGAATCGGGATGTGTAGGGTCAGCTACACCTCGAAGAGAACGGTTGAAATTTCCGGAATCAAGTGAGTTTATTTTTGCCATTCGTTCAACCGAATCTGGGCCCTTCGCGATGAAATCTTGGTACAACGCTAATTGTGCTTGTAACCCTGAATAACCAAGTTCTTCTTGATATGCAAGAATTGCATCTTCACCAAAGTCGATGATGCCGAGTTCTAAAGGAACGGTATCTCTTCTGTCATATTTACCCCATGTCCGTGACTCCCACTCGCGTAAATTTGAAAAACGTTCATCGAGAGATATATCTCCATCTCCGTTGCAATCATAACTGTCGTCATCTGAATCAAGATACACATCTCCATCAATGAGTGGGTTCATACTCCATCGATTTTCATCCAAGTCCCAAGAGGTGAACCAATATTCAAATCCGTCAAACATCCCATCGCCGTCAGTGTCGCTTGATGTTGGGTCAGTCATTCCCTGCAGAACGGAGATGAATGCATTTGGAGGTTCACCAGATTGCCAAGCATTGAAATCATCGAGGAGCCGTTTACCTCGGGTGTTTTTAGAGATGAGAATGTTAAAAATTCGTTGTGCTTTTTCAGTAGGTTGTTGCAAATCTCCATCGATATGCAACAATGGTGCGTCGCTTGGATGTTCGATACCATTATCTGGTTGAAGCGTTGCTAATGCAAACTCCTGTTTGTCGATTAAACCATCTTCATCTCCGTCAAAATTTCCATCATCTGGGACAAGCGGATTGAGAGTCCAAACCTCGGCTGATGTGTTCCATGCAGTGAATAGCAATTCTAAACCATCGAGCATGCCATCACCATCTGTATCGATATTATTCGGGTCTGTTGTCATTCCAGATGTATTGCGTATGTCGTCGTCAATGAAACTACCAAATGATGCTGAAGTGGGAATCCCTGGCCATTGTTGAAAGGCAAATGCAGCACCTACTGTGGTGACGAACCATTGTGGTGAACTACGATTGTTCTGGATTTCAGAGTATAATGGGTCAATCGAATTATATTCTTCCCAATTGGTCATTCCATCATCGTCAGCATCTTGCCACCTGTCTTGAGAGTCAAGGGGATTGAGTGTCCAAGCATCATCCAACAAATTCCAACGGGCAAACCAAATCTCCCATCCGTCCGGCATTCCATCAGTATCAGAATCGGCACTCCACGGATTAGCCGCTCCAACACTATAGGTGGATTGTGAGTTATACAATTCACTAAATGCTCTCTCAGCAAACGTGTCTTCTGGTTCACCGTAATCATAAATGAAATCAAATAAACCTGTTTCAAATTCAAATGGGAATTCATTTCCATCAAGTGTCCCATTTGCAACGAATAAACCGCTTCTCAAGTGATATTCAAGATAATTCACAAATTGCTCATCAAGGGTGAGAATGCCATCATGATTGATATCATAACCGTCCCCATCAGGATTGCTCAGCACATCGCTACCGTTGAGAGGGTTGACACCATTATACTCGGGTGACCACGTACATCGGCCATCTGATTCCCATCCATCGGGTAGCGAATCCCCGTCAGAATCGATAGAGTTTGGATCAGCAACACTCCAATTTTCGACTGCTTCGGGCACTTCACCAAAATTCTCAATCAATTCGCCTTCTAATCCTGCAAGGCGAACCAGTGACCATTGATATTCGCACAAGTTCGCAAGACCATCGCTATCAGCGTCCCAATTTGCATCTTCTGGTCGATGAGGGTCCAATGTCCAATTATTTCCGCCTGTGAATGTTGAGCCAATCCACCTACGATGTTCGATTTCCCAACCATCTGGCATCCCATCTCCATCTGAATCAATGTTTGTGGGGTCTGTCCCGAAATCGATGTTCATTTGATTGAGATATGTAGCATTGGCCTGTTGGCCAATTTGAGTGTCACATTGATAGACCATTTGAATTGTGTAATGACACCACAACGTCGATTCTTTGAAGAAAAATCCGTAATATTCAGCACCATCGGATAATCCATCGCCATCCGTATCACCATTTTGTGGATCAGTTGAATTAAAACCTCCTAATGTTCGTTGAACATACCTGTATTCATCCAAATTCACCCACAATCGTTCAAGGACACCATCGCCGGACGCATCGAGGTCAATTCCATCACCATCAAAATCAAATTGTGCATCCCAAGGGTCTGTTGGATCGAGTCCATTTTCAAATTCCCACCCGTCAGGAATGCCATCGGCATCGGAATCGTTTGACAGTGGATTGATGAGTTTGAGATTTGAAAACTGTCCGGGTGATGCTGCTGCAAAGATGGAAGTGACTCCATCCTTGCTCACTGGTGCGATGGATACGATTTCACCTGGAATTCTCGTTTGTTCTTGCAAACCGTACACTGCGGCGTAATCACCTGCAATCGCCCATAGCCCCCACTCTGAACCTATGAGGAGCTCATCCCCGGTGGGATAAATCGAGTATATGCTATTTGTTTCGCGAACTGTTTTTCCTTCAATACCTGGATGGGCCAATAATCCACTGTGGGTGAGTTGTCCGGACTGTGTGTCCAATCGATGCACTCCTGCTGGAGTTCCAAACCATAGCACTTGATGATTGAATTCTGATGGCCCATCGAACACCACCGTCCGAATTTCAGCAGGATTTCCTTGTGTTCCAATAATCATTGGACGAATGGAATCGACTTGAGGTCCGAAGTTTGACTGTGTGGGGTCATAATATGCTATCCAGTTTCCTGTAGCTTCATCACGGCCCGTTGCCGTTTCGAAGAGAACGAGTCCGACATGGGTAGCAACAGCAAGCATTGATTCTCCGTCTGAATTGATACCATGAGCAACATCATTGACTGTAGCATTTCGTTCGAATAACTCTGTGACAATACCGACACCCAATGGATATGTTGCATCGATATCAAATCCTGAAGTGAGTTCTACGATAATCCCCTCACCACGTGAGCCCAACGCAAGAATGTGGGGTGAACCATCTTGTGAGGCAAGCAATGTAAGTGCATTCATTTCACTTGACGAAATATGAGTCCATAATTCGAGGGAGGCAAATGTACCATCGGCGAGAAGTGGAATGATGGAGACGCCAAAACTCGTTGCCATAGCGATGGCAAAAATGACGCCATCATCAGAGACATACACACCTTCGTTTGCCCTCAAGCCCTGAGGGAACCATTGATGTTCAGATACATTGGTATCGAGATTGATTGAAGAAATTCCGTACGTCGTGATAATGTGGAGTGTATGTTCATACACAAGCAACGATTTGATATCATGGTGAATCGATTCAACTCCACCCATCTCCTCCAACATCAAAGGATAACGTTGGACAGTTGATTCATTTTGCAACAATGAAGATTTCAGTCCGGGATAGATGGTGTTTCCGTTATCAAAATGGATGTTATATTCCTGAATATTTGACAATGCCTCACCTACGGCAAGAGCAGTTTGGGTTCGGGACAAGTCACTTGTAATGATTCCATCCCTATTTCGGTCCCAACCGTCATTATCATCGTCAACCAATGCATTTGTCCGATTGAGTGGGTCAAGCCCGAAGTGGACTTCCCATCCATCTGTCATTCCATCTCCAAATGAGGGGAACAATGGTCGGATAGCAAAACCATCCCAATGGTATCGGTCTGAATCATCGAGCAATGGGTCTGTGCCTAACCACATATCGTCACCAATTTTACCAGTTGCATTGGTCGTACATGCTTCAAGGATGTTGACAAAAGTTGCATTAGCACCGTTGCTAATGTATGGCCATGAACGGATTCCTGCTCCATCGGGAAGGCTGGCTTGACACCATAGTCCATCAAGTTCAGTGACAAACGTTTCCGTTGCACCAAAAATATATTCTTCAGCGGAGGTGAATCGTTCAGTAACAGACAAGTCTCCATCTCTATTGATATCAAAGCCATCATCATCAGGATCGTCGGTGAGGTCGCTTGCATTGAGAGGGTCAAATCGCAAACAATTGTATCGCATTTGAATGATGTTAAATCCACCAATGCGCTCACACATGTAAGCTTCGAAACCATCTGGAAGGCCATCTCCATCCGTATCTGCTTTGCGTGGGTCCAAATACAAGCGGTCGCCGTTTTCATCGGTTTTCCCTGTCAGTCCTCTTGGAAAGCCAGGAGCGGTACAGTTTGCAGGATATGGCCAACAATATTCCTCTGTGTTGTTTAAACCATCCCGGTCAAGGTCAAGAGCAGCGTCAGTCGCGTCATTTTTATCGAGGCCTTTGATTGAAATCTCTCGGCCGTCGACATTGGTCCAGTTCAACCATTCTTCAAACAACGATTCATGGACATCGGGAATCATATCTCCATCAGAGTCAGTATTCGGCGGAGGCAATTGCGTTGTATCGTCTGGGTGCACATTCGCTACTGGAGAAATTGCAGGAAATTGAGACATGAAAAGCAGGCTCGCTACAACGGCGAGGGTGGTCAAAATCGTTGTCTGACTTCGTCTCATGATATCACCTGCGACATGGTGCCACCTGCCGCTATCCAAAACTCCTCTTGTTTACCTTATGAGGGTGATGGAACATTGTTCCGACACATTTCATGTTCATCACATTCTCAAGAGGTGGAAAATATATCATATTCGCAGATTTTTGGATTTTCGTATCGGTGTATTCAAAGTCCGTACGCGAATCGGCTAAACTGTTGCTATGACATTGAGTATTACCCACCTCGGAACAGGCAGCAGTGGTAACTCCACACTCCTTGCTACCGAAGGCAAACATTTGCTCATCGACCAAGGTTTTAGCGGAAGAAAATTGACAAAAAAACTTGCTCAAGTTGGCCTTGACCCAACCGACATTGATGCAATTCTCATCACCCATCACCATGGTGACCACGGAGGCGGTGCAAAACTTTGTCAAACAAAGTGGGGCATCCCTGTTTATGCAAATGAGCGAACTGCTATGGAACTCGATCTCCTTCCAGAGTTGACCACATTCTTTGAGAATCTGGAAATGCTTGAATTCGGTTCTGCAGTCCGAATCTTACCCGTTCCAGTTCCTCACGATGGCGCTGACAACGTTGCTTTCATCGTGAGTTACCAAAATGAAAGAGCAGCCATCATTACCGACTTGGGCTCATGGACAGATGAATTGGTTCAGCACGTCCAGGGTTGCGAACACATTGCCATCGAAGCAAATTACGACGACAAGCGTTTGAGATTTGGGCCGTACAACAGAAAACTGAAAGACAGAATTATCGGTAGAGGTGGCCACCTTTCCAACGAGCAGACGGGGATGTTTTTGGCTCAAGTATGTACTGAAACAACTCGCAGCATTACATTACTTCATCTTAGCAGAGAAAATAATCGACCACATCTTGCAGAATCAACTGTGTTGTATTATATTGACGAGGTTTTTACGGGTGATTTGCGAATTTCAATGCAAGATGGTCCAGAATTTTCGACCTATCTTGGACAACATTCCAAAGAGGGGCAACAAAACAAATTCCATCTATTCAAGGTCAATGCATAAATCCAACGAAGGATTGGCGTGATTATGGAAGCCAAATTCACTCATCAAGTCTCGGCTTCCTACTCCAGAGATGAGAAGGCTGTCAGTGAAGTATTGGGCGTTGTCATGCTTCTTGCAATGGTCATCACCATCATGGGCGGGGTCTGGATTTTTCTTAATCCATACATGAGCGATTTTGAAGACAATACAAATTGGAAATCAGCGACGGGCATCACCGAACGTATCGACGACCGTATCAGTGTAGCAGGAAACTCTCCAAATGGAACTGGATTCAAAAATTCGATGTCTTTGATTTCTACTTCAGTTCAAACGATGAAGGGCATAGAATACTGGACTGTTGCAGCCGATTTATCGACACGAGATGTCATACAAGTTCGGCATCTCAATGACTCAACTATCGAAATTTCATCCTACAATGAACGGGTTTCATCTGTAGAAATTCAAAACCATGAAACTCTTCAAACCATTGATGTGGAAGATGGAGAAGATGAATATAGAATTCGCCACAATCTCTCAAGACAAAAATGGATTATGATTACAGCCTACGATGTTCATGGAAATGCTTTACATCGCCATGTTGATGTCATCCTATCAGGATTGAAGGTGACAACGAGTTTGGGTATGGGCGAACATCAAATGGCATTGATCAATAATGCGATTATCGAACGATTCCCAAATGAGCCATGGACGATTTCAACAATGCCCTCACTCTCGTTTACCCATCTTGCAAATGGAGATGTCAGGCTTGCCATTCTTTTGACGGATGCTCATGCTGTCAAGTCATTTGGTGGTGCAGGGAAGACGAGTATTGAATTTGTCTCTCTTGGTCCACTCAACTTGTTTTCCGGACCTGCGTACAATATTCAATTTTCAGCACATAGCGAATTACATCCCGTCGTTAGCCCCCAATATCACGAGACTTGGTTGCAAGATTACTACATTCACAGATCTTCTGCAACGCTCACCGCTTATGACGGAATCGCACCGTTTGAACGTGCGAGTGGAGCGGATGGATTTACCGTCATGACCACAAGTGATGTCGTTCATTTCGAAGTTGACCTCCAACGAGTTGAGGTGAGTTCTTGAACACCATCAATCATTTATCGAGGGATGAAGATTCGGTATCTGCTGCAGTTGCAACTGTCCTTCTCTTTGGTGGTGTTTTATCCATTATCGGTCTGATGATGGTGTCCATGATTCCAGTGATCGAAGAACTTGAAGGCTCGGTCGAACGACATGATATGTCAGCACAGATGGCGTTGCTGGCCCATAAAACTGCTCTTTTGAGCGAGACGGGAATGCCCGGAGACTCAACTTCTGCTGAACTTATCCCCGTCGATGGTAATCTCGTTTGGGACCGATTACGAGGAGGCATGTGGTATTCAGCAACATGGGGCGAAGATATGAGTTTACGAGCTCGAAGCGTTGTTGACTTTGACGATGAATTTGAAATTCGACATCCCGAAACTGAAACTTCAGTGGTGTGCACATCGGATTTACGCCTTGGCATCAACAGGCCGTTTTATTATGATATCCCGCCATACGCCGACCAATTACTCCTCACTGCGAAACCAGGTCTTGCATTACCCCTTGGTCCAATTGAGGTTTC
>JAYNJV010000026.1:0-23038 GCA_038110525.1 Candidatus Poseidoniales archaeon | reverse complement strand
ACTCTTCATGGAACCTTTGGTGGTCAGTTCGGGTCGTAGTCAATGATGGACGCCAGCCAATACTCGACTTCTCTTCGGGGCATTCGTTTGCGTTGTGCCAAATCCATGACCTGGCCTTCGTCGATTCGATTGACGGCGAAATAGGTTGCTTTCGGATGTCCAAAATACAACCCTGAAACACTTGATGCAGGAGATGTTGCGCAGGATTCAGTGAGATGGAAGCCATGAGTTTCGGCATTCAAGAGAGCAAAGAGTGAGCGTTTGTCGCTGTGGTCGGGACAAGCAGGATATCCAAAGGCCGGACGAATTGAGCGGTAATCGGCCTTCATCAAGCGTTCATGCGTCATGTCTTCGCCGTCAGGGAAGCCCCACTCTGCTCGAATGATTTGATGCAATTTTTCGGCGCTTGCTTCAGCAAGGCGGTCTGAAAGAGCTTTGATCATGATGGCATTGTAATCGTCTTGCTCGTCTTCAAAGGACTTTGCAATCGCCTCGGTCCCGTGAACGGCAACTGCAAATGCGCCCACATGGTCTTGAATCAGACCTTGTGGTGCTACAAAATCGGCAAGGCAAATGTTCTGTTCTCCAACACTCCGTTGTTGCCTCAAGAAGGCAAACCGATGGTCTTCCGGCCCTTGGATAACGACATCATCGCCTTCTGAATGGGCTGGCCAAAAACCTGCGATGGCCTTGATTTGAAGCGAGCGGTTGTGCATGACCTCTGCCAACATCTTCTTGCCGCTTTCAAACACATCTCTTGCAGCCTCGCCCTTTTCAGGATGGCTGAGGATGGCGGGATAGGTGCCTTTCATGTTCCAAGCTGTGAAAAAGAAGTTCCAGTCGATGTATGGCTCGACATCCGCAAGGCTGAGCGAGTATTCTCTCACTCCAGTGAACGGGGCCTTGGCGCACGTCTGTTGGTTAAACTCGAGGACAGGTTTTCGTTGTCTTGCTTTTTCCAACGTGAGTAAGGGCTGGTTGATTTTTCGCTCGTATAGAGCCGTCAATCGTTTGTTTTCCTTGTCGAGTGTCTTCTTGAAGTCCAGCCGCTTTTCATCGTCCAGCAATTGATTGAGCACTCCTGAAATGAGCGAGGCGTCCTTTACATGCACGACCTCTGCTTCGTAGGCGGGGTTGATCCTCACGGCCGTGTGCTGGCGTGAAGTGGTGGCGCCACCAATCAGCAACGGGATGGTCATGCCCCTTCGTTGCATTTCCTTGGCAACTTCAATCATTTCATCAAGGGAGGGCGTGATGAGTCCAGACAGGCCGAGCACATCGGCTTGCACCTCTTCCACTTTGTCCAAAATGGTGGACAGCGGCACCATGACGCCAAGGTCATGGACGGCGTAGTCGTTGCATTGGAGTACGATTCCTACGATGTTTTTCCCAATGTCATGCACGTCGCCCTTGACGGTCGCAAGCACGACTTCTGCCCGTTTTTTCTGCTCGGTTGCAGCATGATGCATGTGGGGCTCTAACCATGCAACGGCTTTCTTCATCACTCGAGCGCTTTTGACAACTTGTGGTAGAAACATTTTGCCCGAACCGAACAAATCCCCAACAACGTTCATGCCGTCCATGAGGGGGCCTTCAATGATGCTCAACGCATCGCCAACATCGTCGTAGGCTTCAGCGACATCCTGCTCGATGAATTCGGTGATTCCGTGAATCAAGGCATGAGCCAACCGTTTTGCGACATCAAGTTCTCTCCATTCCTGTGCATCTTCCTGAAGGCTTCGTTGTTTTGAAAAACGGTCGGCCATGGACACCAAGCGCTCCGTTGCATCGGTACGTCGGTTGAGAATTACATCCTCAACCATCTCCAACAAGGAATCTTCAATGTCTTCGTAAATAGTCAGATGAGAAGGATTCACGATGCCCATGGTTAGACCTGCGCCGATGGCGTGGTGCAAGAAGACGGCATGCATGGCTTGGCGAACCGTATCGTTTCCCCGAAACGAAAACGAAAGGTTGCTGATACCCCCGCTTACCATGGATTGTGGACAAGCCTCTCGGATAATCTTCGTCGCCTCGATGTAGTGTTTTGCGAAATCATCGTGTTCAGCCATACCCGTTGCAACGGCGAGTACATTAGGGTCATGAATGATGTCTGAGGGGTGAAAACCAACCTCTTCAACAAGGAGACGTTGAGCCCTTTGAGCGATTTCTACTTTCCGTTCCACGCTTTCTGCTTGACCATTCTCATCAAAACCCATCACGACCACGGCCGCACCGTAGCGATGAATCGTCTTCGCTTGCTTAAGGAAGACCGCTTCACCTTCTTTGAGGGAAATGGAGTTGACAATGGGTTTGCCTTGAATGCATTTGAGGCCAGCTTCGAGCACACTCCATTTTGAGGAATCGATCATAACGGGGACCGAAGCAATGTCTGGTTCGGTGGCAATCATATTGAGGAAACGGGTCATGACCACTTCGCTTTCGACTAAGCCCTCATCCATGTTGACGTCGATGATGTTGGCACCGTTTTGCACTTGGTCCCGTGCGACTTCCACGGCGTTTTCAAAATCTAAAGCGGTGACAAGCCTGCGAAATTGAGCTGAACCCGTGACGTTGGTCCGCTCTCCAACCATGATGAGGTTGGAGTCTGGAAGGATGGTGCAAGTATCTAAACCGGCGTAAGTTGGGACTGCGATTGGTTGTCCTGGGACACGTGGAGGCAATCCTTGAACCGAATCATGGATGGCTTTGATGTGTTCGGGTGTGGTGCCGCAACATCCCCCTACAAGATTGAGCAACCCATCTCGAACCAACGAGGCGATGTGGGAGGCTGTAATCTGCGGCGTTTCATCAAATCCTGAGGGTGAGAGTGGGTTAGGTAATCCTGCATTCGGATAGATGTGGGTTCGAGTGTCGCAGATGTTGGCGAGGGTGGATAATTTGCTTCTCAGACCCGTGGCCCCCAATCCACAATTGATGCCAATGCTGAACGGTTTTGCATGCTTGACGGTGGTCCAAAAGGCTTCAACGCTTTGTCCAAATACTGTCCTGTCCCCTTCTTCTTGAATAAACGTCACAGAGATGATGATGGGCAACTCAACCTTTTTCATTTCAAAGGCATCAAGCGTTGCCTTGATGGCGGCTTTTGCGTTGAGCACATCAAAAATTGTCTCGATGAGAATGATGTCGCAACCTCCATCGATGAGGGCGAGTAGTTGCTCAAGGTAGGCTTGGTAAACCTCATCCCAGGTCGCTGCTCTTGCAGAGGGGTCCTCCACATCCGAAGAGGCAGAAAGTGTCACATTGGTAGGGCCAATCGCCCCAGCTACCCAACAACGCTTCCCTGTTTTTTCCTGATGTTTGCGCACGGCTTCTTTTGCAATCTTTGTTGCTCGCTCGTTCATCTCAACAGCACGGTGTCCTAAGCCGTATTCCGATTGGGCAATGCTAGTGGCGCCAAACGTGTTTGTTTCGATGATGTCAGCTCCGGCTTGGAGGTATTGAGTATGAATGGTTTCAATGAGATGGGGTTGGGTGATGTTGAGCATCTCGTTGTTCCCTTTCAAATCAATCAAATGGTCCTTTAACAACCCGTCACGAAAGTCCTCTTCCTTCAAGGGATGCTGCTGAATCATGGTTCCCATGGCACCATCGATGATGAGCATTCGGTCATGTGCCACCGTCTCCAATTCATCCTTCGGAGACATGGTGTATCACCCTTGGAACTCTCGGAGAATTTGATTGAATACCCAACTGTTGTTCATCGTGAAAAAGTGTACACCCACTACGCCATAATTGAGTAATGCTCGTGCTTGGTTGACAGCATGTGCAATCCCAACCTGATACACTTCCTCGTTGGTTTCACAGGCATTAATATCGTCAATAAGGTTCCCAGGGATGCTCGTTCCGAAAATTTCAGGCAAGACATTGAGTTGTTGTTTCGAGGTGATGACTTTGATTCCTGGAATGAGCGGTACATCGATGCCTTCTTCACGGCATCTTTTCTCAAACAGATAGAAGTATTCGTTATCAAAGAACATCTGGGTGATCACAAACGATGCCCCAGCGTCTATTTTCCTCTTGATGTTGGTGATCTCTTCTTCTAAATCATGGGCCTCTGCATGGACTTCTGGATACCCTGCCACACCAATTTCAAAGTTTGTCGCTCTCGCTTCGCTCACATCTTCCAGATACTTTCCTGCGTTCATGTCCACGATTTGCTCGACCAACTCGTTGGCGTAGGTGTTTCCAAAAGGGTGGGGGATGAAATGAGGTTCTGTCTTGTTTGGGTCGCCACGAAGGGCCAATACATGGTTGAAACCAAGATAGTCCAAATCAACCAAGAAATCCTCGGATTCAAACTTCGAAAAACCGCCACAAATCACGTGCGGGATGACATTAAGACCGTACTGAAACTTGAGCATGGCGCAGACACCAAGCGTACCCGGTTTTTTCCGATTCCAAATTCGCTCCATCTCGCCGTGTTCATTGAGTCGGTCTATTTTGTGTGCTTGGTGGTAGGTGACACTGACAAAGGCAGGCAGCCACCCATCAAGGCCGTTGAAAAAATCGTGGATGTTTTCAAGTCCAAGCCCTCGGTTGGGGGGAAGGACCTCCAACGAAAACGGAAGGCCGCTTGCAGCATTCCTGTACAACGAAGCGACGTCCATGTTTAGCGGAAGGCCTCTTCGTTTTGAACCCTTCACAATGCTTGAGGTGTCAATATCTGAGGATGTCCAATGACAAAGTACCTTTTGTATCAGTACAAATGGGCACACCATTAGAACATGAGTACAAGGACCAACAACCATCCAGTCGACATCGATACTTGGAATAGCCTGCTCTGAAAATCGACCAAAGTATCACGTCGAACGATAATGAACAAATGAACAAGTCCGAGGAGAACTCCCGCAGCAGAAAATAAGAGTCCATCAGTAGGGTTTGCCCAAACGAAACACCCCATCCACAAGACAGTCAGCAGACCAGATGCCATCGTTGTAGCACGTTCTCCGAAGTAAGCGGGGAAAGAAAAGACACCTTGTTCACGGTCGCTCTCGATGTCCATACGTGCATAGTTGATGTCGAAAGTGGTAATCCATAGGGCAACTCCTGCAGACAATGGAAGGATTGTTGGCAGCCAAAGAAATTCTTGTCCAGAGGCTAAGTCCCCTGTGATGCTCGCCCAACCATGGATGTCAGCTGCGATGGCAACCCAAGCACCTGCTGGGGCTAAGCCGAGGCACAACCCTAACCATAAATGGCACAACCAAGTAAAGCGTTTCATGAATGGGTAGGCGACAAATGCAAGGACGGGAAGCCACGCCATCATCAACGCCACCTCATTGAGCATACTCGCACTGAGGAGTAGTAAGACAAGGAAGCCTCCCGCGAGGAGCCATGCCGATTGAAGGCTCATTGAACCAGAGGCCAAATGCCTCTGCATCGTACGTGGGTTTTCTGCATCGATGTTGCGGTCTATGATTCGATTTAAGGCCATTGCTAATCCCCTTGCCCCCACAGCTGCAAGGAGGATCCACATGAGGTCAATGCCAAGGGCCAAATCAAATTGCTCAAGAGCAATGAAATAACCTAAGAGGACGAATGGTAGAGAGAATAAGGTGTGCTCGATTTTAACGAAGGAAAGAACTTGTTTGAGATCCATCATCCTTGTCCCCCAAACGATAGATGGGGCGGCCAAGTGTATTTTTCAAGTTCGGGATGAGAAGCTACCTTCGCAAGCGTTTCTTCGTTGTGCAAGGTTACGGCAGGCCAACGACGAACGCCGTGTTCAACCGATGGAATGGGCGTTGTCGCATCCCAACAGACTCTGTCTCGACTTTCATCGAAACTCAAGCCTCGACCTACATCAAATCTTGAAGTGAGTTGCCACAGCAATCGACGACGTGCCTTTTGACAAGAAAGGTCAAGGTCATCATTGGTGATGAATAACCAGCGAAGATTCTTTTTAGAATCCAATTGCCAAATTGAATTTTTCAATTGAAGAATTTGTTCTCTACGGTGTGTTTCATGTTCATCATGACTCTCTTCTTCTCCAGATTGAACACTTGGTGTTCCTGCAATGGATGTGCAGACGACGAGCATGTTATCTCGAAGCATACGTGCTTGAACGACCCCTTCGATGTTCATGACTTCATCGAGTTGAGTAAATGCTTCAGAAAATGAGCCTTGTTGTCGCCATGTCGGTGTGGACTGTTTGTATGAGCCTTCGAGAACTGGAGCAGAGGAACGTGGATCACTATCAACGATGGTGGTTGCATCGATGAGCAATTTATCATGCACGTTCTCAAAAGGCGAGGATGCTTCCAAGGCATCAGCGACCATGCCAGGAAGCACGACAAGGTCTTGAGAAATCTCGACTTTATTGTTCAGGGCGTCAAGGAAGGCCTCCAAATCTTTGGGGTCTTGATTTGGGTCGACAGCCACGATGACCTTGAGAAACATCATTTGACCAGCCCCCAGAAGTCCAAGTGCTGTTTTACGTCCTTGTCGTGGATAACGTTGTTTAGAAGCGACAATAGCCAGATTGTGAAAGCCAGTTTCAAGCGGCAGATGAACGCTTGCGACATCTCGATGTTGGAATCGCAGAACAGGTGAAAATTGTCGGCCGATGGCCTCACCCAAATAGCCATCTTCCATCGGTGGTAAACCGACGATGGTAGCGGGCAGCATTGCATCCTTTCTGCATGTGATGGCCGTCACATGAAGTACTGGATATTGACCGGTCAGGGAATAATATCCAAAGTGGTCACCAAACGGACCTTCGAGTTGGGTCTCGGTTGGATCGCAGTATCCTTCAATGACAATATCCGCTTCAGCAGGCACATACAGGTCCTGCGTTTTCGCTTTGGTTATCGGTAGAGATTTTCGTCCAAGAATTCCTGCAAATTGATACTCTGAAAGATTGTCGGGAAGAGGTGCTATGGCCGAAAAGATGAGTTCAGGTGGCCCACCTATACAGACTGCAACGGGCATTCTTTTTCCTTTCGCTGCATGTTCTGCACCATGTTTGTGAATTTGCCAGTGGAGCCCAAGCTCTGTAGGGCTATGCACTTGAGCCCTGTACATTCCAAGGTTGTGCTCTTCATCAGCATTTTTGGTGACCACAAGCGGTAGTGTAACGAAGTGGCCGCCGTCCATGGGCCAAGTTTTGGGTATAGGCAGTTTTGTTAAATCGTTGTCAAGCATAATGCGTTGACATCGACCTTTTCGAACTTTTTTGGGAGGCATGGCAAGAGCATCTTTGAGCAATGGCAGTCCTTTCCACGGCTTTCTCATGTAGAGGCCGATGTCAGGCTTCATCATCGCAACCATCCTATCGCCAATTTCTGTTTCATGGGAAGCACCAAGGGCACGAAGGGTTCGGTCATGACTACCAAATGCATTCATAAGAAGTGGTATAGGAGAAATCGTTCCATTTGGTAGGCGAGGTTGTTCAAAGAGAACTGCAGGGCCACCATTCTTCACAAGGAGGTCGGCAATCGCTCCGGCCTCATACTCAACGTCAACGGGTTGCTTCATTCGAAGCAATTCACCTCGCTTGTCGAGGTGGTCAACCCATCTGCGTAGCGTTCTCCATGCCACGCCTCTCGGTTTCAGTTCTTACCTATGAACCTCCGTATTTCTCAATATTACCTTTGAATTCTTCATTTTCTCGATAAAAGGCACAAGTAGAATGAAGAAGTCGCTGTGTCCGAAGGGTGCCTCATGTCGTCAAATCCACTTTCCACCTTCATTTCTCGCCTCTTCATTCGCCCGAAGAAAGAAGCCATTCCGACGATGCCTTGGAGTGCGGATGACCCATTTTTGCGGCGACCAAAGCCTTCGACGATGTTTGTGTTGATTTTTGGCCTCACAATCTTTGGACTTGGAGATGCGGTCATTGTTTCGGCAGTATGGGGCGTGACACCTTGGACCGTTTTGGCCATGGGGCTTGCTGAACAATTGGGAACAACAATTGGAAGGGCAACATTTCTTGTAAGTATCATCGTCCTTGCACTTTGGATTCCACTTAGAGAAAAGCCAGGAATAGGAACTCTTCTTAACATCATCATCATTGCTGCAATGATCGACATTGCTCTGCCTCACTTACCAACGCCAACGTCAACATCCGCCTCACTGCTCACTGTAATTGCTGGAACCGCATTGATTGCAATTGGTAGTGGCTTTTACCTCACGGCGAATTTGGGACCAGGGCCGCGAGATGGCTGGATGACAGGGCTCCACCGAAAGACGGGCATCTCTATTGGCATCGTTCGGACCGTGATTGAGTGTACTGCCTTGCTTCTCGGATGGATGCTCGGTGGTGATGTTGGGTTTGGCACGCTTGTTTTCGCTTTCACCATTGGGCCGATGGTAAGTGGTGTATTGTGGGTTCTATCAAAAAAGAAAATTTGAATTAGAATTTTAAATTTGTAATTGAAAAATAATGAGGGCCTCGCGTGAAAAAAAACCACCGTTGTGTTCATGAGCCTGTAATGTGTAGTCTTGGTGTACGGAGGGTTGTCATGAAGACATGCGATGTGGTCGTCATCGGAGCTGGCCCAGGGGGAGGCTCGGCAGCATTGCACTGTTCACGTTTGGGCATGAAGACGATGATCCTCGAAGCCGACCCCGAAGTCGGAACACCTGTTCATTGTGGAGAATGTCTTTCCCAACTCGCTGTTGACAACCTTGACCTCACGCTTCCCGAAGAAGTCATTGCACTTCATGTCAAAGGCATACGGGTGATTTTTCCCGACTCGACCGCAAAAAAATTGACCGAACCAGGATATGTACTCGAAAAGCACCTGTTTGAGCGTTGGTTATGCGATGAGGCATGCAAGGTTGGTGCTGAACTGCATTTGCATCACAAAGTAACGAAAATGGAACGAGTTTACGATAGAGAAAATAAATTTTCCAATTGGATTATTGATGGAAAAGGTGACCACTTTCCTATCGAATGCAAAGCCGTTATCGATGCATCAGGTGTCTCTGGCGTTGCGTCAAAAATCCTCGACATGGGGACTGAGGTTGAGGTCATTGCAGGCTTTCAATACGAAATGCATGAAGTCGAAAACGACGGTTATCTTGATTTCTACTTGTGGCCTAAATATTCACCTCACGGGTATGTTTGGATGATTCCAAAGAAAGAAGGCAGGGCAAATGTAGGCCTTGTAACAACGGATAAGAAAGGGGCTGTGAAATATCTCGATTCGTTTATTGAGGATACATACCTCAAAGAAAAGCCTACTGCAAACCCTCCGTGGCGTTCGGACGGCATCAAAATTCGTCCATTTGGGGGAACGATTCCAATCTCTGGTCCTCGCGCAGTAACCGTTGGTGATGGCCTACTTCTTGTTGGAGATGCAGCAGGATTCACATCGCCTCTGTTTGAGGGGGGCTCCCATTTGGCGTTGTGGTCAGGACGTGAAGCAGCTCAAACGATTCGTTCAGCCATTGAGATAGATGACCTTTCTTCAAAGGCCCTTGGGCCTTACGAAAAGGCGTGGAAATCAACATTTCCGCCGTATCATAAAATCCTCAAAGGAAAAACCGCTTTGTACAATTTAAGCGACCAGCAAATGTCGGTTATGGCGAGATGTTTACCCGAGGAATTAGGCAGTATGTCACCACTCGATAAAGCATGGATTGGAATGAAAATTCTGTTCCGAAAGCCAACGCTATTTGCAAAGAAAGTCATATCTGTCTTACTTTCGTTTGGCTATTCGAGAGCAAAATACTTCGGTTGGTAACCTACTTGAAACATGAAAGGATAGTTTGTTCATGTGGGAAATTGTTCTTTGGGCTTCCCTCGCGGTCCTTGTGTATCTTCTGTTTCGTCCAAGGCCAGAACAACATCAAGCCATCATAGGTCATGCAATGCATTTGTTGTTTGCATTACCATTTGGGATATTAGCAACCCTTTTTCTCATCAATGACACAAGTATTCTGCATGTGGCTTTGTACGGTGGTGAGCAACTACCGTTACGTTACCGATTTGCAGCGACTTGGGCTGCCAGAGAAGGTCCACTGCTGTTGTGGTTTGGCTGGATGGGTCTTTTGGCCTTCTTGTATCGAGGTCGGTTATCGGGTGAGACCGAAGATATTCATGCCCTACGACTTCGTTTCCATTATGGAATCATGCTTATCCTCTTGCTGATTTCTATTTCGTTGAAGCCTTTTGAAACCGTGGATGGCCTGATTCGTTCTCAAGGTCTTAACCCTTTACTCCAAACCGACCTCATGGTGATCCATCCACCACTGATTTTTTTAGCCTACTCCTATTGTTTGGTCTTGGCAACCGTTGGCCTCAGTACGATGTTTTCCATGGAAGAAACGAAAATTGCTTCACGGCTCATTCCACTCCTTCGACCAGCGTTTTTCATCACAACATTAGGCATTGGTCTTGGAGGACTTTGGGCCTATCTTATTTTGGATTGGGGCGGCTATTGGGCATGGGACCCTGTTGAAACAGGCTCATTTCTTCCATGGATTGTCCTTGCCATGATGGTCCACTTGCGGACGAGGCCAGGAAAAACATCCGAGTCGTTGTGGATTGGAGCATCGTTTGTTGCAGCGTTCATGGCCATTTTTGCAACACTTGTCACAAGGGCGGGCGGTGTTTGGGCCACATCCGTTCACACGTTCGTTCAGGATGATGCAGCGCTTGTTTCAAGCGACGTCTTCTTTCGATTCATGGCTTTACGCGAAAGTGAAGTCGCTCTGGAAATTATGTCATATCTGTTGATGTGTTTTATGCTCGTTGGTGCATGGCTTGCCCTTATTTGCACGAAAAGAGACTTCAAAGGTCGTGAAAAACAAGTTCAACTCACGTTTTTTGTTCCGGTCTTTCTTGCTCTTATCGCCTTGCTTGTTGGTCCAGAAATCTACCAACTCTTACCACCTATTGCCTATCTGTTGTTTGGTTGTTCACCTCTTCTCATGACCTATCTCATCAACCGCAGATTGTCAAGACCAGAAATCATTACCATCCTCCTTGTTGTTGTGAGTATCTTCATCGTTCAAGATGTCATGCTTATCACAGGATTTTTGTGCTTCCTCTTTGCCTTACAATACGCCGAGGAGCAACATAAGTGGGGTTGGGCAACCGCGGGCATAGCCCTTGCAATTGCGGCTGCATGGAGTAACATGGTGAGCATCTATCAGGCTGGGTTGATGCTTTTGATGTTCATGCATCCATGGCTTCTCAATGCTTCTCAAGAACAACACCAATCAAAGATAGGCTACTTACTCAAGCCGAGGTTTGCGTTATGGGGCAGCGTCGTCATTGCAGGAGTGTATCTCATTTTGACATGGGTCATTCTTCTGTCGAGTATTGATTCTGTCAGTTTTGAAACTCATGAATTGTACGGATCTCCATTCCTGTTCGCCCTCGGATGCTCATTTTACATCTATATGGGTCGCCATCTCGAGAAAAAGCCTCAGATGTTTGGTTTAGTAGCAGTGGTTCTTTTTTCGATTGTCGGGCTTCTTTTTGCACCACATTCTTGGGGATTCGATGCAAACCACTCCATTTCCGAAGTCGTCGATCGAGGACATTTGGCATGGATTGTACTTCCAATTATGCTTGTTTCAGGCCCATTTGTGCTTCATGAGATTGTGCTCGAAGCCAAAAAGAGGCGAGCTCATGGCCTTCGATTAAATTCGATTTCATTTAAGGCTCACATGGTTCATCTCGGTCTTGTTTTGCTCATCGTTGGCCATATTTTCACCACGACACTCGTCGACCGAGGGGATGCATCTCACCGGGTCACATTGGTTCGAGATGAAGTCGTTATTCACGATGGTTATGGTTACATGTTTACTGGTGTAGATTTAACCTCAGAAAACTTGGAGGTTGGTGATGGCCTCATCACGCTGAGTATCGATGTGTATGAGGTCAGTGATGGTGAGATAGGCGACAAATTGACCACCGTTGAGCCGGGAGTTTTACGTTTTGATTCAACTTTATTCCCTCGCTCAGAGGTGGATACCTACACACGACTTACAGGCGATACAGTCATAATTTTCGATGGGACACAGGCCGCCTCTTTGATGCAAAATGTCCAACAGGACGGTACAGAATCAGTCGAACTTGTGCGTGTCACGTTGTACACACTTCGAGGCTCTCATCTGGTTTGGATAGGATGGTCCATCATGCTCCTTGGTATGCTCTCTTTGGCTGTTCCTACCTTCGCTCGCAGTCACTCGGAAGAAGAATGAAATCATCCAATTAAGTTATGAAGGAGAGGTAGGTCGCCAAATCACCTAAGGTGATAAAATGGACGAAGGAACCATTGTGCATGTCGATTACGAACTCTATAACGGTGAAGATGGCAAGTTGATTGAAACGACCCGAGAAGAGGTTGCAAAAGAACATGATATTCATCAAGAAGGCCGAAATTATACGCCGATGGTATGTGTTGTTGGTGCTGGCCAACTCATCCCAGGTTTTGAGGCGGCATTAGCCGATGCAAAGCCAAAAAAGGAAATCGAAGTTGTGATTCCACCTGCAGAAGGCTACGGGGAAAAAGACGCTGAACTTATGGAAACCATTAGTTTCCAAAAATTAGCAAGTTCTGTACAAGACCCACGTTCGCTGTATATTGGAGCACCCGTGACCATCGGAGGTCGCCAAGGTATTGTCACCTATGTCGCTGCAGGCCGTGCACGTATCGATTACAACCATCCAATGGCCGGAAAGACCCTCAAGTACTCTTTCCAAATCGTTGAAGTCGTCGACGGCGATGTTGAAAGAATTCAGGCTTTACTCGAATCCACCACAGGTCAAACAGGTTTTGAAATCGAGCTCAACGGAAAGGATATCACGATTACCTTGCCTCAAACTATGTTGTTCGACACCAACGCGACCATGACAAAATTCAGAGTGGTTACTATGCTTCGAGAATCAATTGATTGTGGCACTGTTCGATTTGTTGAAGTCCACGAAGACAGATCACTTTCGGACCATGACCACGACCACGACCACGACCATGACCACGACCACGGAGAAGATTTGAGCAAACTTTCTGTTTCAGAGTTGAAGGAACGCTGCAAGGCTCGCGGTCTACCCGTCGGGGGAAAGAAAGACGACCTTATTGCCCGACTCAGCCAAGAAGAAGAATGATTGAAACTCTTCAATTATGGTGTACCGTGACGGTGCATCAAAATACTACCACAATTGGCATTGAAGCGGGGATGTAGATGGGAGATGAGAATATCAACAAACCATCCGTTGTCTTGGGCTACCATGAATATTCATTGGTTGAAAAGTGCGTTATGTGGGTTGCCTTGTTGATTGTAAGTGGCGTAATGGCAGGCTTCGTTCTTGCTTTTGACACATTTTGGGTGGAATGGTTCAAACCCCTGACCTGGGATCCCATTGTCAAAGATGCAGGAACTTCAGGTGATGCAGGGTATTCTCCTCAGAACACAGCAATTTACACCTCGACCTTGCTTTTCTGCGTCGTATTGTTTCAAGCGCTGTTCCGAAAATGGAATATTCCTTACGGACGAAATATGACCTTGGCTTTGATTGCATGGGTATGCCTTGCTCCAGTCTTGCGGGTGCTCGAAGATGCAGATTTCTTTCGTCCTTCCGTTGATGTTTTTCTCATCTCTCCAATTATCCACATTGCACTTGCAGTCCAGTTGATTGTGGTTGCCGTATCATCTCAAGTTTTTGCTGGCAACCTCGATGGTCGGTCAAATGATGCAGCCGAACGCACACAACGAACAACCCTGTTTGTGCTTGTGTCTGGCTTGCTTACCCTCCACTGGATGATTTTCTACTCCTCATCGTACAGTTATCATGAAGAAATCGGTATGCTTTTTGTCAACCTTGGTATCCTCGTCAGTCTTGCATTGGTATGGGTCATGCTTGTTCAAACACGAGGGTGGAAAGCCATGACACGAGGCATGTTGACCTATGCCGTATCAGCTACCGTTCTTGGTGTGTTTCATTGGTTCCAATTCTTATCAACACCTTGGCCTCAAGAATCTGGAAAAGTGTCCGATGGTGCAGTCCTGTGGCCTGCTTTCATTGTACTTGGTCTACCAGCCCTCGTCTGTTATTTCTTGTATCGAATCGGTCGAGAAGATGCTTACCAACTTGAATTGACTGGATTTGAACCCGGAATTGTCCCTGATGGGCACAGGGTTGATGATTGGGAAAAACATGCTGAAGAATACAAAGACCACCCCGTTGAACTCTTGTCGAATAAAGCCCTGCTTGCCAACCCAATGGTGCTCGGCATGGTCTTTGGCCAACTTTGCGATGGTTTTGCCACGATGATGGGTATCGATTACTTCGGTTATGGAGAAAAACATCCCGTGAGTAATGGCGTTATAGGATTGGGTGGCCAAATCAATGATGCGATTGGGATTTCGTTCGGAGAAGGAGCGTGGTTTTTCGCATTGGTCAAGGCAAGTCTTGTGGCTGCAATTGTGTATTTATTTTCACACATGCGAATCGAACGACGACAAGCACATCTACGTCTGCTCATCGTACTCGCAGTGATGATTGTGGGTCTTGCACCAGGACTCAGAGACATCGGTCGCCTTACACTTGGCGTATAATCGCTAAAGATTGTTGAATGATATTAAAGAACAACAACGCCTGCGTTCATCTACGGGGTCATTATGGATCGTTTACCATCTCATGCGTTGGTGAACAGCGAGGAGTTTCTTGAGCGTAAAAAGCACAACGAGGCTCTCATCTCAACCCTTCAACGACATCTTGAACGCTCCTATCAAGGTGGAGGGGAAAAATACGTTGAACGACACAGAGCCAGAGATAAGCGACTACCAAGAGAGCGAATCGACCATATTATTGACCCTGGGACAGCCTTTCTTGAATTATCGCCGCTCGCTGCTCATCAATTGTACGACGGTAAAGCATTCTCTGCTGGAATCGTGACAGGCATCGGGTCTGTTCATGGTCGACAGTGCATGTTTGTGGCCAACGATGCTACGGTGAAAGGAGGGTCATACTATCCGATGACCGTCAAAAAACACATCCGAGCCCAAACCATAGCCCACGAAAATCATCTCCCGTGCATTTACCTTGTTGATTCAGGCGGTGCGTTTCTTCCCATGCAAGATGAAGTCTTTCCAGACATAGGGCACTTTGGCCGAATTTTCCGAAATCAAGCTCGTATGTCGGGCGATGGCATCTACCAAATCGCAGCCGTCCTTGGCTCATGCACTGCAGGGGGTGCGTATGTACCCGCAATGTCCGATGAATCGATTATCGTCAAAGGCAACGGAACCATTTTCCTTGCAGGTCCTCCTCTTGTGAAGGCTGCAACGGGGGAAGAAGTTAGTGCAGAAGACCTTGGTGGTGCTGATGTTCATACAGCTAAATCTGGGGTCGCCGATCATTTTGCTGCCGACGAAGATGAAGCCCTTCGCATGGTGAGAAACATTGTCGAAAATCTCGGTGTTTCAAAGAAAACCGAGTACCAAACTTCACCAGTGGAAGACCCGTTTTACAATGCTGAAGAATTACTTGGTCTTATTCCAGAAGATAACCGAACGCCTGTTGATGTGCGTGAACTCATTGCTCGAATCGTCGACGGCTCACGGTTTCACGAATTTAAAGCACGATATGGTACAACCTTAGTGTGCGGTTTTGCACATATTCACGGCTACAAAGTTGGCATTGTCGCAAACAACGGCATTCTCTTTTCAGAATCCTCACTCAAGGGTGCACACTTTGTTGAATTGTGTGGTCAAAGAGGCATACCACTCGTCTTTTTGCAAAATATCACGGGATTTATGGTCGGTCAGGCCTACGAAGCGGGTGGTATTGCCAAGGATGGCGCTAAACTCGTCACCGCAGTTTCATGTGTGAACGTACCCAAGTTTACCGTCATTGTTGGAGGTTCACACGGTGCGGGAAATTACGGAATGTGTGGTCGAGCCTACGACCCACGATTTTTGTTCATGTGGCCAAACGCAAGAATCTCTGTGATGGGTGGCCCACAAGCCGCTGATGTCCTAACCACCGTCAAACAAGATCAACTCGTACGTGAAGGCAAGCCACCGATGAGTGGAGCGGACTTGGAGAGTTTCCGTGCACCGATTTTAGAAAAATACGAAGTCGAAGGAAGCCCCTATTATTCGACGGCGAGATTATGGGATGATGGGATTATCGACCCACGAGATACCAGAGATGTCCTTGGCCTCTGTTTGGCCTCAACTCAGAACGCTCCAATGCCCGACCATAAGTACGGGATATTTAGGATGTGAAATTTCAATTGAAAATTTAAAAATTATATTGGAGAATTAGATATGAATTCCCTGCAGAATCCACCTGAATACGAAAATATTCGACTGTCCATCAACGGTTCAGTTGCTTCCATAACGCTGATGCGTGAAGAGAAATACAATGCGATGAACATTCCACTCATTCAAGACCTCGTTGAGGCCATTGCATGGACTGCATTGATGAGTGTTGGACATCAAGGTAAACTGAACGATGAACATGGGCATGCCTACTTGCGAATTGTGGTATTTCGCGGTGCTGGCAAACACTTCTGTGCTGGCGCCGACATCGAAATGATGCGTGATGCAGGAGCAAAAACACAAGAAGAAAACCGGGCGGACTCCGAGCGACTTGACAAATTGTTCAATTCACTTTGGGCTCACCCGTGTTTCACCATTCTTGTGGCTCATGGCGTAGCACTTGGTGGAGGTGCAGGTTTGGTGTCATGCAGTGATTACGCAATTGCAACACAATCCTCGAAAATTGCTCTGTCCGAAGGAAAGCTTGGGATTTTGCCAGCGGTCATTGGACCGTATGTGTATCGAAGAGTCGGCTCAGCGGCATTTCGTCGACTTGCCATGCAGGCCAGCCGAATCACCTCAGACGAAGCCCTTCGAATCGGCCTTATCGATGCGGTTGCAAACGACGCAGAGGCAGCAGAATCTCTCGTATCCGCCATGGTCGACGAGGTCCTTTCAACAGGGCCCCAAGCGGTGAGTCAAGCCAAACTTTTGACCTTAGGATTCGACCGATGGAACGGAGATGATGCTTCTCTTCGAACATGGACACTTGACTACACCAGCAAAATGCGAGGTTCAGAAGAAGGGCAAGAAGGCATGTCATCATTCCTTGAAAAGCGACCACCAAATTGGAAAACAGACTAAAGGCGATGTGAATGTTTTCAAAAGTGCTCGTTGCAAACAGAGGAGAGATCGCCTGTCGAATCCTCAGGGCATGCAAAGAAGCAGGTTTGGCCACCGTGGCTGTCGTAGCACCAAACGATGAAGGCTCACTCTTTACCGAATTAGCAGATACAATTGTTCTGCTTGATGGGGAAGATATTCAATCGACTTACCTCAATGGCCAGGCTATTATTTCGATTGCACAACAAGAAGGAGCAGGTGCGATTCATCCTGGTTTTGGATTTTTATCTGAAAGGGCAGACTTTGCTCAAGCAGTGATGGATGCCGGTCTTGTTTGGATTGGACCTTCACCCTATGCTATCGAGCAAATGGGCGACAAAATGACGGCTCGGATGACCATGAGAGAAGCCGGAGTTCCTGTCATCCCGGGGGAAGAAATCGAAGCCGAACAAGAAGATGACGCCCTACGATTGCTCGAAGAAGCGAGTCACAGAGTAGGCTATCCATTGCTTCTCAAAGCCTCAAGTGGTGGTGGAGGCAAAGGAATGAGGATTGTGCGAACGCCCAAGGATTTTCTTTCTTCAGCAACAGGTGCACGACGTGAAGCACAAACCGCATTTGGAGATTCAAGGCTGTACATTGAACGATTGCTCGAGCGAGCGAAGCATGTGGAAATTCAAATCCTTGCCGATGCACACGGGCGTACGATTCATCTTGGCGAAAGAGAATGCAGTGTTCAACGCCGCCACCAAAAAGTGTTCGAAGAGGCACCGTGTGCTACTTTGAGCGATGAATTGAGGGAAGCGATGGGTAATGCCGCAGTTGCTGCAGCAAAGGCTGTAGACTATGTTGGGGCGGGCACAGTTGAATTCATGCTGACCGATTCTGGCGAGTTTTTCTTTCTTGAAATGAACACGAGAATACAAGTTGAACATCCAATCACGGAAATGGTCACCGGTGTTGACCTCGTTCGAGAACAATTACGAATCGCACAAGGCGAACCGATGTCCGTTGATGCATTATCTATGCGAGGTCATGCCATTGAAGTTCGACTGTATGCCGAAGACCCGGAACACCAATTCTTGCCATCCATTGGTCCGCTTGCAACTTTCATTCCTCCAGAGGGGCCAGGAATTCGTCTGGATACAGGTGTTCGAGAAGGCGACGAGGTCACACCATTCTACGACCCAATGCTTGCAAAGTTGATTTGTTGGGCCCCCTCAAGGGAAGAGTGCCTGCAAAAAATGAGGCGTGCCCTCGATGAATTCGTTGTGCTTGGCACCACGACCAATCGGCAGTTCTTACGAGAGTTGTGCGATATCGATGCAGTTGTTCAAGCGACGACCACCACCACAACAATCGATGAGCAATGGCCAAATGGTTGGAAGCCTACATTGGACCAAGAGCACATTCAGGCTGGTCTTTTGCTTGCCGAAACAGCAGAACAACTTGGCTGGTCAACAAAAGCGGTGTATTTCGGCGAAGGTGAAGTCATCCAAAGTCCATTTCAAACGATTTCAAGGAGGTTTCCTCGATGAGCGAATATGTCTTCAATGGAGAATCGCATCACGTTGAAGTTCAACGAAGTGGTTCTGCGTTCCAATTTGCTGGTCATAGCATCGAGGTCATAGAACAAGGCAAATGCCGCCTTCATTTACATTCTGGACGCACCATTTACGGCTATTGTACAAAAATTGGCGATGTTTGGTGGGTTCATGCTGATGGCAAAACACTCAAGTTTCAGAAAATGGAACATGGAGCACGCTCAGCTGTTTCAAGTGGAGATTGTGTCTCACCGATGCCAGGCAAAATACTTGAAATTCTGGTTTCAAAAGGTGACCATGTAGAACAGGGGCAAGCGCTCCTTGTTCTCGAAGCCATGAAGATGGAACATCGAATTCTTGCACCACAAGAAGGAGAAATTGGTGCAATTTACGCAACAGTTGGTCAGCAAGTTGAACAAGGCAAAAACCTCGTTGACATCGTGTGAAAAAACAGTCATTAAAAACGAACATTTTGCCTGCCTTTGCTATGCAAAATCCGTTCCATTGGTTAACAACACAGAGTGTCCAACAGCCAAAGAAGGCACTGCTCGTTGGTTTCATCCTCTTCATGCTGCTTTCAAGCGGTGGAATGCATCTTAAATTCGATAACAGCGAAGATGGTTTCTTTCCAGAGGATGAAAAAGTCGACCTTCTCTACGAAATCGAAGACGAATATCAAGCCAATATCGATTTCGTTCGTGTCATTAAAGAAATTGAAGCAGGCGATCTTACACAGTCATCTACTTGGAAACAACTTGTTTTCATCGAATCCATGATGCTTGAGAACGAAGATTACCAACCATATCACTACCCGCTCTTTGGTACTCAAGCACAAAATGGACCTGCAGGTCATGCATTGCAATGGCTCAAATATCAAGATGAAGATACGGCAATGGCATGGTATCTTCCTTTAATGGCAGCTCTTCAAGACTTGCAAACCTCTTCAAATGAATCATGGGATGGTGCGCTAGCAAATGTTTCGAGTGCTCTTTCGTTGATGCCAACCGTCGAACCACTGACTTCTCAGAAGTTGCTTGCATGGCAAGTTCCTGAAGACGGAGAATGGCTTTCACGCCTCGACAATCACTCAAACATGAGCGATGAGCTTGGTGCAATGATGGGTATGGCAGCATCACTTCTCTCCAATGAAAATCAATCACAAGTCGGAAGCTACCTTCCTGTGTATGGCGAATTTTCTTCCAAAGCAGGCCCACTTATCGGTATTCAATCCGTTGATTTTCGCTCCTCAATCCTCTCGAGCATTCCTCAAAAAGACGCTGATGACCCTTGGCAGACCTCTGGGCCAATACTCGTGACACTGGTCGTGTTGAGCGAACCTGATGTATTTGGATACGATACCATTGGCGAAGTTCAAGCAGATTTCACGGCATGGAATGAAGAGCTCATCAATGAACTTCAGCAACAAGATGATGTCGGTGAAGTTCGAATCTTCTCGTTTGCTCAGTTTGCCACAGGTTCCACCGCGACAGTCGGTCAAGAAATTGGTATTCTCACAAGCACGGCGTTTCTTATTCTTGGCCTCATTTTATGGTGGAATTTCAGGAGTATAAGGGACACAGGATACGTGCTCTTCCTCACCGTCGTTGCCATCATCGCCACCTACGGTCTTTCTGGATGGTTGCAATTCCTTGGGGTCAACATGACATTCAATGCAGCCATGAATTCGATACCAGTACTTCTGCTCGCCATCGGTGTCGACTACGGTCTGCATGTGGTGAAGCGAATTCGCGAGTACCTTGTTGAACACGAACATCAACACCCAGCAGGTCGAACAACCCTTCGAGATTTCGACATTGAATTGAAGCAAAAGGCGATTCTCCACGGAACGATTCTGACTTCAGTCGCTTTACTCATCGCTATCTTTACCGATGTCATCGGGTTCCTTTCCTTCCGGCTTTCGAGCCTTGTCTTCCTTCAGGTGTTCGGAACTGTTATCGCCATTGGACTTGTTTTCACATATCTCTTGAGCATATCATTGTTACCAGCACTGCTGTTTTTGATTCCTTCCAAAAAATTACCCATTGAAAAATCCGGTGACTTCAAGGTTGGAAGGATTTCGAAAGAAGTTGGAAAATTAGCAGAAAAACCAGTAACAGTGATCGCCCTCGTTGTTGTTCTGCTCCTACCCATGTACGCAGGATTCCAACAATTGGAAGTTGGATTTGAACAACGAGACCAATTTGATACTTCGATTCCAATCGTTGCGGATTTCATTTTGCTCAGTGATGAATACGGTTCAAGCCGTTCTCCAATTTATGTCGTGATGGACGGAGAAATCTTCTCAAAAGAGGCGAGAGAAATTTGGAATCTAACGGTCTTCGACCTCCAAAACATAGATTCAACCTCTGGGGTTCCTACTGGGCTGTGGAGTATACTTGAGCAATCAGCGACCACGAATGAGCAGGTTGCAACACTCCTAAGCGGTATTAATGCCGATGATGCAACGGGTTGGGCTGCACTTAAGGCATGGGTCCTTGAAACAGAAGATGGAAGAAACTTGACCAAAGCCGTCCTCGCATCTCATGGCTCTCAAACTATCATTTCTTTCCAAGCCAATACCCTTGATTGGCAGGCGACTGTTGATTTGACTGATGAAATTGAAGCCATGCTTTCAAGTATTCAAAGTGGACAATCTTCAGTCGAACTTCGCATCAGCGGAAGGTCACTCATCAATGCTCAGACGACTTCAGATGTTGCTCAAGCCTCGATTGTTTCAACAACAGTCGTAGCAACGGTCATCCTTCTGATGCTGATTGGCATTCAAACCACTCGAACCAAAAACGTCCAACAAGGTCTTACTCGAGGGCTCATATCCTGGATGCCGCTGATGATGGTGGTTGTATGGGTGTATGGATTGATGGGTTTCACGGGCTACCAAATCAATCCGCAAACCGTGACCATAGGAGCACTTGCTCTTGGTTTGGGCGTTGATTATGCAGTACATTTCGCCACACGTCTCGAAGAAGAAGCAGAATTAGCACCCCATGCGGAAATTTCAGAATGGGTCGCAAAAACCACAGCCACGACTGGCAGGGCAATGGGAGGAGCTGCATTGACCACGGCTGGAGGATTTGCCGTTCTCAATCTCTCTGCCCTTCTACCGCTTCGATTGTTTGGTCAAGCCTTCGTTGTCGCTATCGGTCTTGCATTACTCTCGAGTTTACTCATCCTACCTGCCCTCTACGCCCCATTATTGAAGCGACACCATGCCTCGCAGCCCACAGAGGGAGAAGAATGACGACCCGCAGCCTCGTCTTCGTCATCTTGTTGATGTTTCCGATGACGCTTGCGGGCTGTATTGAACATCGAGAACAAATCGATGAGAATCGGCCATACTATGTCGGTTTTGAAGCAGAAACGCTTGGAAGAGGCGTGGATGGTGCCCCTTCGGTCAATTTCAACCAAGATATTGATGGCCCGAAGTTGGTGTTGTGGGTCGCAAGTGGTTGCCAAGGGTGTCACGACTGGACCAGATTGTTTGTCGAACATATTGAAAATTCATCAGACCTTGACGGCGTGAACATTGTGTTCATTCATCGCTATGCTTCGCTTGAAAGCAAAGATTCGGTCATGGAGCGATATGGTGTTGAAGAAAGCGAAACATACGCCCCTTGGCCTATTCTCTTACCAAATGAAAACACGATTGTATACGACGAGAAAACCAAGGTTCAATCACAGGTGACAGTGTACGAAGCATTCAGCAACCCTGTAACACCGACGTTCCAAGTCGTGGATGCTGATGGTGCCTTGTTATGGCAGTCGAAAACCTACTGGGCCAACGAAACTGTTTTTGATGACGCATTAAACGTCTACAACAAGGTGAGGACATGAATATTGAAGAATTGTTATTTTGGTTTGCAAGCGTATACATCATGCCGTTTTGGATTTCGATGTGGTTTTTCCCGCGACACGAAATAACACAAAAAATGATGCAAAATCCATTGATTTGTATGGTACCTCTTCTCGTTTCATACACGATTTTAGTCATTCCCCAATTGCCCGATCTCCTTCTTACCTTCTCATCTCAAATGGTGACTCCAAATGTGGTCAAAGAGTTGTTTGAAAATGATGCCACCATCTATCTTGGATGGATTCACTTTCTTGCTCTCGATTTGCTTGCAGGTCGTTGGTTGTGGAGTCAATTTCGTGATTCAAACCTCGCCCTTTACGTTACTTTCCCCATCTTGTTCCTGTCGATGATGGTTGCCCCTTTTGGCGTGCTTCTTGGCATTCTAGCACTCAAAAGTCAGGGGCATTTAGAAGTGATGCATGTTGAGCAATCACTCGATTGAACATGGTTCAAGAGTTTCTTGGCCACCCATTAACGGGCGGAGCACTTGAGGAATAGAAACCCGACCATCCGCTTGTTGGTTTTGTTCCAT
>JAYNJV010000025.1:0-23329 GCA_038110525.1 Candidatus Poseidoniales archaeon | reverse complement strand
TACCCTATGATGCGATGAAAACTCAATTGGCCATACTCAGGTCCATGGCTTCACGTTCGAAGTGAATCATCGAGTGCAATATCGTTCCAGTCAATAATCGATGCTTACGATTCATGTCATCGACTTTCTTTCGAGTATCCAGTTCGATTCGTTGAACTTCATTTGTAATGACCGGAATGTCGCCAAACCCTTTCCACACAATCACGCTGTACAATGTCTCAAAGCAGCGATGCTCTTCCATGATAATGTCCGTGTATTGTGTGAGTGTTCGAATGGACGTTGCTGCAATGATACCCACGATGAGCGTAACGCTGATGGAAATGATGAGTGCATTCTGATTCCATCCAAAAAATGAGTTCAAGCCTCCAGTTCCGAGGACCAGTGCCACAGTAAGAAACCAACCCATTTGAATAACTTGAGTTCGTATCGATGATAGTTCAGAATTGACGGCGATCGCGGTGTTCATTTTCATTTGGATGTAGGTAATGATTCTGTCAACATTTCGTCCAAGAAGAATTTGGTTCAAACCTTCTTGAGTTGACTCAGTCGCTTCTTTGATTTCAGTTGGGAGTTCAACATCAATCATGGCAGTCAACTTTCGTGCATTGATGTTGTTTATCATCAATTCGATTTTGAATCACTTCAAAATAGTGATTTTGAATCGTTTGCGTTGATTCAGGATTGCATTGGGTGAGGTGCAGCAGCATTCACTTCGTTTGATACACCTTCGGCGTAACGCTTGAAGTTTTCATTAAACATGCTGGCAAGTTTATCCGCAGTTTGATCGTAATCATCACCGTTGGCCCAAGTGTTTCGTGGAACGAGTACTTCGGCAGGAACATTTGGACAAGATGTCGGAATTTCAAATCCAAATCTCGCATCCTTGACATATTCGACATCATCAAGTGAACCATCGAGGGCTGCGTTGAGCATGGCTCTGGTGTACTTGATTTTCATTCGGTTGCCAACGCCGTATGGCCCGCCGGACCATCCGGTGTTGATGAGCCATGCGGTTGACTCGTGATGAGCCATTTTGTCAGAGAGTAAATCAGCGTACACGCCTGGGTGCATCGGCATGAACGGTTCACCAAAACAAGCCGAAAAGGTTGCTTGTGGCTCCTTGACGCCAATTTCAGTTCCTGCAACTTTTGCAGTATATCCCGAAATGAAGTGATAAGCTGCTTGTTCGGGGGTGAGTCGAGAAATAGGTGGTAAAACACCGAAAGCATCGCAGGTCAAGAAAATCACATTTTGTGGATGGCCACCCTTGGAATCTTCAGTGCGGTTGTCAATAAATTCAATTGGATACGACCCACGGGTGTTTTGGGTTTTACTCGTATCAAAGAAGTCAGGTACACCATTTTCATCGAGCACGACATTTTCAAGGATTGAACCGAACATTCGAGTCGTTGCAAAAATTGCGGGTTCATCCTCTTCGGATAAGTCAATGAGTTTAGCATAGCAACCCCCTTCAAAGTTGAACACCCCATTTGCACCCCATCCATGTTCATCATCACCAATGAGCGCGCGGAGTGGGTCGGCGGAAAGTGTGGTTTTTCCAGTGCCCGAGAGTCCGAAGAAAATAGCGGTGTTTTCGCCTGTTGTGTTTGCTGAGCAGTGCATTGGAAGAATACCCTTCTTTGCAAGCAGCAGGTTCATCACTGAGAAAATGGATTTCTTGATTTCACCAGCGTATCGCGTTCCGCCGATAATCACTTCACCAGATGCGTAGTTGACGATGACGAAACATTCCGAGTTCACTCCATCCACTGCAGGGTTTGCGGTGAAGTGTGGTGCATGATACACAACAAATTCTGGGTGATGATGTTCCAATTGTTCCTGTGTTGGTCGAATAAACATGTTGCGTGCAAAGGCATTGTGCCAAGCGTTTTCGTTAATGACGCGAATAGGAAGTGCTTCACTAATTTCAGCACCACAAAACAAATCTTGAACGTACAGTTGTTCTCGTGCAGAGAGGTAAGCAATCACTTTTTTCTTCAAATTTTCAAAAACTTCGAGCGTTGTTGGGACATTGATTTTTCCCCAATTGATGTCATTTTCAAACTCGGGTTCCTTGACGATGAACTTGTCGTTTGGTGAACGACCGGTGCGATCACCAGTTTCTGTGACGAGGGCACCATGAGCACTGAGAACCCCTTCGTTTTGTTCGATTGAAATCTTCACTAAGGTTTGGGTTTCAAGGTTCCAGTGTATTGTTCCGCTAGAAAAAATACCGTGTGCCTCAAGGGTAGTGCCCCTTCGAGAAACGCTTTCCATGGACAAGCGACGAGCAGGATGTCTTTTTCTCTTTTGGTTGGGAATGTCCTCCAGTTTGTGCATTTTTTGCCGAGAAACCTCTCTTTTTGCGTTGGAAGAAAGACAGTTTCAAAACTCAATTCATCGAGCAGATGGTATGGAGGATTCATCACGCACACCAAAATCCTCCGCTCGAAGTGATGAAGATATTTTGCGTCAAAAAGAATTTTCCAAACCCAAAAATTTGGACGTCAGCAAATTTATGATTCAACAACACGATGAGTCTCCGTCTAAAAAACAGGATACTACGGCTGCACCAAAGAGTGATGTTGCTGTTGGAGAGGCGGCAGAGTTGTTCGTTGAATCAGAATCAAAACATGAACCCAAGCAGAAAGAAATTGAGGCAGAAGCATCGTTGAGCAAAGGACTCATTATCGTCATGATTGGTATTTGGACTGCCATTGGAGCTACGGTGGGCACCCAACTCTCCCCACTCCCGAGTGCTGTATCTTTGGTCATCATGGCCTTGATGGGATTTTATCTTTCCAACCGTTGGATTCCAACACCGTCCATGCGATATTTGGGTGTTGCTTGGGCCATCATTTCAATGAAATTACTGTATGGCTTAACCATCGATGCTTGGAGTTGGGGCTGGTTTGCCTCAAGTCCAATCGGCGAAGGCCAAACCCTCGGAGCCGTTCTGCTTGCATGCGTAGGTCTCAATATTGGTTTGGCGTTCTACCACGATGAAGATGCAATTGCAACCCAAGCAACGCTCGTATTCTTTGCAATTGGAAGTGCAACAGGAGGTTTGTTCGGAGGGACTGGCGTTGCCATCGTCCTGTTTATCGCGATGTTGTGCATGCACAGTCTCGCTTTCATCCGTTCTTCAGGAAATCTCGCAAGTCTCGGCATTGCCGTATCCTTCCTTTGGATTGGCATTCACGCTTTATCGAATGGTTGGAGTATTCTATCACTTGAAGTCGTACAGATTTCAAACCAAGCGACGCTGTTTTTGTTGATGTGTGGAACCACAGGTGTCAATGCCTATGTAGCAACTCGATTCGTTCGAGAAGAAAATTGGCTGAGCACATTTGTTGAATCTATTGGTTTTGGCAAACCCAGTTTGTGGGCCGTATCTGTCGGTCTTGGAATGTGCGGGGCGCTCATGACGATTGCAGCTCATCGAAATGAAACCAGTTTTGCCTTAGCACAACTCTTTTTGCTTGCCTTTGCATTTACGATGTCCTACCTTGTTGTTCGTGGAGTACCTTGGACGAAAGTCGCCCCAGTATCCATCATCATACTACCTCTTCTGGCCGTGATTTTCGTCTTCTTTGACATTGGTCTTCTTTCGTATTCCATTCCGTTCGGCGTAGGTCCGTACGGTATGTTTGCCGTGTTTGCAGCCTTGTTGACTGGGGTGATGTTGTTGCAAAACCAACGCCGCGTTTCAGACCATGTATTGTGGATTGGTGCGATAGCGTGCTCAATTTTACTCAGCCTCCTCATTTCAGTTGAAGATACAACAACCTCCAGAACTCTCCTTTTGTCCCAAGCGCTCTTGTTTGCAGCACTCTCCGTACTTGGATTTCTTCGTCGCTCTCCTTCCATTGCGGGGGCAGCAATTCTTACCCCACAAATTTGGCTGATCAGTTTTGTCGGGGATGTCGAATCTCGGTTCTTGAACCAAAACATCTTGAACAATGTCGTCATCTTTGAAGAGATTGCAATATGGATGGGCTTGCTATTGCTTCAAGCAAGCATTCTTTGTGTACCAATGGGCAAGAGTCAACTTAACATCTTGAGGCAACTTGACCACCTTTC
Source organism: Candidatus Poseidoniales archaeon (assembly GCA_038110525.1). Taxonomy (GTDB): domain Archaea; phylum Thermoplasmatota; class Poseidoniia; order Poseidoniales; family Poseidoniaceae; genus Poseidonia. The sequence goes on along the minus strand of JAYNJV010000025.1, from coordinate 19,246 downwards.
CGAATTCGGTTCCAGGCTTCAACAATCAGGCTTACTGCAATTATGGAACATCACGTTTATCGCATCTGTTTTGACCCTTTGGACCGTCACTTTTGAGGGTGGCATTCCTTACCTATTTGGTGCATTTTTGCTTTGGTTTTTGTTGTCCTCGCTTCATTTAGCCTTGAGTTTGCATCGAGGCTCTCAAGCCAATCCGACGCGGTTACTCATCGCAAGTGGTCTACTTGCGGTCTTATGTTCTTGGAATTACGGCAGTGGAGAATTTTTCCTACTTGCATGGAGCTTGCTTCATGGCTATGCCTTTGTACGAGCAAAATCGGTGCAAGAGGAATTCAGTGAAACAAAAGAGCGTGGATTTGCAAAAATGCTGAACGCATATCTTGGCGTATCTACCCTTCTCATGTTCAGCATCGTCTTGCAAAACCCCGAGCGAATCGTTTTGCCTGCAGGTTTTGACTACAAGGTGAATGTTGACGAAAGCCTTCTTCTTAGTCTATCGATTTGTGGTGCTACAGCACTCTTCTTGCTTACGATTCCAACGATGCGCAATATGCTTCTTTCATCTATTTTCATGATTACACTTTTCATCGCTTATGGCCAGTATTCTTTACAATCATCAAATGTATATGATACGGCTCTTACATTGGTGTTGTTCCTCGGTTCGGCTGCATACGCTACTATTTCAGGAGAAACACGAAGGGGCCTCTCAGCATTTGGTAAACGCGAGGAGCGAATTCAAAGAATGAACGAAAAACAACATCGTATTCGTGAACTGCTCGATAACCATGATGGCGATGAGACGAATCTTCTTGCAAGAATTGATGCAGAACAAGTTCGATTGTTTGAACAACGGCAAAAACGCAAAAAACGGTCAGGGGAAGGTCAAGGCGACGAAATTTATACCGCTGATATTCACTATCAACCGATTGTTGTACTTGCCTTTGTTACTGTGCTCAATCTCGGAACTGCTTGGGTTTCGTACTCCACAGCGTATGCCCTTGAAGCACTGATGTTTGCCACAGGTGCAAATGCAATATTGTTTGGTCTTGCTCGTTATCAGGCAGGGCGTTTTCAACTCCGAATGCCCGATATTCTCGGTATTGAATCCACAGCATTCTTCGCAATGTGTGCTCTTGTTGTAACGCATGTAGCGGGACGAATGACAACGGGTACACTCGTAGCGGACGATCACCTTCACCTTGCTGTTCTGTTCGTCGGCTTATCCACCTTGGGCATGATGACGTTGCACCACCGAAGTGACTTAGGTTTGCGGATACCGAATGTGATTGAAGGCATCGTCTTGTTCTTCTTTGTTGACCGTTGTCTTGCCATTTTGCTGGGTGGGGAGGTGCCCTTGTTTACCCAAATGAATCCATTACACGGAGGACTTGTCTCTGAGATTTTGCCCATGCTCCTCATTGAAATTGGCCTTCTTTCCATTGTTGTTGTCGCCCTCTATATCGATAATGAAAGAGCAAGAAGGGAATTGATGAACCATAGAACAGTGATTGAACGAGGGTTATTTTTGATGATGTTATCCGTACTATCTTGGGGTATAGCATCGATTCTTTTGGTCTTGGTCAACCTTCGACGAAGTTTGAGCAAACAAGAACCTCAACTCATCATTATGGCGAGCCTTGCCTTTTCAGTCGCATACGCATCAATTCGATTTTGGCTGAATGACGGTATTTCATTGCTTCCAGAAACGGGTGAAGTGATGTTTTCAACGGGGTTACTTCTGCTCATTTGTGCAGGAATGGTGGTGAAACTCAACCACTCATCTTGGCTTTCACCATTGCTTTCATCGTCCCATCTGCTCCTATACCTTGCACCAATCCTCATGGTGAGTGGGTCGATGTTTATTCTCGGTATTCTCGCATTGTCTGCTACAACCTGGATGAGCGGTATCATTGAGATGAGAAAATCCTTGAGAATTATGGGTGCCTTGAATCTCCTTGTTGCATGGCTCGGATTTGCCATCGAAGCGATTTATGGAAACTCAACGGACTTACTCTTTGTTTGCCTCATTGCTTCAGCTGTCGTATTGTTTGCAGTGACGACATTGTCCCAATCAAAAATGACCCAAATGATGGCTGAAGATTGATTATGAAAATGCGCTTGTAAGGACGGATTCTAATCCACCAAGAAGTTCGATGAAGGATTCCATTTCACACAACCTATTGACTCGCAACGAAATATTCGTTTTTTCTTGAGTTCCACTATTTCGAATGGCTACAGTTCCACGTGCTTGACCATTCAAAAATTCAATGAGGAGTAAGTTATCTTCCCCCTCGACAATGCACGAACGAGTTTGATAGCCTAACTTCTGAAGACAATCTGTACTCATCGATTGACAGGCAAGATACAGTTCGGAGTTCGTAGACCATCGTTCTCGATGTGGATTGGGTATTGAAATTCGTTTCTTTTTTCCATACTTGATGTCGTTTTGAATTGAACCGAACAGCAAGCACCGCATCATCGTTGCAAGGCCGTCTCCAACAACGGACGGCCGTTGTGAAGGTGTGTAGGAAGACATCACGATGTGCCCCGAATCTTCAACGCCAAGGATATCGAATTCTTTTGAGCATGTATCAAGTTCGGCGTGCAATGCATGCCCAAGCCATCGGTCGCCAACTGCAGTTTCCTTGGTTTTGTTTGACCTGTTGAGGGCGGCCACAAAATTTTGGAATTCGAGGTCAGATTCTATACTCATTGCAACGAGCCATTCAGTATCTTGGCGTGGTTGAAGAATCATCGACGCAAGTTTATCTCCATCAACGACTCGAAAACCATTGTCGGTACACTCGAGAAGGAAACAACGGTCACCATCTCCATCAATTGCAGCACCAACGATTGTCCCAGGCGAAGCATAATCGAGTGCTCGAATTAATGCATGAGAGGAAATTTTGGCTTCTTGAATTGTCCATTCGTCTCCCGGTTTCAATTCACCTGCTCCGCATTGCTCATTGAGAACATTGGCTGAGTCACTGACTTCATTTGATTGAATTCCCGTGAAAGACGCAAAAAAAGATGCAAACCACGTGTGGGCTGAACCCTTCGATGAGTCGATGAGAAAAGGCCGATGAATGTTCAATTTGGACGAATTCTCCGGATGCTGTTCCCATTGTGAAATACGATGCATCAACCAAGTTTGATGGAATTGAGCACTTTCTTGAGAAGAAATAATGCGTTCGGGCAAACCCAAAATGTCCTCATCTTCGCTTTCAACAGGTCGTTCTTCTGCAGATAATTGAATCATCACGTTCGAGAGGTACAATTCACGTTCAGGCAATGATTTCATTCCGTTAGAATCGAATACCTTTATCCCCGAATCTGAAACGGGATTATGGCTTGCTGTGATCATGCAGCCAAGTCGAGCATCATGTTCCAACACAAGGCCGTGCAGTACTGGTGTTGATGTGATTGGGGCATGAATGACGGTGCAGTTATGAAGACGCAGTCCTATCGTCAACTGCTTAGCAAAATTGGAATTTGCTGGGCGCTCGTCCCAACCAATGATGACGGTGGTCCCATGGCCAGGAAAGAGGTCGAGATTCATAGCGAGGGCTTCCCCAACTAATCGGAAGATATGGGGATGTAGTTGTCGTTGTTGGAAAAAAACATCGATGGCGTCAGCCTCATCCATTGGAGTATCAATCGCTTCTCCCCGAATTCCATCCGTTCCAAAAAAGGATGACATGAAGGCCACCTACATCGACGTGTTGTCTGGATGGATCCCTGTTACGGTCATGTTGGGTTTGACGATGGAACCTCTGCCCAAAACAACCCCTGGGTTTGTGACTGTATTGCATCCAAGAGCACAATCTTCACCTAAAATCGCACCAAATTTTCGAAGACCTGAAGCATGGGTTTTGTCTCCAATTCGTAAAATGACTTCGGTTCCATCGTTTCGGAGATTGCTTAATTTCACACCAGCACCTAAATTGACATGACCTCCGAGGATGGAATCGCCTACGTAATTGAAATGTGGTGCTTGGGCACCAGGCAAGAGAATTGAATGTTTGATTTCGCTGCAATGGCCAACAATTGCACCATCACAAATCCATGCGTATTGGCGAATATAGGCACCCTGCCGTATCGTAGCGTTTGGTCCGATATAACAAGGCCCAATGAAATGGACACCGGGTTCTATCTTGGCGCTGGAATCGATGTGAACAGGTCCTTCTTTCGAATCAATTGTGCAATGAGGAGGGGCATTTGACGAAGTTGTAAGTTTTGATGAAAGCTGATTTTTAAGTCCGTTTTCTTGGTCGAGAAGAACTTCCCAAATTGGTTGTTCTTGTGGTAAATCAGGCACCAAGCCATCAAATCTTTTGTTGTAGAACGATGGAAACAATGCAGTTGCAAAGACATGATTTGGCCACTGCATGTACATGGCGAGAAGTTTCTAAGGCATCAATGTGGTGATGCCTTTCTTACGCGGGATGATAAATTCTCTTTCCAGTTGTCGTGTCAAGACTAAAGGCGATGATACCTTTGAGATATCTCGGAATGAAAAGACCGATCTTTCGAGGTGTAAGTCCGTGATTTCTCATCCTCTTTTCATTTGAAAGATAATGGACAATGTCTGAAGCAGAACATTGATCAACGGTATTTACGTAATCAACAATTTCATTCATCAGTCGTTCCAGTCTTGCCTCCTTTTGGGTTTTTTTACGAACCATGATACTATATTGTCTTGCAGACATAAAGAGATGTGGAGGGATATCCTTGGGCTCCCATGAAATCTCTATTTGGTCGAAATTACTTCATTCCATTTGAAGGACGAGCCCCGTCGAAACAATTTTTCATGAAAATCCCGCTGATTGATGTGGGCACAACGAGAGATTCGTCCTCTGTTGTTGTAGCAACCAAGGCGCACATGAAGAGGTACAAAGATTTCAGAATTTGAAACGATAGGTCCATCAGCTGCGGGCATTGATGCCGTCACCGTTTCTTGTTCACCATCCCACGCAATATCTGATGTTGTAGGGCACACAATATTCGATTGAGATTGCAAACGAATGCCCCCTTCATCAAGTTTCACCGCTTTCCAGCTATCTCTATTTCCTTCATTCATCCACTCGATGATGGCTTTCATTTGTGGTTTTGTTGCAAGACCAATCATGGTTTGTTCCCACCACCCTTCACTTCGAGCGAGGGTCACATGGTGAATGCCAGGTTTGACTTCACGAGCATCGAGACTGTCAGCCCATGTACGACAGAGGTGTTCAAGGCGAACAATAAGGAGAGGTATGGGCCCAATGTTCATGTCTTGCATGCGGTAAGGATTGGCGCACTCACCTGCAAGGAGGATAGGAAATCGCTCTGAAAGCGTTGGAGCTTGATGTTGTTGAAGTAAAATATCAAGTTTGGTTTGTTCATGGTGATATTTGGATGCAAGTTCCAAGAGTTCTGTTCGATGAAGTTCTTTTTCCACATCCTCAAACTCTGGGGATTCGAGTGTGTAGACGTGGTTTTGTGTAAAGAGTATTGATGTGTGCGGAATCAAAACCGGTGAATTCGATGAACTGTATGTCCACAGGCGAGGGTTGGTTTCCATCTCGTCACATTCCTATAGAGTAAATGTGGCTACATGCAGGCATTGCGGGCAAGTCACTTTGATAGGACGTTGACTTGGGATGCCCAATGCGACTCCACAGGCTGGGCAAACAATGGCTTGTTCCACCATCGCCCTGCGTTGTTGGGCTTCAATGGATGGGTCATAATCAAATTGGAATTGGTCCTTATTCACGTAGGTGGGTTGAATATTGGGCGGAGCAGGCCTTGGCATATCGGTGATTTCTTCACGGCCTGCAGGAGGTGCAGGTCGTCCAAGTTGTGCCGATTGAGTTTGGGCGGGTTGAGAAAAAGAAGTCATAAGGCTCCGAAGCGTTCCTTCATCAACCCCATATTGACGACAAACTCTGTCGATTTCGAGCATTTGGTCGTATCCTGTAAGGCCGAGCACGCGCTGAAGTTCTTCTGCTGGAACTTGACTCATAGAGCGGGTGAGTCGTTCACTCCATTTGAGTTTTGAGGGCGGATGTGCTGCTTAGATACCCCAGTACCGTTCGGATTGTGATTGCTTTGCCCTTAATGTACGAACGATGGTCATGGTCATCCAAAGGATCACCACCCATATGATGGGTGTCGTGAAATCGTTGAGAATCACTGAGACGCTGAATTCGTAACCTTGTTCCCTAAGCAATTGGTCTGCAATCGTAAGTGCTGCATTGACAAAGGAATAGACAACCATACCAAAGACGCTCAAAACCACCAGTCTGCCTGAAAACGAACCACGCTTTAGTCGAAGAAGCATGAAACCAGCAGTGGAGGTGAGGAACGCAATGATAATCCATGCGAGAGATGAATGGACAACATTCAGCCATAGGACACTTGAGATTTCATCACCCTTGAGGATAGAATATTCTCTCCAACCTTCGGCAACTGCAAAGATTGCACTGAAAAGTGTTGCAGTCCACAAAAGGGATGAAAACATCGCAGCGTCAGCGTTCTCACGCATTTCTTGAATCACACGATTGACCGTTGATTCAAGACCAGCACCTTTGCTGATGATGTACAGACCGAGTAAAAGTGGTAAGGCTCCAATGACGACCCCACCAACATCATCTGGTAACATGATGCCAAGACCAATAATTGCGGTGATGATACCAAATGGAATCATGAACTTCGCACGCCATTTAGGGTCTTCAAGTGCTTTTACAATGTAGTAATAGGTTCCTTCAATACCCTTGGATTGCTTGACAATAATTTTCTGCACATGGTCAATTCGGACTTGAGATTGAATGATGGGAAGTACGCTTTCATCTTCTGCACCATCGGTCACGAGGATGGCTTCATCCGGTTGGAATGCAGCGACCACTTCTTCCAATTGTGCTGCAATTGCTCTGTCTGAACGGACCCCAACTTTTTCATCACCGGTGAGAATGGCGATTTCAACATCATCGTCTTCACCCTTTGATTCACTCAAAGAATCGTGTTGTGATAATGCGCCTAAAATTGCGTTTGTATCGCTTTCTTCGGGGTCTGCAATACCGAGTTTAAGGGCTGCAGTCAAGACCTGTCGACGTCCAACGACGGGTCCACGAATGGATGTTTTGATGCCCAAATCATTGTCCCTATCAACAGTGAGAACCAAGGTTCTTGTCATGTTCGCTCACCCCCCGCTTGATACAAGGAAAACCCTTCTTTCATTCAAACCCTTGTGTAAATTGATGCCTTCATTGGTTTGTTCATTCATTTGAACGAAGTCGGACTGCAAAAGCATCATCCTTGCCAGCAGGCGGGTCATTCCAATCTGGGTCGCCAGGCAACACCAAATTCACACCAATATTCACAAGTTGACCGGCAAGATGTTGTTGCATCGTCATAAGTTGGTCCCAATCTGTCGAATAATTATTCCATGCTTTCCATTGTTTCAATCTTCTGTTTGACCGAAGAAGCCTTGCATATAATTTCAGATGTGCTCTTGCTGTGAGTGGCCAAAACAGCATGAAAAAGACAAAAATTCCATACGATGGAAGATATGTCACATACTTGAGCACGGTGTGGCCTGAAAGTGCAATAAAGACAGGGCTTGTGTTATCGAGAAGAAGCCAAACCATCGTTGAAGAAAGCAAAGTCCACCACAAAGGAAACATCACCATCGATGAAAGAACTTTGATGCTACCTTGAAGGGACTCGTCCACATTCGATTTTTTCGTGAACCACTCGAGAATACCTTGAAGTTTGTATGGCAGATAATTTCCAATCATTGCCCCCCATGTGACAAGGCCAAACATCCACACAACCGACCAAAGCCACGATGCAATGATTTTGAAAAATCCACTTGAAGTGAGTGTTTCGGGACGGGCATCGACATCATAAGGTGAAAGACCAAGTCGGTCAAGTTGTTCAAAATGCATTTCACATTCATTGGCAAGTAATTGGGTTTTTTCTGCTTCGTGCTGCATCATGTATTCCCATCCTGCACGTAATCGTCGGGCACCGAGAATTGATTCTGCATAGGAGAGTCGTGTGAGTGAAGCACCTGCTTGGCGCTGTTTTTCGGCGTACACGACACTCCTTCCCTTCCAAATCAGCGTCCTATCTTCCCACGAAGTCTTCGACAAATTTGCCCTCCTCAATTCAATTTCGATGGAAGAAGTGACCTCATCAATCCAATGCTTTTCCATTTCGACATGCTCTGGAAGATTGGGGAGTTCCATGGGGCGTTCGAGAACAATAGCAGCTCGTTCACGAAATCGATTTGAATCAGAGTAATGGAGCCCCACAGGAATTATTCGTGGTTGGGGATAGCCATACTCTTTTGCAATTTGAATTGCTTCCAACATAATCCTGGCTGCTCCTGAACGGATTTTTTGAACCCCCGATTTCCCATGCGAGTGTTCCTCAGGAAACATGAGAACTTGTCCTCCTTGGGCAATTTCATGCGCCGCTCTACTCAAAATTTCAGCATTTTTTGGTCCGAATCGAATTGAAGAATCACTGTCCTTTGAAGTACCAATAGCCACGACTCCAGCCAATTTGAACAAAAGACCGACGAGGGGAATTTTGAACAAATGATGTTGAACGAGAGTTGTCAATTTGCCCGACAAACGTGAAGTCATGATCATCGGGTCAATCAATCCATTGGGATGCCAGGTGATGAACAAGACACCTGCCTCGTCTGAAATCTGTTCGTCATCAACGACGTTAACTTCTCGAAACCAAATATTTGTGAGAAATCGAAAGAAGGTCCTAAACATTCGATACGTCAACGAAATTTTGTTTTTCGGAGACGGAGTTATTCCACTCTCCATTGAAGGTGATTAGGGGAGGTCGGTTTTTATGCACATCCCCATTATTCATCAATACCTTGAACTTTGTCAACTTCTGTAGGTGTTGTCACAACTTTAGGGGGGGTAGTCGCCTTCCTCCATCGTTGCGCGGCACGGATGTACTTGAGAGGGTGGTCCATCCACGGTTGGTCGCAGGTTCGATTATCACCTGGAAGGACCGGGCAATTGTGGTTGACTTTGAGCTTCCCACATCCAGAAGGCGTGTACTCGTTGGCATACACATGGTCGACCTGGTAAGTTGTGGTCGCCTCGGAAAAGTCGGGAGCGTTTCTGAAAAATTCAACAGTAGCCTGTTTTTCAAGGGCCAAAGTAGAAGCCATTGAAGCCAAAAACAACCGACCAAAGTGATTGACGTTGACACCCATTCCTAAATCTTGGATGATTTTTTGCATGCATGGGGGCCAATCATCTTGATTCGCGTCGCTCATCGACAAAAATTCGGATGCCTTCGAAGACAGCAAATGACGGACCATAGCTACGGGTTCAGCAAGGCGTACGGCAAGCTCTGTGGTGACTTCCGGCATCTTTGATAGGGCTATAGTTTCGATATCTTGCTTCATACGTTCACGCAACAGCCTCGCTAATTTTTCAGAAGAGGTGTAGGTTTTCTCTTGATGTAGATGAACCCAACCTTGATCGATCTCTACATTCGGAAGTCGCCATCGTGGCCCTGTAATCTTTGGACATACTTCGATGAAATCGATAAGTCCTATTCTCCAAGTTGTGCTGGATTGTTGTAGCCCTACTGCCCCATACCTGTAATCTTGCGTCATCGATTGTTGTTGAGATTCGATTTTCTCGATAGAAGAAAAATACGTACGTGCAACGATTTCGAGATTTCGTTCATCTTGTTTGAGTAATTTCTCTGCCCTTGTCGCTTCAGCCTGAGCCCATCGGGAGATTAAGCGCTCATCTTCTGAAGCACAAACCACGAGTCGAGCGTAATAAAATGAGAATGCTTCGATGACTCGACCTTCTTCGGTATGAATATCTGCAGCACTCGCTTGAACACCTTCGTTCGATTCAATCGTATCAACCAATCTTCCCCGTGCTCTTTTTCTTGCATCCTCCATCATTCCTCCTTCCAGCAATTCATCAAAATCGATATGATGGGTTGCGGCGAGTTTTGCGATGTACGCACTTGCTTGAGGCAAGAATGGATACCGTGCTAAAGTGATTTCTTGTTCCACAGCGGGAGGACTTGAAGGCACGGGCATGAAAAGTCCACAGCACCCACAGGCTATCAACTTCAGGTTTGGGGTTGTTTTGAAAAATGCTAACACTACCCACCCTCATGGACCAGCCATCTCTTGAACACCTCGTAGGAATTCAAGATGATGTTCGAATGCATTTTGGATGGACGCTTGAATCTGACCTGAAGAGTGCAAAAATGATGGCTGAAATGTTCGGTGGCGACCAACCGTTTGGGGTATCACAATGGGCCCCTGAAATGCGCGAAGACGTGTTACAATATCTCCAATCGAAGATACAAACCTGTCAAAAGTTGGTTTTTATTGGAGCCGCAGTCGAACCAGAAGACCTGATTGACCTCCAAGAAGAAGGAACAGAATTCATTGTTGCTGATGGTGCAATCGGAGCATGCTTTGAAACAATTTCACCGTTATGTGTGATTTCAGATTTCGATGGCCAACCTTACCTCGATAAAGCAACATCGCTCAACATCCCATATGTACTCCACGCACACGGTGATAATACCGAGCGATGGCTGCAAACATTTGAACGATGGTCCAGGCTCAACAACCTTCCTCAAATCGTCTTAACACATCAAACACCACAATTTTTTCACGGTTTACACAATGTCGGTGGATTTACAGATGGTGACCGCGCAGTTTGTTTTGCCTTTTGGTGTGGCGTACGACATCAAAACATCAAGTTCATCGGGTACGATAAACATCTTGTCGGTCGTTGGTCTGGCCACACGACCCCCGAACAAAAATTGGAAAAACTGAAGTGGATGGATTCAATTCTCAACTTGTTTTTATGTTATCAAAATAAAGACGAGCCTTCAAATGTGATATCCGTAAAGCAGGATTGATAGTGTGATTTCAAAGCAAGTTGTTCTGTGGGTCTTCGCCATTCTCATCGTCAATGTGACTTGGGCCTTCGTCTCCGAATCTGAAGCATCGTATGAAATCAATTCATCATCCCAAACAGAAGCAGAAAGAGAAGTGAACGTAGCAGAATTTTTCGGCTTCTCAAAACCCATTCCTTCACGACTCGAAATGACTTTTTATCCAAGTGATGCAGAAGATCAATCGTTTTCATATTCACTGGGAAATACGCAAACTTTGATTGCTCAAGGCACTGGACTTGCCCCTGCATCATTGGTATGGAATGGAGAAATTAAGCCTGGAGAATACATCATGAATTTTGAATCCACTGGCTCTGTGACAACCGATCAAACCTTGTACACTCAACCATTCATGCCTTACAGAACGAACGGTCATATTGTTGCAAGTTTGTGTTTGATTGTTCTTTCATTTGGTGAGGTTGCTATCAAAGGAGTTCTACAATCGAGAAAGACTCGTTCCGCTGAGGCTTCAAAAACATTCGAAAAAAAGGGAACGCAATCAAGTGATGCAACGTCATACGCTGATGATGAGCAATCCCCTTGGAGGGACCCCATTGTTCTCTAATCACAAAAAATCAGACAAAGTCAATTGTTTGACCCTGTCATTGTTGAACAAAGAATCTGTACTCGACATTAACCACTCGATATTTTGTCTTGTGTAAAGGTCTACATCATAATGGTCCATCACATACTCCATGACTTTCATGTATTTTCGTACTGCACCTTCAGATACAGTGAGGGCGAGATTTCCGTTACAATCAACACTGTCTTTGAGTTGAAATTCTTGTTGTCCTGAATTTCGCGAACCGGTTTTTCGTTGAATACAGCGCCCAGCGAGTGGCATCCTACGATAAGAGTGGCCACATTTGACACATCGAATTTTTTGTCGTGCGTAAGCATTGAGATTTCCACGTAAATCTGGTAGGAAGTGTGACCGAATAACAGCTGATGCGACAACCCGCACATCGGTCGAACGTAACTTATGCCCAAGTTTCAGTTGACCATTCATCTTATCTTCCATTGTTTCGAGTGTCTTGTAAGCAGAAAATTGTGGTCCAGTATCAAATGCATCACAATCGTGAGTGTACCCATATCCTCGTAGTGCACCGACGGTCTCGAGTCTGTGTTCGACCAAGTCCACAAATGGTAAGACATCTTTTGGATGAGGTTGGTCGAGGGTTTTTTCATAAAACAAACTCGAATAAAACCAACTTGTGTCCACATTTAGCGCTTCTTTGTCGACCTCAGTTGGATTGAGTCTGGTCGTCAAAACAAGCGGGGCATCCATAAGCCCACCTCTTCCCGATGGCAAAATATCTCTGCTAAAGTTAAGAAGACCATCCAAAAGAAGCAAAATTGCATCTTCATCCCCATCACAATTTCGACGTTTTGCAGCATGGAACATTGGATGGGCAAAACCTCCCGAAGAATCAGTCCAACCGATGATTCGGGACAAGACTCCTCCAGAAGTATGTGGTGCAATCGCACAAATGAGTTGGCCAATCAAATCCTCTTGGACGCTGACATTGTAATAGGGGGGTAAGTCGTAATATCGGACAAGAAGGTCATCAACGAATTGGGCTGTGCGAACAAAGAAATCGACAGCATCTTTGGCAATAATAAAATCTTGAGGATAAATTTCAACCATTTGTGAATCATTTTCCAAAGGTTGACCATCAACATCGTGAGTATACCCTAATTGCCGAAGTTTTTGCCATGATGCGCCTATTTCCTTTGGCATGAAATGGGTGACAGGAACATCACTCATGTCGTATCGAATCGTTCCATCCCTAAACACAGGCAAATCGTGGAGTGCCCTTAGGATGCCTTTTTCTATCGGTTCAGGAGTCTGACTTTCACTTCTCAATGTTTTTGCACATTTTATGTTTGAAGGCACATGGTCGAGTTTGAGTCGAATTCGAGCATCTTCAACGATGGAGTCAAGAGGTATAGTTTGAATCTCACCTCGTCTTCGTCCACTCATATCACGCTGATGACTTCCCTCTGTCCGTCCGAAACAACTTTCACCAAGCGAACCAATTTGAGCAGATGACATGGCTTTGTGATGGCATCGAACGAATGGTGAAACCTTGCCACATACCGTACAAGTCCGCCTTCCAACTTGCACAGAAATGGATTTTTGCATAAGGGCATTTTTCAACAATCGTTGATTTCCTCCACTTAATTCGATGGGGAACATGGCGTGCGTATTTTGAGCTTGTATTCTTGGTGCTGCCTTTTCAGGACGCCCCATGCGTGCACCAATCCGAGTTGGTGCTGAATGTTCCCATCGATACTCAGAAATCTGTCGAACGATGAGAAGTGAGCCATGAATTAAATCGTCATCCTTCGTTTCGAGTGCATTCAAAAATTGCTCAGCATCAGCAGGCCCATCATCTGGGATCTCCATTTCCGCTTTTTTCCCAATGCGTTCTGTTTCTGCAATTGATTTTCCTGCTTGTCGAGCCGCGGTTTCGGCCGCAATTCGTCTATCTCGTCTCCGTATGTGCAACTCCGTTATCCTTCGAGATTCTTTATCGAGCACATCTCTTGCATTGTCTAAAAGTTCGAGATAGGACGAAATGATGTTGAGACTATTTTTTGTCAACTGAATCGATTGCCCCTTGACCGAAAAACCAAGTCCATCAAGCAATGCCTCCCATCCTCGAGTAAGGACGATGTCCTCACCATCGTGGTGGTGTTCAAGACCTAAGGTAAGGAGAGAGGCTTTGACAAATCCATGAATATGTGTTGCCCATTTTGTTGAGATGTCCAGCCCGAATTGAGGCTCTTTTGGTTTGATGTCAATGCCAATACCCGAGTGAATGTTTTCATAGTCAAGGTTGGTTTGTAACGCTGCAAAATTTTTGGAAACCCAACCTTCCGCCGCATTTGGGATTCGAAGGAACCCACCATCCTTTCCTTCGATTCGTGAATCCTTGAGTACATCGATTAGCGGAAGCAGCCACTGTGCAGGATAATCCTTGAACCACGGGTTGTATGGACTACAAAACGAAGTTTGAAACATCGTTGCACATGCACAGTATTGTTCCCACTGAGGTTGCAGACGTTTGAGGAAATTATGCCAATTTTTTTTGCACCCAATACTCTCAAATGTATCTTCATCAAACTCATTTGGAATACCGTTTGGTATGTCGTTTTTTGAGAACCCAAAAATGGTGCAAAACGAATCAACATCCTTCTTTGTACGAAGTTTTTCCAAAATATCGCTTGCCCACCAATCCGTTGTATAAGCTGAGGCGACTAGATGTTTGTTGTTTTCTAGGAATTCTCCAAAACCAAGCACCAATTCACCATTATCCCAAATGCTCAGTACGTCTCGTTGCACACTTCGAAATGAAGCAACATCGTTGGTTTGAAGAAAACGACCATCTTGAAGGATAAGCCATGGCCCTTCACAATCTGTACTTGGTGTGACAGCACATGCTTTACCAGGCCTTTCGATTTTCATTTGAGTGCCAATGGTCAAGAAATCATCCATCGCATACATCGTCGCTGGATTCACCGAGCCCGCAGCAAGGCCAGAAGGGCGAGCCCTGCCATATCGTAAACGAAAACCTCCTCTTGCGGATGGTTCACTGAAAACTGGCCGACCTGCGATGATGTCCTTCATGAATTTTGTAATCGGTTCAACAACTTTTGATTTGAATTCATTCTTTTTTTGTTTAGATTCATCCGACTTGCCACGGTTTGCGAACACCCGAATAAAATCCCAACCAGGGACATTCAATCGAGTGGTATGCTTCTCGATTTTTGGTGCCTTTAGACACATACCTTCACCGATGACAAGAAGAACACCACCGCGAATTCGGGTTTCGTCGATGTTTCTGACCCTGCCGTAACCTGCACATTCAATACGTTCTGTGGCTTCTCCGTTAATCATCACAGGACATGCACGCACAATATCATCAATTTCAGCTGGGGATGGACGATACTGCAAGTTTCCTCGATACAAACCAAATTCTTCTTTGACACGTTCGACTTCTGGGTCTGTGGGCTCGTAACGTCCGATGTTGAGTTTGCGGCGAATCATATCGGCGATGAGAACGCCGAGCGCTTGGGCCGTTCCTCCTGCAGCACGAATTGGTCCGGCAAAGTGGAGGCTGAGGAATTGTGAACCATCGAGATTATTGAGCAATCGTACTTCACTTATACCTGCCAGTGGTGCTACAAGAACGGCTTCGGTCAAAATAGCAAGACCAACACGAAGCCCAACATCGATGGATTTTTGCAAGTCGTAATCCATGCTACGGAAATCTTCGGCGACCTTTTCAGCCATCATGATCGCTGTCGTTTCTCGGTCATGTTCGAGTAAAGCGGCACGAATTTCATCAGCAATGGAATGACCTTCAAGATGGTCAATGAGTAATTTTTCACATCGGCTTGCAAGGTCAGCAGCACGTGGAATTTCAACATCAAGCGAGGGGTCGAGGCCGAGGCTTCGTGCTGTTGTTGCGATGTTGTATACTTCTTCAGCTCGCTCATCCATCCATAGCGAATAGGATTCAATTTCTTTGACCAAGCGTGCTTCATCGAAGGGCTGAACTGGGGATGGGCCCTTGTTCGATGAAGTCGTCGACATATGCTCAATGTTGCACAGAATCGACCCTTTATCATCCGTATGGTTGGGAAAAATGGAAAATTCATGAAGTAAAGTTCATGGTTTTTCGTGACCTACCCACATCATGCCAGTTCATGACGATGTTGCTACTCATCCACGTTGGTCAGAATTAAGGCAGTATGTGAATGACCTCGCTTTTCTTGATGGCGGTAGTGATGAAGCCTTCACCTTAGCAAGTGGTCGGTCTTCCAGATGGTTTTTTGATACCAAACCGGTGATGATGCATCCAGATGCGGGCCAAATCGTTGGAATGCTCATCAATCTTCGAGCCAAATCGCTCGGCGTCTCCTTTGTCGGGGGTCTTGAATTGGGCGCAGTACCGCTTACTGCTCTGGTCATCGCAACTGCATCAAAAGACTCCAACCTGAGGGGCTTTATGGTTCGAAAAGAGCCAAAAGGGCGAGGGGGAAGAAAAACACAAAATCCACCGGGTTTCGAGGGTTTTTCGATGGCTACTGGAGGGTCAGTTCTGTTGGTGGAAGATGTGACCACTACAGGAGGTTCTGCTATCAAAGCCATAGAAAGAATTCACGCCGAAACGAACTGCAAAGTGGTTTGTGTCATCAGCATCCTCGACCGAGAAGAAGGGGCACAAGAGGCCTTCGAAGCAGCTGGCATACCATTCGAAAGCCTTCTCCTTCGTTCGCATATCACAGACCAGTGAAGTGGTTTTTATGGCGGAAGTATTTCTTCCAGCACAACTTAGCGTGCTTCCCGACTTCGCACATCACGAAGACAAAACGGCCCCAAAGGGGCTAAATTTTGTTCATACAATCGATTCAAAACCACTCAGTACACCTTGGCAGGTTTCAGAATTTAGAGGAAGTTTGTTGCAACATCAACCACTACCTGACGGGCCAATTCTTGATTGTGCATGTGGTAGTGGCATTCAATTATCGGCATTAGGTCATGTTTTGCAAAGGCCGGTCTATGGTATTGAACTCGACCGAGAGAGGGCAATGGCATCGGCAAAAAACATTCAAATGACACATGATTTTTTCCACCATCAAGGTCAACCATGGTTTTCGAAAAGCAAAGTGTTCGTTGGGGATAGTACCGATGCAAACGCGATTTGTTCTATTGGAAGCATTGAGCAACAAAGCATAGCCATGTTGTATATTGACCCTGCACGGCCAAGAAATTCACGCACTCATGGCATTGAGGAAATGGAACCACCACTCGATCGAGTGTTGAAAGCTTGGCAACCCTATCTCGCGCTCCGCGATGGATTTCCAGCGTTGTGTTTCGACCTTTCTCCACGTTTATCTGCGGGTCAGCGAAAAGAGATTGAGGGTATCGTTCACTCATGTTTCTCAAACATCCCCATGTTTTGGCAATGGTCATCGAGAGGTGGAGGGCGTACCGATCGCCTCATGCTTTGGGCAGGTTGCATCGCTCAACAAGGTTTTAGTCGCCGATACATCCGGTATCCTCCAGACCAAACTGCGCCTTTTGTCATCACCACAGGTCGTCAAGAATCTCATTCCACTGTGCTTGCAGAATCAGTGCAAGTTGGAATGTATATTTCAATTCTCGATACTGCTCTTGTGGAGTGCCAACTTGCAGATGAGTGGCTCACTTCGAAATTTGCAGATGAATATCGCTGGATTCAACCCGATGGAAGGAGACCAATGGTGTGCCACACGCGGACATGCGTCCTTGACGAGAGTGAAGAATTCTTAATTCAATCAACAGGCCATATCGTGGCACAATATGAACTCGCGATTGAATCATCAACCATGGAAGAATTTGCCAGATTCGCAATTTCGAATGATTTTGGAAAGTTGACCCTCCGATTTGAAATGGACCCAGAGCAACAACCATTGATGCAAAAGACACTTGATTACGCTCTCAAACCAACTCATCATTCTCGGACTGGATTTGTTGTTCAACATCCCAACAAACTGCAGTATTTTTTATGCTCATCTGAAACGAAATAATCGAATTACACCTTCGTTTTTTGTTCAAAAAATGAACCTCCATGAATCGCGGTCTTCATATAGAGGTTGTCGGTCGGAAGCCTGCATCACATTGTGAACGCGTTGCATGGTGAACGAAATGGCACGTCCAAAAGAAGATGAACTTGGCGATGATTTTTCCTATATTTTGCGAATGGCTGATACCGATATGGATGGTCTAAAACCGCTTGCCAGTGCCCTTACATCCATCAAAGGCGTCGGCCACAGAACCGCCATTCAAATCTGTAAGAACACTGGTTTCGACCCAGCACGTGCTGCTGGATTTTTGACCGTCGAAGACCAAGAGCGACTTCGAGAGTCCATTGACTCTTATGCCTTCGGAGCACCTGCTTGGATGCTCAACCGAGAGCGAGACCTCGAATCTGGAGATGACCTCCATCTTGTTGGTCAACAAGTCAAATTCACTTTGAAGGACGACATCACTCGCCTTCGAACAATCAAGTGTTACCGAGGCGTCCGACACGCATCGGGAAATAAAGTCCGTGGCCAGCGAGGTCGCTCAAACGGTCGTGGTGGCTTGACACTCGGTGTCAGCAGAAAGAAGTGAGGAGTGGGATAAGCGATGGGAGAGCCAAAATTTTCACGACCAAAGTTCGACACACCTTCACATCCATGGAAGGCTGACAGAATCGAAGAAGAGCATGAAATCAAGAAGAAATACGGCTTGAAAAACATGCGAGAAATTTGGAAGGCAAAATCCCAACTTCGTCGCCACCGACAACAAGCTATGCGCCTCATCGGTGTTGTCGACACAACTGAAGGACATGGTCTTCGAGAAATGAACGACCTTCTCAGTTCCCTATACAACAAAGGCCTCATTTCACAAAATGCATCCCTTGACGACATTCTTTCACTGGAAACAGAAGACATTCTCAACCGAAGACTCCAAGCACAAGTGTATTACAAAGGACTCGCCTGTTCACTCAAGCAAGCCCGACAAATGATCACACACGGATGGATTTGTGTTGGAGAACAAAAGGTCACCATACCATCGTTCCAAGTATCCCGAGACGAAGAGGAACAGATTCAATGGCATCCTTCTTCACCAATTGCACTCAATCCTGAACATTCGATTCGAAAGGCGATTGAAGGTCGAAGAGAAATGGCTGAATACGCCCTCGAAGAAGTTGACCCAGAAGCAACACAAGAATTTGCTGATGCCGTCGTTGAAGGTGCCGAGTCAGCCCCATCCGCAGATAACGTTGGAGGCGATGAGTGATGACCCACAAGGCAGTAGTCAACATTTTTAGCTCGTACAACAATATTCTCATGACCGCTACCGATGTAACCGGTGCGGAAACCATCACCGCATGCACTGGTGGTCAAGTCGTCAAGAAAGGTTCTGACAAAGGTGGCCAATTCGCAGCGACAAGAGCGGCAGAACGAATTGCTGATGCCCTAAGAGAAAAAGAATTCACCGAACTCGTCGTCAAGTACCGTGCTGCTGGAGGAAATAAATCCAACAATACAGGTCCTGGTGCACAAGCAGCCATTCGAGCACTTACCCGTGCAGGAATGACCGTGACACGAATCGAAGATGTGACTCCAATCGCACACGACGGTACCAAGAAGAAAGGCGGTCGTCGAGGTCGCCGAGTTTGATTTGAGGTGAATTCATGGATGCAAAAGTTGTTGATGGCTGGCCACAAGGTCATGAAATTCGAATTTT
>JAYNJV010000024.1:0-24033 GCA_038110525.1 Candidatus Poseidoniales archaeon | reverse complement strand
TACATTCCTCCAAATCAACCCGATGCGGCATCAAAGATGGGTCGGTCTTGGTCTATCCCATTGCCAGTTGGCAAATCGACTGTGTACGTGACAAGTACTGAAGCAAACCAAGTCACCATGATGATTGGTGATGACACCTCGATCTATTATGGTCTACCCGACAATATTGCTCGAACAGGAACGGCTGTTCAGATTGATTTTAATCAATCTCAATCTGAAGTGGTGCATCTCTTTTCAAGTTCGGATTCTCAAGTTGTTTTCCGATACGGCTCACCTACAAGTGAAGGTTTATCCTATCTTCCATCAACATCTGGCTCTTACTTTGGCCAACAATTTATTCCACCACAAACAAACAGCACCCTTCGACTGGCAAACCCAGGGCAAACATCGCTTACAGTCGTATGGAGAGGGGGCGGCATTACCGTTGCTGCACAAGATTTTGAGGAAGTTTCATGGCCGCCTTCAACAACCTACTCAAATCCACTCATCCTTGAATCAGATACTCCCTTTTCACTCCTTTGGAGTTCATATGATGCTTCAAATTCCGTTGATACAAGGAGCGGAATGCTTCAACTCATTGCAGAAGACACTGGCTTTTGGACCGGAAGTCACTTTAATTACACCTCGAGTACGGATTTAAACCAAAATCTTGAGGCGTCATTGCGTGGATACAGGTCTCAATTTCAATGGCAACAAGGTGCAGGAAATGGCTCCAGCATCTTCATTCAAGATGGAACTTCAATGAAAGAATTTCAACTCGGAAGCGAGTCATTGGACATCCAAGTTAACAATACCCATCCCCTCTCAGTTTTGCGGCAATCAGGTAATTCAGGTGCACTTTTTATCCCTCATTCAGGTGTAGAACGCTGCCAATCCGTCGGAACATTAGCCAGCGGGTGGATGCCTTTGCAATTGCCTTGGGAAGGTATGGGGGGCCGTAGCGATACAGATGTGGAAAATGCATGGATTGATGGACGCCATCCATCAAGTGTACAAATCGATGTGTTTGGAACAATGGGTCAAGACTCCAATGCAAATATTGGAACGGTATGGGCTTTTCACTTGTCCCGATTGTCGTATCAATTCAAGACCTCAGTTCGGGGGATGGAGGTGGCGTATTCAGGAGGAGCGGTCATGACTAATCACCCTGAATTTAATCCATACATCGTCATCCCTCCATCCGATAGAGGTGGCCCAGGGCCAAGGTTTGCCGCAACCATTCCTGCACTTCATCCAACCTCAGACAGTGTTATCGGTGGAGGTAAACTTTCAATCGATGTTGAACTTAACCTGCGAACCTCTCTTGCATCAACAGATGCCTACGAAATTCGACGCGGTTGGAATGAACCATACGGAAAAGCGATTGCTGAACACGCAGGTGAAGGCCTTGGTGGAAGTGAAGATTGGACAGTGTATCCCGGACGACTTGACCTGCTGACCGATTATGTTGGTTGGGTTCCAGACCCAAGTTTTGGGACAAGCGAAACTGTTTGGCACACCAATGGCGAAGTGATTAAATTTAGTCTGCAGTTATCTGCACTTGAAGTCACTTTACGGGAGGCGAATAGGTGATGACGAATCAAACATTGCGAAGAGATACTTCCGCTGCAGCAACGGAACTTGGTTATATCTTCACATTTTTACTTGGTGTATTGCTCATGACCATGTTTAGTATTTGGGCATGGGGAATTGAAACCTCAACTAGGGAACGATGGAACGACGAAGCCATTGTCGCAAATATGGATGACCTCGTTGAGGCTGTTGAAAGAGCAAACCAAGCGAGTCGAATTGATAACGCAACATATGCCGAATGGGTGACATGGCGACCTACAGAAGCCGATGAATCACTCATGACTTTGGAATTACACATCGATTCTCTTGAATTACTCGATGATTCTGCAAGAGAAGGTTATTCTGTTCCGCATTCAGGTACTGGAAAAGCAGTACAAAACGGCACGTTACCACTTGCTGGTATTTCGACAATATGGATTGTTCTTGAAGATGGTCAAATCTACCTCTCTGCAGATCGCCCACAATTCGATTAGCGCCCCATAACTGCACGATGAACAAGGGCTTGTACTTCCTTCATCTTTGAACTTGCACCTAATTCCCTATACACAGCTAAAGCTCGCTGTAAGTATTCCATACGACGTTGTCGGTCAGGAGTAACTCCACCTAAGCGTGTCAGCAATTCTCCAATTTGCATCCTGAGGTCATTTGCTTCAGCTACAACAAGTGCTTCTCTGTATCGCTCCATTGCCTCTTCCTTTCGACCAGCATCTTGCAATACCTCTCCAAGCAGAATCGTGATGTCGACAAGGGTGACAACATCACCAGTTTCGTTCATCGTTTCAAGTGAAGAGGTGTAATGGTGCAAGGCTAATTTTGAATCACCAATTTTAGCATAATATCGACCAAGGACCGATTGGGCCCTTGCATGTAACTTCTCATCATCAAGGTCCTGAGTTCGTTCAAAACAATTCAATGCATGGTCTCTTGCCCTTTCGATTTCATCTAAATCTATGAGGGCACGAGTGAGTGTAAGTCGATGTGCCAAGAGGGTTTCATCATCTGAATCAGCAACAATCTTCTCTACTTCAGCATATGCCTCTAACGCAGTTGCTTTGTCATTCTTTCTTCGATACAAATATCCAAGATTGTTGTATGTTCTTGCTGCAAGTTTGTTGTTTTTGAGTTTGATATAATGTTGCAAAGCCTTGGTATGACGTTCCATAGCAAGGTCGATGTTTCCTTGTTTTCGAGCCACATCGGCTAACGAAGAAAGGATGTTGGCTTGGGCTTCAACGCTCTTTGCATCACACATTGAGATGGCATAATCGAATGCAGCCTCAGCTTCATTGAGCCGACCCAACAAGGAAAAGAGATCACCTTGAAGTTGAAGTATTTGGATACGAGAACCCACATCTATACTTTCAAATTCGATTTGATTGATATGAGCGTGCAATTCCATGTAACCTTGAGAAATCAGTTCTTTTCCATTGTCAATGATTTGTTGGGAGGCTTCTTCGTGCTGGTCTGAATGAATGGCATGGTAAATGGTTTCAATGACATTATGTAATTCATCAGATTGAGTTCTGTACCACTCAAGACATTTCAAGTGATATTCTTTTTTGAGCGTTATTGGCATACTTTGGAGCAAGAATTCTCGAATCAAGTCGTGAACATCGTAGAGTTCGTTGTCAACCTGTCTTGCTAATCCTGAATCAACCAGTGAATCGAGCTCATCTGTATCAAGACTTTGTTGAGCAAGTTGTTCGAGGGTTGCTGGATTTCGGTAGATTGCGATAGCAGACAAGACCCGCTTTTGTTCTGCACTTAATTTTGAAAATATTTCAACGGTCACATAATTTTCCAATGTCTCGTGAAATGTACCAGCAGATGCACCACGATTGATGAGTTCAAGAACAAGGGGGTGACCTCTTGATAATCCGTGAATGTACAACCACTGGTCTTCCTCCATTTTCTCATAACTACTCAATAGTTTACGACCCGAATCCGAATCCAAACCCTCAAGAGGAAGAAACAAACTCGCAATTCTTCCTTCAGCATCTTTTGCTGGAACAACAGGTTTGAACGATCGAGAAAACAAGACGAGGCCTATCTTTTCCTCGGACTCAAGGAGTGCAAGTGTAAATGCTTGCAATGTTTGATGCAATAAAATGTCTGACACTTTATGTAAATCATCGATCACGATGAGCGAAGGTGCTCCTTCGATGCCATCGATAATCATTCGAGCAGCATCAGCAGGAGTGGGGTGAGGGTTTGTCATTAAAAAATCGGCAAACGACGAATCTCCTATCGATGATAACCAGTCTGCAACGGACTCAAAAAATGGACGTGAGCCTTCCCATTCTTGGCAACGGTGGTACAATAAATTCCTTCGATGCATAAAGCGTTCAACGAGTTTGGCTGCTATTGAAGTTTTTCCAATCCCAGCAATCCCTGGTACGAGGAGTGTCGTCGCTCTTGCTTCAAGCATACTTTCCATGTTGTCTAATTCTCTATTTCGACCAAAGAAGTGACGAACTCGGGGTAAATCAGTAAGTGATGTTACCAACTGCTTTTCGACATGCTTTGAAAGGTCCCGTTCAATCAAGTCCGCAGATAAGGTTCTCGTGTCCAAAATACCATTGTCATCAAGATATCGAATAACATCTACCGGTCTCATCTCAAAGGGTAGGGATGATTTGATGGTTCCAAGTGTCGTTGTTACAGATTTACCATCGTTCAAAATGCACCTGAGTGGGTAGCTCTGCAACCTCGTCCAAGTTTCACCCGCCAACTTGATACCAATGTCGGTGAGGAAATACGCCTTTCTTTTCCTTGAAACACCTTTCACGTGAGCTTGTCGTTCAATCAACATTCCGTCGTCCTTCAATCCTGCGATAGCCCTTGGAACATTTGACCGTGCAATGGCAACAGCGTTAGCAATTCCCATTTGTGAAAGGGCAAATGGAACCTCAATACTCGACTTAAAGTCGGCATAGTCGAACAAATGAAGCATGATGCGTTCTTGGACGCTTGGCTTCGCAATGCTCATTTAGACTCACCGAATATTCTGGTCACTGCTGTGGATTTTGGTAATTTGGGTCGGGGACCCATTGATTGTTTGCAGCGTCCCAAAGCCATCCTGGATGTTGAGAAACTTGCTGAGGTTGGGCAACTTGTTGAACCTCTGCAACTGGTTGAGGCTGTTGTGCTGCTGGTATGGCAACTTCATCATACTGCTTTTGCTTAGCCCAAGCATACGGGTCTTCTTCCACAACTTGCTCACCTTGTTGCATTCCTTCATCGAATTCTTCTTCGAACTCAATAAAGAAATACGCTCCAATTCCAAGGAGTACAATGGCACCTATGACGATGAAAATTATCGTCATTATAGATGAACTGGCTGAATCATCTGTTGCGACACTTAACACGAAATCAGCTGCTTGAGATTCACCTTCGAAAGAGAATTTCTGATCGTTCATTTCAAAGAATATTGAACGTTTGCCATCAACCCCTAATTGTTGACTTGATACTTCCATACGCCATGTACCATCTGGTCCAACGACTGTTGCGTTAACACGGGCTTCTCCATTCGTGAAACGTGCAACTACGGTACTTCCAGGTAGACCTTCTCCGATAAATACCGCATTGTCTGTTTGAGTGACTAACCCGCTGTCCTCTCGCTCTACTTTGAAAGATATGGCTCGAACAAGGAAGTCAACCCGGCTTGAGTAAACCTTGGCTTCATGTTTGTCTTCTGCGACAAAGATGACCGAATCAAGAGACCACTCCGAGATAACAGAAGTTGTTTGAGCCATCGAAGATGCTGGATTGTAGGTGGCAATACCATTTGCATCGATGATAACATAGGCGAAATACAGGTCATCTTCTGATGTTGATTCGTCATCGTACACGTCAAATTCAAGAGCATCATTCGATGTTCCAATACCATCAGGGTCACTGAAGAACTTGGTCAAATCGATACTTGCTCCACCGCCACAACGATCGAAACTCTTTGAATTCTCGTCACAGAAAATTGTGATTGTATTTCTCCAACCAGTTTCGTTGAAAATTGGATCGAGATTATCTGCGTCTGCAGGATTGTTAATAATCACGCGAAGCCTTTCTTCTTTGGAATATTTGTCGCTATCGTATGCTTTGACAACAACTTCATACTGCTGGTCATGGATGAGTTTTGAAGTATCCCAATTTGCTGACCAAGCACCATTTGGTGCGAAGGTTGTGACTGGAAGCGGACCATCGTTCATCGGGAATGAACTACCACTTGCGAGGTCGTAGATTTCAATATCAACACGAGAAACGGTTCCATCGTTATCGACGGCCACGCCCTGAATCACAGTATCTTCGCTTGCTCGTACTACGCCCATGTTCAATCCACCAGTTGACATATCTGCTGCACCAATCCATGTAACTTGAACGAACGGTGCTTGATTTTCGTTGATGATATTCAATGTTCGTGTTTCTGGAACACAAGGTTCAGGGTCATCGATACAGAAGTCAGAATCTGCAGCCCAAACTCTGAAGTCATACGAGCCAGATTGCAATTCATTGAAATCCCAATCGTACTCCCAACTTGGACTTCCTTCTGTGTAAAAGTGGCTCTGGTAGTCATTTGGCCCTGATATGTCGAACCAAATTTGTTGAATATCGTTGCCTTGAACCCCAGAGTATGGGTCGAATGAGGTACCAGTAAAGGTTACTTTTCCTTTGTCGTGAGTTGAACCATCATTCGGAGTTTCAACCAGAATTGTTGGTGGCACTAAGTTCAATTTGTAATCACGAACTTGAACAGGTGAATATTCCAATCCATCGAATGAACGAATTCTGAAGGTCACATCCTCTTCGCCCTCTGGATGGGCAGACAAGTCCCATTCGAAATACCAAGTCTTGAAAGGATGGTTCTCTTGAGTGATTTCGCTGACTCCGGAGGTATCAAGTGCTGAATACCAGTCAGTGGAATCCGGTGGTTGAATTTCAATATCATGAATTAATCCAAATTGCTTGTCGTATGCAGTGTTGTCGTTAGCGTATGGCCACTTGATGCCATCCCATGATTCGCCAGTGATTTTCACCACGGTTGCAAATGAGGTTCCATCCGCTTGGTCAACGGTAACTCCTGGCCTCAAGTTGTCAAGATTGATAATATCGTCAACTGGACCCGACAAGATATAACTGAAACTCTTTCTACCTTTTTCAAATTTGAATGCCTCAACTGAGTAAAATGGTTTTTCTCTTCCATTTTTACAATCAGGGTCGACTTCATCAACCAAGGTGTCTCCATCGTTATCGATGCCATCTGCACATGAGTTTTCAGCATCCCCAGTCTGTTGAGGACTTGTCCCCGGTATGATGTAGTTGATGTCGCCAACAACGTGATTCCAGTTTCGGTCAAGCAGGAAATCGGAAGGCAAAGAAACTTGTTGGGTAAATCCGAACACATCAGTTTGAAGATTGAATAATGGTAGACCTGTAGCATCTTTGATAATCACAGTAGCGTTATACACATTGCTGTTTTTTGCTTTGACTTGGTATCGAACAAGTTCACCCTTTTGGATTTGAGAACCCCACTCAGTGTTCTGATTTTGAACATGGATCATCGTTTCATCAAAGTTCTGAACATCAGCAAATGAAAACACTGAAGCATTGTTGAGAAGTTCAAGAGCAAGTGGCATACCCCTTGGAGGCATGTTTGCAGTGAGTGGTACTTGCAAACATTCATTTTGGACATATGGACATTCAGCACCCATCCATCGAACCATGACAGGGTATTGAGCTCCAAAGCCTGGCGTAGGCATTTGTTCGGACTGCACGGTCACTCGAGATTCAGTTACATTGTAGACTTGGGAAACATTTGACCATGAGTTCGATGAAAAATATGCGATTGAACCATACTTGTTGCCGTTGTTGTCGTCATAATTTGAAATGTTTCCAGCGTATCCTCCACTAGACTCCCCGGTGTTATCTTGGACATTCACAATTCCTCCTCGCACACGCAGGATGTCACCATTGCTATTGGATATGGTGTTGCCGAGAACTGTTGCTGAGGACATGAAGACGTGGACTGCTGGACAAGCAAAGTCGCCCCCATACTCAATTGAATTACATGTTCCGGTGTTGTTTGAAATGATATTATTGGCCAAATACAAACTGGCTTGGGTTGGTCGAGGAACGCTCCAACCTTGGTCATTAAAGTGGTATTCACCGATAAGCACAGGCTCTTTTGCTGTGTCTTGAATCGTGTTGTTTTCTGCAACGACCTCTGATTCTCCATACACCCAAATGCCATTCCATCCAGCAATTGGGCCAATGGTGTTGCGATGAAGGGTCACTGCAGACGAACGGATACCTACGCCAGAACCTTGTTCGGCCCCGGTGATGACATTGTTCACGGCCATGACATTGGCACCGTCGTATGCCGTAATACCAGCACCCTCATTGGTTGTAATGACATTGTCATAAACTCGAAGCAGGTGACGAACATTTCCAGTCATTTTCACATCGTTTGTGTCAACTGCATTGCATTTGGTGACAATCGATGTGTTGGTCAACCAACCTGATGTTCTCTTGAGGAACACACCATAAGTGTTTGAACCAATGTCCAAATTATCCATGCTAATATAAGAATCTTCGACGAAAATGAGCGAACGACCACCACCTTGAGTACCACAATCTTTTGAAGCATCGCCTGTAAATTGTGAATTCAACACCTTAAATGTGCTTTGAATACCAATTCCTGCTGAGTAAGCACGGACTGCTGCTGCATCGTATCCTCGACCATCGATACCAAGCGTAAATTCTGAACTATCAAGAGTCGGGGCGGCACCATTGACTGCCAACACATTTGAAGTGTTGATATCTGTAAAGGAGAGTCCTGAAGCAGTAACTCTTGAGCCATCGAATACAAGAACGCCATATTGCATAGATTGAAGGGTCTGAATGTAAATTGGGTATCCATACGCTTTCTCAAAATGGGCGTTTCTAATGGAAGTAATGGCTTCGTCAATCGTGTTTCGAATGATCATTCCAGAACCACAAGCTGTATCTCCATTGTTCAATGGACTGCCTGTTTGATTTGAATAACATCGGCCAAGTTTTGTGTAATCTGTAGGGGTTTGCCAGATGAACCTCGCTTTGCTCGTACCAGCAGATGCACCACAATTGCTGTCACCAATGCAGATAGCACCACGAACATCAATGAATTTACCGTAGGGGATGTTGATTGTTGTTCCAGAATTAATAATCAGTTTGGAACCTTCAGCAACCTCCACGTCACCTACGAGATTCATTGTGCCTGTCCAAGTCTCTGTACCCGTCACCGTACCAGAAGTTGTTTCATTGACAGCCATGGCTGATGGAATACTCACAATTCCCAACATGGTCGAGGTGACCATGAGGAAAACGAGCATCAGACTTTTTGTTCTTGTTTTTGAATGCATATTTACACCTTAGAGTTGCCATTTCAATTGAGAATATAATACTGCTCCTCAATTGTTGTTTTTAAAGTATCAAAAATGAATAAGAATATCATAAAGTAGTACGGAATCAAGAGTTCAATTTCCGCATTTTAGCAGAAATATCTACATTTTTACATATCTCATACATTAGCATGAACTGATTTTTCCCACTTCATCAAGCCACTTCGCTGCATTGAGAGCACCATATCCACTTCTCGAATCATGTTGAGGTTGTTGGTCATCTGAGGCCGTTGACCTCATCAATGCCATTTTTACAGCATCAATGCATTCACCAGTCGAAGTGCTTGAATGCTTGAATTGAGGGTGGTCTTGGAGGATCAAAGCAAGAACTCCTGTGACAAATACAGTAGAATCTGATGTCCCACTACTTGAATACCACGCATTCTGCTCTCCAGTGCTTACTATTTGCACGCCTGGTGCAGTAATTTCAGGTTTGAGATGAGGGTGTTCTCGATTTGAACCATCGCTCAAACTTTGATTTCCAATTGATGAATTTGTCCACACATTTCCTAATCGGTCATGTGCTCCAACTGTAATGACTCTTGGAACATTCCCTGGTGATGAAACGTCACCATCATCCTCCGTCCCTCCATCGTTTCCTGCTGCAGCTACGACGAATATTCCCTTGTCCGTGACTTGGCGCGTTGCAGAAACCGAGCGACTTTCGACCTCCTCATCATTTTGATGCATACCTCCAAGGGATAGCGAAATGATATCAGCGTCAAAAACCTCATCGCACCAACGAATTGCATCAGCAACGATTGTTTCCTCTCCAGTATTCATTCCATCTGCATCTTCTTTCAAAGCGGCGACCATGGCAAAATTCACCGAAGGTGCTGCCCCAAGTTGATGGCTTTGTGAAAGCAAAATCCCAGACATTAACGTTCCGTGAGCGATTGCACCATACTCAATTGGGGAAGAACTGCCACCGACGAAGTCCTTGAATACAATGGTCAAACCTTCAAATGCTGAATGGGTAAAATCAATCCCCGTATCGACCATGCAAACGTTCACCCCACTGCCATCGAGGCCCATTTTTTGCAACTCTCGTATTCCAGTATCCTCATACGCCCACTCTGATTTCGGTGGTGGCAATTCAATAATCAACCACTCAAATCTCCAGATGAGTAATAGTATTGATGCGAAGAGTGCCAAAGCAAAGGCTCGTGAAAAAATAGCGAAGGGCCGATACGTTCGTCCAATTGGACGTACTATGGTCGGTAGCCATCCCGTCACTCCCGAACGCCATTCATCTTCGTATCCAGCAATCGAAGGATCAACCGCCGAAACAACTCTTGGTTCATGCGGCTCAGGCAAATACTCGACATTACGAAGTTCATCCATGAACTTCGACCCCGATGTACTCAGAATCGAGAACCAGATTTGCCGCTACGTACAGACTTGAACCCTGCGTATATGACAAGACATGTCAAGACAAATATCGTGAGTGTCACCCAAATCGAATCTCCTTCACCTGTACTGGTCGCATAATAGTCAACTGAGAAGTCGAAATCTTCGACTTGGTTGTCGACAAAGA
Organism: Candidatus Poseidoniales archaeon; assembly: GCA_038110525.1. Classification (GTDB taxonomy): domain Archaea; phylum Thermoplasmatota; class Poseidoniia; order Poseidoniales; family Poseidoniaceae; genus Poseidonia. Next base: position 13,491 of record JAYNJV010000024.1, on the reverse strand, counting down.
TTGCGTCTTCACCAATCACATCGACTCGAACATCATATCTTTGATTACCAGATTCGGTGGCGTTGAGCGCGAAATCTGCGTTCACAATACTTCCTGCTGGAATTGATATTGTTGTCTGTAATGTTTCTCCATCTGAAGTCGTCAAGTAAACGATGACACTGGTTGCATCAAGTTTACCGTAGTTCTCAACTGGTATGCTGAGAAGAGTTTCTACTTCAGCCTCTGCAGTCTTGTCAATGTTACTTTGGTCGACCCGAAGACTAATTCTGGCAGCGGAAACAGTGACGTCAATAGTTTCGGAATCGACTTCATCGCCTTCACTTGAAACGATGACTGACAACTCCTTGGTTCCTTCTGTAAAGTTATCTCCTGCGAAAATAGTGAACGACATCTCACGTGAATCACCCTTCGAAATCGTCACAGTCGTTGTCATTGGAGTCACTGACCATCCTTCAGGGATGTTATCAACAACTTCAAGTCGGAAGGTGTCATCTCCGTTTCCATGATTCTCAATTGTAAACGACATAGATCTGGAAATCGATGGTGAAATGCCAACTTCTTCAGTTATATCGTGGATATGGAAGTCATAAAGTTGAGGAACGAAGACGTCGATGGCTACTTCACTTGTTTCAGCTAATTGTGTCCTCATGTTGAGAATCACTCTGTGACCTTGATCAAGATGCCATGTTGTGTTTTGTGGTGGCAGGGTGATTCGGACTTGAACAGTGCTTGACTGTGTCACACTTGAATCGGAAGCATTTTCACCAATGCCGAGTTGAACTTGTAATTCATCAACAAACGCTGAGCCGTTGTAGAATTCGACAATCCAATCAGTGGAGTCTGGTGCAGCGTTGACCGAACCAGTGAGCGTAAAGAGGTCATTGACTTCGGTTCCATTGTAGTTCAAGTCAATATTAAATGTGATTTGTTCGTATTCAGTTCCTGAAGCCACAGCATCCATTCGTGGAGTTGAGGTCCCATCAAAGGTTGCTCCCTCAATACTTGATTCAACAATTTCCATGGTCGTGTCTGAATTGATTCTACGATTGTATTCCAAGGTCAACGGTTGTGAACCACTGGTCGGAACTGTTCCTGCAGCCCCTCCTGTGTATTCCATTTCTAATTCGAAGTCATGTTGAATGGTTGTAAATTCTGAATCGAAACTAATTGCACCAGCTGGAGCGAGGAAGAAGAATGTACCGTTTGCTGGTGCAGTTTGAATCATTTCCATACCTTCACCGAAATCAAATTCAACTTCGACATCTTCAGTAATCAATTCGGTTCCTTCATCATCACTTCCGATATGATGGGCATCACCCTCAATGTCTGTCCATGAGGTACTGAGAATGATATATCCACCATTTCTCATTTCAAGGTCAATTGACCCCCCAGTTGATACTGTTGCATCGAGCAATCCAACGGCGACGTCGCCACCGTTCTCGTCAAGATTCTGAGATTGGACATACACAATCCATTCACCAGGTTGTACTTCAGCACTCCATTCTAATATGGTGCCGTTCAAAACACCAATGACTTCAATAGGGTCTCGGTCAAACTTAGAATGAGGATAAAGAATGATTAATGCATCCTCGTGGTCGTTGCCAACAGAATCAATGACCGTACCACTTACAGAAACAGTGATTGCTTCAACTTCAACATCAACCGATTCAGAGTTGTTGTTCACGACAAATCCTTGCGAATCATTGGTTGTTTCATAGTATACTGTGCCATATCCATCTTTTTCAACAGTTACATTGTACTGGTCCTGAATTGGAACGAATAAACGCCAAATACCACCGTCATCAGTTTGAACGGTTTGATTCACAGTGACTTGATTTGAACTTATGATAGTGACATTCATACCTTCAATTCCTTGCTTGACCTCAGAACTGATTTGCCAATAGACCATACCGCCGATTTGTACTTCTAAATCTGCTTCAAGAACACCCAAGTCGAGGTTAAATTCTCCATCATGGTCATCCGTGTTGAATGGAGATGATGATGTATCAAGCATCCAATGCTTTGTTGAGGTTGAATAATTGAGGAGTAAACTCCACTGCCCAGGCATCAATAATTCTGAAACAAACCCTGATTCATTGGTCTTTTCAAAAGTGATATTTCCTAAGCCATCATGACTTATTGCCTTCACTCTCATATCGGAGAGATTTGTTTCGGTTATGGCTTCAATAAGTTGGAAACTTATGTTAATGCCTTGTAGGGTTTGTAACTCAAGACCTGTTCTATTCTCAGCGGTAGAATCAACGCTTAGAGGTTGCCTCAAAACTTCAGTAATTTCTCCTGATGCGTATGGTGCAACAATGAACAACCAATCGCCGGCTGGAACATAGGCTGCAAATGAACCATTTTCATCGGAGGCAATATTGAACCAATCATCCTTTGCTTCGTTGTAAAGGAGGAAATCGTTTTGAATCCCTTCTCCAGAAGCATTCGATAATGTACCATTGACTCGATAAGATTCTTTGAACACAAATTCAATCACGTCTTCTGGGCCCTTAAGTCCAATATCGATCATGTCGAAGAATGACAAAGCGACCATGTCATAGTCTGTTGCATTCTCATCAGAAGCATCGGTTCGGTTGATTACGAGTTGATAACTTCCAGGTGTAAGAGAAACAACAAGTTCGCCATTTGATAGATAGTCATCTTCAGTAATGTTGACTTGAGTTCCAATGCCCATAGGTTGCAAGATGAAACTCGGTGAAACCTTTGTACCATCTGTAAAGTTCACATCAGAGTGGCTTGCCATGTACACATTCAAAGTCACTTCGATTGCGCTTGGATGAACATAGAATTCAAGCATTGAATTTTGCAAAGTTGTTGTGGTATCGACAATGACGCCAGATTCTGTCGTTGCGTTAAGCAAATCATTTTCGAACGTGAAATCATATGTTCCATCTGGAACTTGGATAAAGAAACGTCCTTGTTCGGATACTGTTGTGTTCCAAATCAAACCATCACTATCTGTCACATAGAGTGTTTCAGATTCCCATCCTGGTACTGTTGAATCCCAAAATGTGGTGTTATCGTACAAATAGACAAATCCTTCAATGGTTGATGTTGGTTTGAGATACAATGTTCCCAAGTCAACATTTTCATCTCCACTCACAGATATGAGTTCACCGTAAGCCATCGCGTTGGTAATCGATGAGGTGGTGAAATGATAATCAAGGCCGCTTGGAACACGGATCGAGAAGTTACCCGTGTCTGATGTCGTGATGGTCGAGAATTCAAGTTCGCCTGCAACCAATTTGATGCCGAGACTTCGAGCTGGTTCAGTCCCAATCGTGAGGAGTTCAGGGTTTGTTTGAGCCTCCTCAAACCATTGATGATAATCATTGATGGCTCCGTTGTATGAACGAATGGAACCATTGAGAACAACAGACACGGCGTAACTAAATTCTGCATCTACATCATCGCCATTTTCAATCGTGATCTTCTCATAAAGAACTACTGAATCGTCAATATCGTCGCTAATCGTATATTCTCCTGCAAGAAGTTCAACGTACACAATTCCGTTCTCGTCTGAAGTTGCTTCGACAGGTTTCATGAATCCTAAGCCATCGTCAAAGGTCAAGGTTCTGTTTGCTACATCGATGAGTGGTTCGTTTGTATCTTCATCCAAGGGGGATACAAGTTGTATGGTAAGATCACCAGTGGGGGGCACATTGAATGCAAGTTTCAAATCTTGAGGTTCGTCACCAACGAATAATGTTTGATTCATGTCATACCAACCATCACCGTCGACATCAACTCTGTAGAAATATTCACCATAGGTCACTGGGCCATATCCAAACGAACCATTTTCATCGGTGATAATATCGACTTTCGATACTTCACCGAGAACTATATCAACGAATTCAATGGTCATGTTCGATAATGGATTGTTTTCGATGTCAATTAATGTGTCACTAAAGTAGGAGGCAGGAATGGTCATTCCAACATCATACGACGGCGTAATTCCTATGACCACCGGACTTGGAAGAAGGACTTCTTTTCCATTCTCCAATTGAGCGATCATGTTGTATGTCCCTGGAAGTAATCCTGTTTTGTAGAACGAACCGGGTTCAACCATTGGCCCTGAGAAGGTACCATTGCCAATGAACAAACCTGTACCGTTGAAGATACCTGTTCCATAGAAGTTTCCAATGCCTTCGAAGGTGACACCATCTTCATATTCTTGAATAAATGTGGTCACGCCATCAGATGTGAGCATGCCTTTCCCAACAAATTCACCATCAAACATGTATTCGTCGGTACCTTCACCCATCTCACAAATGGTTTGGTTTTCTGGCATAGCAAATTCGGTTGTGTTTTCAATCATCTCACATTGGGCCAAATCTGTTGTGTTTTCGAGCCACGAAGCCTTGAAAGTACCTTGACCATTCCATGTTCCGTTTCCAAAGAACATGACTTTGTCTGTAATTTCACGGGTGTATGTTCCTACGAATTCCTTAACGTAGGCAACACCCTCACTTTCGAAAGTTCCATTGTAATTGAATTCGACTTCGCCAGTACCCTGCAATACACGTGTCTCTTCTGTTGTGAAGGTACCGCTGGTCGTTGTAACCGTGTAGTTGTCAGTCATTGACCAAATATTTCTCAAAATGAATGTTGTCTCTTCAACTGGTTCACCCTCAAAACTCTCATGCCCGGTCCACTGGATTGTTCCAGAAACACCGCTTGAGCCTATTCGAATGTCCAAGGAGTCGGTAATTGCAACGACTCGGTTTGCTTGGTCACCGGTGATATTAACTTCGGACTCTCCAAGCCAAGTCATGTTCGACACATGACCCAAGATCGCAGTCAATTCGTTGACGGTTCTGTTTGTGTTTGAAATTTGTAGCAGATCTTGAATATTACTCACATACGAACCGTCTCGAATGTTATCTTGATCAAATACTGGATTGTACGTTCCTGCAAATGCTGACACGCGGATTCGACCTGCTGGCACATCAAAGGAATAACGGCCATTTTCATCGGCGTCCACATATCCAATTGGAATCCAGTAGGTGTCTCCATCATCATCTTCGAGCCCTTCGCCAGAAAATGCATCTCTTTCGATAAGAACACGAGCATGTGGAATGCCAACTTCGTCATCTTCGGTCATGACTTGTCCACTCAGTTCCCCACCCGGATAATACTTCAAAATCTTAACAAGGGTATTTGCATTTGCCAAACTTGAGTCGGGTTCTTCACTGTACCAATTCGCAAGCACAAAGTGATTCATCATTGCACCAGGCAATGGAACTGCTTGTTGAAGGATACTTCCCGGAGAACCGGATTGACCAAAGTGTTGAGATGGTTGTGGATTTGAAGAGTCGGTATCTAACCCAAGGGATGATGCACCATATCCAACATATGTTCGAGCAACCATGGTTTCAAAAAACGCAGGCTGATGGTCGATTCTCACATCTTCAAGGGAGATTAAATCGATATCTGCACCTGCTTGATTGTTGAGGAAATCTTTCTTTACTGCTTCTTCGTATTCCGCTGCAGTCATTTCATCTTTGAATTCACCACGAATGGTTTCGTAGGTTTCGGACATGAATGTTTGAATATCTTGCCCTGACAAGATAGTTGGAGCACCGAAGATACCCATTGGTTGACCTGAATTGTATTGAGCATCTGAAGTGTAACGTCCAGCACGAGGATACAATCTGTTATCTACAGCAAAATATCGAATCTCGTGGTCTCGCTCGATGGTTTCTCCAGGGGCACCATTATAGTCTTGTACTGTGTAATAACCTTCCATGTTGATAATATCGTTGTAAAGATCATGGATTGTTGCTGTTGGGTGTGCATCGAACACGGCATCAAAGAGTTGGACTGTAAGAGCCAATCGTGCATTTTGACGATGAATATTGGTTGATACGGATAAAAACTCGTCAATTAAATCCGAAGTGTACCAGTAGTCTCCAATGATATAGTGTGTGGTTTTTATCACGGTATCTTGTCCGCTTCGAATATTGTTGGTAAATGTAATATTTGCTTGACTTTCATCGAGCCAATCTCCATTCAAACACAATGTTCCAGATGTGTCTTCGCACAAGAGTCGTTCTCCGTCTTTCCATATTCTGAAAATGTGTTCACTTGAATCATCAAAAACACCAGCTGTATGAGAATAACCCTCGGCCATCACGACATCTCTGTTGGTTTTCATGACGGAGAATGAACGCTTAGTCACAAAGTCGACCATTTCTTCATCGAATTGAGTTTCAAGTGTCAAAAATTCTTCAAGTTGGTCATCAGAGAGATATTTGTCAATCTTATTGGTAAATCCTTGACTGAGTTCAACCTTGTCAAAGTTGGATTCCATATACTTTCTGTCACCCTCTGCGAGTTGCCAAATGAACATTGCAGTAAGGTCGTCTTGATTGCGAGCAAGCAACATATTACCGGTTGCAGGAATACCGGACTGGAAGTTATCCGAAACAGATGGGTGTTCACCGGTGTTCAAGGCTTGGAAACCATAGTCCCACCAAGAAACGAATGCTGGTCGATCGGAATAGGCAGCTTCAGTATCTTGATTTGCTAACCATTGGTAAGCAAGATTCCATCCGTTGTCGTTGAATGATGACCCAAACGAACCAAGATACCAATTTCCTGTGTAAAGCGAGCTGTCAAGCAAAGAGAAACCAAGAATTTCAAATCTGAAAATATCCGGCATTATATTGTAAATATCTTCATCAATTTCTCTCTCAGACGTTGATGAACCAGGTATGGCAGAATCAAGTCCGTAGGTTGCTTGTTGGCTAAAGATGAGAAGCATGACTATCATGATTGCTGAGAAAGATGGTGTTTTCCAAACGGCCTTGCGCGCACCTGTGATACGATCTGCAGGGGTTCGAATGCCAAACTTCTGCCACTTCAACTTCAGACCTTTCCAATCAGCTTTACTCCACAGAGAAACCACACCGGCAGCTCCCATGACAGCCATAACTGGTGAAGCATTGAACATGAAACGAGCAGCGTTCCACGCCATAAACGTAGCAGCGAAAACCCATACACCGAAAACAAGGTGAGTTTGTTTTCTATGACGAATTCCATCGGTAAGGAGCAAGACGCCCATGACTAAGGCAAGAACAAAGGTGATCGGTCCAAAGGAGGCGAAGAGTTGAGCCCTGTTCGGTGCATTTGCTTCCGCAACAGTTCCGAAAATCTTGGTTTTGGCGAAGTATCCACTACCGGTAAGTAGGACATCCCATGCATTGGAAATATCAAGTTGCTGAAGGATGTACAACAACCCAAAGAATACACCACCCGATACTGCTAAGGTTCCGAGGACGAGCAACCACGGCTTGTCTCTAAATCCGGTGGTAATGAATGTCAAAGCAACTGTAAATCCTAACACGAATAGGAACGGTTGCAATCCAGTGGCATCGAGGACTAGATTCATTTGTGGATGTGCATAGAACGGAAATGCCATGAGCAAATTCACAACGAGCATAACGAGGAAAAGACTGCTGAGGATGGTTGAATCTCGTCGCCTAAACATGTTGAGTGCAACTTGAAGTGCGTATGCCAAGAACAGAATCGATGGACCAACAACGAAACCTTTCCATCCAAGCGAAGCAACACCGAATGAGACACCTGCAAGAGCAGCATACGCTACTGATGCCCTACGGTTCTGAACTACATCTTTGAATGCAGAAATAAAACTGCTGAGTTTTGGAGTCGTAGACTTTGACAATCGGGCCGAGCCTGCGTAGCGAACTGCTTTCATCCAATACATGAAACCCATGCTAATGAACAGCATGACGAATGCGTCGTGGTCAGCAAGCGCCCAAGTCGAGTGAGTGACGTGTGCAGGCATGAAAGCAATCAACCAAGCAGCGATAACACCTGCACCCTTACCAAATTGGTCTCGAGCAATAACTGAAATTGGAAGAATGGTCATGGCACCATAGATCGCAGGTAGAGCTAGCATGCTCCACCAAACTGCATTTTCTGCTTGACTTCCGAGGAATGGTTCGATGAGCATAGCACCGACGGCCATTGACCAAGAGAACAAAGGCGGACGTGGATTAATACCACCAATTGGGTAATATCGATCTGCATCGATGATAAGGTGAGCATTTTGGACCATAATGTAATCCACAACACGCTTCATGTACCAAGGGTCAGAACCACCAGTCATGTCCCATGCACCAGTTCCAAATGCGTTCATGGATGGTACGACATACCACTGTACTCGAATAGCCAAGCCGATAATGAAGGCGAGCCAAATCAATGTTGAACTCCAATGTTGGCTCCAAAACTTTCGTGCACCAGAGCCTTCATGTGGTTCAAGGTTGGACCATCCACCGTATTTTTCATGGCTTCCAATGTAATAGATTGCAACGCCGATGAAGAATGTAAAAGCAAGCCAAATCAATGCAGCCCAGTTTCCTTCAAGTTGAGTCGATGTCCAGATGCCCTTTTCATACCACGAGGATACGAGGTAAAGGCCCCACATCGAACCAATAAACATTGAACGAGTAAACCAACGTTCAGAGAACATACCTGCAACAATGAGAGCGACAATACCTGTCATGGTAGCAGTCCAAAATCCTACATATCCGGTGTATCCTTCAACGGTTGTTACACCGAGTTTGTTGCCAAGACTCACAGAATCATAATGCCACAAGGAACCAGCATATGCAAGAACCCAAACATACAACGCAACCATGAGTGGCACAGCATTTCGCTGGAACCCACCGGATGGTGTAATGTAACCAAACCATCCTTCAGTCCCTGCCTCATTGAGAAGTCCACGCGAGGTCACGCCAACAGCAAGTCCAAGCATTGTAAACATCGTGAGATTGGTAAAGAAGAGATAACCGATTGTTTCTCTTGAAAGATTGAGTGTTGCGACCATTTGTCCGTTATCAAGTTCGAATGTTGAAGGCAAATTCGCAGATTGTGCTATATGCAGAGCCATCCAGTAACCCACTGAAAAGAAGGTCAACATCGATTGCCATTCATGTTTTGATTTCAAATTCAGCCTGTTGCCGAAGACGAAGACGATGAAAAAGAGTAATCCTGCAACAGCGTCGATGTACATGAAGACGATATCAGCAAGGATCAATCCAACGACCAACACGATGAGGGAAAGTTGTGTTTCATTGGAACGACCAGAGCGGAGAATCATTCTTGGCACGGTGGCAAGAATGGCTGCGACACCCATCACGAAGAGGGGCGTCAAGTTCTCTGTGGTTAAGTCGAAGTCAATGCCTGCGACTTTCATTGTTGCAATCGCCAGAACAATTGCCAAGGCTGGAATAATCCAACCAAGGAACGAACTTGGGCGATGTTGCACGCTTTTGTTTTCGTTTTCCATTTTTATCCCTCAATTCACTCCAACAGCAAGGCTGGAGCGACCCTACCCACCTGAGAACCCCTTTTCAAGATGACGCAGACAGATGAGATGTAAAACAGAACACAGAACCAAAATCCTAGTTGGAGTTGAACGCTTTTCTTCCGATATCGTTTCTGAAGTGTGCCCCATCCAATTGGATGAAATTCATTGCTTCATAGGCCTTGGAATAACTTTCTTCAAGCGTGCTTCCCATGGAGGTCACAGACAGCACTCGGCCACCAGAAGAAACAAACTCTCCCATTTCGTTCAAGGTTGTGGCTGCATGGTCAACCCAGAGCGAGTCGCTTTCTCGTTCCCTCTCAAATGCTGCCAATCCTTTGATGATTCTTCCTGTCTTAGCACTGGCAGGATAGCCTTCTGACGCAAGGACGATGGTCAAAGCGTATCGCTCATGGTACTCTACAAGATACTGTTGTAATTGGTCAGTTGCAGCAGAGTATAACATTTCAAGCACATCACTTTTGATGAGTGGAAGTGTCACTTGACATTCAGGGTCTCCAAAACGAACATTAAACTCGACGACATATGGGTCGTTCTTTTCATCGATCATCAATCCAACATAAAGAACGCCACGATAAGGCTGGTCCAACGAGGAGAGATGTTGATGCATAGGACCCACAATTCGTTCGATGACCTTGAGGTGCACCTCGTCGGTGACGATTGGGGCTGGGCAATATGCTCCCATGCCGCCCGTGTTCGGCCCTTCATCACCATCATACGCCCTTTTGTGATCTTGGCTGCAAGGCAGTGGAATAAACGAGTTATTGTCCATGACAACAAGCATACTCGCTTCTTGTCCGGGAAGAAACTCCTCAAGCAAAACATAACCGTCGGTTTTTATCGATTGAAGAATGAAATCTGTGGCTTCATTTATGTCCGAGGTAACAACAACACCTTTGCCACCTGCAAGGACATCGCGTTTGATAACGAAGGGTGCGTTCGACTTTGTCTTCAAGGCTTGTTCAATGTTCGATGTTGCATCAAGAATGTCGTAACCAGCGGTTGGAACGCCTGCCTTTTGCATCATTTCCTTAGCAAATTTCTTCGAACCTTCGAGATGAGCAAGGGCAGCTATCGGTCCAAAGCAAGGAATTTTTTGTTTGGCAAGGCTATCCGCAAGTCCATCGCACAATGGTGCTTCTGGTCCTGCAATCACCAAGTCACAGGACAGCGAAACGGCTAAACTCACGAGGCCATCAAGATTTGAGGCCTGCACATCGTGGTTTGTTGCGAACTTTGCTGTACCTGCATTTCCGGGTGTGCAATGCAATTCAAGTAACTTTTCAGACTTTGCAATCGCTTTACACAGGGCATGTTCCCGTCCACCGCCACCAACGACGAGGACTCGATATTGACTCATGTTTGCTTTGAATTGAATCCGTCTCATGAACATAACCCTTCGAATCGATGTATGGTTTGAGGGGAAACATCAAACACTTCATCGACCACGAGGGACACGATATCAATGTCATCGGTCGTAGTATTTGCAACGGATGCCACTTCCTTTGTCGAAGAATCTTCATTTTTTGCAGTTGTTGTCATGACCTTGTGGCTTTATCTTTCTGGCTTCTTAGCCAATACCTTTGCCATGATGTGGGGAAAATGGTTGCCAAAAACGGGATACGGACCATGGCCAATCGATGGGGGTAAAGTGTGGAAAGACGGTGAACGCCTCCTTGGAGACGGAAAAACCTGGAACGGATTGATTGGGGGTTCATTGACAAGCGGATTGTTGTGCATGCTCATCTCAATATCGATGGGTACGCCAGAACCATACGCCAACATTGATGCAACGATATTCGTTCATCCTCTCACGGGTTACGAAGACACGTGGTGGAATGTTGGTTCGGTTGCAGGTAGTGCCTTCTTCTTGGGTACAATGCTCGGATTGTTTTGTCTTCTTGGCGACATGACCGGTTCCTTTTTCAAGCGACGAAGGGGGTTGAAGCGTGAAGGTAATGTTTCTTCAAAAGCACCACTGCTCGATACCCTTCCATTTGCAATTGTTCTGTTTATTCTCGGCCAACTCTTGCTAGGAACCGCGTTGCTTTCGACAACAGCATTGATTCCCTCCATGATTGCCCTCATTATTGCCACACCAATTCTTCACCGAAGTTTCAATCTGATTGGTTATGCAATAGGATGGAAAGATGTCCCATACTGACTATTTCGACGAAGGCTTCTTGAAAAAAGAGCGTTCACTTTTGTTTATGCGAACTCATGTTGTACTGCTCACTTTGTTTCTTGCAGCCCTTGCGTCTCCAACCATTCACGCTGAACCTCCGTCCGATGGAGAAAGTGTCACGATATCTGAACAACAAACATGGTCTGAAGGAGGCGTTCTTGATGGGATGGTCACCATCGAAAGTGGTTCATCGGTCGAGGTCACCGCTACATATAGCGTCGAAACAGGTAGTGTAATTCTTGTCGAAGAGGGAGCAACTCTTCAGATTTCGAACGGAGCAAGTTTGGAAAGCAACGAAGTTTCTGCAGGAAGATTTCTCACTCTCGGCTCTCAACTTCACCTCAATTTTGGTGATATAGCAGAGACAGGACTCCTCCAGATTCATCTTGATGCCATTGTACCCGCAACATCTCAATTCAATGCAACGTTACTCGAAACAACGGTCGATGTTGCGCAAATCAACTCACAAATCATTGAGTTTAATGATGTGCCACTTGATGGAACAACACTCGATGTCAATTTTTCAATTTTCACATTCTCTGATGTCAAGGTCACAAAAGCGATTGCGATTTACAACGGTGGAGAACAACTGAGATTGAACGCTGAGGAAATCGAAGCTACAAATTCAAACTTATGGTGGTACAATGCCGGTTTTGATATGGTCGTCCATGGAGAACTTTCTGTGGTCGGCTCAACCCTTCGCGGAGCGAACATCACCTGTTTCGGCACCTGCATCATCGATGGCACTACGCTCATTGGTAGTGCCCCTATCGACGTACCGACGACGGGTTCATTGTCTGTGTCGGACTCAACCATTTTTGGTTCAAGAGCAGATGAAGACATCATACTTCACGATGATGCTGAAATCACGTATCTTAATTCGCAAGGTACGGGAGGATTCACAGATGCATGGGTACGACTTCTCTCATCAAGGACCATCTACACCAACATACCAAACGGTAGTGTTGATATTTTTGGCTTAGGCTATGGGGCATCAAATTGGAACGACCTCACCGATGATCAAGGCGTTCTCATGCTCGTCGAGGAAGGTGGAAATGAACACCGCCGAATGATTGAATGGATGGATGGAGAAGGTGCTGTTCATCAAGAAGATGCATCAATCACATTGAGCATATCAAGCAACTGGGGTACATTTTCAACCACCATTGACGCTCCGATGACTCCTGTTGGTTACCTTAACTTGTCTTTGCCATACATCACCGTTGATTCGGTTGAGGCATCCGAAGTGACGGGAACAGTTAACGAAAGCATTGGCCTGATGATGACGGTCTCAAATTCTGGTGATGTTGCAGTCACGGCTAATTTCCGATGCTATGTCAATGGCGAAGATGCCGATACAGCACCCTCGACCATCACCGTTTCAATTCCTCAAGATGAATCAGTAAAGGTTCCAATTTCATGGTGGGCAAATTCAGACGGAGCACAACAATTGAATTGCAAACCTTTTCTTCCTTCGGTCCTTGAACCTATATCTGACCTCGTCGTTGACGAAAATGGGGCAACCTCTGAGGAGGTCTCTTGGATTTATGCTGAAGAAAGTCAAGAGACACCATTGCTCATCTACCTTGTTGTCCTTGCAGCATTCGTTATCGGTGGTTTGTTTCTTTCAAGGAAGAGAGCCTCACCTGAAGAAAAAGAATTCAGTATGGACCAAGAACTTTACCATGAATAAGGTTTGAACGGTTATGGACTACGATGAAGGCGTTCTCTATACGCCACATCTCGAACTGCACCCTGTCACACCTGAGGACTATATTCGCTTCATGAGTCAAACCATAGACCATTCATTCTGGAACGAAAAGGGTTGGAGCAATCCATTTCACCACTTCGAGGAATCGCTGGGTGCCATTCCTTATCGAGCTCCACAAGTTGAGCAGTATCCAAATTTGGCTCCGCTCCTGCTTCG
>JAYNJV010000023.1:8223-25100 GCA_038110525.1 Candidatus Poseidoniales archaeon | reverse complement strand
TCAAATTGACTGGCGAGAACCACAGCGATATTGACCTTGTAGCAAGTCAAATCAAGATGATTTGCGACGCCGATGGCATCAAGCTACGTGGACCCATTCCTCTCCCGACACGACGACTTGTCGTACCTGTCCGAAAGGCACCTGATGGTGAAGGTAGTGAAACATACGATCACTGGGAAATGCGAGTACACAAGCGCCTGCTTGAAATGGACCTCACATCAAACAAAGATGAAGCAGCCCTTCGTCGAATTGCTCGAGTACCTATTCCAGATACAGTCAGCATCGAAATTTCAATGCGAAGTGCAAACTGAGAACGAATACATCTGTTTTACAGGTTTGCGTTTTCAGCAAGGCCGGTGTCGATTAGCCATTGAGCAGTTTCTTCCGATAGCATGTGAACATCGCCTGTGTGCAACTCGATTTCATTTCCGTGTTCATCCATGATTGGTTCATCACTTGATTCAATGATTCGAATTCGAACGAGCTCAGCACCTTGAGGTTCAGGTTTTGAAACAGGTGAAGTTTCTGGAATCGTTTTCTTGGATGAAGTTGAAGGGGCTAATTCAGGAGCGATAGAACTCGTATGTTGTTCGAGCTTATTCTGATTAGCGGTGTTTGATTTTTCTACAGGTTGTTCTGCACCATATTCACTCAATTCTGGCCATTCGGGCTCAACAAGAATACGATCTTCTTCATCGATATCAAATTCAATGACCTCAGGTTCATGGTCTTCAAAGGCCAAGGTTGGTGGAGGTTGGCTTGTTAACTGCTTACCCCCGTTCATGTAGGCATCGAGTTGCATTGTGCCGCGTGCAACCGTAGAAGGTTCGTCGTCGAAAATTTCACCTTCGATACCTTGCTGTATGCTCAGCCAATCAATTTCTTTTTTGAAGCGGTCAATATCATTTTGAATGGCAAGGAAAAATGCTTTTTCTGCTGGGTCATGGCGCTGCCAATCCATAGGCGGAAGTGCTTCTCCATCGTCTCGAATGTCAACACTTCGGATGGATTGAGAAGCAACATATTGCATCATCGCCACCATTCTACGACGGGCTAAATCTGAAGCAATTCTTCGTATATTGGATTGCTTTCTTTGTCTATTTTGCAAACGCATATCACGACTGCCTTTGCGAAGCAACTCCTGAATTTCGAGGTCTAAATCGGCGAGTAATTTTCGAATCATCTGCCAAAAATCAGGTCGGGGAAGTGGGACAGGAATTTTTCGGTTCGATTGAAGTCGGTTTGTTGAGAACAATTGCTCTTCAATTTCGTGCGCTTGTTCGTCCGTTAGGGAACGCTTCGACGCCATGATGAGTGCTACTCTCCACAGGATTTGAATTCTCGGCTTTATTTCAACGAAAAATTCGATGCGAAGAACACAGTCATTGAAATGCAAGACCTCATCTCCTCAGTTGAGGAGGCGATGAGTTGGGCGAGTTGCTTTCACCAACATCCTTGAACAAAGCAAGGTATTGTTCGCTTTTTTTTGTCATGCTCATCCTCATGACTTCATTATCCCAATCGGTCATCGATGAACAATGGACTCATGGCAACTCATCCAATAAAGCAATTGCAACCTTTATGCCCAACTCCACCTCATCAATTGTAGATATTGTTGACACTACACTTCTTTCAATTCCTGCAAATCACACTTTTATTGACGGAGCTATGAAAGTAGAACCTACTCCCGTTCCGTATCAATATCAATCAACGTCGTATGGCCTTTTGTCCAACACATCATGGAATGGCACTTTTTCGAATCTTGAAATTTCAAATTCGACTGGAGAATTGCGATTAGGTGTAAAAGAAATTCGAGGCACCTCAACCGATTTTGAAAGTTTAACACTCCAACCGGATGGATGGTTTTCTGTTGGACAAAATCATTCAGTATGGGAGGTGGTAGATATTGCCAATACATCGTTTTCAAGTCTCATGTCTCTTCCGACTTCCGGCACACATGGACAGTACGCCATTTCTACAACGGCATTTGGTAACCTTACATCTTCGGCATACTCCTGCATACAATCACCAACAATCTCAACGCCAAACATGTATCGAAATTACACCATTGAGTTTGATTCTTGGCTTTCATTATTTGACACAGATGCCATGTGGATCGAATTTCGAAACGGCACAACATGGGAGGTGGTAACACCTATCTCAGGCTATGCGAATGCAACAAGTGGTCTAACCACCAGTCCGTCGATGGCATTTTCAGGCCAGTCCACTGGGTGGCAAAGACAGGCTGTAGTTTTGGATGGCTATCTTCAAGGTACGACACCAAATTTCCAATTTCGATTTTGCTTTGAGACCTCTTCAGATGGAGGTCATCGAGGCGGGATTTTTATCGACAATGTAACATTAGAAAACGAAGGAGACTTTCGAGGAGCTTGGATTCATGGTAATTTATCGGGCGATTATGCACCCAATGCTTACGGCATAATGTATCTTGAAGCCAACCTTTCTGGTTTGAGCGGACCTCTTGAACTTGAATTTTGGGCGAATTGGGATATTGAAGGGGCTTCAAGTGACGAACTTTCAACATGGTACAGCGTCGACAACGGTTCTTCGTGGCAGGTTATTTCACCAATCCCCGGCCTTCCAGGGTGGGGGTTTGTTTACCAAGGCATCACGTATCGAATGGAATCGTATGGTTGGATTCCAATTCGATATGGTTTGCCAACGAACTTGTCATCCCACCCTAACGCAAGCCAAATTTTGCTGTCTTTCCAAGTTAATACCGACGCTGTAAAAAATTACGGTGGTTCTTTCTCCGAAACTTGGGAGGGCATGGTGATTGACGATGTTTCCATCTGGGCTGGTCGAAATTCACCAAATCCATCGCGAAGGGTATTGAGCAATTTTTCTTCCCAACCAACTCAAGGATTTGGTGACCCAAGCGGTTGGAAAAACACATCATCCTCGCTTGTCAATGAATGGCAGTGGACAAACACTCTTGGAAACAATGGCCCCACTTCCCGTCAATTTTCTTTTGAAAACCCAATTGTTGCACCCGCTGGATGGTCAATCCTTTCAGATGGGCAAACGGGGTGGGAAATTGGAAACACAGCCAACACTTCTGGTTACGGCCCCGGACAGTTTCCTTCCGGTTCGAATGGTGCTGCCATCAATCTCGTAACAAGATACTCAAACAACCTCTATACTCATTTGATTACTCCAGAATTTGAAGTTCCTCTAAATGCATCTGCTCGAATTCAATTTCAATCATGGATGTGTGCTGAAGCAAATTGGGATGGCGGAACCGTTTCTATCTCGACAGATGGCGGCCAAACATGGTGGTATATTCCAAACACAATTCCAGAATTTCACGATCAAATCTCATCGGTGAATCCATACTCTCCCCATTACATGCTCGGTATTATTGATGGGTCGAATGTTCCTGGAGGAAATTGTATTCAAAATCGACCACAGCAATTCACAACGAAATCATTCGATATGAACAATGTATCCGGTCAACATATCCGGGCTCGCTTTTCGTTCTTTTCAGATCAATACTTAGAATACGATGGTTGGTACATTGATGATATAGATTTTCAAATCGAAGTGTTTGAATCAAGCGGGGAGTGGTTGTCTCCGGCTATCACACCAGACCCAAATTATGGCTATGGCGTCCTCGATGGTTGGCTGTCCATTCCCGAAGGAACGAATATTTCCGTGACATTGTTGGACAGTCAATTCAACACCATTGAGGATTATGAGTCGAGACGACTTCCTTTTCCAATCCACCTCGATTCATCCCAGTATTCCTCAATCTTTGTTCAACTTCACTTTTCGACGGAGGACGAATACATGTCGCCTTCCATCCATTCCCTTCATTTGGGGCATGAACATTTTATTCAATCAAAAGATCTTGAACCGCTTGTTGGATTCATCACCTCCGAACAAGTATTCGTATCATCTCAACAACAATCCTTAGACCTCGAGCGCTATTCTGTATGCCCTTATGCAAGGGTGAACATCTTGACGTTCGGTTGGAATTCTTCATGGTCGAACACACAAATGGTGAATGCTTCATGGTGGGACAACCAAGATGTTGACGGACAACGTCAATACAATTTTACAACCACAGTTGGTATGACAGAATTTGATTTCCGACTTTCTTTTTTGCCCGGTCAAGAATTCAAACGTGCAATCCTTCGGCCTCAATGCTTGATGTACCCCAGCAACATATCCATTGAGTTCAACGATACTTCTCATGAAATCCTTTCTTGGCCACCTGCAAACTATGAATCTGCACTGGGAATTTCTCAGAAGTTTAATCTGTCCGGCCAAGGAACATTGTTATCTTCAACCCAAAATCTTGGGATGTCGCCAACTTTGGGGCAATCCCTCTCATATCTTCTTCCTTATAGTCCTCTTTCGAATTCTCACAATCAAAACGGCTACCTCTTCTTGACAACAAATTTTTCTTCTTCAACAACGTTAAGTTTCTCCGATGGCCAAAGTCTCAACCTTCCTATAGGTCGACATTCATTTTATGTTGGCCTCCAACAAAGATGCCCATCATCTTCATCCTTCATGATATCAAATCTTTTGCTTCAATTATGTACAATCTCAATGAATGCAAGTTCCCAAGGTTCAGTAAAAATCAACCAATTTCTCCACTTCGATGAACATTCAAAATTCAATCTTGTCTTATCTCACGAGGTGCTTGAAGATGCAAAAATCGCAGCATATCAAGGTGGAAATTACGAAATAGTCCGCATCCCAATATCCGTTCAATCCTCGGAGGCTGGCCTCAATCTCAATGTGACCTCGAATCACCAACCAATGTTCGTTGAAACCATTGAGTCGACCTCGATTGAACAGTGGTTGCCGCAACGGGAAGTTGAGGTCACAACTCGACATGAGCGCTCGAATCCAGCACAACCAACCTTCGATGCACCAGATATCAGATCGATACAACTCGCACTCGCCTCAACCTCTTCGTACGAATCAGCCTTCGTGGTTGTAGAAGTTGACCAATTGGATGGAACACCCAGATTCCGTCAGCATAGTGGCCTTGGACTTGCTGCACTGCAATCTTCTTCCGTCAATTGCGACCTGAATTCCTGCGAAGTGATTTGGCGATTCAAGAGTTCATGGTTGCTTGATGATGTCGATGATGTACACTATTTCTTGAAAGCGACAGATGCAAATGGTATGTTTGCAGGTCCAACATTGCATTACATCAACACCCAATCAAATCAAATCGAAAATGATGTGGAAATTATTCAACTCGAAATTCTTGATGACCAACAACGTTCCATTGCAGATTGGACACATCCGTTGTGGCCATTTCATGTGAGTCAATCCACCGCAATGGAGGTTACAGGTCGAGTTCGTTTTGATGGAACCTCAAATATTTGGGTTGGTTTACATGAGGCCGAAGTGACCATTCAAATTCAAGCAGTTCCACCTATCAATACTTCTGGAGGCCAACCAGAATGGCCAGGCGAACCGGTCGATTTCATTCAAAGTTGGACCGGTGAGGTTGATGAAAACGGCCGTTTTACCATCAACATTGAATCGCCTACAATCGCTGACCAAGTCCCATCGAATACGTGGATCAATGTTCGTGCATTCATTTCGCGATGTGGTCCAGAAAATCAGACGACAACAACCTCGCTCGATCGGACTCAGTCAATTACCGAAATTCGATTTTTGCATGATGTCTCACCTCCGGACTTCCTCGGACTCGATGTGCTCGATCCAAGCGGGCGAGTTCCTCTCGATGGGCACATTTGGATGGAAGGACAAAACATTCCAATTCGGCTTTTCATTGCAGATGACGAAGGGCTCGCTTCTGCAATTGAAATCAAAACTTGGCTTGAATACAGGGATGATGAGAACGGTAATGCCATCATGGAAGA
Organism: Candidatus Poseidoniales archaeon; assembly: GCA_038110525.1. Classification (GTDB taxonomy): domain Archaea; phylum Thermoplasmatota; class Poseidoniia; order Poseidoniales; family Poseidoniaceae; genus Poseidonia. Next base: position 19,227 of record JAYNJV010000023.1, on the reverse strand, counting down.
AGATGAGTATGAATCAATGTGGGTTTCGGTCAACAAAGGCGTTACAAATGCAGAAATTGACCTTCCTTTATTCGAGTGGGCAGATATTCTTGCTCCAAACGCTCAGGTTGGCCGTGCAAGTCTTGTTGTGAATGCTTACGATTTGGCAGGCAATCCAATTGCAAATGGTGGTTCTGAAGGAGAATTCAATGACGCTGCTACATTTGAGGTACAACGAAGGTCAGACACGCTTGTTCAACTCGATACTTTTTCTTTTGACCTTGAAAAGCAGCATCTCCTTCCTGGATATCAACATTCATTCAAAGCAGTGTTAACGGAGGGTAACGGCCTAACATCACTCGATAGTATTCGATTGCACTTAATGTCGGGTGAATTTTCACAATCATGTTTTATCCACTTCTACCCGCGTTTTCACACGATTGATTTTGATGAAGGATGCTTTGAAGAAACGCCAATAGTCACAACATTTCAACAAACACCTTCCTCTACATTTGAGGTGCTGTTTACATTTCGATTATCCTGGCAAAGGGTGAGCACTTTACCTGATTTGTCGTTTCTACCCTCCTTCTCTGTGTACGATGAAGGTTCAAGTATTCCCATCGGATTTTCAACAATGGAGCGATATCGATGGACTGCGGAAAGAGTACTTGAATTGCGTTTTGATTCTATCGTTGACCAAACAAGTCCACAAGGTGAAGTTTTCAATGGTGAACTCACACTTTCAAAGCAGGATTTGATAGAAGCAACCATTGGTGTGTACTACAATTCTTCATCTATATTTGCACAAAAACTCCCTCAAGAAGGTGCAATTCACTGGCGGTTGGAAGATGGAGAACGGACTAGAACTGGCATAGAAAATTTCAGTTCAAACGGGCAATATCAAATTCTTATAACGATTGAATCTCTTGTGATGGTAAACGATGAGGGAACACTGACATTTTCAATCATTGGAATGAACGATTGGAACTCAAATTCTCTTGAATTGAGTATTGTTCTTGATGACCAAAAACCACGTGGCGTTCTTCCACAAGGTATTTTTGAAAATTTAAGGAGCAATGCACTTGAAGAAGTTGAACTCATTTTTGTTGTCGATGATGACGGGGGAATTGGGATTCATGACACAGTGATGTACATTCAGTTGTTCAGGGCGGGTAAGCCTGTTGATGGCATGAAGAAGTCGTTCATCCTCACTGGTGAAACGACCGGAATGTCACGAACTACATATACGGACAGCCTCAATTTATCATTTACAGATTTTATTTTTGAACGAGGTGACTCATTTGAAATATGGTTCAACGTTGTCGATAATGCTGGATATACAATGAGTGGATTGGGTAGTCAAGAACAACCCTACCGATTTGGCATCACCCTTGTTGCCTTTGAACCAGCGTTCCAGGACATCCTCGTTGAACCCTACCGCGCAAAAGTAGGTCAAGAATTAACCATCAGCATCGATGTTGTGAATCCTGGGTTACTTTCGGGTTCGACAAATCTTATCCTGCGTAACGACGAAGGAAAAATCCTCAATTCTACTGAGCTTTTGCTGGAGAGTGGTCAGACGCAACGAATTCAATGGACGGTGGAGGCTTGGAAAGAAGGTCGATTAGGCCTTACCATAGAACTTGAAAACCGAACACCTCAAATTTCCATCCCAATGGCTGCGGTTGAACCTTTTGAAGTTGAAGATGAAACTTCTGCAATGGTCAATGCTGGCTTATCCATATTGGCCATCGTCGTTTTGGTGTTTGTGTTCATTATCAGGAGAAACCAAAAGGTGGAAAAGTGGTTCGAACACATTGATTTTGACCATCAAAGCCCGCCTTTGAAACTGCAAAAAGTTGTAGATGTTCGTGAAGAGCAATAGTCAAGAAGAGAAGGCATCACGCAAGAAACAAGCCGGTGTTCCCGAGCGGTCAAAGGGGTCAGACTCAAGATCTGCTGCGTATAGCTTCGTAGGTTCGAATCCTACCACCGGCACCTCAATCATTCTAAATTAACTTGATAAACCCTTGACGAAATAGCACGTCGATAGGTATGGAAGATTGGGTCGCAATTCTCATTCTACTCGTTGCACTTGTCCTCATGTGGGCGGTTATGAACCAAAGAACAAAACAACTCGTGTTACAAACAACACATGAATCATCGGTCGAATTGGCTACGTTACGCCAACAGTTGGAGAGTGAAGGGCAGCGCTCAATAGAACGCACTCAACACGAAAACGAATTGTTCAAAGAACGAGAAAAGCAAATGCAGCAACAACTTGAACAACTCAAAGAAGTGTTCTCCATCTCTGCAAGAAATGCCTTCGATGAAGTTGTCAAAAAATCGGAGGAAGACAAAGAAAACTCATTCAAAGGGGCCACAGAAGCACTTCAAAAGAATCTTGAAACCTTCACAGAAAATATCAATCGTTTTGAACGCGAATCCATAGCGAGGGATACCAATTTGAAAAACGAGATTACCGCAGTTTCAAATCTTGGTATTCGATTGAGCGAAGACACTCAATCCCTCACAAGGGCCCTAAAGGCTGATGCTCAGGCACAAGGTGCATGGGGCGAACTGGTTCTTGAAAATCTCCTTCAATCCATGGGATTTGTCGAAGGAAAAGATTACGATACACAAATTTCAGAAACATCAGCAGATGGTACCCGTAAGCGTACAGATTTTATCGTCTATTTACCCGAAAATCGCCAGGTGATTATCGATTCCAAAGTTTCGCTGACAGCATGGGAGCGATATGTGAATGCTGAAAATGAAGAAGAAGCAGAACAAGCGATGAAAGAACATTGCAAATCGATAGAAAACCATGCAAAAATCCTTGCTTCCAAACGCTACCAAGATATGGAATCAGTGAACTCGGTTGAATTCGTTCTCATGTTTGTCCCTCTCGAAAGCGCATTTGGTGCTGCTATGCGTCAAAGCCCAGAGTTGTACATGGATTTGGCAGGAAATGTCAATGTCAAAGTGGTTACAGGAGCAACGATTGTGACTGCATTATTGCTCATCAAAGATTTGTGGAAGCGAGAATTGCAAAGCCGTAATCAACTCAAATTGATCGAACAAGCAGGCGGACTCCATGATCAAATTGTCTTGTTCCTTGAGTCATTTGACAATATTGGGTCTCGGCTCAATCAAGCGAATGTAGCATTTGAGGAGGCCCAAGGCAGACTCATGAACAACAAAGGAAATGTCATCAAACGAACTGAAGACCTCAAAAAACTTGGTGCACGCGTCAAGAAAGAAATTGACAAAAATGTGCTTGAGGAAGCGCTTCAAAACCATGAACGAGCATTGCTTGATGTTGTCGAAATCGAAGAAGAATGACTACGCCTTCAGAATCTCATCGACAATTGGGGCAATCGCCTTGCTTCTTTGATGATGTGATACTGTCTTTGCAGCATCTACAACTTCATCAAATTCCGAACTTACTGCAATGGAATGCCCACACAATTCAAACATCGAAATATCATTCGGTGCATCTCCAATAGCGAGAACTTCAGCAGGATCTATCGATAACAATTGAAACAATACCTTGAGTCCTTGCCCTTTGGATAAGACACCATCCATGAGATGAATTGCAAAACCTGTCCTCACGGTGGATAAATGTGCGAACTGGCTGTTTTTGAGTAATTCACAAATGAGTTCGTACGGTTCATCGGCACGTAAACACCATTCACTTTCCCGCCATTGGTTGGTTTCTATGCCATTTGGGTCGAGTCCATCTATTTGCGACGCCAACCATTCAGCCGCTTTTTTTGCTTCTGTTGGGTCTGCCCGAACAAGAGGTTGTTGCCACGATTCATCCCAAAGTACGCCACCATTTTCACAGCACATCGGGCCACTTAAACCGATGAATCGCCATAGGCCATATGCAATTGCCCTCACATTTCCCGTGCTTAAAATCACAGGAATACCAGATTGCTCAAGTTTTCGTAGTGCTTCGATTGCTTCGCCATCAAGCAACTTTTTCTCATCCGTAATCGTTCCATCAATGTCGATAGCAACATACGAAGGCTTCCACCCTTCTGGTAAGTGTTGCATAGTTGTTGCACAATCAATTCTTCCTTCAAAGTTATCACATTGATTCTTTCTAAGTGGGAGTATTGATGAAGATGCCATGAATGGCAAAAGCATGGGGGAGAACAACGATGGCAGTGATGAATTGTTTTTGTCGCTCGATGATGATGGACCCGCCCAACCCGTGACGAAAGCAAAATCCAAAGTTGTCAAGAAGGAAAAAAAAGAAGACAGACAAGAAGAAAACAACACAATTCTCGATGCTGAAGTACTCGACACCACGATAATCAAAGATTTTCGAGGAAAATTTGAGGTCGCATGGCCGCTCATGGGTATGGATTGTCCTGACTGTGCCTCCAAAGCCATGGGTGCATTGTCGTATATGAATCATGTAAGTGATGCAAAAGTATCAGCAACAACCGGTGAAGTACGTTTTGAATTGGATGTCGAACAAGGCTCCGCAGCAGAAGTCTCTTCCGTCCTTCGCTCATTAGGACATGCCCCAGATGTCGTCCACCAAGAATTGCTTGGGGTTCAGGCACGAGAAGTCGCTCATCGAAACAATATCGCAGTTGCAAAACTTGAGCAATTGCTCAAACGTCAGCCTGGAATATTGGATGCTGAAGTAAATGAGGATGGCAGAATTTTAATTCAAGTCATTGCCGAAACGCCTTCAGACCTCGCAAAAATGCGAGATGAATCTTTGCTTCATGTTCTTGGTCAACCACCTCGGTACTCTGCTGCAAGGTCAGATAGAATTCGTCCAGACCAATGGCGTCTCATTGGCGGGGGTATTGCGGTACCGATTCTCCTCGCTGTTCTCCTCGCTGAATTGGCTGGGCTGTCCGAGATGATCATCGCAGCAATTGCCATTCCAGGCTTACTCATTGGAGGAGCGCAAATGTTCCGTGAAGGATTGAGTTCTCTCAAGAATAGACAGATGGGATTTCAAGTGCTCACCAGCCTTGCTGTGATTGGCGCTGGTATCCTCGGTATGTGGGAAGAAGCCCTCATTGTAGCCATCTTAGTCGCATTTACAGCTCATCTTGAGGGCGATGCACTCAAAAAAGCAAGAGAAGCGATGCAAGGAGGATTAGACCGATTACCACGAACAGCCCGTCGTGTTGAACAGTCAACACCAATTGAAGTTTCTAAGATTTCAAAGATTTCAATATCGCTACCGATGGCTGCACCAATTACGCCAACCCATCAACAAGGGCCCATATGCAAAGATGATGATGTCATTCCCATCGATTTGGTTCGAATTGGTGATATCTTAGAAGTTCGAAGCGGAGAATTGATTCCCGCCGATGGCATCATCATTGAAGGAAAAGGCTCGTTGGATAAAGCACCATTGACAGGTGAATCTGTTCCGGTTGAAGTTGAAGAAGGAGATTCAATTGAAGCAGGTCTTGTGTTGGCAAAAGGTCCAGTCTTGCTTAAAGTAACGGCCATCGGAAAAGATACACGTCTTTCTGGATTAATTGATGCAGTGCACTCCTTCAAAGAAGCACCTCCTCGTATTCAAGGTAGCCTTGAAAAATTCACAGCGATTTGGGTGCCATTTGTATTGTTCGGTGCGTTTGCAGTTTGGTATTTCATGTTCCCAGACGATTGGAAAATCATCTTACTTCTATGGGTCGTATCTTGTCCTTGTGCCCTTCTCTTAGCCACCCCTGTTCCCCACGCAGCTGCCTTATCGCATGCTGCCCAACGTGGAGTCATTGTGCGAGGTGGCGATATTTTTGAGCGACTCGCAAAAGTGAACCATGTTTTGTTGGACAAAACTGGGACGTTGACATCCGGTAGGCCAAAAATCGGTGAAGTGATTTGTGCTAAGGGTCAGCGAAAGGATACCATCCTCAAAATCGCTGCAGGACTTGAGCAACGTTCATCGCATCCATATGCACTATCTGTGTTGGAATACTCTACAAGCAACAACATCCAACCAACGAAAATCACAAAGTTGCAGGATATTGATGGAGGTGTTGAAGGTGAACATGGTTCTTCAAAAGTTGCGTTTGTTCGTGCGAATTCAAAGGATAAAATCATGAAAGATGCTGAACAATCCATCCAAGATGGCTTTGAACTTGCCCTTAACGCAGGACACGGAGCGAGCGTTCTCATGAAGGACAATAACATCATTGCACTGTTTACATTCATACACGATGATACTCGAAAAGGTTCGGAATCACTTGTTCCCGAATTTTACAGCCGCCATATCAATGTTGAGATTATTTCAGGCGACCAACAGAGAGCAGTGGATGAATTTGCTCGTCAAATAGGTCTTCCAAAAAACGCTGCTCATGGTGAATTGGACCCTGAGCGTAAAGTAAAATGGGTCGAAGGTAGGTCCCAAACCCACGTCACGATGATGGTTGGTGATGGATTTAACGACGCTGCTGCTTTGGCAGTTGCCGATGTTGGAGTTGCTGTTGGTACTGGTGAATCCGTCAATTTGGAGGCTGCAGACATCCTGATTCCGAGCGATGACCCGAGGATGTTAACCGAAATGGTTGACCTTGCTCGTAAAGCTCAACGAACGTTGTCACAAAACTTACTCCTTTCAGTGGGCATCACCATCGCACTTGTATTTGCTGTCATCAACCAAATGTACGATCAACTTTGGGTAGGTGTTCTGATTCACGAAGCTTCGGTGATTCTCGTGATTTTCAACGGTGCTCGCCTCGCACAGAACGGACAAATGTGGCCTCTTTTGAAAAGCACATTCCTATCATTGTATACTGAAACGATTGAAGCATTCAAAGCATTAAAACAACGAATGCTTCAGAAAAGGGCATCTCCTCTTAACAATCCTTCTCGACATGTTCAAAGTCAATGAGTGCTTTTGATAGATTGGTGAGAGGATGGCACGCATACGAGGCGACCCGATAACAACAGCATTAGCACATCCAACACGTAGAGAATTGTATGTTCTCCTTGCACAAGCAGAGGAGATGAGTACCGTTCAACTGCAAGATGCTTTAGAAATTGACCGATATAATCTGTATCATCATTTGAAAAAACTTAGCCAACTTGAGCTTGTTGAGAACCATCGTGACGAAGGTCGAGCCCGTTGGTGGAGGAAAATCAAGGATGTTTCTTTACCCGAACTTCTTCATGTTCAATCGAATTCAAACATCTCACAGGCCCCTCCACATCCCGAGGCTTCAACTGAATCAATCGATTTCTCAGACGAACACATTGCTATTGATTTAACCGATTCAAGAGCACAAGTTCTCGCCAAAGATATGCTCAAAGAGATTTCAGAAAAATTCCATTTGAATATTGACATTCCTTGGAATTTTGTCCCAAATCAATTGATATTGATGCGAAAAAAGAAAGAACAATAATGGCTAGAGATGAGTATGTCCGATGAGATTACTGTCGAGTCAAGAGTTGGTCCTCCACCACTTTCTTGCCCTAAATGCGACCATTTGCTCCCCTCGAAGTTGGGCGTTGTTGCATGTTTGATATGCGAAGCAAAAGTCAACATCGAACATGAAGGCACACTTCGTGCTTGGAAAGAAGAGAAGGTAAGTTGTCCTGAATGTTCAAGGGTTCTCATCGCAGGTGTTGCAAAACGCCCTGCACACCTTAAATGCGGCCAATGTGACACATATTTCACATTGACAGAGCATGTTCCAAGAGTAGAAATCCAGTGCCCTCATTGCGAACGTGGACTTCGAATGAAACAACGACCAGGAAGTAGAACCCTCAATTGTCCAGCCTGCGACATGGAATTCAGCGTAAATTTCTGAGGTGGAAGAATGAAAACAACCTTCGGGATGACTGGCATAGCAGATTACATCACATTGTCCAATGCTCTGTTGGGAACTGCTTCGATATTTTTCCTCATTCTCTCCGTAGAAGAGTTGGGCTCACCGTATTCATCTGATTTACGAACGAAATTTATCTGGGCATCGATGTTTTGCATTTTTCTTTCCGCGATAGGTGACATTATCGATGGTCCAGTGGCACGAAAATATTCAAAGAAAAGATTGTTAGGCGGAAGTCTCGATATCATGTCTGATTCCCTTTCATTTTGCGTTGCTCCAGCATTGATGATGTTCATCATGTTTGGTCGTTGGGGAGAAGCTGCCCCATTATGGACCATCTCATTGGCGATTGTTGGATGTTGGGTGATTGCAACAGGTATGCTTCGTTTGGCCCGATTTCAATACGAAGAAGGTAGCAATTTGCCTTACTTTCACGGACTTTCGACCCCTGGAAATGCAATGGTTCTCATGAGTGCAGCCGGCCTCATTTGGCTTCAGCCTGTGATGGGCATTGGTCCAGACCTTGTTGACCATGGTTGGTGCAGCACCGTATGCAACAAGCACCCATACTTCGATTTCCTTATTTTGCCAATCATGTTTTTTACTGGTGCCCTCATGATTTCTGATCGAAGACTTTCGAAATTAAAGGGCGGACTTGATATGAAACTCTCCATCCTACAAATGTTGTTGCTTCTCATTGGTATTGTGACTGCCCTCATTCTCACTGGATTGTCGGACACAGCATTGGATTCCAAAAATTTAGGGCGTACGGGTTGGTTGTTTTTTGGTTCATTTTTACTTTGTATTTACTATGTGGTCAAACCCCAACCTCCCTCCGTTGAACACGATGCCTCTAAACAGTAGTTTGGATAAGAATCCGAGCCTCCAAAAAAAGCCAACCATGCCAAAATTTCATCGCGTTCCTTATGTATGATGATGAGTGCATTGTCATCTTGATGGGAGTTGACGGAGATGAGCGAAAGCAATAATGGAAATGATGAAATCATTGCTCCAACAAAGCAAAACTCAACGTCGATGTCGTCGTTATCTTCACTTCGTTCGAAGTTTACAAGTGCCTCAAGTACATCGATAGACCAGGCAGTCGACCGACAAGCACGATTTCGAAATGAAGAGAATTTGAGAGCAGATTTGCGACGAGAACGTAGACTTCGTCAACAAGCAATTTCTGAACGAGTATTTGCACTGCAAGAGGCGATGGTTGCAGATCTTGAGCAGCAACATGAGATGACCCTTTCCAGTTTGGAAACAGAATTACGAAATCAAATGGAACAAGAACTCCAATCGATGGAGAGAGAAGCCTTAGCACGGACTGAACAACAAATGAGGGACGAATTAAAACTTAGAGTCGCTCGTCAATCCGAAGCGTTGAGGGAAAAGCACGAGGTTGAACAGCAACGTCGACTTGAGGAGAGAAAAGTTGAATTAAAACAACAAATGGAGCAACAACTCCAAGAAGAATTTGATCAACGAATCGAACTTCAAAAACAAAAAATAGCGATAGAATACAATTCAAAGTTGCAATCGAGACTCAAGGAAATCGAAACAGACATCGAGCAAGAGATGAACACTCGATTTGAACAAATAGAACAGAATGAAATCCTACAACTCGAAGAAAGTCATTCTGTACGTCTTGCAGAACGAGAAGAACAACTTCGACGTGGAATCCGAACCAGACTTGAACAACAATTACGCCATCGGATCAAGCAAAGAGAAGCGCGTTTGAAAGTCGAGTTTGAACGAAGGTCATTGAGGCTGGAAGAAGATATTGCTCAACAAATCCAAGAAGAAGTTGAAATGAGGCTTCGTCAAGAAACAGAACAACTTGAATCGAAACTCCGAGAGGATGTTGAGTTAGCATTGTCAAAACGCCGTGAAGAAATACGTCAAGAAATTGAAGGGAAATTAGAAGAGAGTTATTCTTCAAGAATGTCAGAGCGAAAGTCACGATTGAAGCAAAAATATGATCTTACATTTTCCAAGGCGATGGATGATATTTCAAAGACATTGGAACTTGAAATCGAACAGGAATTCGAGAAACGATATGACCTCGATTACGCCACATATCAAAAGAATAAGGAAGCTGAAATTCAACATAGACTGGCCCAATTTAGATTCGAGCGTGAAGCAGAGATTCGCTCAGAAATGGAACAAGAGTACACCGCCAAGCGTGAGAATTGGACTGGGCGACTCGAAATGGAATTCAAAGCAAGAGAAGCAGCAGCAAGGACTGCCATTTTGTCTGAACTTGACGCAAGTCTGCGCAATGAACGCATCACCCATGAGACCAATCTAGACTTGCTCAAGGAAGAGACAGTTCTATCTCTTGAGGTTGAAATGGAGGGGCGACTGCAAGATTTCAAACAGCGCAAGGAAGAAGAAGTTGCAAGTCAACTCGAACGCCAACTCGACAAGCGAGAAGAAATTATGCGAAATAAGGCTCTTATTGATGTGCGAAAGAGAGAATCCCAAATCCGTGCAGAAATCGAAGCACAACTTGGACTCAAGCGAGCAGAAATCCGAGACAGATTACGAGGATTGTCCGAGAAGATTGACAACTTCAAGGAAATGGCTGAACAAAAGATGCGAGAAGCGGTCACTGAACAAATCCAAGGCGAAATTAGCATGGATGAAGCCGAACTTCAAGCACGACAACAAGAATTTGCTGAATTACAGGATGTGGATGATAGAGCTGCCAAGCGTCAAAAGTGGATGCAATCGATATCTGGACAAACTACAGCTGGACCAACTCAACAATTTGACCCGTCCGCTTTGGGTGCGAGACCTGGCATGTTAGGTGGAGCCGCTGGTCGTCCTCTACGCGGTGCCTTAGCCACAGAAGACCAACCTCGAATAGGTCTCGATGCCATGAGGTCTCCAGCAACAAGTTCGAAGCCTCTTGCTGGTGCAATTCCACTTCCAGTGAGGGCGGTCAAGACACCTATCACTCCTGGATTACAACCAAGCCTTCAACCAGTTCAAGCACCGGTTGAAGAACTGAAAGTCCCAGTTGGCGATCTCGAAGTCAGCATCACTCCCGGCGAGGATGGTGTCTTTGGCACCGATGATGACGAAGCAGTTTTGCAACCACGTTCAGATTTGGAAGAACTTGACATTGAACCAGAAGTTGAAGCGGAAATAGAAGATGAACCACTTGAAATTGAAGAATCAACGACGACTCAAGAAATAG
>JAYNJV010000023.1:0-8123 GCA_038110525.1 Candidatus Poseidoniales archaeon | reverse complement strand
GAAATAGAAGATGAACCACTTGAAATTGAAGAATCAACGACGACTCAAGAAATAGCGCTCCTACGACCTGTTGTTGGAAAACTCACTCCGTTAGAACAAGAGATTCAAGCCGAAGTTCAAACCGCTCAATTACGTCGTTTGCCTCCAACCCTTCAACCCGTGCTTGAACAGGATGAATCGAGTCAAAAAACTGCAACTTTGACTCCTGTGAAAGGAGTTTTACAACCTGCGAAACTTCGACCAGTAAAACGACTCAGGCCCCAAAATGAGGTTGAGGAAGAAGAGCAATAGAGCGAGTGATTTTAATTATCACAGAGATTCCGCGACTCTATGATGCATTATTTGAGAATTTCACTCCTTTTCGTTGTCTTACTTCTTGCGCCTTTGGCAACGCTTCCAACAAGCGCACAAGTTTCACTCATCGATGCTGGATTAACTGAAACCTTCGATGAAAAATATCTGCTATGGGAGAATTTGAACAACGGTGATGTTGTCACACTTTCTGAAAGTGGAAATCTAAGTTTGAGTACATTCTCATTCGGCACCTTGCAACTTTCTTGGTATTATGACTTCAATGCAACCATTAACGCTGCCAGAATCGATTCAAATCAACTCCTCGTCTTAGCTTGCCACGATGACGGTGTCTTTGTGTTTCGTTTAGACACCGTTGCTATGGTCTATTCAATCGAGACCTCTGACCCCGTCAACGATGCAGATTGGGATGCAGAAGGCGATATTTGGTTAGCATATTTTGCTGGCCTTCGAAGAGTTGATGAGTATTCAGGTAATGAGTCAACGGGAATTGTGACCCCAATGACCAATGCAGGAATTAGTGCATTTGATGTTTTATCGGACGGGAAAATTGCGGTTGGTTCATTTGATTCCAAGACGTACATCTACAATCAAGAAGGCATTTTACTTGAGACCCTCACAGATGCAAGCGGTTACATCAGTTCAATTGGCGAAGACCAACTGGGTCGCGTCTTGGTTGGCGATGCAAATGCAAATTTCTATCGGTATGATAACCAGTCTTGGGCAGTCGAAAGCTTATCTCTCGGCCATTCTCATGATATTCTCGCTATTCTTCCATTCAACAACACTCATTATGGCTTAGGTGCAAAACAAGGCAGAGTTGCTATCATCAACGGAGATAATTTGAGTGTTGAAAGATCGATGATTGCCTCTGGAGATGTTCTCAATCTACGAGTTGAATTTACTGGTGAAATTTATGTCATTTCTACAACATCATCAGAGACCAGGTTAAGGTTTTTTGATATTGATTCCGATGATGATTCATACCACAACACGATTGACGCATTCCCATTTGACCCAACACAATGGCTTGATTCCGATGATGATGGCTATGGTGATAATGCCGATGGAAACAACCCTGACGCTTTCCCATACGATGCAACACAAAACAGCGACATCGATGGTGATGGCTACGGTGACAACCCATTTGGGGAAAACCCAGATGAATTCCCGAACAATCCTGACCAATGGATTGATTCAGATTTGGACGGCTATGGCGATAATCCTGATGGGCAAGATGGAGATGCATTCCCAGAGATAGCATCACAATGGGCCAATGCTGATGGAGATGCCTACGGAGATAACCCCGACGGTTACAGACCGGACGCTTGCGTCAATGTACGTGGTTTTTCCAGTGAAGATAGGTATGGTTGTGTAGATTCAGATCTCGATGGATATTCAGACCCAGATGAAAATTGGACCGCAAGCGATGGGGCCGACGCATTACCATTCAATCCAACGCAATGGGAGGATGGAGATGGGGACGGCTATGGTGATGAACAGGGCGGCGAAAAGCCGGACGCATGTTCTTGGGAAGCGGGAAACAGCACAAAAGCGATTTCATTCAATGAAAGCCATCCGCTTGGCTTTGAAACCATTACTATGTACGGGTGTGTTGACCAAGATGGTGATGGTTACAACGACCGTTCTGAATCATTAAACATGGACAGCGACCCCAAGGAACAAGTCGATTTGGACGGTGATGGTGTTGGCCGAAATTCAGATTATGATGATACAAGAGCCAATATTCAAACCGAACAGCATTATTGTTTAGCCAATAAAAACGACACAACGGATGTTTGTCAGGCATGGAATGACCCAGAGTACCAAGCCTACCGAAATAGTTTGGATGAGAATACATATGCTTTGCCGTATGGGCAATGGAAGTACGAACAAGAAAACCCAAGCTCTTCAGGTTCGGATGCTCAATCAGAACTCATCAAGGAAGTTGCAACATATGGTGGCATCATTTTCTTGGTCTTGACCGTCTTCATTGTCGTATTTGCTAAAATGCAATCAAAGAAAGGCACATTGGACCCGTCCAAATCTTATGCTGACTTCTCGCTCGCGAGTAAAAACACTGCACTGGAGGCGCTTGAAGGAAAAGCAGGACTCTCTGCCATTGGTGGTGTGGTTTCAGATGGGGATTGGGATGACCACATTGAGGACTTTAAATTTGAAGAGCAAACAGAAGACGACACCATCGATACCGATGTCGAAAAGCAAGCAACAGAATCTTCTGAGTTTGCGTATGTTGATGAAACGAGCATTGAGGAACTTGCGGGCGTCAAACCTGTATCCCAAAATAATGGGCCACCCCTACCTGCATCAGGATTGCCTGAAGGTTGGACGATGGACCAATGGCAGTGGTATGGCCAAGAGTGGCTTGATAAAAATCAAGGAAATTAAACCCAAACAATGGGAAGCGACTCCTTGAGTGCACCGAGTTCTTGAGGTGAATAGACGGGTTTTCCATCGATCTTGAGCGTATTCATCATCAACCACAAAAAAGCATTCCACGAATTCTTGCGTGCAAAGAGTTCAATGGAACCGTTTGCTGCAGCCATCAAGATCTTGTGTTCGTCTGTCGATGAGTCGCACAAAGCACAAACGAGACCCTTTGCTGAAATCTCGTAGCCTCGTGGTCGCCAATCCATTGTTCACACCTTGAATGGAGACATATTGAGACGTTCTGCTAAATGATGAACATCGATATCGAGGTGCTCTTTGATTCGTGATTGCAACTGGTCGATTTCGCCTCGTAGTTTGAGCATCTTGTAGGTACGAATCATATCTTCAAGTAAATCGTTCACACTTCGATGCCCACTCGTCGTTCGCATCGTGTTAAGTTGCCTTCGAATCTCATAACTCACGCTCACAGAAGTCATTCCTTCAGCAGTCATTGTTCATCCTCGTGGAAGTTCGGTCATTTACTATACTTAACCTAACCGAACAACCGTAAGGAAAAGATGCCCTTTTTGAGACAAATTGTTGCTTTCCATCAACGAATTTTTCGTTCCATTCGCAATCTTGGCGTTTCATTAATGCCAAATTCTCGACGAATTTCATTAACTCGCTTATGGATTTCCTTGGATAACGTCCAATATTCCATACTTCCAGCACCAGAACCCGCTGTCGAGGGTTTGTTCAAAATGACGGTTGGTGCACCACTCCACGGCGCTTCAGCAACCTTTGCAAGTCGACGAATCGTAGTATTGAAGACTTTGTTCGGCATCTTTGTACTCACTTGGTCGCATACAAATCGACTCAATTTTGACCTTGGGTCGACCATTGTCATGACAACTCCAAAGATTTTCAAATTCTTGTTGATTCTACGTTGAATCATTTTAATCGAATTCATCAACATACTGAAACCTTCGAGGGCGTAATATTCAGCCTGAACAGGAACAAAGACCCAATTTGCTGCACACATCGCATTGATAGAAAGTAGACCAAGTGAGGGAGGAGTATCGATAATGATGTAGTCAAACTCATCGATAATCGGTTGAAGGGACTCTTTCAGGCGAGTTTCTCGTCCAATTTTATGTGAAAGTTCGATTTCAGCACCTGAAAGATGAATGTCACTTGGAAGGAGGTACAGGTGACCTGCATGAATTGAATCTGGGGCCTCTTTTCCTCCATTTCGCATGCTCCACGCTTCTTTCATGGCCGAAGTCAATTCTTCTGGATGGAGCAAATATTCTTCCATGAGTGGTAGGTTTTCCCCTGAATCATTGGTGAGAAGGTCATAGGCTGTTTTCTTGATTTTCTTCTTCTCCACACCAAAAGAGGTGGCACAATTTCCTTGAGGATCCAAATCAATTAAGAGAACTTTTGCTGGCGGAAGACCTTGCTTTCTCGAGCCTTTTGCTAATGCTGCTGCAACATTTACAGCTGTGGTCGTTTTGGCACAACCCCCCTTTTGGTTTGCGACCGCAATGACCATTTTGTAAGGGTTCACGACACATCAACTCCGAGCAAACAGAGGACATCAGTTCTCCTCTTTGAATGCGAGTGTTCGTTAAGTCGAACTCAGGCAGGTTGGATGACTGGTACAGGTACTTCGGAAAGGATTTTTCGAACGATGTGCATACCAGTTATGCCTCTAATTTTTGCTTCAGGCTTCATGTTGATTCTGTGGGAAATGATTTGAAGCGCAATTCCCTTGATGTCGTCTGGAATAACGTAGTTTCGGCCAGCAATAGCAGCAGCGGCTCGGCCAGTCTTGAACAATGCTTGACTTGCACGAGGAGATGCACCGTTGATGACACGGTGGTCTTCACGGGTTCGTTGAACAATTTCAACGATGTACGAAAGTATCGCAGGGTCGACATGAACAGTTTCAAGTGCTTTTTGCATAGCGACAACCTTCTTTGGAGACGTGACTTGTTCAACATCGTGTTGGTCTTTTCCTCTTAACTTTCGACGGGCAAGAATAGCCTTTTCTTCTGCTCGGTCCGGATAGCCCATGCTCATTTTCATGAGGAATCGGTCCATTTGAGCCTCGGGAAGCGGATATGTACCTTCTTGCTCAATTGGGTTTTGTGTTGCAAGCACAACGAAAGGTGCTGGCAATTTGTGTGTGATACCTTCAATGGTCACTTGCTTTTCTTCCATTGCCTCAAGCAGAGCCGCTTGTGTCTTAGGAGGGGCACGGTTAATTTCGTCAGCGAGAAGGATGTTTGAAAACAATGGACCGGCTCTTAATTTGAATTCACCAGATTTTTGGTCGTACATGTATGTCCCCATAATGTCGGAAGGCAAAAGGTCGGGCGTGAATTGAACACGCTTGAATTTACATCCGAGGGATCGGGCAAATGTGTTTGCGAGAAGTGTTTTTGCTAAACCAGGAAAGTCTTCAAGAAGCATGTTTCCGTTTGATAGAATACCAACGGTCACACGACGTAGATTTTCGTTTTTCCCAATGATGACTTTACTTACTTCATTCATCAAACTGTTGGAAATGGCTGAAACTGTTGCGATGAGGTCTTGTGTTCGACCCGGCATAGCGTCGTTTTGAAATGCTGCTTCCATATTTCATTCCACCTTGTTCATGCTATGTTCAAACCTATCTTATATGAATGTGCGCTCAAACTAAGTCAAGCGAACTTCTACCATTATCTGCCCCAATAATGGTCATTTTTTCGATGAAGTTTGGTAATTTCTTCAAGAATTTCAGATTCTCGGGCAGTTAATTCGATTTTTCTTAATCTTGAAGCATGCCGCTCTGGTATATCGACATAAAATTCGTCCAACTCGTTAATCTGGCGTCCGACGGTTGGCCCTTGTAGAGCAAGAGCAACTTCGTCACCTTGCTTGGCTTCTTTGACATCTTCTGAATCTCTGGTTCGAAGGCTTCGAACTTGACCGAGTGAGGTCCCATCGAGACTCATCAATTTTTGACCAACATGTACTCTTCCGCCCAAAACACGGACTCCAATGATCGCAGGATTTTTTTGACGGAATGTGTGATTTTCCAAATAGAGCAATTTTCCAGGATACACGAGATTATCACGCTGTTCTGCTTCGAGTTGTCGCTGCGTTTCCTCCCTCCACTGCTCAAATTGCTCGAGAATATGGTAGATAATTGCACCTGAAATATAGTGTACATCTTCTGCTGATTCAAATAATCGTTCAGCATCAGCATTTGCTTTTGTTGAAAATCCAAGAATGACTTTGTTGAGTGGGTTGGTGGCTGATTGAGCCATGAAGATGTCTTTTTTGTTCACCACACCCACCGTCGCTTGTCGAACTGGGATTTTTAATTTGAGTAATTCATGAGCTAATGCTTCGAGTCCGCCGACAGTGTCTGCCTTAATCACCACACCATCTTTTTCTTCCACGGCACCTTTGCAGGTTCCCTCGGAGGTGTGTTGAGTGAAATCCCTGCGTTGGACTACAGATTTGCAGGTTTGACACATCAAAGGCATATTATCGAAGATTTCACGCCATTCTTCCGAAAGAGACTGTCTTGCCCTCTCTTCATCTTCGACCGTGTTGGCAAGATGAAGGGTTGTTCCAGCAATTGTTTTTTCAAGCTCAGGTGCTACGATTTTTACTCCAGAGGCGGCTTGAACTTTATCTACGTCAATCCATCGTTTTCCAGCATCTCTCATTTCAGACATGCCTTTCGGTCGCTTCAAACCCTTGATGTGGGTTAAAAATGGCCCATCTTCCCCAGCGAGAAGGATTTGGTCTCCAACTTGAAGGCTACCCCGGTAGAGAATGACATCGATGGTTTTGCCCATTCCAACTTCTTCCCTCATCTCGAGAACAGTTGCTTCTGATGGTCCAAGTGTGTCGGTAAGCCTTGCTTCCAAGAATCGCTCTGCAAGACCAACCGTAACGGTGAGGAGATCTTGTAATCCTTCACCGTCCTTTGCTGACATGGGTACGAGGGCCACATTGTTTCTGAAATCTTTGATTTGGTCATACCGTTCAGCATTGAAGCCGTGCTCGGATAGAACACCTAAAAACTTCCAATATCGTTCTTCAAAAAGCTCAACAGTGTTCTTGTTCTGATGTTGAAGTGATTCGATAAAGGACCTACCTCGTTGGGTGTTCCAGCCATGTATCCTGTCGACCTTGTTCAAAGCAATGACGAATGGAGTTTTTGTGTTACGAAGGATATTGAGGGATTCGATGGTTTGTGGCTGAAGGCCAGACATTATATCGATGACAAGAACGGCAATATCTGCAACTGAACCACCTCTATTCCGCAGTGATATGAAAGAATGATGCCCTGGCGTATCGATGAAAAGCAAACCCGGAGATTTGAATTTTCTTCCTCGCATCATATCCTTACATGTCTCATTGAGTACATCTGCAGGAACTTCGGTTGCACCAATGTGTTGTGTGATACCGCCAGCTTCTCGATTCATGACGCTTGCCTGTCGTTCAGAACCAATTGAACGGACGAGGTCCAATACGCTTGTTTTGCCATGGTCAACGTGACCCAGCACCGATACAATCGGTTGTCGATTGTACCCTTTTTGCTGCCCACCTTCATCTGAGGGCGAGGTTGAAACATCTTCGGTCACGAAATCACACTCCTGTCAGGAGTTTTTGATTAGCCTTCATAAACCCATGTGCCCATGGTGTTTTCCCATGACATGAGACCTTCAGGGAACCAGAGTGATAATTCGAATTCTGCGGTTTCAGCCGCATCCGAGCCGTGGATCATATTGTAACCGATATCCATGCCGAAGTCACCGCGAATGGTCCCAGGTGCCGCCTCTCTTCCATTGGTCGGGCCGATGAGGTTTCGTGCTACACTAATTGCGTCTCTTCCTTGCCAAGCCATACAAACAACAGGGCCTGAGGTGACAAATCGGATGAGGCCGGGGAAAAAGGGGCGTTCTGAATGCACTTCGTAGTGTTTCTTTGCAATTTCTTCGCTTGGGACCATTGATTTCAGTCCGACAAGCTTCAATCCCTTTCGTTCAAATCGTTGAATAATTTCACCAACAAGTCCTCTCTGAACTCCATCTGGCTTTACCATTACATATGTTGTTTCCATGTTCTCACCGTTACTTCGCACAAACGACCTGTTTATGAGCAATACGGCTTAATAACGAAACAAGTTGAACTGAATCACTTGATTCCGCCCTTGACATAATGCCTTGTCCACTTGACTTTTCGAGCATTTCTTCGAAGTTGCATCATGTTTTTGCGAGCCTTACTGTTCTTGAACCACAAGACGCTTCCGTCTTTCTTGACGTACATCATACCGGTGCCTGGTTCAATTTCATCACCGGAAAATGAGCAGATTCTACGTTCGACCATTGTATCACCATTCATCGAGCGTTGAG
>JAYNJV010000022.1:0-26640 GCA_038110525.1 Candidatus Poseidoniales archaeon | reverse complement strand
TCAAAGCATCTGAAATGGAAGCAACTCTGAAGAGATTATTGCAAGAAATTGAAGCGACCAAGAGAAGAGTGAACGCATTGGAATTCAAAGTTATTCCAGAACTTGAAGAAGCAAAGGTGTTTATTCAATTGAGACTTGAAGAAATGGAGCGAGAAGAAACATTCAGACTCAAGCGATTCAAGAATAAATGATTGTTCATTCAACCTACAACCTTGGAATCGTTGGTTTCTTGATGGTTGCCGATGACAGCATGTCGCAAGGGGAATGAAAGATGGGCCAAGATTCATCGTCAGCTGGCCAGGAAGATGTCCTTCTTGCCCACCCTAAGTCATGGACACAGCATGAATTACTCGAAAATATTGTAGCACGGTATTTTCACATCCAATCCAACAAAGGAGGTCGATGGCCAACTTTTTCGATTCAGTGTAAAAATGACCTTGATGATGCAAATAGCAAACATAAGGACCTCAATATTCATCTCGTTAAATTAGGGTGGATGTCAAAGATTCTTGAAGATGAACCGTTTACATTGATCATTTTTCCAATACCTGAAAGGCAATTTCCTTCGATGAAAACAAAATCGTTGTTTTGGATTTTCTCATTCTGCACTGTTTTGTTGGCAGGTAGTGTGTTCCTTGACCCTTCAAATCAATCCTCTTCTGAAAGAATGATTCAGAGTTTGACATGGTATGCATTACCAATGATGTTTGTCCTGATGATTGCCAATGTAATTCAAAAATCAATTGCCAAAAAACATGGAGTACGTCTTGGCCCTATTTTACCAATTCCCGACCCATCAATCGTTTTGTTTTATTTTGGAATATTGCCAAATTCCTTACTTCTTTGGCCATTTGGCATCCTGTTTTTACCAACACTACCAAGAATGGATGCAAGGCCTTGGCCGAATCGATATTCATTAGGGATTGCATCAATTGCAGCTCCAGTAATTTTCTTTGTCTCAGGTTGCGTTTTATTCCTAGCTGGACTCTTTCTCACACCCGATTTTGTTGCAATACATTCGACACCATATCTCATTCAACCCCCATTGTTGATTGAATTTTTAAGCCAGTTTATCGT
This sequence comes from Candidatus Poseidoniales archaeon, assembly GCA_038110525.1. GTDB lineage: Archaea > Thermoplasmatota > Poseidoniia > Poseidoniales > Poseidoniaceae > Poseidonia. The sequence continues at coordinate 25,563 of JAYNJV010000022.1, read as the reverse complement.
ATCAAGCAACCCAAATGTGTTGTATGCTTGGGCTCATCCTTTGGTCTATGTTGGCTTGTTTTTCCTCATTCTTTGTTGGGTTCTACTTTTACCCGTACCCACATTCCCCGGCGGACGAATTATGATTTCCCGAATGGGAATGATGGAGGCAAGAAGTTCAAGCACGCAGACATTCTTATTGCTCATCTTCCTTGTTTTTGCCATGCTTTTTGATGTCTTTTCCTCATTTGGAATGTGGTTTTTGATTCTTTCAATTTGCCTTCCTCTAATTTTCTTTTACGGCAGCGACATTCGAAGTCCGTTTATCACAAACGAAATTTTGGAATTAGATGATTCTCAGCATAGAAAATTGGGAACTTTTTTGTTATTGATTTTTATCTTAGCTTTACCAAATCAAATTCCCTTAGGGACCAATGACTCATGGGATGAGCCATTATTTTTACACTCAAGCGACATCAAACCTGCAACCCTACAGGAGGACGGCACATGGTTCTCAACAACACAATTTGATTTTGAAAATCCTTCTTCAATCGAACAGCGATTCATACTATCAGCTTACCTTGAGCACGAATTCAGTTCGTGGAAGATGGAATGGAACTGTGCTGGAGAAGACACGTATTCACATGACAACCAAGGGTGTGGATCTGATGTAAAGCCAGGTTACATCCATCGTTTTTGGCTCAACATGACTTGGGATGCTACGTACACACCTTATGCTAGCGATATCTTACTCGTGATTCAAATTAACGATGAGATTGAATATACTTCTGAATCATTAGTACCATCAACCACAGTCTACACTTCAGATACTTGGATGCGAAATTCAACCTCTGGAAATGAGCATTGGTGTATCCAATTTTATTCAAGCGCATTGAATCAAGACATGTACAATGTGAGCATTGATTATCTTTCAATCGATCATCTTCAATCTGACGCAATACGAATTGATGGCGTTTTAACCAATTCAACTTCGTACGAAGAATTGCCAGATGAATTGTGCATGAATGGGTTGGATGAACTCATTTTTTCAGTAACACGTCCAACGATTCGAATCAATAACCAAACATTTTCACCTATCTATCCACAACTTCGTCCTTTAGAGATGATTATTCCAAGTCAGGGGTGGCTTCTATCAAGCGCTGACTCCCCGTGGGGATCATTCTTTGAGCCAAATCTTCTTTTGGCAAATCAACAAGAATGCCCCATGAATCCAATTGTCAGTGTGCCGACTCAACCCTCTCAAGGGGAGTGGGTATGGAATACAAACATTCGACCTATTGCACGTATTCCATCGATAGAAAATACTCCGAATCTTACCCTACTCGTTGAACCTAATACCATTGTTTCAATTTGTGAGTCCGCTTTCAATCCCTACCCGCAATACCAAATGAATGTGGTGGAAGGGCCCGAATTGCTTGTTCAGTGGCAAAGCGGTACAACCCGACTATGGACTACACCATGGTTCGTTGGCCTCGAAGGGTCATTTTTTGCATCTGATAATGGCAATATTTCCATTCATAATCCTCATTCCGAAGAGATTCCATTTCGTCTCTCCATCTCCGGTGATGGCACGGGATGGGAACTTCCAGCAGAATTGATTGAAAATACGAGCCTCTCGACAGGTGTACATCATTTCCAACTCAATCCGCCTGCATCACCTTACTCTGCTTTTTGGCTAAGCCATCAATCGGGAGAAATTGTCTTTCACTTTACCAGTTACAGGTGATGTCATGAGGGTCTCAATCTTCGGAGTAGGCGCAGTGGGAGGAGTAATTGCAGCAACCTTATCTCATTATACTGATGCAGAAATTCATTTACACGTTCGAGGAATTTGGGGCTCAAACCTACTTATCCATGGCCTTCAAGTTGAAAGTGAATCTATGATTTCAGTACCTCCCGCAGCCTTTGATTTTTCTTTTGATGAACATGATTTCCCCGCAACATTGGAACATACATCCGATGTTGCGTTGATTTGTTCAAAAGCAACTGATTTGGAAAGTTTACTTCCAATCGTCGTTTCAACCCTCAAGCCAAATGGCATTGTGTGTATTCTATCAAATGGCCTTGGGCTTGTTGAGATTGCGCGGCGTCATCTTTCCCCTGAATCCATCATTTACACAACGACAACGCATGGAGCATATCGAAATGAGGACCGAATAATTTGGGCTGGTAAAGGGGCCATCCAAATTGGGAACTCAATCTCAGTAGCACATCATGAGGTGGTTGAGCAATTTATTGCATTGCTTGAACAAGCCCAATTAAATCCGGAGATCAAAGAAGATGGTCGTGCCATGATATGGGAAAAAGCTCTCTTGAATGTGAGCATTAATCCAATCGCTGCCCTCACTGGAAAGAGAAATGGTGAATTGTTATCGACAGAAATTTTTCAACATTGTATGAATATTTTCAAGGAAGCTGCTACGATTGCCCGTTATGAAGGTATTGAGGTCGCCGATGAATTGAATTTTGAGAAAAGACTCACACAGGTCTTACAATCGACATCCGAAAATCAATGCAGTATGCTTCAAGACATTCAATTTGGGCGTAAAACCGAGATCGATTTTCTCAACGGAAAGATTGTTGATTTGGCTGAAAAACATGGCATTCCAGCCCCATTAAATGCAATATTGTCATCTATGGTTCGTTCTTGTCATCCATAAGGTCGATGTTGAAATGAAGGCCTCTATTTGATGATTGTTGCAATGCATCTTCCACAACAAGTCTACCTACTTGGACTAAGTTTCTTAATTCGATTAATTCTCTTGTTGGTGTGCTCGACTCCCATATTAGACTGATTTCCTTTTCAAGTAATTCAACTCTACGCTTTGCTCTATAGAGCCTTTGATTGCTGCGTACAATCCCTACTTCGTTGAGCATGAGGTGTTGTAAAGATATCAAATCATTCCTCAAAGGGGCATGTTCTTTCAATTGTTGAAGACCATCTGCTCGCCAATCAGGTAATGGTTGTGAAAAAGTCTCATGATTGTTCAAGATGATATGTGAGGCAGCATTATGGGCAAAAACAATCGCCTCAAGCAAACTATTGGATGCCAATCGATTTGCACCATGCATCCCAGTGCAAGCGACTTCACCAATGGCATACAATGACGGAATCACACGTTCTGTATTGTTCAAAAAAGCCTGACCGTGCCTGTTCACTTTTATTCCACCAACCATGTAATGTGCTGCTGGTGCTACGGGAATAGGGTCAATGCCTAGTTGAAGACCAAATTCTCTAAGATGCTTGCTCACAGTTGGAAATGCATCATTTAATTGGTCTGTATCAAGATGAGATGTCACTAAAAAGACACACGCACCTCCGGTTCGTTTCAATACTGTGTCAATTGCCCTCGCAAGCACATCTCGTGTTGCGAGTGAACCCATTGTTGTAAATTCATTCGTGAATGAAAATTGTTCTGGATTGCCGTTGTTCTTGCCATCGTTTTTGCACATTTCCGTCCATTGGCTCATACCTTCGGCGTCAAGAATGACCGCTCCATGGCCTCGCAATGCCTCGGTAACGAGGAATGGCCGACCTTCCTTCAACATCGATGCTGTCGGATGAAATTGTACAAATGCCATATCCTTAATTTCGGCTCCAAAGCGATGAGCCATTGCTATGCCATCACCTGTAGCCACATCGGGGTTGGTGGTTTTTTCCCAAAGAACACCTACGCCTCCCGTGGCAAGAATAACAACATCTGATGGTATTGTGTGAATTTCTTTGGTGATTTGGTTGTAACACCACAATCCAGCAACACCTTGTTCTGGAACACTGTAATTTCTTCGAATCAGGTCGATAGCAAGTGTGTTGGATCGTATGTTGATATTGGGGTGGGCTTCTGATTTTCGAATCAAAGCACGCTCAATTTCTCTTCCAGTAGCATCTTTCGCATGCAAAATCCGATGTTCACTGTGTCCTCCTTCTCTGGCGGTTGAATATTCTCCATCCGAATTTCTTTGGAAATCAACACCGAGGTCAATGAGGTCTTGAATTCTGAGATGTGCTTCTTTGACCACCATCTCGACAATTGACGTATCACAGTACCCGTCGCCTGCAAGGAGTGTGTCATTGATGTGTGATTCCAAACCATCTGAATTGGTTTTGTCCAAAATTGCTGCAATTCCGCCTTGGGCCCAGTTTGTGGAGGAGTCCTTTGCCCTTTTTTTGGTGATGATTGTGACGACATGGCCGGCATCAGCAAGTCGAAGGGCGGTGAACAATCCCGCAATTCCAGACCCAATGATGGATACACGTGACATTGCAGTGGCTCCTATTCGAACCGGCATCCTCCATAGTTATCTCGTTTATCGTAGAAATTCAACAATGAAAAATTACGATAATTCTAATGATTGAATGTGGCATCGGCAAGCATGGGCGCAAGAAAAGGTCTTGGAACCATCATCGGCGGGGCCATTGTAGCCTTCGTCGTTCTCAACGCCCAATTTGGAATGATTGCTCCTTTGTTCATTGAAAATTCAGAGGGGTACAAAATCGATGTTGTCCTTCTTGCTGACCCAAATTGCTCGTTCAAACTCATTGAGGAAGCACTTGAAGTTTCAGGGGCTTCGTATTGTCTCCAAGAAAAAGGCCAATGGGAAGGAGCGGATTTTATGATGCTCGCCGAGGGCCTCATTATCTTGCTCGCAGGAAGGTGGGAATTGCCACAGCACAAGCGATGGGCACAACGCGTTCGAAAGGTAGGCTTCGTTACTGGAATTGCCTTGTTTTCCGTTGCCATTCTCGACAGGATGAGTTGGTTACCTCACGCGGCAAGTTCCGAAGGATTGGCAACACTCTTACCTTTCAACATTCAACCCTGGCTGTTGCAAATCGCTATTGCCGGTTTAGGGTATTTCATGATGAGGGGTCCAAAATATTGGGACCCACTTGCATTACAACAATCACGAGAAAAAACACTTGTGAAGAGAGAGAGAAAAGAAGCGTTTGCAAATGCATTCTACTCCAAAGACGATCATTCGCATGACAAGACCAAGAAACGAATCGAGAGGTCCCGTTTACTTCAACAAGATCAAAGTTTGAAAATGAAGAAAAGAAGACAAGGCCTACTCGTCATGGCAACTTGTCCGTATTGCAAAGGTCAGGGTTGTAAGAAATGCAATCAATTGGGTGTTTTCTGAACGTTCTCGGCTCTTGATTCAACCCTCAAAAATCCATGTGCTGAAGTCCATATAATTCAAATTCTTTAAATTCTGTCAAACCTCGGTGTTGGAGGTAGGCCGAGAAAAACCTTCTCGGTTGGAGGGAATGGGATTGTATCTAAAATCGGTAGAAGTGGAAAATTTCAAATCATTCAAGGGTGAAGTTTCCATTCCACTCGACCGTGGTTTCACAGCCATCACAGGCCCAAATGGTTCAGGCAAATCGAACTGCGGTGACGCAATACAATTCGTCCTTGGACCAAAATCAAATCGCGTGATACGTGCTCAAAATGTGAAGGACCTCATCTTCAATGGCGGTAAGAATTCAAAGCCAGCGAGGCAATGCAAAGTTACGCTCATTTTTGCTAATCCAAAAATGGTTGATGGAAGGAGACGACTTGCCATCGACCTCGATGAAGTCGAAATGACTAGGGAAGTTCGTTTGACCTCCTCCAACAATGCCATCACAACATACTTGCTGAATGGCGAAGAGAGTTCTCAGAAATCTTTCCATCGTCTCCTCACTTCGGCAAACGCAAGACCTGATGGATACAACATCGTCCTTCAAGGAGACGTCACAAGCCTTGCTAAAATGACTGCAATTGAGCGAAGAAAAGTTTTGGACGGTGTTGCAGGCGTAACACTGTACGATGACGAGATTCGAAAAGGGAGCAAGCAACAAGAAAAGGTAGAAGCATACATCGAGCGAATTGATTTGCTTCAAAAAGAACAACTTTCACGATTGCAAACGCTCAAAGAAGAAAAGAAAATTGCTGAGAAAGCGAAAGAAGTCATTGATTCCATTCACGATACGAAGAAACTCCTACTGCAATCAAAATACTTGACATCAAAAAATGAAGTCGAATTCCAGGTTGAAGAGCGACAACGATACTATGACTCGGAGAAAAATTTACGTCAATTGCACCTTGAAACAATGAAAACAGTTCAATCACTTGATGATCAGATTGGAGAATTACAGAAACAAATTAACGAAATTCTTGGAGGCGAAGATAACAAAATCAATGCCATTATTCAAGATTTACATGTGAAGATTGCAAGAATATTAGATAAAATTGATGCGTTAAATGAACAATCAGATGAAGATGCTTCTGAACTTCATTATCTCGATGAAGAATTGGTAGGGGCACAGAAAGAATTGTCAGATTTCACTCTTGAATTATCGACTGCAGCTACTCTTTTGCAAGAAGCAGTTGCCCAACTTGAAGTAGCACAACAAGAAAAAGAAGAACTCGATGGGGCATTATCACAAATTGGAGAACAGCATCAATCTTTGGCTACCGCATTGGGCGAAGCAGAAACAGCAGTAGAGACTGGCCTTTCCAATGTCCAAAAAGCTCAATCCGAAGTTGATAAAATCGCAACACAGGTCGAATTGCTCCACGAAGAAATGGTGAGTTCAAAAGCTGAACTTGAGCGATGCCAAATTGCATTGGGCGAAATTGAAATTCAAGAAGATGAATTGAAAGACGAAGCACCTCAATTCGATCGAGAGGCTTTATCAAAGCGTCTGGTTGAAGCACAAAATGCTGAAGCAAAGTTGGTTGAAGAAGTCGCAATAATTGAATCAAAATTACGAGACTCTGAACGAAAACTCTTCACTGCACGACAAGAATTAGAATCGAAATCTGGTTCAAAGGGTTTGGTTGGAGGAGCAAGTTCGGTTATTACTGCTCGAGATAAAGGAGAATTGTCTGGAATAATCGGCACTATCGCAGAATTGTGTGCTCCTAAAAATCCATCACATGAAAATGCCCTAGGCACGGCGATTGGAGGTGGAATGACATCAGTAGTCGTCGAAAGTGATGAAGATGCTGCAAAGGCTATACGCTGGCTCAACGAGAAGAATGCAGGAAGGGCTACCTTTTTGCCACTCAATAAACTCACCAATACCCGACCATTAGGAAAATCTCTCATCGTCGCAAAGAAAGAAGGCGTCGTTGGATTTGCACACGACCTCCTCGATTTTGACCCTCGCATTGAAATCGCAGTACGTTATGTTCTGCGAAACACCCTCATCGTGGATAGCCTTTCTACTGCACGAAAGCACATGGGCGGGGTTCGTTTAGTCACCTTGCAAGGTGATGTGACAGACGCTGGAGGTGCTATGATTGGTGGGTCCAGTAGGAAATTGCCGGTCACTTTTGGTGGGAAAATCCAAGGTGCATCTGAAGTTGATAAATTGACCTCCGAAGTTGAACGACTTCAACTCATGGCAGATACTGTAACCGCTGCACTTCGTGAGGCGAGAGCGATTCAAAATGATGTGCGTCAGCAAATTAATCAAGTCGTCGAAAATGATTACACAGAGCGAGTTCAGACCGTTCGAGCTGAAAAGAAACAAATCAAACAGCAACTCACAATCAGTCAAACAAAATATGAAGGTCTTGAGAAAAGATTGGAAGGATTGCATTCTCAAGCTGAAGGGGCATTGTCGAATTTAGATGCAGCTCAAAATAGACTTGCAGAACAAAAACAGCAGCGAGAGGTTGCGTTCCAAGCTTTACAAGATGCCAGTCCAGAACAATTGCGAAACCGAATCCATGAAAATGAATTGTTGTTGGTTTCCGCTCAAAGCCAAAAAGCACAGGCTGAGTCTTCATTGGAAAAAGGTGCTACCCATCAACTCATTCTGCAACGCAGAGTTGACGAATTAAATTCAAGAAAAACAAAACTCACATCCTCACAAGAACAAATTCAAATTGACCTCATTGCGATTGAAGAAGAGAAAATCACCCTTCAAAATCAACTTGAAATTAAAGAACAGGAACGCTCTGAATTCTTATCCGAACACAAAGAATTGGAAGATTCAAGAATGGAACTTGTCGAATTAAGAGGGCAGAAGAAGGTTCTCGCTGAGCAACAAATCGAGCAAGCAAACCAACATCGAAGACTTGCAGACGAAATCAATCGGACCATTATGGACCGGGTTCGAGAACGTGATGAGATGCTTGAAGCAATGTTGGAAGATGGATTATCAGAAGACGAATTGCCAGAAACAGTTCCAAATGTAGGTGAACTTGAAAGAAAATTACGCTCACTTGACAAGAAACTCGATGAATTCGGAGCGGTGAACATGAATGCTATCGAACAGTACAATGATGTACAAGACCGATTAAATCTCATGAAAGATGACTTCTCCTCATTGCAATCTCGACGAAAAGAACTCATTCAATTAACAGAGCAACTTGAAGCCCAACGAAAAGATCGCCTCCTCAAGGTACTCAAAGAGGTCAATAAAAACTTCAAAGAAGCCTACAAAATACTTTCAGATGGCGGCAGGGGTGAACTCTTCCTTGAATCACCAGAAGACCCCTTCAAAGGCGGGCTTGAATTGTGGGCCCAGCCTCGTGGAAAATCAGAGAAGGTCAATCGCCACCAACTTTCTGGCGGTGAACAGTCCATGGCAGCGCTTGCTCTTATCTTTGCCATCCAAGATTATGACCCAAGTCCATTCTATTATTTCGATGAAGTTGACCAAAATCTGGATGCGTACAATGCTGAGAGAATTGCAAAGATGTGTCGAACGCGTAGTAAGAAGGCACAATTCATCATGGTTACACTTCGAAAGGTTTCGTTGATGCTTGCTGACCACCACATCGGTATTACGCACGGTGGAGATGGTTGCAGTCGACGAATTCTTGATTTCGATAGAGAACGTGCTATTGAAATTGGAGAAAAGCATTTTGTTGAATCACCAGAGGATGCAAAAATTAACGAAACTCGCATCCAAGAAGCAGAAAACGTTGAAACTTCAATGCCCAGAATACCCGAAGAGTTGCCTCCACCATCCAGTCTTGGTGGACTATTAATGCACATGAATGAAAGTAAAGATTCTGGCTTAGGGCACTTAACAGAAAGGGCTTCTGAAATGGCAGAAGAAATTGAAGAGACAAAAGAATATCTTCAATCCTTGCAATCAGAGGAACAACAAACTGAAGATGAAGTTGAAGATACTATTGAAATTGGCGAACAAGAATAGAGGTTGATGAAATGGAAAAGCAAGCAGCACTCGACCGCTGGTTCCTTCGCCAAGATATCATCGAAAAATTAGTTGCAGTGGGTGAGGACACTCAATCCGCCTCCATTTTTTCCGACCGAATTATGGCACTGGCTGCCTTGGAGGAAGCAGAATATCAAACATTGAGTGACCCGTTCGACCGCTCAGTTGCCCTGGTTTTTTCATTGGTTCAAGAAGAACAATTCAATGCCTGGAGTATTGATTTGGAATCCTTCCTTCGAGAGTTCACGATGAGGGTAAAAAAAGAAGCAGAGTCGCTCGATTTACCAGCCTGTGGAAGGCTCATTCGAATGTCATGGGAGGTCCTTCACTATCAATCATCTGCACTGTTTGACAAAATCCAGTATGTTGAAGTTGAATTTGAAGATGAAGACCACCACTTCACATGGCAAGATGAATATGTCGATGATGCTTACATCTTTACGCAAACCATTCTTGAAGGTAAAGGAGAAGAATTTTTGCCACAATTTTTTGACAGCCGAATTCGAAGACAAGAGGGCAGAAACGTCACCCTCGCTGAACTTCTTGCAGCATTCAAAGATGCAGCAGATGATGCAGATATGGTCAAACAAAGAGATGAGATTCGATTGTTGAATAAAGCCGAACTCGACCAATATCTAAGCAATGTGGATGGTCGAATGCATAACGAAGACCTAGAAGGCGACATTCATCGTTCTTGGCAAGCCATTCGAACGGCATCAAAGCACAACAAATCAACAAAAATTTCCATCGACCATGTCATTGATGGACTATGTGATCAATCTAATGAACATGAGGATTCGCGTCTTGAAGCAAAAGTCAGCGCATTCATTTCAGGGCTGTTCCTTACCCACAGGGGTTTCATTTCTGTCTCGCAAGACAGTGAGTCAGAACCTATTTACTTTGAAGATTTACATCCTGAAATAGAAGAGTTTGAGCAGATTCAAGAATTAACAAAATCGATGATGGACGATGCCTCTGAAGAGATTTCAAGCAACAAAACCGGTCAAGAGCTCTATCTTGAAAAACTGGCATTGCGTGCTGAAGAGCAACGAATAAAGGAAGAAAAACGCAGGCTCAAAGAAGATCAAGAAACAATTGAAGAGACTGAAGAGAGCATTCTTGATGAAGATTGGTTGGTGGAATGATGGAATCGAATGAAGAAGTTCCATTGGAAACCCTTCTTGAAGCGACAATGTTCGGTGCTGGCAGGTCGATGTCTGTCACAGAGTTGTGCGAGTCTCTTGGTTATGATGAAGAAGAGATGCTCGATTCCTTGAGTGCCTTACAAGCAACGCTTCGACGACGTCGATATGGTGCACTACAACTGTCTGAAATTGGTCAAATGTGGGCTCTCGAAGTGAAGCCATCAATCACCCAACTTCTACCAAAGGATGTCAAAACAGATCTGCCTCAAAAATTGCTCAAAGCAGCCTCTCTTATCGCCTATCACCAGCCGATTGCCCAATCAAGACTCGTCGAAATGCTTGGTCCCAAGGCCTACGATTATGTTCGAGAGTTAGCCCAAGCAGGCATGGTTGACCGAAGGAAGGATGGTTCAACTCGACGATTAACAACAACTCGACGGTTCGCAGAATTATTTGGATGTCCTGAAACGGATAGGAAAAAAGTTCGAGATTGGTTTAGAGCCCAAGTAAAATCTTCTGGAATTCTTGATCTGATTGAACAAGAGCATCTCATTTTACAAGAACACGAAGAAGATGGAGTCGAGGATTAGTCCTTTCTCATCTGCTCAAGTAAATCGTTAACAAGTGATTGAGTAATCTGCTCTTTCTGAGCATAAATTCGTTGAACTAATTCGTCCATTTCACTTTCGTTAGCCCCAGATGTCATTGCCATATTTTTCACATGGAGTTTCATATGTCCCTTTTGAATACCATCCGTAGCAAGTGCCCTCATTGCACCCAAATTTTGTGCAAGTCCAGCACACACCATGATACCTGCAAGCTGAGAGGCTGAGGTAACACCAAGAATCTCTAAGTTCGCCATGGCTACAGGATGTACCTTTGAAGCTCCACCAACAATACCAACCGCTATTGGAACCTCAATGTGGCCGATGAGGTTACCATCCGAATCAACATGCCACCTTGTCATTGAGCCGTATGAACCATTGATTGCAGCATAGGCGTGACATCCAGCTTCAATAGCACGCCAATCTTGGCCACATGCGATAGCTACACTGCTTATGGCGTTCATGATGCCTTTATTGTGTGTTGCAGCACGATGGGGGTCGCCTTTTGCGAAGAGATATGCTTCCATGACTTTCTCAATGACATCTCTTCCAGATGCTTCAGTACCGTCCTGGCTCATTTCAAGAGGGGTAAATGTAGCTGTAGCTCGAGCTAATCGGTCGGTTGCAAGATTTGATAGTATTTTCAAATGCACGCGGCCACCGGTGATGCTCTCGATGAACGGAGCGATTCGTTCTGCCATCGAATTTACAGCATTTGCTCCCATAGCATCCCTGCAGTCGATGTGCAAATGAACAATAAGCATTTGAAGGCCATCAACAGAAATCTTTCGACAACTGACATCTTTGCAACCACCTCCTAATGCGATCATTTTTGATTCAGTATTGTTACATCGCTCAATGATATCTTGCTTTACGATTTCAATTTGCTGTATTGCACTCTCTATATCTTCAAGGTCCAATATTTGCAATTGTCCGATCATAATGGGAGGGTCGATGTTGGTTTGAAAACCGCCCGTTGACCTACATTTTCTCGCAATATTTGATGCTGCTGCGATGATACTTGATTCTTCGACACAGAAAGGGATGACATAATCTCGGCCATCGATAACAAAGTTCGTTGCAATGCCAACTGGGAGTGCCAATGTGCCAATGACATTTTCAATCATATTGTTGGCCTTTTCTTGAGACAAACCGTTGATTGAATCATAAACTTCGAATTGAGACTTTGAAATGCCTGTTTCTTGAGCAATCACTTGTCTACGTTCTTCTATGGATTTGTTATACAAACCAGGAATTCTACTGTTGTTCACGGGCATGAACCTCTCCTCATTCCGTAGGTGTAGGTCTTGTCATTTCAAGCAAACGGCACATGAAATTGAGTGAAATTAACGCGTTAACAAAGCGTTAAATTAGTGTTAGCAACCTGTTAAAACTAAATTTTTCTTCGTATCCGTCAATCAAATAACACTTCATAACACGTTTCTTCGACACAGAATTCATAGAAAGAATATATACTACAATTGCTGATGCTAAGGTATGGCAAAAATTTGGCACCATCTACAACTGCCTCATGTTCGTCAGAATCCATTTTCTATTCGACCACTTTCATCATCCGATACAGACCTTTTCGTAGGTCGACATGACTTGCTCTCAACCCTCAAGCAATTCATTCTAAGAAAATCATCTCGTTGGATACTCTTGACAGGGCCATATGGTTCAGGGCGTTCATCGTTGGTTCGTTGTATCGAACCAGTGGTCTCTTTATCCGCATACATCGACCACTTGAATGCTGCAAACCCTGGTCAGAGTTTACTCCAATCAATTTTTTCACAATTTTTTGAGGCCGACCCGCCACCGACCCGAAGAGAATTATCGGAAGCACTCGTGAATGCATCATATCGCTCGGATAGAGCCCCTCTCATCGTCCTCGATCTACAATCGGGCGATTCATCCTCATTGCATGTTGCATTGAGAGATACGAGTGGTATTCTCGAACGTTCACAAGCGCTCATCATCTTGATTTGTGACCAAAGGCAACGGCAACAATTACCTCAAGAACTCCTTCAACCCTTTGAAGAAATCACCCTTTCACGATTTGGCCCAGAAGAGGTCATACAACTTGTATCGACTCGTCTTGAGACCGTTGGATTTCCAAATCACAATATAGGTACAGATGCCGCAAATGAAATTTTAGAAGCTACCGATGGTTATCCAAGGAGCATTTTGCAGTTGTTACGAAATTTTGTTGATGACCAATACTTGGGTACAGGACATGATATGTCTTATGTGCCACAAAGTAGTGAGTTTGATGCAAGACCAGAGCCCAGAGATGAACCAGATCTGTTGCATAAAGTGATGAATCAATCGACAGATGAAATGAATTTAGTTGAAACGATGGAATCAGAGGGTGACGAGCATGATGAATTGGACTCAGAAATTATCGATGCATCTGCACCTTGGTATGAACGAGATTCAAAATTTGATTTGTTTGAGAAAAATGAATTCGATCTCAACCTCGATCATTTAAATCATGTCAGAATGGAAGACGAACCACTACGTGAAACACCTTCAGTAGGTTCTTTTGCACATGAAATTCAAGAACGACCTCGGGTTTTTTCTGGACCATTCAAAAGTTTGAGAAGCAGAAACATCTCTGCAATGGACGAACAAAAGCACCTCGATTCTGAACAAACAATCCTAGAATCAGATGAAGAATTTGAACTTACGATCTCGAGCCCCCTCCCATTTGACAGTGAGGCCACATTATTGGATGAAGAAGGTCAATTGAATGAAGATATGTTGCTCGATGAAGTGACTGAGTTCCATTCATCTGATGAATACCAACAAGACACTACTCCGCTACAGCAAACAAATCAAATGGACATGTTGATTCAATTATTATCGAATTTGATGCCCACTGAGCACTCAAAAAGTAATGAATTGCCACGGAATGTCATCGAGATGTTAACTCGCCATCATATGCCACGACTTGGACGGCGTCATGAATATCCACTTAACGGCATGGCTTTGCAAAGACTTTCTGCAACAGAAGTATATGTTGTCTCCATCGCCAGCAAAAGGATGTTCTCACCATCGGATGATGAAATGCTGGAACATTTGAACATCAAACGTTCCCGATTATCTCAAATTGCAAGTTCATTACTCAAGGCGGGCATTTTGACTTCAAGAATGGTTGGGCGAAGTAGTATGTATACGCTTACTAATGCGGCACGGGCCCAATTATTGATTTGGTCAGATGCTCAAGGAGGTGTTGCGGAATGACATGGAAAATCTCATGGTCTTGGCAGGCTCCATCAAGAATTGCAACAATTCTTGCAGTTGATGAGGGCGTCATTATCAGTACCGGACTGCAATTGAATTATATAAATGCGAAAGGCGATACAGTTTGGTCGACAAATGTACCATTCAAAGTTCACGGTCTCGCAGCTCAATCTGGTCGTATCGGCGTACTCATGGCACACGGGTTTTACATTTATTCGCTCACGACAGCAAAACAAATGACCGAAGGAAGAAGCACTCCAGCAGGCTTCAAAGAAATTATGGCAAGGCCAGGTGGTGGATGGGTTCTCTCTTGTCGAAAAGGCCAACTTCACTTGTTCTCGGCTGAAGGGAGAGGTATTCGAAGAATGGAAAGTGGTTCCGTCCGTCGCCTTTTGGGATGGCTCGACAGGGAGCATCTGTTGTGGCAGGATAATGACGGGATTATTTGGTGTGGCAGGCTCACTGATGAAGATAAAAAGCGTAAATTAGAGGATAGAGTCTGGAGTTGGATATCTTCGTTGAATGATGGTCGTCTCCTTCTACAAAGTGGCGATGGTGCGGTCTGGGAAGGTGTCCCTCATCCATTTGGATGGGATAAACTGGAATGCATTGAAACCATGTCCATTGAACCTATGAATGCTGTACGAACTGGTGACGGGTGGTGGACTTTATCCCTTGATGGAGAACTTCATCATTTAGGTGACTTTGATAATGAGAGTCAAGAGACACCAATACTTGGCAAGGATATGGAATTAGGTGATTTGCTTTCTCATAACGTTGGGGATTCAATGTTTACAGCTACAAGGGAAGGTTTGGTCAGAAAGTGGTCTGCACCTCATTTATTCGATGTTGAAAGGCAAAGCAGATACAAAGCAGTAGCAGACGCAGCCATGGCACGGAATTGGGAAGACAGACGTCAAATGTTCCTTCGTGCCCAAGAAGCAGAAGATGTTGGAAAAATCTCGCTTGCTATCGAGTTGTATGAAGCCTTGGGTCGAAAGGAAGACGTGAGAAGATTGCTCTCGAGACAAAAAGGGGATGATGTTGATGATTGAGGCGGAAATATCGAAACAACGACTTGATCATTATCTCAACCTCACAACCACCGCCCGTGAAAAGGTGAATGTGATGCAACATTTGAGTGTTCAACAGCAACATGATGTACAAGTTTTGCTGGAAATGGCAGATGCATACATTGCTGATGCACATTATTTTTCGAAGCAAGGTGATTATATTCGTTCCTTCGGAGCGATTAATTATGCACACGCATGGATTGATGCTGGCGTAAAATTGAGATTATTGGATGGTCAAGGCGACGATGTACTTTTCACTTTGCCCTAATCAAACCGAATCCACAAGATGGAGTCGATGTCCTTTTCTGACTTCTAAAATAGGTATATTCAATTTGTAAGCCCTTCGTTTGAGTTCCACATCAACCGTGAGCAATGTGGCTTGTTGAGATGTTGCAACTTCGATGAGCAAGTCATCTGTGTGCGTTTTATCCATGGTTGATGTATCGAAAACTAGTGCTTTTTCCTTAAGTATGTCAAGCAGCAATACAGATTTTGAAATTTCTTTGGATTCAACAAGATATTCTAATTCATTCAACACAACATCGAGAACAACCCATTGTGGCTTTCCAAGAAATCGCTGAGCCTCATGGTCGATGTTGATTCCAGAATTTCGACAAGCGACCCATCCACAAGCGTCAATGAGAAGAGATTGCACGTGTGGCACCGACCTTCATCATAGGATTGTACCATATCCAATCAATCTCCATCGCGAACCTACACGTCGAGACAGAGAAACACGTTGGCCAACATCGGCACATATAGGAAGGCGCAATTCAAGTGATGCTGTTCCTTTCTCAACATTTCGTGTGACGCCAACCGAAGTTGCAGTTGCGACATTGAGCATCAACATCTCGCTGTTTCGAAGTGGCTGAACAACCTCTGCGGAACCTTCGTTTCCTGAAACCATTTTGTCCATCAAATGAATTTGAATTTTTACTGTGGAATGGAGTGGAGGAAGTTCATCTTTCCTCGCAACGACTTGGCCGGAGAGATTATCTGCAGTTGTGATGGCTGGGTCAAGAAGCGTTGCCATACCACACAACCCACCTGCGTGCATTGTTTCAAGGCTGTTACCTCCGCCTTGAAGTGAAGAAATAACGGCAGGAATTGGCTCCCAAGTTGATTTATTGCCTTTTTCGATTTTTTTACCAGGTCCAATAACAATTTCATCCCCGACTTTGAATTGGCCTTCAACAATACTTCCGCCGATGACGCCACCCTTGAGTTTGCTTGGTCTCGTTCCAGGTCGATTGATGTCAAATGAACGGGCAACGTACATGAGAGGTCGTTCTTCGAGGTTCTTGTTTGGTGTTGGAATATATGTTTCAATCGCATGAATGAGGACATCTAAGTTTACATCATGATGAGCTGAAACTGGGATAACTGGGGCTTGTTCGGCGATTGTGCCTTTGAGGAATTCCTTGATTTCACGGTACGATTCCAAAGCCCGCTCTTTGGATACAAGGTCGATTTTGTTTTGGACAACGACGATGTTTTCGATACCTGCAATTTCCAAAGCCATGAGATGTTCACGTGTTTGGGGTTGCGGACACTGCTCATTTGCAGCCACCATCAACAAAGCACCATCCATAATTGAAGCACCTGTAATCATGATAGCCATCAATGTCTCGTGCCCTGGTGCGTCAACGAATGAGACAACACGCTTCAATTCGGATTCAACGTCTTCAGAACCATCAGGTCGGCGACCTGTGGGATAGTATTCGCCTTCTTTGGTTTGATAGAATGCTGTGTCCGCATATCCTAATTTAATCGAGATTCCACGTTTTCGTTCTTCGGAGTGTGTGTCAGTCCACACGCCCGACAAAGCCTGAGTCAGCGTTGTTTTACCATGGTCAACATGTCCAACTAAGCCGATGTTGACGATGGGTTGGGTTGGAAGCGATCTGGACATGGCCCTCTACGCTCCTCGATGACCCTCTCGGTTTCACTGATTTTCCCCTTCAGGTGCAGATTGGTTGAAGATTTCATCGAGCTTTTTCTTCCCGTGCTCGACAACTTTCAAATTGATTTGGCGTGTGTCTTGAGTGACAGTGTTTCCTCTAAATGTTCTACGCTTTCGCATTCCCTCTGGCTTCATTCGAATTTCGATTCCGCCACCTTTCTTCTTCTTGATGTTCTTCTTGATACCTTTGAATCCTGTTGAACGAGTAACGAGAATAGATTGACGTGAACCTCCATCAAGGTCTCTTCGCATTGGTGTTCCAGTCTTATCTGAACCACCGGTGATTTCGAGTTTGTATCCACCAAGGTTTTGTTCACCTTCTGTGGTGACGAATAGTCCATCGACGATATCACCAATTCTCTTTCCAAGAACTTGGGCATGGTTGTTGCCAGAAATCTTTGCAGAGTACGATTTACCGTCATTTTTTGGGTCGGTATCATTGACGACTGCAATGAATTCCCCACTTACTCCTCGTGCCATACGCTCACCTTACAGGTTTTGCCGACAAACGACCCGTATTTAGCCCCTCCGCACGATGTCAAGGTGAGTTTCCTACCGCAATCGCTTAGGAATGAGCATTTCAAGTCGTGACGCAATATCGGCGGGAAGGAAGTGGGGCATCGAGAGGTGTGTGGTTCTTCCCCGCCCATCTTCGACGGTTGAAATCGTTGACACAACGATTTGCGTATGTTCAAGATGCTTCACATACTTCCACATCGTTGTATGACTTTTCGGTTTCTGTTCATATTCTTCACAGATGAGATGATACAGACTGGAAACATCGCCCATGGTCATCGTGGAGGATTTCTTTAATCGTCGACAAATAGCGAGCAGTGTCATCATTGCATGACCACTGAGGTCATCGACATGGTCCATTTTTGTCGATACATTGTAAGCAATAAATTCAGAAGATTCATGCACATCTTGGATTGTCAAATATGGAGGATTGACTCCGTCCTGGCGAAATTCACATCGTTCAACCGCAGCATTCAGGTATTCAATGACTCGACGTGCATCACCACTCGGCCCAGCCTTTTCGGCGATGAGACGAATGACGTCAAAATCCCAGGCTCCTTCGACAAGACCAATTTCAGCGCGTTGCAGTGCGATTTCTTCCAGCTCGTCGACGGTGTATGGTGCCACACGAATGTGGTTGGATTGACCCAAGCGAGAGAGCACAGCAGGCTCAAGAAAGTCGAGTACCTGTTCTTGACTGATCAAGATAAGCGACACAGAACCATTTCTTCGTTGATCTTCATCGATACGAAGTAAGTGATACAGCAACTCATCGCCAGAGCGACGAAGTACATGGTCAACTTCATCGAGCACGACAATGAGGTGCGATGAGGTGCGATCAAGCAATTTTCGGATGCTGTTGAGGAGTTCCCCAATCGATAATCCTCGATCGGGGTGTCCTGGGTCCAATGTGTGAACGATTCTTTGAACAACTTGCATGCTGGTCGAAGCATTTCGGCAGTTAATATGCGCGCTACGAATCGATCGCTGATCTGCAAATTTTCGCTGCACATCTTCACAAAACCGACGAATGAGAACCGTTTTTCCGCTTCCGACCGGCCCTGTGAGGACGACTCTTCCACTACCTTCTGGTTGAGCAATCGTGGTAAACTTCGAAGCGAGCTCACGTTGAAGTTGTTCCCTGCCTACCAAAGCAGGTGGCACGAAGTCAAAGTTGAACGCATCCGCATTGCCGAGTATGATTCCTGCACCGATGTGGTCAAGATAATCCGTCATCTCATTCCATACTCATGGCAACCGTTCTAAAAGATGCGCATTCAAAGGCAAAGAAAGAGACCCATTCATTCAAGGAATTTCATCGAATTGATATCCGTGTTCCCACTGTTTTTCTCCGAGAGCTACTTCAAGTTCAAACGGTGTGATGAGTGGTTTCCGATATCGGACAGCATCGTCGATTGCAATACGTGGACACGCAGTGTTGACAAATGCATCCACGGGATAGAAGTCAATGAGGTCGGGCCCTATGTGTTCCAAAGCCAACAGGTATCCCTTTTTTCCGTGTTGTTCGAGCAATTTTTTCATTCGAAGAGCAAGCGTTCTTCTCATTTGGCCAGGTTTTTCACCAATCAGTATACCAAATGAATGTGCTTCTTGACACGACATAATGAGTCCAAATCGCTGTCGAAGAATTCGTTCAATGCGTTCAAGTGACATTTCCTCAGCGTCGCCCGTGTAAGGGTCGAGCATTGCAAGGGGTTTGCCTGTGTGTAGAACCAAACCAATGGGGTGAAAATCACCAGAGCCTAAAAACAGATAATGCCCTATAGAAGCATCATCTCCGCTATAGTTACATCCTAAAACTTGACCTGGAAATGATAGTCGGGCCCCCCCGATTGGGATGGTGACATCGTACCCAGCTTTCTCAAGACGTTCAACAAAATCAGGGAGAAGATGGAGGTGCTGAATCGAACCCACAAGTCCAAGTTTCGTATCGGTCAACGGAGCTAATCGACCAACAGCATCCATAAATCGTTCTTGTGCTTCTTCATCGCTAAGTGATACTTGTTCGGATTGTTGTTGTTGGAGGCGCTGTTGTGCCATCGCCCTATGCTGTTCAAGAAGGGGGAGCACTGGTGTCAATTCGGGGTCTCCATCGTATGTGACATTGATGAATTGTGTTGGCATACCTGAATCGATATTCATCTGTGAATGACCCATATGGGCAACGAGTTCGACCCCCATCAATTTCATTTTATCATGGACCAAATCGCATGCGCCGTAACAAGGGTCTGCTGCCAGCACAATTTTTGCACTTGTTTCACTCTCAATTGCATCCATCATTTCAAGGGCTTGCATTTTCAAACCTTCAGGCACTTGAAGAGCGACAAGTCGATGGTCGTTTGATTGAATTTTTTCAATCAAGTCTTTGAGTTGAAAGTCATGCCTTTCCATGTCCATAGCAAATACCTCAGTTGAGAATGTGCACTTGACCGTCGATCATTTCGACTTGGAGAAGAGATTGAAATCTGATTTGGGGATATTTTTCTTGGAGCATTTTCATGCCACTTCCTTTTTCTACCACGGTCAGAACTTCACTCACGACCACATCGGCCTTCAAGAGTCCATCAATGATTGCAAAAAGAGTACCGCCCGTCGAAATCACATCGTCGAAGATAGCGATTTTTTCGCCGGGATATACATCATTGATGTATAATGATGCCTTTGAATAACCAGTTTGTTGCTCAATTTGTATTTCTCCCTCCATTCCATATGGTCTCTTTCGAATGACGGCAAAAGGTAAATTGGTTGCCATGCTGAGTGGAGCGGTAAGCGGTAAACCCATAGCTTCAATTCCGAGTAGAAGGTCGATGTTTGACCAATCCGCACGAGTTTGAACCTCATCGATAATTTCAGTAAGGACTTCAGCAGGTAGCCTTGGCACACCGTCGGTGATTGGATGAACGAAGTATGGATAACCTTCTTTCCAAATAATTGGGGCATCGAGTAAACTCTGTCTCAAAAATGAGAGATTGTCTTCGGCCATACACAACCGAGAAGCATTTCGTGTTTGAGTCTTCCCTACAGCTCGGAAATGTGGTCAACATACTCATCCGGGTCAAGAAGTTGCTCCATGTCAATGGAATGAGGCTCTAAGACGATAATCCATCCATGGTCGTAAGCCGAGTCATTGACCAAATCAGGATTGATTTCGACTTCGCCGTTCACTTCTCGAATCACTCCCGAAAAAGGCGATGGAAATGATATTTTTTCTTCTGAAGTCCAGATTGAAAAGAGGTCGTCACCTTCATCGACTTCTGTTTCTGCTTGTGGCAAGATGACACGGAGCACTTCACCAGCATCAAAAGCAAGAAACTCGCTCACACCAATCATCAACTTGTCATCTTTATCTTGGTACCAAAGGTGATCAAGGGAGTATTTTCTGTTGTGTGCAACTTGGAATTCAACATATTCAAAATCTTCGTCCATAGGGCATCTGCACCGCCGTATAACAGGTGGTATATGAACAATGAGATTGATAGGTCCGTTGTATTCAATCAAACGGGTTAAGAAACACCGTTGTATGCAATTGAATGGTGAGCCTTTGAATTATGGAGAAACCGATGAACAGCAAATGATTCGTGAGATGGTGCGGGACTTCGCAGAAAGCGTCCTCGTTCCGACGATTGAGGAGCGTGACGCCAATCAGATTCCCCCGTCAAACGAATGGCAAGCATTTCTTGAACTTGGTCTGCAAGGCATCACGATTCCAGAAGAATTTGGCGGTATGCCAATCGATGATATATCAGAGGCAATTATCGTCGAAGAACTTGCGAGGGTTGATCCTTCATTTGCAGTGATGTATTGTGTTCACGTGGGCTTATGCTCCATGACGATTGCATTACATGGGAACGATGAGCAGAAATCAAAGTATCTCCCACGACTTGCTGCAGGTGAAGTAGGTGCTTACTCACTATCGGAGGCTGGTGCAGGTACCGATGCTGCTGCCATGACGTGCAAGGCACAGTTATCAGATGATGGAACGCATTATGTGTTGAATGGCGAAAAAATGTGGGTAACCAACGGTGCTCAGGCTGAAATTCTCGTCCTTTTTGCTAAAGATGTGGGGCATCCAGATTATGGCGTTAAGAAACACGGCGGTACTACAGCATTCATCGTCGAAGCATCTTTTGATGGATTTAGCGTTGGAAAGAAAGAGGATAAACTTGGCATTCGTTCATCAGATACATGCACCCTTGTGCTTCAGAATTGCAAAGTTCCAGTTGAAAATGTACTCAAAGGCTCCGGTAACGGCTTCCCCATTGCCATGAATGCACTCGACAACAGTCGAATTGGCATAGCCGCGCAAGCCCTTGGTATCAGTCAAGGTGCATATGAAGCAGCCTTACAATATTCCAAGGAAAGAGAAGCATTTGGAAAGCCTATTGGCCATCATCAGATGATCATGGCCTATCTTGCAGATATGGCCACCCGAATCGAGGCGGCACGACAACTTGTTTACAAAGCAGCCTGGACAAAGCAACAACATTACGAGGAGGACGGCCCCCGCCATTCAAAGGAAGCGAGCATGGCGAAATTATTTGCTGGTGATACTGCAATGTGGGTATCAGAACGTGCAATCCAAGTGCTTGGTGGGTATGGATATACCAAGGAATTCCCAGTTGAACGTTTCTTCAGGGACGCAAAGATTACACAAATTTACGAAGGTACTCAAGAAGTTCAACGTATTGTCATTAGCCGTGCTATTAGCGGCTAATCAAATCTTTTTGAGAATTAATCGATGCCTCGCAAGCGACCAAGAAATTGGAGTGCATGTGACCGAGAGACTCTTATTGAGCATAACTTCAAACTCGTCACCAATTGGAAATTGAATTTCAATTTCATGAAGGTCATGAGCTTCAGTTCCAATGAAAGTTGTACCTCCTTTGTATCCTTTCTCTGAAAGTAATGTCGTTTGGCGACTCATTGGTGTGAATTGGATAGAAAACTGTAGATTGGTTTGGTGAATTTTTTCTGCATAATCACGCGACAACCTACAATGTTCTAATTCCATTAAAAACTCATTGAGATTCGATACATTGTATTCAACGCCATCTTCCTCAATTTCATTAAGCATTTCCTCATCAGCAACATCTTGTTCTTCTTCATCAACATCTTCTTCTATCTTTTCAGTTCGTTCGAGTTGAACCGAAACTGTATCTCGAACAGGAGGATTTTCCGAATCATCTTCAAACAATTGAACCAAGTAGGTTCCATTTGGAAAGATATTTTCCACATAAAGTTCCACCTTTCCTTCGGAAGAGGCGTCGGAAAGGAAATATTGAGAATCGTTGACTGGTTCGTCAGAACCCATTTCAAAAAAGCCAATCCACGCATCTTTTTGATATGGTGGCTTTAACAGTACAATTTTAATCAAATTTCCATCTTCAAGGGTTGAAACATCAAGATGAATTTCAGGTTCGGGTGCAACTTCGATATCTTGCTCGGGTGGCTCATCTTTCTTCAAAAACGAGTCTGGTGGCGCTACCCCTAATGTGGAAAGGAAGGCGTAATACTCAGTGAGCATAATCCCTTGGCTCGGTTCCTTCCCCATGAATCGAAAGAGTAACTCACTCACCCAAGCAGGAGGACGTTCTTTGGTCAATTTGAAAATGAGATTATTGAGTTCGTCAACACTAATGACGTTATCTTTATTTTCATCGGCTTCGTAAATGAGTGTTGAAGCGTCGTAGGTTCCATTCATGATGTTGTCTTTGAAATTTTGATGAAGTAAGCCCGCCATTCGATTTGAAGATGCAATTGAATCAATGCGTTGTTTTGTTTGTTCCACTTGTTGTTGAAAGACAGATTCTAAATTGATGGATGGAACATTATTCATAACTCTCGTTCATACGCTGCATGAAGACATTGAAAAATATTAGGGAACGACAAAACAATCATGATGTGCTTGGATGACAATTGATGGCTAAACGTGGAAAATCGTTAACTTCGAGATATTTCCAATCGAGTTGAGCTAATTCATGCATCATTTGTTCTTTCGAATCAACATCTTTCTCGATTTGAATTTTGAAGATCCACTCTTTGAGTCTACCCAATTTGATGCCCTCTTGAATTCCCGTTGCAGTCATAATATCATATCCAGTCAAGATTGAATCATGAGAGCTTCGACGAGGTGTTAATGATGTTGCAATTGTAAGTGCGTGATCAGCGTTTGACTCAAGGATGAATGTTGAACCATAAATTTGAACACGCTCTCTTGCAAATGCCAATTGAATTTCAAGCAATGTCACCATACTATTTGGGTGAAAATGTCGCATGATTCGTAACGATGGTATCGAAGATGTGGGGGAACATCCGAGGAGAGAATGAAATTGCAAGGCTTCTTTCCTTTCAATATTTGATGATTTGAGGTGTAGAAGATATGCTTCGACTTGAGCATGCTCAACGCTGGTACACAGCACTGCAAATTTTTGCATTGTTGTAAGTTGATGAAACATCGGTTCTATGCAATCAAGAATTTTTTGAGAAGGTGATTTTGACTCTGAAAAGATGTGCTGATACACACCTGAATCAATCATATGAGAAAGGATGGCAATACACTTGTCTTTGTCAAGGATTTTTTTCAATTCTGACCAAACCCTCTCAACGGATAAGTCTTTGATTTTTGCACTTGTCAATCGGATTGCATTGGATAATTGTTGGTCAAGTTGGAAGAGTATTCCTTTTGCTGGGCACAGAAATCGGAACGCCCTTAAGACACGGAGGACATCCTCATTACACCGCTGGAGAGGGTCGCCCACGCCTTTTAGTATGCCTCGACGAACATCAAAACGTCCGTGAAATGGGTCATAGATTCGTTCCAATCCAACATCAATGGCCATTGCATTCATTGTGAAATCTCTTCGTTCAAGGTCTTGTAAAAGTGATGTACCCCACTGCACTGCATCAGGATGACGTCCATCCCGATATGCCCCTTCAGTTCGAAGAGTCGTTACTTCAACAAGCACTTCGCCTTTGAGTGTAAGCGTACCAAATTCAATACCAGTGGGGACGGTTTGATTCTCAAAAAGTTCGCTTACTTCATCTGGTGTTGCTGTGGTCGCCACATCGAAATCTGAGGTTTTTGTATTGGTGAATATGTCTCGAACACAACCACCTACAAGCCATGCACCATGTCCATGTTTTTGTAGGGTTTGAACCACTTCTCGAACACGACTTGGCATTGAACGAACCGCTTGAAGTGTAATATCATCAAGTCGCTCACCATCGATGTCCGCATGAATCCAAGCCATGGTGATGCCCTCGCCTTATTTGTCCTGTCACCAGCCATAGAAAATGAATTATGCGGTTTCGTCATCGGCTAAACCATGGATTACGATGGCGAGGATGTCGTATTGGTGCCAATCGAATGGCTCAAGCCCCATGAAGAAATCAAGGAACGAAATTGTGAAGCATTGTTGCAGATGACTCAAAAGTGGGGGGGCTATACAAAACCTCTTATCGTCGACAAATCGACTGGAGCAATTCTTGACGGCCATCATCGATATCATGTTGGATTGCGATTACACCTTCGAAATTTGCCTGCTATTTGTGTTGAATATTTGACTGACCCAAGAATCAGTGTTGAAACATGGCCGGCAAGTGAATACAAGGAAATTTCGAAAGAGCAGGTTGTTCAGATGTCCCTATCAAATCAAATGTTTCCACCCAAGACAAGCAAGCATACCCTCACTTTTGACATTCCACCGATTTTTATTCCACTCGAAGTGCTTCAAGGTTGAAGTGATTTCAAATACCTCATCCAATGCTCATTTTTTCCACCTTGAATCGTCCAGGTTTGAACAGGTTGCGAAGG